>JAAWKH010000001.1 GCA_022797295.1 Peptococcaceae bacterium
AGTCAAGCGTTTGGTGTGCCTATTGAATATTTGCTGCTTGTTGTGGATGATGAAGAAGAATAAATGAAAAGAAGCTTGCCGACTATTTCTAATCGACAAGCTTTTTTTATTTTGCAAATTTGATTACCACAATCACTACATTCTTTATAAAATGAAGCGATGGATTGTGTTCAAATTTGCGCCGTTTGGTGCGAGAGACGGGACTTGAACCCGTACAGGAAATTTCCCACTACCCCCTCAAAGTAGCGCGTCTGCCGATTCCGCCACTCTCGCAAATTAAAGGCCAAAAATAACCTTTAATATTATAGCAGAAGCAGCTTGAAAAATCAATAGCTAAAATTAATTATTTAGACTATTTTTTTCAATCCTGTTTATTTGTTTATGCAGCCAGGTTGCTGTTGGCAGAGTTATTATTGCGGCCATAATATCGGCCAGGGGCTGGGCATAGATTAGGCCGTTCAGTTGCCCAAATTTTGGCAGCAGCCAAATAATCGGTATAAAGCAAATACCTTGACGGCAGGCTCCTAGCAGCATACCAGCTTTTGCTTTGCCTAGGGCCAGAAGCAGGCTGGAGTAGAGTGTGTAAAAGCCAAAAAAGATAAATGAAATTCCGCTTGCTTGCAGGGCTTTGGTTCCAATGCTTGTTATTTCCAGATTGCCGTCTGCATTACTGGCAAATTGAGCGATTATTGGCTCTGCTAAGAGAACTGTCAGCAAACCAACCGCCAGACAAAATATATTTGACCAGCGCAGGGCGGTCTTAATACATAACTTTAGGCGCGGCAGGTTGGCAGCGCCATAGCTAAAACCGGCCAAAGGCTGGAAGCCTTTGAGAAAGCCAAAAACCAGCAGTGTTTCCATCGCAGTTATTCTGCTGACAGCGCCTAAGGCGGCGATTGCCGCGTCGCCGAATGGCTGGGCTGCTTGATTAATCAAACTGATTGACAAGCTGGTTAAAAGCTGAAAAAACATTGTTGGCAGGCCTATGCCCAAAATTGCCGTCAAGATTGCTTTGTTTAGGCTAAAATATTGTACACTGAAGCTGAATACGCTTTTGCCGCGTATTATGTAAGCAAAATAAATCAGGCTGGAAAACATTTGGGAAATGGCGGTGGCAATGGCTGCGCCGCTAATGCCAAATCCAAGCTGATAGATGAAAAACGGGTCCAGTATGATATTCAGTGTTGCGCTCAGTAGCAGAGCAGACATTGTGGTTTTGGCGGCTCCCTCACTGGCGGCGATATTATTCATTGTTACATTGAATATGTTAAATATGGAAGCGGCGAGATAGATTTTTGCATAGGGCAGGGCATATGGCATAATAGTTGGCGTGGCCCCTAGCCAATGCAGAACAGGTCGCAAGCTCAATAGGAACAGGCTGATTATTGCCGCACCGGCTAAAAGACTGCCATATAGAGCTGTGCTGGCTGTGCGGTTGGCCTCTTGCAGGTTGCCAGCACCCAAAAGCCGGGGCAGGCAGGACGCGGCTCCGCTGCCAAACATCAGGCCCAGACTGACAACCACCTGACTTAATGGAAAAACTACAGAAATCGCTCCTAGTTGGCTTTTGCCCAGTCCGCTTACAAAGTAGGCGTCTGCTAGATTATAAAAGGCGTTTATCAGCATACCCAGGCATATTGGCAGCCCCATTGCCAGCAGGCTTTGGGAAACCGGCGCGCTGCTTAGCAGTTGCAGTTTGGTATATTTGTTTTTCATTTGGTATTCCTTTCTGTTTTTTATAGTACTATAATTTATAGTAATTGCAATCCGTTGAATATAATACTATAATTTATAGTGATTGTCAAGTAAAAAGGAGATATTTATATGGCAACTATTGATTTAATTGTCTTGGGAATGTTAAAAAAGCAGCCCTTAAGCGCTTATGAAATGCAAAAGCTGGTGGAATACCGCAATATATCAAAATGGGTAAAAATAAGCACCCCCTCAATTTATAAGAAGGTGCTGCAGCTGGAGGATAAAGGTTTGATTTATGGCAGGCTGACGCGGGATGGGAATATGCCGGAAAAGGCGGTTTATTCGATGACAGAGGCCGGAGAGCGGGAGTTTGAGCGTTTGATGCTGGAGATTTCCTGTCAGCCTATACGCATTTTTTTAGATTTGAATGCAGTTGTTGTCAATTTGCCGGAGCTGTCGGAGGATAAGCGGGGCTTTTGTCTGGCTGCGATTGAGGATAATCTGCAAACCTTAAAGGATTATTTGCAGGAGAACCTTTGGCTGAAAGAGGCTGCGCCAGAAGTGCCGCAGTCCGGCTTGGCAGTGCTGCGTCAGCAGATGATGCTGGTGGAGGCTTTGGAGAAATGGCTGGCTGAATTAAAGTGAATAGACCTGCTGCTTTAATTTGGCTGTTTTGGCAGCTTTCATTTAAGCTTCAGAAATATTGTGACTAAATACTCGCTTATTTAATAAAATAAAAAAAGCGTAAGCCCGTGTTTGGACTTACGCATTTTGCTACTTAATGTTAATATTTTAACATTTTTTTTCTGAAAAAATCAAGCATTTTTAGTACAATGCTGGCTTATTTCAAGCTGCCGTTGCCACCCATCAAAGCGGTTAGCTCCTCTATTTTTTCCAGAGGAAAAGGGGTAATTGCCACGGGCTTTAGGGCAATGGACATCAGCTTCATTGGGTTATCATCGGCTGCAATCCGGTTGGATGAAAGCTGGCCGCAAATGCGGCAGCGGTGGATGATGGCCCATTCATTGTTTTTGCGTACCCAAACTGCGATTGGCTCCATAATCCCGCCGCAATCAGCCGCGCGGTCGCCTGGTTCAATATCCAGGTGTAGGCTGCTCAGGCAGTTGGGGCAATGGTTGCGGTGGTTGCTGCCAGCTCCGGCCGCCACAACTGGCCGCCCGCAAACCTTGCAGGTGAAGCCGTCGGTGCAAGGATGAGTTTTGTAATAATTCTTGATAAATTGTTTTCGTTTGTTCTCTCTATTCAATGGTATCTCCTCCAAAAAGTTTTATTAAGCTAATAATCCTTTTGGGAGGCTTGGTTTTACTTAAACTTTAAGCTCATATTGTACGCAAACCTCCCGGTTAACGCACAAGCACCGATTGAAAATATTTTGTCATAAAAACAAGACTCCTTTTTAATATATTTCTATATATAAATACAAGTCAAATTACCATTTTCTTGCAGTTTTTTTACAGCTTAAAGTAATCCACACCCGCTTTGAAAAGCAGCTGATCCTTGTTGCCGGGTACATTCTTATGCACAAAGCTGCCTTGGCGCTCGCTGTGTCCCATCTTGCCGAAAATGCGGCCGTCTGGGCTGCAAATGCCTTCAATCGCCATCACAGAGGCGTTGGGATTGTAAGGCGTCAGCATTGTGGGCTGGCCGTTCATATCCACATATTGAGTGCAGATTTGGCCTCCCGCCGCCATTCGTTCCAGGTCGGCCGGGCTGGCCACAAATTTGCCCTCGCCGTGGGAAATTGGGATGGCGTGAATATCGCCAACTTCTGTGTAGGCTAGCCAAGGGGATTTTATGCTGGCAATACGGGTGTTTACCAGCATGCTTTGGTGGCGGCCAATGTTATTGTAGGTCAGGGTGGGGCTTTGGGCCGTCATATCGCAAATTTCGCCGTAGGGTAGCAAACCCAGCTTAACCAACGCCTGGAAGCCGTTGCAAATGCCCAACATTAGGCCGTCGCGCTGCTGGAGCAGTTCCATAACTGCCTCCTTAATGCGGGGATTGCGGAAAAAGGTGGCGATGAATTTACCGCTACCATCCGGTTCGTCGCCGCCGGAGAAGCCGCCCGGCAGCATAATGATTTGGCTTTGGCGGATTGCCGCCGCCAGCCGCTGCACGGAATCCTCCACCAGCGCGGGAGTTAGGTTGGCGATAATGCAGGTTTCCGCCTCTGCGCCGTATCTTTCAAACTGGCGCACGGTGTCATATTCGCAGTTGCTGCCAGGGAAAACCGGCAACAGCACCTTGGGCTTGGCCACACCGTGCAAGGCTTTGGCGCGGGCCCGCTCGTTAAAGCTATAAAGCTGAGGGGTAGGGCTGTCCGGGTCGGCGGCGGCTTGGGTGGGGTAAACCGGCTCCAGGGTTTGCTGCCAGCTTGCCAGCAGTTCCTTTAACTCGATTTTTTCACCATCAAAGCTGATTTGCGGCTCGGCAATGGTTTCGCCTATCAGGATAGCTCCTGCTGGCGCAGCTTCCTCGGCTGGCAGTTCCAGCAGAATAGCGCCCCAATGCTGAGCAAAAATATCCTCCTGCTTGCAGAAGCTGTTGAAAGCAAAGCCCAGCTGGTTGCCGAAGCACATTTTGGCGACGCCCTCAGCCGTGCCGCCGTTGCTGAGCGCCCAGGCAGCCCGCAGTTTACCGCTTTGGGCCAGCTGATAAACCTGCTCAAACAGCTGGCGTAGCGAGGTGAAATCGGGCAGTTTATTTTCATTATAGGCGGGGCGCAGCAAGTAAACGCGGCTGCCAGCCTGCTTAAATTCTGGGGTGATAATGTTGGGCGCTTGCTGCACGCCGATAGCAAAACTAACCAGGGTGGGCGGTACGTCGATTTGCTCAAAGGAGCCGGACATACTGTCTTTGCCGCCGATAGCCGCAATGCCTAATTCCAGCTGCGCCTCCAGCGCGCCCAGCAGCGCGGCCAGGGGTTGGCCCCAACGTTCCGGCTGTTGGCCCAGTTTGGCAAAATATTCCTGGAAAGTCAGCCACAGGCGGCGGTAATCCAGGCCGGCGGCCGTCAGCTTGGCTGCGGAGGCAACCACGGCCAACATTGCGCCATGATATGGGCTGGCCGTGGAAAGGAAAGGGTCAAAGCCCCAGCTCATCACCGAGGTGGTGTCGGTTTCGCCTTGCAGTACCGGCAGCTTGGCCGCCATATAGGGAGTTGGGGTTAGCTGGTGTTGGCCGCCATATGGCATAGTGACGGTGCCAGCGCCAATGCTGCTGTCAAATTCCTCCACCAGGCCTTTTTGAGAGCAAATGTTCAAATCGGCCAGGCAGTCGCGCATTTTGTCGGCCAGGCTGGCTCCCTGCACCGAGAATTGGTAGGTTATTTGGTTCAAATCCGGCGCTTTAACGGTGGCGGTCGTTTGCTTGGGCGCGCCGTTGGAGTTCAAAAACTCGCGGGAGAGGTCGACGATAGTATCGCCGCGCCAGGTCATCCGCATGCGCGGTTCAGCCGTCACTTCGGCCACGCGCACGGCTTGCAGATTTTCCGCCAACGCTTCTGCCAAAAATTGCTGCTCATGTTCAGCGGCAATAACCACCGCCATACGCTCCTGCGATTCGGAAATGGCTAGCTCGGTGCCGTCCAGACCGTCGTATTTTTTCGGAACCTTGTCCAGATTAATTTGCAGGCCGTCGGCCAACTCGCCAATGGCTACGCTAACGCCGCCTGCGCCAAAATCGTTGCAGCGTTTAATTAGGCGGGTTACTTTAGGATTGCGGAAAAGCCGCTGCAATTTGCGCTCCTCCAGGGGGTTGCCTTTTTGCACCTCTGCTCCGCAGGAGGTTAGGCTGGCGGCAGTGTGGCTTTTGCTTGAGCCGGTGGCGCCGCCGCAGCCGTCGCGCCCGGTGGAGCCGCCTAACAGCAGGATAATATCTCCAGGTTCCGGCCGAGTGCGCACCACATTAGCTGCTGGGGCTGCGCCCACCACTGCGCCAATTTCCATGCGCTTGGCGACGTAGCCGGGATGATAAATTTCATTAACCAGGCCGGTGGCCAGGCCAATTTGGTTGCCATAGGAGGAATAACCGGCGGCGGCTGTGGTGACCAACTTCTTTTGCGGCAGTTTGCCGGGCAGAGTTTCCGAAAGCGGCAACAGTGGATTGCCTGCGCCGGTAATTCGCATTGCTTGATAAACGTAAACGCGGCCGGATAGAGGGTCGCGGATAGCGCCGCCCAGGCAGGTGGCAGCGCCGCCGAATGGCTCAATTTCGGTGGGGTGGTTGTGGGTTTCATTTTTGAACATCAGCAGCCAATCCTCGGTTTGGCCGTCGATTTCCGCTTGCACCCGTACGGAGCAGGCGTTGACCTCCTCGGATTCGTCCAGGTCGGCCAGCTTGCCCTCCTTTTTCAGCCAGCGAGCGGCCACGGTGGCTAAATCCATCAGGCAGATGGGCTTTTGGCTGCGGCCAAGCTCCTCGCGGATATGCAGATATTTGTCATAGGATGCCTGGATGTAATCGGCCTCAATTTGCGGCTGCTCCAGGGTGGTTAAAAAGGTGGTGTGGCGGCAGTGGTCTGACCAGTAAGTGTCGATTAGGCGGATTTCCGTCAGGGTTGGGTCTTTGTCCTCCTTTTGGAAATATTGCTGGCAGAAAGCGATGTCGTCAAAATCCATAGCCAGGCCCAGGTTTTGGCGCAATTCCTCCAGCTGTTGCCGGTCGAGTTGCCGAAAGCCTTGCATAACAGCCACCGGCTGCGGTTCGGGATATTCCTCACGCAGGGTGGCCACCGGCTCCAGCGAGGCTTCGCGTGCTTCTACGGGATTGATGTAGCTGGCTTTGATTAGGGCAAGGTCAGGTTCGGTGAGCTCGCCTTGTAGAATGTAAACGCGGGCATAACGAACCAGCGGCCGCTCCTTTTGGGTGAGCAGCTGAATGGACTGGCTACAGGAATCGGCCCGCTGGTCGTACTGTCCGGGCAGATATTCGGTGGCGAAAACGTGCGCGCCCGGTGTTTGGGGCAGTTCGGCGTAGGTGTTGTCTACCGGCGGTTCGGCAAAAATGCTGACAGAGGCTGCCTGAAAGGTGGCGTCGTCAATGCCTTGCACATCGTAACGCTCCAGAACACGAACGCTTTGCAGGCCGCTGATATGCAGGTAGCCGCGGATATTTTCCAAAATGGGGCGGGTGCGGCTGAACTGCGGTTTTTTCTCTACATAAATGCGATAAACCTTGTTCTCATTCATAATTTTTCTCCTTGTTTTGCTGTATTATTTTCTTGTTGAAATTCCGGTTTTATTTATAGATAGTTTATATAATTATTATATAGTAATTAAAGAAAGACCGCAAGAGTTAATCTGCTAACAAGGTGAAAAATAATTGTAAAAATTTAATGGAAAGCTGTTGACAGACCAAACTGAAAATTGTTATAATAATGTGGGTTAATAAGAATTGTTATTATTTTTGTTAAATGATAATTCTTATCAAGGATAATTATTTTTGAGAAAATGGAGGAATCTACCAATGAAAAAGAAATTTGTTTGCACAGTTTGTGGTTATGTACATGAGGGCGAGGCTGCCCCAGAATTTTGCCCCCAGTGCAAGGCTCCGGCTGCTAAGTTTGTGGAGAAAACTGAAGACGCTGAGGCTCCCTTTGCTTGCGAGCACGTGGTTGGCATTGCTAAGGACGCTCCGGCTGAGATTATTTCCGGTTTGAAAGATAACTTTATGGGTGAGTGCACCGAGGTTGGTATGTATCTGGCAATGGCTCGTCAGGCTCATCGTCAGGGTTATCCTGAAATTGGCCGCGCTTTTGAGCTTTACGCTTTTGAGGAAGCTGAACATGCTGCCAAATTTGCTGAGCTGCTGGGTGAGGTTGTGACTGATTGCACCGAAACCAACGTTAAGATGCGCGCTGAGGCTGAACACGGCGCATGCGCCGGCAAGCTGGAATTGGCTGCCAAAGCTAAGGAGTTGGGCCTGGACGCTATCCATGACACTGTACATGAAATGGCCAAGGATGAGGCCCGCCATGGCGCTGGCTTCCGTGGCTTGCTGAAACATTATTTTAACAAATAATTTTAGCGAATCAGAAAATATAAAAGGGCGACGCCATAGAGGCTTCGTCCTTTTTTAATTGTATGAACAGTTTTCTTTTGCCGTTATTTATTCTTTTTTTGTTTTACCAGTTTAACCACCGCGCTGATGATGATTACTGCCGCCAAAACGTAAAATACGATGCTTACGCCTGAATTTAATAAATCGTACATTGTTTGAATGCTCCTTTCTTTTAATATAAAGTTACTTTCAATGGGCTTAAACCTAAGATTTAAGCTTTTCAAAAAGTGTAATGTAAGCTTTGATTGTAATATTATATAGCTTTTTTATCCATATGTCAAATATAATAACTCTATTTTCTAAACATTTTTGGTGATTTTCAGCCTTTAAGGGATTGACAAATTGTTGCTACAAGTGTAGTATATATTATATAAATGCTACAACTGTAGGAGTGATAATGAAATGTTAAAATCTAAGGAGGCAAATTTATCTTCGCGGGAGTGGGCGGTGCTGACGGCCCTTTGGGAGGGTGACGGCGCTAATTTGGGCGCTTTAACGCTGGCTTTGCAGGGCGACACTGGCTGGAGCCGCAGCACGGTGCTGACATATTTAACCCGTATGGAGGCAAAAGGGTTGGTGATAATCGACAAAAGCAGCAATCCGCATAAGTATCGGGCAGCCTTGGACAAGCAAACCTGTCAGGCGCAAGCGCGCGATAACTTTTTGCGCCAGGTATACCAAGGGGCCACGGGCGATTTGGTGACAGCTTTTTTGCGGGAAAAGCCAATCTCGGCGCAGGAGCGCGATGATCTGCGCCGCCTGCTGGACGAAATGGAGGTGTGAGGCATGACGGATAGTTGGGGTTTTTTGCTGCAAACGCTGACGGCTTCTGAGGCGGCGCTTTTGCTGCTGCTGGTTAAGGCGATGTTTCGGGACAAGCTTTCGCCGCGCTGGCAGTTTGGTATTTGGAGCATTTTGGGCTTGGTGCTGCTGATTCCGGCCGGGCTGGGCGGGAGATACTCGCTACTGAACTGGCCGTTGTGGTTGGAGGCCTTGAAATCGCAGCTGACCGGCGATTACATGTCGATAACCAGAGTTTGGGCGTCGCTACCGTTGCCAAGCGCGCAGACCGCCGGTGATTGGTTGTTTTGGCTTTACTTGGCCGGCGTGTTGTTTTTGCTGGGGCGTTACGCTCTGGCCTATATCCGTTTGCGCCGGGCTTTGCAGCAGGAGCAGCCGGAAGAGTTGCCGCAGGTGCGGCAGGTAGCGGAGCGTTATGGTTTGCCTTGTTGTCTGGCGGTGCAGGTGCCGGGGTTGCCCTCGGCCTTTATCTGCGGGGTGCGGCGGCCGGTGTTGGTTCTGCCGGCAGGTGCGGCCGTTGATGATAAGGTTATTTTGCATGAGCTGCTGCATTTGAAATATCACGATGCCGCTTGGGGCCTGCTGATCTGCCTTTTGCGTTGTTTGCACTGGTGCAATCCACTGCTGTGGTACTGCGCTAATCGGGCAAGCAACGATTTGGAGGCCCTCTGCGACCAGAGGGCTTTAGAGCGTTTGGCGGGTGAGGAACGCCGCGATTATGGCCGAATATTGCTGGAAATGGCGACGGATAACTATGCTAGGGTGCCGGGAACCTCAGCAATGGCGAACGGTGAGCGCAATATCCGCCGGCGCATTGAGGCGATTGCCAGCTTTAAGAAATATTCCGCGGGATTGAAGTTGCCAGCCCTGTGCATTGGTCTGGCCTTGGCTGTGCCGCTGTTGTTTGGCGTGCAGGCGCAGGCGATGATGAGCGATGAAGCTTTGAGTTTTCGGCGGGCCTATGGCGAATGGGGCAAGCAACTGATGATTGCTAATTCGCGGCTTAAAGGCTGCGGCACCTATGCCGGGGCGTTTGATACGTATGCTAAATCATTGCTGGTAAGTACGCCGAAAAAATACTATTACCGGGCTTTGTGCGCGCCTTTGGAGGAGCAGGAACATTGGTTATCGCCGATGATGAATGCCGGCGGCGATTGGTCTGCCTCGGAGTTTGGTTTGCCTGCCTGGCCGAACCCGAAATACGGTTATCTGGTTTACAATTTGCGCCAGCAGGGCGAGGCATACGAGGGATTGCTGGTGCTGGAGCTGAGCGGTGCGCTAGAGGGCAGGGAGCCTGCGCCATACGGCCATTGCCTGCTGGCAGTGCAGAGGGTGCGGGTGGAGCAGCAGGCTGGCCGCTGGGTGGCGTTGCCGCAGGAGGATTTTCAGGTGGTGGAAAGCCGCTGGGCGTCGTTGATGAACACGCCGGATGATGTATTGCCACCGTTTTGCACTTACGCGGCGGAATATGGCGATTTTCGGCTGGAAATGAAGCAATGGTATAGTTATCAGGTGCCGTCCTGGACTCAGCCGGGAGAAAATGTCTATATTGGCGGCTATACTTGGGGCGCTTTTAATACCTTTCCGCAGCCGGACGGCGCTTTTGATAAAAATTTAAGCAAGAATTTGTATGCCGTTTATATCGGCGATGAGGCGGATAAGGAAAAATATAATTATCTTCATATTGGTGCGGTTAGCAAGCCCTGGGTTGCGGGAGCGGCGCGGCCATATTTTCAGCATTACAGCGGCCTGGGCGATGTCAGCGGCAGCAGCAATCAAGGCGAATGTTTTGGTTTTCGGCAGTTGGGGGCGGATTGGAACAATCCGGTTTTCATCTGCGGCAGCGGTGGCTACGGCGTTGACGAGCAACCGGACAGATACGCGGCTGATTTTTATCTGAACGGTTCCAAGGCGGCGGAGTTGGAGCTGGCGCCGGTGACGGAGGGAGGCGGCGATGATGCCTGAGCGTGAAAAGCTGGCAGCCGGCCTGGGCTGTGCGGCCTGGGGGTATTTTTTGCTGCTGTTCAATTTTGAGATAAACGGTTTTAATCTTTTGCCGGAATTTTTGGGTTATGCCCTGTTTTTCTGGGCCTTGGAGCATTTTGCCGGGACTGGGCCGGATTGGGCCGGTTTGAAATCGCTGTGCTTGTTTTTGCTGATTTACAATTTGCTGAATTATGTGCAGATAATAGACGCTTTGCCGGTGGGAATGTTTGTTATTATCCTGGCGGCGGTGGCGCAAATTTACTTTCATTTTCAGTTTTTGTCTGGTGTGGCGGAGTTGGCGGCTAGCGAGGCGGCGGATGAGAAGTTGGTTGGTAAGTTTTTTGGTTGGCGCACGGTTTACGTTGTGCTGATGACCGGGCTTTGCGTGTTGCTGTATTTTTTCAATGGGGATTTTGATAGTTGGCTGGTTTGGCCGGTGTTGTTGTTGGGCTTTGCGGTTATGGTGGCAGAATTTTGGCTTATGCTGGCATTGTTTAAGCTGCGTAAAATCTTGCGTAAGGAAGCAAAATTGCCTATTGAATAATCGCTTGAGATGTTTTATAATTTAAAATAATGATGGTTTCACATTTCCTTGACAATCTTTTCCAATCAAGTTACAATATAGTTGAGAAAATGCTAAAAATGTAAAAAGGAATAGGTTGCTAACAATGCTAGCTTTCTTTTTGGTTCAGTTGGAAACTGAGGATGATAAAGAATTTTTTGAGCATTTATATAACAAATATTTTTTTAAAGTTATACAGAATGTTTTGCCAATTCTTAAATCACAGGATTTGGCGGAGCAGGTGGCTATTGATACATTTTGGTTGCTTTCACAAAAATTTGCGGAAATTTCCCGGCGTGATGAAGATAAAATAAAGGGCTGGCTTTATGTTGTCGCTAAAAATAAGGCTTGGCACGTTTTGGAAAAGAAGTATGCCAAAAAGCGCGTGCCTGAGGAGTGTGTGGAATTTCTGGATGATTTTGCCGCGCCGGCAACTGATGAACAGGTTGCGGATTTGCGGGAGGCTGTGGCAAAATTGCCGGAGAAATATCAGCGTGTGGTTCAGCTGCATTACTTTGAGGGCTACTTGGCTTGGGAGGTTGCGCAGATACTGGGTTTGAAAACAAACACGGTGGAGCAGCAGCTGAGCCGGGCCCGCAAAATGCTGAAGGATATGTTGGTGGACGAGTGATAGGGTGGTGGCGGTTTTGACAGAACGTGAATTTGATAATTGTTTGAATGAGGTTTTTTTACGGGCTGCTGCTAAACGTTTTGATGCGGTTTCCACTGACGACTTGTTGCCGCTTTCCTGGAAATGCCGCAGGCAGTGTGCCAAAATGTTGGCTAATCCCAGGAAATTCGCCTTGAGATACCATGAGCCTTTGGCCCACAAGCTGCAAAGGTGGACTGTGGCGGCGGTTTTACTGCTGGTTTTGTGCGGATATACTGTGCTGTTTG
The DNA here is from genome assembly GCA_022797295.1 of Peptococcaceae bacterium. GTDB lineage: Bacteria > Bacillota > Dehalobacteriia > UBA4068 > UBA4997 > Avidehalobacter. The sequence goes on from JAAWKH010000001.1 coordinate 12,023, forward strand.
TGCCGCAGGTGCGCGTTTGGGCAATTAATATTTTGTCTGCCTGGCATGAGGAATATTTGGAATATAGCTTTACCTACAAAGGAACAAAGGTGGAGCTGACCTTGCCTGAAATTGAGGTTACTTATATGACGCAGGGGTATGTGCTGGTTTGTGATGAAACCTGGCTTGGTTTGTCCCGGTCTATAGAATATAATAATGTAGAAGATGTAATGTTGTTTATTGATGTGGCAGTGGTTATGGACGGTATGGATCGGTATTTTAATAATGAATATCAAAAAATGCAGTATGTTAATTTGGCGGATGGAACGGAGGCTAGTTTGCTGGAGGCGGTTGAAGAGGGACGCACCAGCAGCTTGGTTTGGACTAATAAGGCGGGTACAATAGCTTTCAGCATTGTTGGGCGTTTGCCTAAGGAGGAAATGTTGAAGATTGCAAATGGGATAATTTGCAAGTAAAAAATCTGTGATTAATAAAAGGAGCTTTCTGCTTTAAGCAGAGGGCTCTTTTTTGTGTGAACACTTAGCGATTGACAAGGCCAAAGGCCGCAGGCAGAGGTTAGTGTTCACACATCCATTTGCGTTTAAGCAAATGGAAACCATTATGAACACTTAGCGATTGACAAGGCCAAAGGCCGCAGGCAGAGGTTAGTGTTCACACATCCATTTGCGTTTAAGCAAATGGAAACCACTCATGTCATTTAGGGCTGGCGGCTGGTTGATTATGTTTTTTTAAGTACAAAAATTTTAAAATTTTTTGTAAATGCTTGTCAGGTTTGGGACTTTTTTCCGGATTATATATGTAGAGGGACAAATCAGAGGACGGAAAAGATTTTCCCTTAAATAAAAGTTTGAAAGGAGGGGAAGAAAATGCGAAACAGAAGATTGCTTTTTGCTTTGTTCCTTTGTTTAGCTATGGTTTTTGGTTCAGTAGCCTGGGCGACTGAGATTATGCCGCTTTGGGATTCCTGTGCAATGTGTGCGCCTGATTTATACATCAGTGGCAATACTGCAAATTGCAAATTAGATGTTTATGCGGAAAATAGTTCCGATAAAATTACGGCTAATATTTATCTGCAAAAGCGAAATAGCCGGGGGAATTACACAACACAGCAAAGCTGGACAAATCAGACTGGCACTGGAAAATTGCGTTTTTCAGCAACCGGTTCAGCCAGCAGCGGCGAAAGCTATCGCATTAAATGTGATGTGGTTGTTGATGGCAGCGGCGGCACGGATAATATTACCGTTTATGCTTACGGCAATTAGTGATTTTGTTAAGTTGGGTGAGCTTTCCCCCTTTGGGGGAATTTTAAGGATAGGGAAGTGATTTTGTTGGGCTAAATTAATTTTTTTCAGAAATTTATGATGATGAAAAATTGCTTCATCTGGATGTGACATATATTTTTATTTAGAACTGCAAGATGGGCAATGGAAAATAATAGAGATGTATGAGGCTTCATAATCTTGTTTGTGATGAATTTGGGTAAACAATTTGGTTTGAAGTTGCTCTCAGCTATGGCACGGCTGATAGCAGAAATGCAATTTGCTTAAAAATGTTCTGGTTTTAAAATTGCAATATAAAAATACATTAAGGAAGAAAGAGCGGTTTTAGTGCTTGGAGCCGCTCTTTCTTCTTTGTTTGCGCAAAAATCCTTGCATTAATTTCGCCAAAGTTGTATAATTGCTAAAAGATAGTTTGAGGTGTGAGATGTTGAATTTTTGCCGTAAAAGGCGGCTGCTGAGCGGTTTGCTGTTGTTTGCGCTGGTCTATTTGGCTTACGGGCATTATTTGGGCCAAATGACTGAGGAAGTTATGCTTTCAGCGTTTGCCGAACGAGGCTATGTTGAGAATAATAAATACTCGAATATGATTTCTGACGAAAACTATAACTATATGGTTATTAGTGGACGGTTTGACGAACCACAAACGCCGTTATATATCACCCAAAAACGTCCGTTTGTTGTTCACTGGTTTTGTGGCGCATATGTTGGGATTAAGTTTAATTTTTCTTATGGCGAGGGCAAAACGATGGCTTCATATGAGGATATAACGATGAATTTTATATTGAAGCTGCAAAACGGTCAGTGGTATATAACCAATGTTGAAGAGGGGCCAAGAGGCGGCGGCGGTTAGTTTTTTGCTTAAAATTATTGACAAAAATATATAATTGTAAAAAAGTGTAATAGTGGTGATTTTATGGCAATGTCTATGGACCTAAAGGTTTCTGCTTATGGTGCGGCTTATCGCAGAAATCAAAAACAAATGCAAAATGATGTAAATGCTGCACAGTCTTTTTTTGGTGTATTGCAAAATACAACAAATAATTATTCGGTGGACGAGGCCGGCCGGGATAAGCTTTGGGAAACCTATGCTAAGCTGACGGAAACCTCAAAGGATATTCTGCAAAGGATAAAAAATCAGGCTTACATCAGCAAGGAAGATTGGGGCGCTTTGGGCAAGGATTTGCTGGCGGTGGGTGCTATTAGTCAGCAGGAGTATGATTTAACCAGGGTGAGCCCGCAGTTGATACCAGTGCCGCAAGGCTCTAATTCTATTGGAAGTTCGATATTGGCTGAAAGATTAAAGGGCTATCTTAACGGTGCGGATATAACAGGCTGGACTGGCAATGTGCAGGAGTATCTGGAACAATGGCGGGCCATGCTACGCCAGATGGGTATGCAGAAAAATGATTATGGTGATTGGCTTTACGATCCAGACACCATTAATATGTATGTTTCCGCAACTAAATCAGTGGGCAAGGTTTTAAATGAGCTTTTAAGCCTGCTGTAATTCATATTCCTGTTTAGCGTTTTCAACGGAATAATTAGGGGCTTTGCAAAAAAGCATAAAAAGAGTGAAAAACACTTGAAATTAGTTTGGCAATATGCTATAATATCAAGCGTAAAAAGTAGGGCTTGCAATGCACCTTAATAGGCGTAATGCAAAGGCGCTGAGCGGGTGGCTTACTGTTAAATAACAGTAAGTTTGTAATTTTAAGGGTGAAATTATCATTGCACTTGCTTTACACATTTATAATAGGAAAGACAGCGTTTATGGTAAGAGTTGTCTTTCCTTTTTTGTGTGAACACTTAGCGATTGCCTAGCCGAAAAGGCGACGGCAGAGCTTAGTGTGAACACATCCATTTGCGTTTGAGCAAATGGAAACCTCTATGAACACTTAGCGATTGCCTAGCCTGTAATAGGGCTATTTTTTTGTAGAAAAATTTTTTATTTTTTTTGTCAGGTTTGAGGGTTTTGAATCGTTATATAAGTTAGAAGAAAAATGTTGGCAAACAAGGAAAAGTTGACAAAATGAGGCAGCGCTGAATGGATTTTGAAAAAACGTATTGGAATAATAAAGATAAAATGCGCGCTGTGGCTTGGCGGCTGTTACATTCGCAGGAGCTGGCGGAGGAAGCAGTGCACGATGTTTTTGTGAAAGCGGTGCTTTTATGGGACGAGCTTTCCCTGCTGGCGCCAAGGCGTTTGACTGCCTGGTTGTTGTTGGCGGTGCGTTATCGGGCGCTGGATATACTGGCCAAGGAGGAACGTTGCACGCCAATGCAGGAGGATGTGTTGGAGGCATTCCTAAACCCATCGTTTCAGGAACGACCAGCGAAAGATATATTAAAATATTTGACGGCTTTGCCGCAAAAATATGGCTCTGTGTTGTTGCTTTATTACATATATGGCTATCGGGCGCGCGAGATTGGCCAGCTGCTGGGTATTGCCACCAACACGGCGGAACAACGCTTGAGCCGGGGCCGGCGTTTACTACGCCAGCTGCTTGAAGATGAGGAAAAGGAGATGTTGGATTGATGTTTGATGAGCCAAAAAGACGGCCTACAGTGGATGATCTTTTGCTTGACATTTGGTTTGATAACTTTGTTGGGAGGGATGAGTGTAATGAGGATTGGGAATTTGATATTGACGTTGAAGCCTGCTCTGAGCTGACCCCGGCCCAGGAGGCTCGTTTGCGTGATTTTTTGCTTATGGCGATGGCTGCGCGTTTTGATGAAGTGACGGCAGAAGTGGATGATATGCCGCCGTTATCGGCCAAAAGTGAACGAAAGATGGCCAAAATGTTGGCAAATCCTTTTAGTTATGCCAAGCGGCGGGAGTTTATCAAGCATTTGCGGCATTATGTGGTGGCAGCGGCGCTGGTTTTGGCCATTTGTGCTAGTTTGCTTTTTCTGCCATCAACGCCCACTTGGGCCAGCAATGGACAATCTGGTGCTTTAGACGGTTATGTGTCGGTTTATGAACGGGGAGTTCTTAAACCTTATTTGGTGGAACGCTATTTTGGTGATAAGCCTGCGGAAGATTGCTGGCAGTCGCCTAAGGTGGATTTAAATGAAAGATGGATTGGTGGAGGGGTGTTTGATGACGAATTTAATGAATAAGCTGATGAACAAGCTGCGCAATGGTTTGAATGACTGGGAATTGCTGCTTTTGGCTATGTTTTGCATGACAATGTACACGCTGGCGGAACGTGGCGACAGACGAGTGTTTATCGTTTATCACAGCGCTATGCAGTTGCGCCTTTTGGGCAGCCTGGCGGTGCCTTTGTTTACTTTTGTGCTGGTGAACAAACTTCGCCGAACCAGTAACCGTAAACGTTTTGCCAAGCAGCTTTATCTGGCGGCGATGCTGGTGGGTCTGAGCGTGACTGCCTTGAATTGGCTGTTTGCCAAAGCTGGCTTATATTATGATTTGAATGCTTTTTGTAATGGCAATAATAATTATTTGTTTACCTTTTTTTATATGGTAATTTATATTTTGTTGTTGGATAAATTATTCAAATCTCGCAGCTGGTCGATTAAGCTGGTGGCTTTTTTGGGGATTGTTGCGATTAGCATTGTACCGGACAGGTTGTGGCATTTTGTTGACCAAACCAAATTTTTCCATGGGTTGTTGGATAGTAGCGATTTTCAGGGAATTGCTGTATGGCGGGATTTGTTGCATCTCTGTTTTCCCAATCCGCTGCACGCGGAGGGCGGTCTGCCTTTAATTTTGCTTGGCGTGTTGCTGTACTATGCACGGGATAAAAAGTGGCAGGCGGCGATTTGCGCCGGTTTTTATCTGTTTTGGATGCTTCTGGCTATGAATATCAGTTTTTTTCATTTGCGGGATTTGGATTTCTTTTTGGGCAGCACAATTCCTAGCGCTTCATTATATATAAGATTTGACCAGGTTTACACCGCTTGGGCGGCTCTGCCAATGCTGCTTTACAATGGGCAGCCTGGGCGGCAGTGGAAATGGTTTTTCTATGCCTATTATCCGCTGCATTATTATTTAGTGGGCTTGTTTGTGTTGCTGATGGTGGGGCCGTTTGTAATTGGCCAGTAATTTTGAAAAAAATTTGTGAAAATTGCCTTGGAAAATCTTCAATCGAATTGCTTTTTTTACACTGGATAAAGCCATGCGGCTTTGGTTATCGTAAAAGGTGAGGCCGGGAATTTGCCGGCAAGCTTTTTCGGCCTCAAAAAGCAAAACAAAAGGAGGTGTTAATTTGTTCAGGGCAATTTTTGCTGAAAAATTTTATCAAAAAAATTGCACAAAAATTGCGGCCAGCTTTCGTTCAGGCATAGTTTTAACAGTTTTGGTGCTTTCTATACTGTTGGGGCCGCAGTTTGCTTTGGCTTATGACGTGATGGCTGGCGGTCAATCGTTGGGCATTGTGTTGAAAAGCGAGGGGGCGATTGTGGTTGGCTTTACGCCAGTGGTCACTGCGGATGGGCAGGAGCTTTATCCGGCCAAGGACGCTGGGGTGGCGATTGAGGATATGTTGATTGCGATTAATGACCAGCAGGTGAGCTACAATCAGGAAGTGGCTGATTTAATTGATGAGCTTGGGCGCAAAGGCGAGGCAGTTGAGCTGACTTTGCGGCGTGATGGCTCGCTGAAAAAGTTGCCGGTGGAGCCGGCTCTTTGTCAGGAAAGCGGCACGTGGCGTATTGGCCTTTATATTCGTGACGCTAATGCCGGTATTGGAACGCTGACCTTTTACGACCCAGCAACTGGCGCTTACGGCGCGCTGGGGCACCGAGTGGAGGACAACAGCGAGGATGGCGCCGAACAGTTGGGGCGTGTGTTGGCCGCTCAGGTGCAGTATATCCAAAACAGCGTGGAGGGCGAACCTGGTGAAAAGGTGGGCGTTTTTGATTCAGAAAGCTTAAACGGCACCATTGTTAAAAATTGTGATTTGGGCATTTACGGTTTGCTGGAACAGCCAGTGGAAAATGAGCTTTATCCCCAGCTGTTGCCAGTGGCCCAAGCAAATGAGGTGAAGCCTGGGCCGGCCACAATGCTGACAGTTTTGGATGGTGAAAAGTTGGAGGAATTTGAAATTGAAATCACCAGAGTTTCTCCCCAGAAGCGTTCTGCTGATAAGGGAATGGTGATTAATATTACCGATGAGCGGCTTTTGGCTAAGGCTGGCGGCATTGTGCAGGGTATGTCTGGCAGCCCGATTATTCAGGATGGTAAATTGGTTGGCGCGGTGACGCATGTTTTTGTTAATGACGCCAGCTCCGGTTATGCCTGCTTTGCCGAGTGGATGTTGGAGGAGGCATTGGAGCTTTAGGTAGCTATAGGTAACTAATCGTTTAATGAAAGATTAAGTGAAAATTCAATGAGCAGAAGAGCGTCGTAGTTGGCGCGCTTCTGTTCATTAATATTAAAGCTTGAAATTTTTTTCTATGGCTATGTTGCGTTAATTGGAATTTGACCAAATGCCGTTGAATATCGTTGTTTGCCGTTGAAGTTGGTTGAATGTTGCTGAATAAGTGAGATTGTGGAAAATTTATAGGGTTGTGGAAAATAGTTTGATAACTTTTGTCGTCCTTGTGGAAAAAATGTGTAGAAGCGTGGCGTTCGCCGGGAATTTTTCGGTTTCAATGTCGAAAGGTTGGATAAAATATCGAAAAAAATCTATTATTTGGTGGTAATAACAAGAGGAAAGTTTGTAGGACTGTCGAAAATCTTTATTACAAGATTAATCTTCAAAAATATTTTTAATTTATAGCAAAAGCTACTTTAAAAACCTTTATGGTCAACGCTTTGCGCAAAGCGTTCAAATGGTGGTAGCATTTGGCAAGGAAAGGACAATATTATGGGTGAGAATGGTAAGACTAAAATTAAAGTGATGTTGGCAGATGATAACAGAACCTTCTGTGCAGAATTGAAAGAGTTTTTGGATTTGCACGATGAAATTGAGGTTTGCGGCGTTGTAAACAATGGCGAGCAGGTGTTGGAGCAGTTGAATGTTTTGAAGCCTGATATTTTAGTTTTGGATGTGGTTATGCCTAAAGTTGACGGCTTTGGTGTGCTGGAAGCCATTGTTGACCGTCCGGAATATGACCAGTTGGATGTTGTGGTGCTTTCTGGTATGTCGCAGGAAGATATTATGCACAAGTGTATTGAATTGGGCGCTAAATATTATATGATGAAGCCGATTGATTTCCAGGTTTTGGCCAATCGTTTGCTTTCACTAAAATCGGCTCCTATCAAATCCACAACCGGATTTTTGCCAACAGTGCGCAATTTGGATATTGAGGTGACGCGCGTTATTCAGCAAATGGGAGTGCCTGCTCATGTGAAAGGCTATCAGTACATCCGCGATGCGATTATTTTGGTGGTTGAGGAAATGAATCTGCTGGGCGCTGTAACTAAGGAGCTTTATCCGCTGATTGCTGAAAAATATAACACCACGCCCAGCCGGGTGGAGCGGGCCATTCGCCACGCCATTGAGCTGGCTTGGGACCGCGGCAATGTGGAGATGATGAATAAATTTTTTGGCTACACCGTGAATATGGATCGCGGCAAGCCGACTAATAGTGAATTTATTGCAATGGTGGCAGATCGCCTACGCATTGGAGAAAAGGTTATTTAATTTTCAAGTGTTATGTTCAACAATTTTTAGCAAGGCCAATATCAACCAAAAAAACAAAAAATGAGCGAACCAGTTGGTGGAACGCTCATTTTTTTTATCAAGTGGCATAATTATTAATGTGAAAAATTTGTTTGCCAAGGAGGCAATGTTTTATGATTATGTTTACTGTTACTAAGCCGCGCCGCAAGCTGAAGCGAGTGTTGCAGGCGGCTGCATTGGTACTACTTTTGGCGGTGGTGGTGCCGGGGATTTATCACAACCTGGAAAGCGTGGGGGCGATGAGCCTGTTTGCTTCAGGCGAGGCTGTTTCTGGCAGTGAGGAGCAGGCAACTCAACCGGAAGCAACGACGGAACCGGAAGCGACAGCCCAATCAGAAACGACGGCAGAAGCAGAGGCAGCGACAAACCAGGCAGAGGCTGAAAATGCACTTGAAGATGAGGCGGCAAGTGGTTCTGAAAATGAGGCAGAAACAGAAAGTTTTTGGCAACCGCTTTTGAGGGTGCTTTTTGGTGATAAATCCCAAGTTACATCATATTAATGCTAAAACAGGCAGGAAAACCCCCTTTTTTACCGAATTAGGATTATTTAATAGCAACTTGAGCAAGCTTTTAAATAATCCTAATTTTTTATTATGAGCTGGTGGATATATAATAAGGTAAAAATAAGCAAAACAGTTTGGAGGTTGATGAAATGGCTGTGGCTGAGAACAGACGGGTGATTTTGATTGTGTTGGACAGCGTGGGGGCCGGCGAAGCGCCGGACGCTGCGGCCTATGGCGATGTGGGCAGCAACACGTTGGGCAATATTGCGGCGGCAATGGGCGGCTTGCACCTGCCGAATTTGCAGAAGCTGGGGCTGGGCAACATTCTGCCGTTGGTTGGCGTGCCGGCGGTGGCGGAGCCGTCTGGCGCATTTGGTCGTATGCAGGAGATTTCCTGCGGCAAAGACACCACAGCCGGCCATTGGGAATTGGCTGGTACGCCGTTGCTAAATCCACTGCCTACCTATCCGCATGGCTTTCCGGCGGAGTTGCTGGCGGAGTTTGAGCGGCAGATTGGCCGCGGCGCCTTGGGCAACATTCCGGCCTCCGGCACGGTGATTATTGAGCAGCTGGGCGAGGAGCACCTGCGCACCGGCAAGCCGATTGTTTACACCTCGGCGGACAGCGTTTTTCAAATTGCGGCGCACGAGGAGATTATTCAACTGCCACAGCTTTATGAGATGTGCCAAATTGCCCGCCGCTTGCTGGTGGGCGAGCACGGCGTGGGCCGGGTGATTGCCAGGCCGTTTGTTGGTCAACCAGGCAGCTTTAAGCGCACAGCTAATCGCCGAGATTTTTCACTGCCGCCGCCGGCCGGAAATCTATTGGAAACAGTGCAGGCGGCCGGTTTGCCGGTGGTAGCGATTGGCAAAATTCACGATATTTTTGCAGATCAGCATATTGATTTTAGTTATCCTACCAAGGATAATGCGGATGGTATGCAAATGATTTTGGCAACAATGGCCAAGCATTCGACAGGTTTAATTTGGGCCAATTTGGTGGATTTTGATATGCAGTTTGGTCATCGTAATGATGTGGCTGGATACGCAGCGGCCCTGGAGGCGTTTGACGCTTGGCTGCCACAGCTTTTGGCACAGCTTCAGCCGGCGGATTTGTTGCTGATTACGGCGGATCACGGCAACGATCCCACCACGTCTTCCACCGACCATTCTCGTGAATATGTGCCGGTGTTGGCAAGTGGCGCAATGGTGGCTGGCGGACGGGATTTGGGTATTCGGCCTAGCTTTGCGGATTTGGGCGCCACGACGGCGGATTATTTGGGAGCTGGCAAATTACCGGCTTTGCCGGCTGGTAACAGTTTTCTTCCTTATATAATACAGATTGAGGGTGAATAACATGGCTGATGAAAAGCAGAGATATTCAATGTATGATTTGATTGCTAAAAAGCGGGACGGCGGCCAACTGGAGCGGCCGGAGTTGGCTTTTTGGCTGCAAGGTATGCTGGCTGGCAGCGTGCCGGATTATCAAACGGCAGCCATGTTGATGGCGATATTTTGGCGCGGTTTAGATGAGGCGGAAACTTTTGCTTTGACAGAGGAGATTGTGGCCTCTGGTGAACAGCTGGATTTGCAAGGGCTGACGGGTGTGACGGCAGACAAACATTCTACCGGCGGCGTGGGCGACAAAACCACCTTGATTGCGATGCCCCTGGCAGCGGCCTGCGGGCTGAAAATTGCTAAGATGAGCGGCCGCAGCCTTGGTAAAACCGGCGGAACCGCGGATAAGCTGGCCTCAGTGCCTGGTTTTCGGTTGGATTTGCCGGAAGCGGAGCTTTTGCGACAGGTGTCGGAGGTTGGCTTGGCTGTGGTGGCGCAGAATAAAAATCTGACCCCGGCGGATAAGCGTTTGTATGCTTTGCGGGATATGACGGCCACAGTGGATTCGCTGCCTTTGATTGCGGCCAGTGTGATGTCAAAAAAAATTGCCGCTGGAGCGCAGGTGATTGTGCTGGATGTTAAATATGGTTCGGGAGCTTTTATGCCTGATGTGGACAGCGCTATTAAGCTGGCGCAGCTGATGGTGAAGTTGGGGCAAAGCTGCGGCCGACGGGTTACGGCGGTGCTTTCCGCGATGAGCGCTCCTTTGGGGGCGGCCGTGGGCAATGCGCTGGAGGTTGCGGAGGCGGCGGAGATTTTGCGGCAGGCAGAATGTGCGCCAGTTTCGGCCGATTTGCGGCGTTTGTGCTTGGTTTTGGCCGGGGAGATGCTTTATCTTGGCGGTTTGGCGGCCAATCGGGCCGAGGGCTGGCGGCAGGCTGAGGCAGCTTTGCAGGATGGTCGCGGTTGGGCCAAGCTTTTGCAATTTTTGCAGGCTCAGGGCGGCGATACGGCAGCTTTGGAGGCTGGCAATTTGGTGCAGGCGGCTTATATTTTGCCGATTAAGGCAGATTGCGCAGGTTATCTGGCGCCGGTTGACGCGGCTAGGGTGGCTGAAATTGTGCAATTTCTCGGCGCTGGACGCGAGCGGGTGGAGGATGAAATTGATTATCAGGTGGGCGTGCGTTTTCATAAGCCGGCCGGGGCCTGGGTGGAGCAGGGCGAGCTGTTGGCGGATTTTTATGCCAGCAGTTTGCTGCGGGCTGAGGCGGCCGAACGTGAATTGCGCAGTATTTTGCAAATCTTGCCGGAGCCGCCGCAGCTGGAGCCTTTAATTTGGGGTTTGCTTGACGAGCATGGTCAGGCGCGGCCCTGGGCGGAGCTGATTAATCAACAATAGCAAATTTTGTATTATTTTAGCGATTGATTTTTAGGTTGATTTGTGCTATAATGCAAAATAGAGTAGTTTTTAAAAAGTTGTGCAGGAGGTTGGTTGAATGCTTTTAGAAAATAAAGTGGCGGTGATTACTGGCGGCAGCCGGGGCATTGGTTTGGCCACAGCCAAGGCTTTTTTGGCTGAGGGCGCTGTGGTGGTGCTTTGCGCTAGCCGGCAAACAACGGCAGACCAAGCGGTGGCAAGTTTGCAGGAGGCAAATTCGGCAGCCCAAGTGGAGGGTATTTGCCCCAAGCTGGCTGATTTTGCGGCAGTGCAGCAGTCGTTTGCTCGTATTGCTGAAAAATATGGCCGGATTGATATTTTGGTGAACAATGCTGGTATGTCGGACAGTACGCCTTTTACTGATTATAATGAAGAAATTTTTGCCAAAGTGATGGATTTGAATATTAAGGGAGTGTATAACTGCACCAGAGCCGCTGTGGAATATATGGAAAAGCAGGGCAGCGGTGTGATTTTGAGCACTTCATCTATGGTGAGCATTTACGGCCAGCCTAGCGGGGTGGCTTATCCGACTTCCAAATTTGCGGTGAACGGATTTACGGTTTCATTGGCTAGAGAATTAGGCCCGAAGGGTATCCGGGTGAACGCCGTGGCGCCGGGAATTATTGAAACTGATATGATGCGGGCGGTGCCGTTGGAGGTTATTGAACCTTTGATTGCCCAAATTCCTTTGCGTCGTTTGGGTCAGCCGGAGGATATTGCTAATGCTTTCGTCTTTTTGGCCTCGGAAAAAGCCGCTTACATAAACGGCGTGGTGCTGAGCGTGGATGGCATGGCACGGGTTTAAAATAATAAAAAAACCTTGGAGGCTTTAAGCCTGCCAAGGTTTTTGTGTGGTACGCCTGATAGGAATCGAACCTACGCTTTCGGCTCCGGAGGCCGACGCTCTATCCACTGAGCTACAGGCGCTTGCTTTTATGTTTAGCTGCAAACTATATTTTAAGCTATTTTGGCTCAGAAGTCAATGGTTTTTTGCAAGATATTTTTCTAAAACATTAATAAATTAAAAAAACAAAAAAATAATTCAGAAGAAACAAAATTTTTCGCAAAATTGTATTGCTAAAATTTGTGATTAATGTTATCATATATACAGAAAAATATGATTATAGTAATATAGGCGTTGCACGAGGTTGCCAAGGGCTCTGAAAGTGGGCTTAAACAAAGGTAAGAACAAGCTGGTTAAACCCAAGCTTTTCTTATATAAATCCTAATCATTTTATTTAAGCGCAGGGGCATAGTTATACTGTCCAAACAACTGTGGTTCTGCAAAAAAATTTTGGAGGTGAAAAGATATGTTTACGGTAGAAAGAATTGATCATCTGGGTGTGGCTGTTACTAACATCGATGAGGCTATGGCTTTTTGGGGCGATGCTCTGGGCTTGAAGCTGGACTTCAAGGAAACTGTTGAGGAGCAGAAAACCACCACTGGTTTTATTCCCTGTGAAAACAGCTGGGTTGAGTTGTTGGAATCCACCACTCCTGATGGTCCTGTGGCCAAGTTCCTGGAGAAAAACGGCGAGGGCATTCAGCACGTTGCATTCAAGGTTGATAACATCGACCAGGCTTTGGCTGATTTGGATGCTGCTGGTGTTCGCCTGATCGACAAGGTTGCTCGCAATGGCGCTGGCGGCGCTAGAATCGCTTTCTTGCATCCGAAGGCGACACGCGGCATTTTGCTGGAACTTTGCGAACACAAATAAGGAACTTTAGGAGGTAAAAGAATGGCTACAGATAAGTTGGCTCAGTTGATCAAAAAACGTGAAGAAGTTATTTTGGGCGGCGGGCAAGACAAAATTGATAAGCATCATTCAAAGGGCAAATACACTGCCCGCGAAAGAATTGATAAGATTCTGGATGATGGCAGCTTTGTAGAGCTGGATCAGTTCGTGGTACATCGTGGTACTGCGTTTGGTTTTGATAAGGTTAAGGCTCCGGGCGAGGGCGTTGTTACCGGTTACGGCACAGTTGACGGCCGTCTGGTTTATGTTTTCTCTCAGGACTTCACTGTTCAGGGCGGCTCTTTGGGCGAAATGCACGCTGCTAAGATCTGCAAGGTTATGGAACTGGCTGTTAAAAACGGCGCTCCCTGCATCGGCATCAACGATTCCGGCGGCGCTCGTATTCAGGAAGCAGTTGATGCTCTGAATGGCTATGGCCGTATTTTCAAGCTGAACACATTGGCTTCCGGCGTTGTGCCGCAGCTGTCCATCATCATGGGCCCCTGCGCTGGCGGCGCTGTGTACTCCCCGGCTTTGACTGACTTTATCTTTATGGTAGATAAATGCCAGATGTTCATCACCGGCCCGGCTGTTATTCAGTCTGTAACTGGTGAGGTTGTAACTGCTGAAGCTTTGGGCGGCGCACGCACCCACAACACCAAGAGCGGTAACGCTCATTTTTATGCAGCAACTGAGGATGAGTGCATTGAGCAGGTTAAAACCCTGCTGAGCTTCCTGCCCAGCAACAATATGGAAGGCGCTCCGGTGTTTGCTTGCGACGATCCGGTTGAACGTTGCGATGAAGCCTTGCTGAGCATTATTCCGGACAACCCGAACAAACCTTATGATATGAAAGAAGTTGTTAAAGGCATTGCTGATAACGGCTATCTGTTTGAGGTACATGAAAACTTCGCCAAGAATATTGTGACTGGCTTCATTCGTTTGAATGGTCGTTCCGTAGGCGTTATTGCCAACCAGCCCAAAGTGGGCGCTGGCAGCTTGGACATCGACTGCTCCGATAAGGCTGCTCGCTTTATTCGTCTGTGCGACGCATTTAATATCCCGATTCTTACCTGTGTTGATACCCCCGGCTATCTGCCTGGTGTTGCTCAGGAGCATGGCGGCATTATCCGTCACGGCGCTAAGCTGTTGTACGCATATTCCGAAGCTACCGTTCCGCTGCTGGTTCTGATTACCCGCAAAGCTTACGGCGGCGCTTACTTGGCAATGTGCGGCAAATCCTTGGGCGCTGACGTTGCTATTGCTTGGCCGAGCGCGCAAATCGCTGTTATGGGTGCTTCCGGCGCTGCTAACATCGTGTTTGCTAAGGAAATCAAGAACTCCTCTAATCCCGAGAAGACACGCGCTGAAAAGATTGCCGAATACGAAGAAGAATTCGCTAATCCTTATAAGGCTGCGGCCCGCGGTTTTGTTGATTTGGTTGTTGAGCCTGATAAGACTCGTTACTACCTCTGCAAATCCCTGGACAGCTTGTTGGGCAAGAAGGAATCTCGCCCTGCCAGAAAGCACGGCAACATTCCGCTGTAAGGAGGTAATATTCTAATATGGAATATGCATACAGTAATTTTATGATGGGTACTTTGGCAACCCTCATTGGTATGGGCGGCGTATTTTGCATTTTGGCAATCCTGACCTTTACCACTTGGCTGCTGAACAAAATCGTGGACCAGATTGTTCCCGATGCCCCGAAACCGGCAGCTCCGGCTGCTGCGCCGAAAGCTGCTGCACCTGCTGCAGCGCCTGCTCCGGCTGCTAAAAACAACGCCAAGATTGCCGCTATTGTTGCTGCGGTGACTATGGCTATGGGTTCTACCGAGCTGAAATTTAAAGCTATTGAAAGAACTGGCGCTCCGCTGCTGCCTTGGGCTGCTGCCGGCAATGGTAATCTTATGGGGGATCGTGCCAGACTTACTGAAGGAGGAAATAAATAATGCGTAAGTTTAATGTTACTGTAAACGGTGAAACTTTTGCTGTAGAGGTTGAAGATGCTGGCTCTGTTGCTTCCGCTCCGAGAGCTGCTGCTCCTGCTGCTGCCCCGGCTGCCGCTCCGATTGCTGCACCGGCTCCTGCTCCGGCTCCGGCTCCGAAAGCTGCCGCTGCTGCTGGCGACATCACCAGCCCTCTGCCGGGTACCATTTTGAAAGTAAATGTGTCCGCTGGCCAGTCTGTTAAAGCTGGTGACGTTCTGATGATTCTGGAAGCTATGAAGATGGAGAATGAAATTATGGCTCCTGCTGACGGCACAGTTACCGCTGTTCACGTTGCTCAGGGTGCTACTGTTCAGTCTGGCGATCCTCTGGTATCCATGTAATTGCTGTGCAATTATGAAAAAATTAAACTGGATATAGGAGGGAAAGCTTGTGGAAATTATCAGTGCTGCTCTTGTTGATTTTTACAAGAGTACATCCTTCGCGATTTTCGATTGGAAATCTGGCGTGATGATTTTGGTTGCCCTGCTGTTTTTGTATCTGGCAATCAAAAAAGGTTTTGAGCCTTTGCTGCTGGTTCCGATTTCCTTTGGTATGCTGCTGGTTAACATTCCTGGCAGCGGCGTTATGGCTGACCCGATTTTGGCTTTTGATGAAGAGGGTCACACCGTTGTAAAAGAAATCGGCGGTATGCTGTACTATCTGTATCAAGGCGACCATTTGGGCGTTTTCCCGCCTCTGATGTTCTTGGGCATTGGCGCTATGACTGACTTCGGTCCGGTTTTGGCAAATCCGAAGAGCTTGATTTTGGGCGGCGCGGCTCAGTTTGGTGTGTTTATCGCATTGTGGGGCGCTT
This sequence comes from Peptococcaceae bacterium, assembly GCA_022797295.1. Taxonomy (GTDB): domain Bacteria; phylum Bacillota; class Dehalobacteriia; order UBA4068; family UBA4997; genus Avidehalobacter. Next base: position 27,772 of record JAAWKH010000001.1, read on the forward strand.
TGATGCTGGACGAATATGTACCTGCTGTACATTTCAACTTTGCTGAAGCTGCTTCTATCGGTATCATTGGTGGCGCTGACGGCCCGACTTGTATTTACCTGTCCGGCAAATTGGCTCCGCACTTGATGGGTCCGATTGCAGTTGCTGCTTATTCTTACATGGCAATGGTGCCGATTATTCTGCCGCCTGTTATGAAAGCTTTGACCACCAAAGCTCAGCGTCAGATTGTTATGAAGCAACAGAAACCGGTTAAGAAATTGACTAAGATTCTGTTCCCCGTTGTCAACACCATCGTTGTTTCGATGATTGTTCCCTCTGCCTCTTCTTTGATTGGTATGCTGATGCTCGGCAACCTGTTCAAAGAATCTGGCTGTGTAGACCGTCTGTCTGATACTGCTCAGAATGCTTTGTGTAACATTGTTACCATCTTCCTGGGTACTTCCGTGGGCGCTACCACACGGGGTACAACTTTCTTGACACCACAGACTATCTCCATCTTTGTATTGGGCGTATTCGCATTCGCTATGGCTTGCGCCGGCGGCGTTGTGGTTGCTCATATCATGAACCTGTTCCTGAAAGAAAAGCTCAACCCGTTGATTGGTGCTGCTGGCGTATCTGCTGTTCCTATGGCTGCTCGTGTAGCTCAAAAAGTAGGTCAGGCTGATAACCCTGCTAACTTCCTCTTGATGCACGCAATGGGCCCGAACGTGGCTGGTTGTATCGGTACCGCTGTTGCGGCTGGTATTCTGCTGACGTTGAACGGTGTTTTCTTGGCGTAGTCTTTAGTGCTTAGTTAAGAATTTGAATAAGCCGCTCCTTTGGGGCGGCTTATTTCTTATATATCTTATGATATTGAGTAAAAAAAATTTTGTTACAAACTTAAAAAAATTTGTATTTACTCTAGCTTTTTTCATATTAATGTGTTATAATTTACTTTGTTAGTTTAACGTGGTAAAGAAAAGATGGATTTCCAAATGGTAAATTAAAAAAAGAAACCTGTTTATAGTTGTGTAAGCTAAAGTTTTAGTAAATAATAAGGAAAAGAGGTAACAAATGAATTTGGATTTTGCAATGCGGCGCCCGGAGGACAAAGCTATGTTGTTGTTGCGTCGCTTATATGAGCTTTATGGTTATCGTAAATATAAGGTGAGCAATTTTGAGGAATATAGCTTATATTTGCAATATAAAAGTTTTTTATCTGGCGAGAAAATTTTGAGCTTTACTGATTTGGACGGGCGTTTGTTGGCAATGCGGCCGGACGTAACTTTGAGTATTATTAAAAATGCGCACGAAAATGAAACCGCTAAAGCTTACTATATTGAAAAGGTTTATCGGGAAAGCAAGGAAAGTAACACATTTAAGGAAATCAACCAGATGGGTTTAGAGCTGATGGGTAAGATTGATGATTATGCCTTAGCTGAAACGGTTTTTTTGGCTCAGCAATCTTTACAAGCTTGTGCTGATGGCACCGATTATATTTTGGAATTAGGGCATATGGGCTTTGTGTTGGGTTTGCTGGAGCGTTTGGATTTGTTACCAACAGAACGCGAGGAGATAATTGCCTGCCTGACGGCTAAAAGTCCTCATCGTTTGCGGGCGGTGATGCAGGACATTGGCTTATCCGGCGCCGACCAACAACGTTTGTTGTGCTTGGCAGAATTAAGCGGCCCGGTGTTAGATGTTTTGCAGCGAGCGGAGCAAATTTGTAGCGGCAAAAGAATGCAGCAGGCTTTGCAGGAATTAAACAATGTTTATCAGGCTTTGAATGAGGAGGAGCAAAAGCATTTACGTTTGGATTTCAGCTTGTTGAATGCCACGGAGTTTTACGACGGGATTTTGATGAATGGCTATTTGGCTGGTTTGCCGAGGCCGGTGCTTTCCGGCGGCCGTTATGATAGTATGATGTATAAGTTGGGCCACAATTTGGGAGCGATTGGTTTTGCTTTGTATTTAGATGAGTTAGAGCGTTTGCCTTTGCCCTCGCGTGAGTATGATGTGGATATTTGGTTGGAGGCGCCACAGGCTGAGGCTGCGGGAATTTTGGCCGCGGTGCGTAAGCTGACGGAGCAGGGTGAAAGCGTGCGGGTGGCAGATAGCCTGCCGCTGGGGTTGCGGGCCCGTCGTCATTTGCGCTACACTGATAAGGAGGGCCTGCAAGAATGTTGAATATTGCTTTGCCCAAGGGGCGTTTGGGCGACCAGGTTTATGAGCTGCTGGACAGTGTGGGCTATGCCTGCCGGGATATTTATTTGGATAATCGACAGCTGGTGTTTGAGAATGCGGAAAATGGCGTGCGTTATTTTCTGGTGAAGCCAAGCGATGTAGCGATTTATGTTGAGCACGGCGCGGCCGACGTGGGCATTGTTGGCAAGGATATTTTGCTGGAAAGCGCTGCGGATGTTTATGAGTTGTTGGATTTGCACCTGGGGCGTTGTCGGGTTTGTGTTGCCGGGCCGCAGGATTATCGTGAGGAGCCGGAGCGTCGCTTGCGCGTTGCTACCAAATTTGTTAATATTGCCAAAGGCTACTATGCTTCAATCAACCGGGAAATTGAAATTATCAAGCTGAATGGCAGTATTGAGTTGGCGCCGATTTTGGGCCTTTCTGATGTGATTGTAGATATTGTAGAAAGTGGCAAAACATTGCAGGAAAATAATTTGCAGGTTTTAACGGAAATTGTACCGATTAGCGCGCGCTTTATTGCCAATAAGGCGGCTTATAAATTTAAGGAAGCAGAAATTGCTACTATGCTGGAGAAATTAGCTGTTAAAATAATGGAAAAAAATGATTAAAATGGGGGATAGATAATGATTAAGCAATATAAGTTAGCGGAAATTGCCGTGCAGGATATTTTAAATCGGGATATTCGAGAGGAACACGATGTGGAGGCCGTGGTGGATGAGATTATGGCCAAGGTGCGGGTGGATGGCGATGCGGCCTTGCTGGAATATGAGCAGCGTTTTGATAAAGCCCAGCTTGAGGCTTTGCAGGTGAGCGAGGCGGAGATTGCTGAGGCGGTGGCTAGCCTGGATGCTGATTTTATTCGCACGTTGGAATTGGCGCGGGATAACATTTGGCGTTTTCATAGCCAACAGGTGCCTAAAAATTTTGTGCTGACCGAAGAGGGCGGTATTGTGCTGGGCCAAAAGTATACTGCGGTGGAGCGGGCCGGGCTTTATGTGCCGGGCGGCACGGCCAGTTATCCAAGCAGTGTGTTGATGAATGCAGTGCCGGCTAAGCTGGCTGGGGTTTCGGAGATTGTGATGACCACGCCGCCTAATGCTGAGGGCAAAATTGCTGCGCCAATTTTAGCGGCTGCCAAAGTGGCTGGCGTGGATAAAATTTTTAAGGTTGGCGGCGCGCAGGCCATTGCCGCACTGGCTTATGGCACCGAAAGCGTGCCTAAGGTGGATAAAATTGTGGGGCCGGGCAACATTTTTGTGGCCACGGCCAAGCGCAAGGTTTTTGGTCTGGTGGATATTGATATGATTGCTGGGCCCAGCGAGATTTTGGTGCTGGCTGATGATAGCTGCAACCCGGCTTACGTGGCTGCGGATATGTTAAGCCAGGCTGAGCATGATAAATTGGCCACGGCGGTTTTGATAACCACCAGCCAAGCTTTGGCTGATGCGGTGAGCGTGGAGCTGGAGCGTCAGCTAGCCTTGTTGCCGCGGCAGGAAATTGCTCGCGCCAGCATTGAAAACAATGGCAAGATTATTGTTGCTGACGATTTGGCGGCGGCGGTTGCGGCGGCTAATATCATTGCACCAGAGCATTTGGAGGTTTGTGTGGATGAGCCATTTGCTTTGTTGGACAGCATTCGCAATGCTGGTTCCATCTTTTTGGGGAAAAATGTGCCGGAGGCTTTGGGTGATTACTGGGCTGGGCCAAACCACACTCTGCCCACCAGCGGCACAGCGCGTTTTTCCAGCCCGCTTTCTGTTGATGATTTTGTAAAGAAAAGCAGTTTTATCTATTATCCCAAACCAGCTTTGGCTGAAGTGGCCGGCCGGATTGAGAATTTTGCCGAGCGCGAGGGTTTGCAGGCGCACGCCCGCAGTGTGGCAATTCGTTTTGAAGAGGTGGCGAAATGAGCAAATTTTTAAGCAATGCTTTTGCTGGTCTGGTGCCTTACACACCGGGCGAGCAGCCGCAGCCGGGCCAGCGGCCGGTTATCAAGCTGAACACCAATGAAAATCCTTATCCGCCAGCTCCGGCGGTGCGTCAGCTGTTGCAGCAGCTTGATGAGCAGCCGGCCGGCCAGCTGCGTCTTTACAGCGATCCTGAGGTCACGGATTTGCGCCAGGCGGTTGCCGAATTTTACGATTTGCAGCCGGAGCAGGTGTTTGTGGGCAATGGCTCCGACGAGGTGTTGGCTTTTGCTTTTCTGGCTTATGGTAAGGGCCGGCGAATGGCCTTTCCAGATATTACCTATGCTTTTTACAATGTTTTTGCGGCTCTTTTTGATGTGGAAGCTCGGCTGGCTCCGTTGGATGAGGATTTTAATATTCAGCCGGTCGATTATTTGGAGGACGCTGAGGAAACGGTGGTGCTGGCTAATCCTAATGCAATAACCGGCAAAAATCTGCCGTTGGTCGCGTTGGAGCAGATATTGCAATTCCATACGGATAGTATGGTGATTGTGGATGAGGCCTATGTGGATTTTGGCGGGGAAAGTGCGGTTGCCTTGCTGCCTAAATATGAAAATTTGTTGGTGGTGCAGACGCTTTCCAAAAGCCGCTCCCTGGCTGGCGCGCGGGTTGGCATTGCCTTAGGGCAGCCGGCGGTGATTGCGGATTTGAATACGATTAAATTTTCCTTTAATCCATATAATGTCAACCGGGTTTCCCAGGCTTTGGCGGCGGCGGCAGTGCGAGATAAGGCTTACTTTGCGAAGTGTTGTCAAAATATTATGGCGAATCGTCAGCTTGTTACAGAGGGTTTGGAGGCGCAGGGCTTTCAGGTTTTGCCCAGCTTGGCCAATTTTGTGCTGGCTAGGCATCAACTGCTGGATGGTCAACAGCTTTATCAGAAGCTGAAACAGCGTGATATTTTGGTTCGTTGGTTTGACGAGCCGCGGATTCGGGATTTTGTGCGGATTAGCATTGGCACGCGGGAAGATATGCAGCAGCTGTTGGCTGCGGTGGCGGAAATTTTGCAGGAGGTGCGCTGATGCGGGAAGCAGTTGTGGAACGTCGAACCAAAGAAACTCAGATTAAGCTGGCCCTAAATTTGGACGGTGGCGCTTATCATGTGGATACCGGTTGCGGCTTTTTAAATCACATGCTGGAGCTTTTTGCGGCTCACGGCGGTTTTGGCTTACAGGTGCAGGCAACTGGCGATGTGGATGTGGATTATCATCACACGGTGGAGGATGTGGGCATTGTGTTGGGGCAGGCTTTGCGCCAGGCTTTGGGCGAAATGCGCGGTGTGGTGCGCTATGGTCAGCAGCTTTTGCCGATGGATGAGGCTTTGCTGCTGGCTGTGGTGGATGTTAGCGGCCGGGCCCATTTGGCTTATGAGGCGCCAATGCCGGCGGCCAAGGTGGGCGATTTTGATACGGAGCTGGCCGAGGAGTTTATGCAGGCCTTGTGCCGTAGCGCTGGACTAACTTTGCATTTGCGCCTGCTGGCTGGGCATAATTGTCATCATATAATTGAGGCTATGTTCAAGGCGACGGCGCGGGCCTTGCGTCAGGCGGTGCGTTTGGATGAACAGAATATCGACAAAATACCCTCTACCAAAGGGGTGATTTAGCTGATGAGCGTGGCGATTATTGATTACGGAGTGGGCAATTTGTTCTCGTTGGCTAGCTCGTTGCATTATCTAGGTGTGGAAGCTAAAGTGACGGCTAAGGCTGATGATTTGCAGGCGGCAGACCGTTTGATATTGCCGGGTGTGGGGGCTTTTGGCGACGCTGCGGCTAAGCTGCGGGAAAGCGGTCTGTTTGAGGTGGTGCGCCAACAGGCGGCGGCCGGCAAGCCGCTGCTGGGTATTTGCCTGGGCATGCAGCTGTTGTTTGATAAAAGCCTGGAATATGGCGAACACACTGGGTTGGGCCTGATTGGCGGCACAGTGGAGGCATTGCAGCCGGATTTGTCGGCATACGCGTCGACAGAGTCAAGCTTTGGGCTGAAAGTGCCGCATATCGGTTGGAACAGCCTGCATATTTTGCGGGACGACCCTTTGTTTCGCTATTTTAAGGATGGCGAATATGTCTATTATGTGCACAGTTACTACGCCAAAAACTGCGAGGCTGACACATTGGCGGTTTCCGATTATGGCTTGCCGGTAACTGGCGTGGTGCGGCGCGGCTCCGTTTGGGGTACGCAGTTTCATCCCGAGAAAAGTGGTGCGGCTGGTTTGCGGCTTCTGCAAGCATTTGCAGAAATATAGGTTGATTTGATAAGCCAAAGTGTTTTGGTAATTAGGAGGATTTTATGGAGATTTTTCCGGCGATTGATTTATCCGGCGGCCGAGTGGTGCGTCTGACTAAGGGCGATTACAATCAGATGGAGGTTTACGGTGATGACCCGGCCGCGGTGGCGCAGGATTTTGAACGCCAAGGGGCGCGTTATCTGCATGTGGTGGATTTAGACGGCGCCAAAGACGGAACGCTGGCCAATTTTGCAGCGGTGGCGGAGATTGTGCGCAGCTGCGGCTTGCATGTGGAGGTGGGCGGCGGTATCCGCACTGAGGAGCGAATTCAGAAGTATTTGGAGCTGGGCGTTTGGCGGGTGATTTTGGGCACGGTAGCGGTGCGTGATTTTGCTTTTGTGCAGCGAATGGCCGCTAAATATCCCGGCCAAATTGTGGTTGGCATTGACGCGCGCGGCGGCCGGGTGGCGGTGGCCGGGTGGCTGGAGGAAACAGAGCTGAAGACGGCGGATTTTTGCCGCCGCTGCTTGAACGCCGGTGTGCAGACGGTGATTGTGACGGATATTGACAAGGACGGCGCGTTAGGTGGCACAAACTTGCAACTTTACCGGGAGTTGGCTCAGATTGAGGGCTTGCAGGTGGTGGCCAGCGGCGGGGTTAGTTTTGCCGATGAGCTGCCGGCTTTGGCGGAAATTGGCGTGGCCGGCGTGATTATTGGCAAGGCGCTTTACTCCGGCCAGCTGAGTTTACCGGATTGCTTGGCCCAGGCGGCAGGAGGGAAGCGGCTATGATTACCAAACGGTTAATTCCTTGTCTTGATGTGCGCGATGGCCGGGTGGTTAAGGGCCTGAATTTTCAGGGTTTGCAGGATGTGGCAGATCCGGTGGAGCTGGCTCGCTTTTACAATGAGGCCGGTGCGGATGAGCTGGTATTTTACGATATAACGGCCAGCGTTGAGGGGCGCGCGATGTTTGTGGATATTTTGCGGCGAGTGGCGGCGGAAATTTTTATTCCCCTGACGGTTGGCGGCGGCATTCGCAGTCTGGAGGATTTTGACCGGGTGTTGAAATGCGGCGCGGACAAGGTGAGTGTGAACAGCGGCGCGATTGCCAATCCCGGGTTGATTGCCGAGGCGGCCCAGAGATATGGCAACCAGTGCGTGGTTTTAAGTATGGATGTGAAGCGGGTGAACGGCCGGCTGCATATTTTTGCCAAGGGTGGCCGAGAGGATACCGGCCTGGACGCGCTGGAATGGGCGGAGTTTGGCGTGAACAGCGGCGCTGGCGAGCTGGTTGTGAACAGCATTGACACAGATGGGGTTAAACAGGGCTTTGATTTGCCTATGCTGGACGCGGTGGCGGCCAGGGTGCAAGTGCCGATTATTGCTAGCGGCGGCGCTGGCAAGGCGGAGGATTTTGTGGAGCTTTTCCAACACTCAGGCATTGACGCGGGCCTGGCGGCGTCCATTTTTCACCATCGTCAGGTGGAGATTGGTGATTTGAAACGTCGCTTGCAAGAAGCTGGCCTGGAAATGCGACTTTAATTTGAACAGGAGGTGAGGGCGATGTCGGAAGAAAATATGGTTTATAATATAGCTGGCTGGAGTGTTACCCTGCCTGCTAATTGGCCTTTTTTGGTGGATGCGGAAATGCAGCCGCCGCAATATATTTACGAGGAGCCCTTTGGCCGGGTGATGGTTTGTTGCTCCTCCTGTGCATTTCACGATATAACAACGGATATGGCTCCTGACGCGGATACGCTGCAATTCTTTTTTTGCACGGCCTGTGAGCAAATGGGAATGCGGCCGGCCGGTTTGGCGGCTTGGTATCCGCCGGGCTTCGCCACGTTGGCTTATCGCGGTTTTGCGCGGGATGGCCGGGCGATGGTGGGCTTTGGCATTTGCGCGCCTGGCAGCCTGCTGATGGTTTATTTTTTGGCGGTAAATGAAGAGGATTGTGCGGAATATTATAAATATGTGCAAATGATTAGGCGTTATGTTGGGTAAACGGTTGCGTATTTTGGGGAGGTAAAATAATTTATGGCTTTGAAGTTTGATGAAAACGGTTTAATACCGGCGATTGTGCAGGATTTTTACACTAAACAGGTGCTGACGCTGGCTTATATGAATGAGGAAAGCCTTGCTATCAGCCTGGCGGAGCGGCGTTGCTGCTTTTGGTCGCGCAGCCGGCGGCAGCTTTGGCGCAAGGGCGAGGAAAGCGGTAATGTGCAGCATATTGTGAGCATAACTGCTGATTGTGACGAGGACGCTTTGCTGGTGCAGGTGAGTAAGGAGGGCCCGGCTTGCCACACGGGGCAGGAAAGCTGCTTTTTTAACGGGCTGTTTGTGGATGAAGCAGTGCAAAGTTTGGGACTGAGCGGTCTTTACGGTTTGCTGCAAGGTCGCCAGCAGCAGCCGCAGGAGGGCAGCTACACCTCATATTTGTTTGCTAAAGGTTTGGATAAGATTTTGAAAAAAGTGGGCGAGGAGGCCACTGAGGTAATCATTGCGGCCAAAGCGGAGGACCGAGCGGAAACCGTCTACGAGGTGGCAGATTTGTGCTATCACGTTTTGGTGTTGCTGGTGCAGCTGGGCATTTCGCCAGCGGAAATTGTGGCGGAGTTGGACCGCCGGCATATTATTGACCATAAAGTGAAGCAGGAGAAAATGGGCTGATGGCGGCGCAAAAGGGAGCAGGGGCCGGCTTTGTTCACAGCAATGCTCACACGCATACTTCTCTTTGTGACGGCCAAAATACGCCGGCAGAGATGGCTGCGGCGGCCTGGCAGCTGGGTTTTGAATCGCTAGGCTTTTCCGGTCACAGCTTTTGCCCGGCGGATGGTTATGGTATGGGGCCGGCAGCGTTGGCGCAGTACCGTCAAGAAGTTTTGGCTTTGCGGGAAGAGTATCGCGGGCGGCTGGCGATTTATCTGGGTCTGGAGCTGGATTCCTTGAGCGAGCCGCCTGAGGCAGGCCTTTTTGATTATCTGATTGGCAGCGTACACAATTTGGTTGGGCCGTCTGGCCGGGTGTGGCCGATTGACGCTGATTTGGCGGAAACTCAGGCGGCTATTGCTGATTTTGGCGGTGTGCAGGGGTATGTGCGGGCTTACTTTGCGGCGGTTGATGAAATGCTGGCCGTCCGGCCGGTGCAGATTGCCGGCCATTTTGATTTGCTTTGTAAATATAATGCTGGCGGGCGTTTGTTTGATGAAAGCAGTCCAGAATATAAAAAAATAGCCGCCGCGGTTTTGCGGCGACATTGTCGAAATAATAAAGTGATTTTTGAAATTAACACCGGGGCGATGTGCCGCGGTTATTTGCAACGGCCTTATCCAGATTATTGGTTGTGGGAAATTCTGCGCGAGGAAAAGGCCTGGGTGATGGTAAACAGCGACGCTCATTCTGCCGCCAATTTGGCCTATCAGCTGGCGGAGCAGACGGCGCAGGCCAAAAATTTTGGCCTGCGGGTGGTTACTCTGCCGGAGCTTCTGGGGGTTTAGCTGAACCGTTGATTTTTAATGCCAATCCCATTTGATAAACTTCATTAACCGGCAGTTTATATGTAGCAGCGACCTCTTTGGCCGCTGCTTTATGCTTCATGCCGCCGGCCATCAGACGCGCCAGGTGCTCCTGAACAGCGGCAGGGTCTGCGTTTGCGGCGGTTTGCTCCGTTTTTGCTCCGGCCAGCACCAGCACAAACTCGCCCTTTGGCTGGCGTTCCTGCCAAAGAGCGCAGATTTCCGCCAGAGTGCCCCGGTTAATCTCCTGAAACTTTTTGGTTAGTTCCCGGCAAACGGCTATTTGCCGCTCTGGCCCAAATGCCTGCAACATCATTTGAAGGGTGTTTTGCAGGCGGTGAGGGGCTTCATAAAAAATCAGGGTGCGCTGCTCCTGGTGCAACCCTTGTAAATATGGCAACAGCGCCTGAGTGCGGGGCGGGAAGCCCTCAAATGCAAAGCGCTCAGTGGGCAGGCCGCTTAAAATCAGAGCTTGAATTAAAGCGCAGGGGCCGGGCACTGCGTCCACCTCGTATCCCTCTGCAACGGCAGCGCGTAAAATGGCTGAGCCAGGGTCGCAAATGCCGGGCGTGCCGGCGTCGCTAACCAATGCTACAGTGTGCCCGGCCGCCAACTCAGTCAGCAGACGGCTTTCTCTTTTTTCCTCATTGTGTTGATAGTAACTTAAAAGCGGTTTTTTCAGGCCCAGATGTTGCAGAAGCAGACCGCTATGCCGGGTGTCCTCGGCCGCTACCAAATCAGCCTGTTGCAAGGCTTCGGTTTGCCGGGTGGAAACATCTGCCAAATTACCAATCGGTGTTGCTACCAAAATTAGCTTGCCCATTTAATCACCAACTTTTTCAAAATTTAATCTATGGCTTGTTCTGCTTCAATTAGCAGCAATTTTTGTTGTTTTTTCAGCCGCAACAGGCTAAGGTCATTTATTGTTAAAAGCTGTTCAGCTTCCTGCTGGCGTTGCCACGGCAAAACCATAGCCAGACGGCCGCCAGGCTTCAGCAGCCAACGCGCGCTGGATATTAGTTCCGCCAAAGTGCCAAAAAGCTCGTTGCGAGCCGCAGCTCGCTCTAAAACAGGGCTTTGCCGGCTGCTGCCGGCCGGCCAGTAGGGCGGGTTGCTTACTAGCAAATCAAATGATTGCGGCGCAAAATAAAGCCAGGGAGTGCGCCAATCTCCCTGTAAAAAACAGCAATGTTGGGATAGTTCCGGCAGATGTTTGTTCAGGAGCAGGCTGCGTTTAGCCAGCTGGACGTTGGTTGCTAGCAGCTCCAGCCCGCAGCATTGAGCTTGTGGATTGAGCGCCCAAAGCAACAAAAGCAGGCCGCCGCTGCCACTGCCCAAATCACAGACAGTTTGATAGCTGGGGTGTGAGCCCACAAACTTGGCCAATGCTAGCGAATCGCTGGTGAAGCCGAACAAATTTCGTTTTTGTAGCAGCTTCAAGCCGCGCCAACGTAGGTCAATTATCTGTTCATCATTAATATTTGCTGCGTTTGCTGGTTTGGTCACAAATTCTCCTTCAAAAAGCTTTGGCAGAACAAGCATTCTTCGCCATTGCGCCGTTGTGCATAGTAAGTGGCGCAGATGTGATAGCCCTCGTCGTAAAGCTTGGTTAGCTCTTCCAGGCCTTCGCTGCGGATATTTTCTACACTCAGGCGTTCTAGCAGGCGGGCGTTTTGCACCTCCATAGAATCCACCTTGATGCGTAGCTCTTGCAGCTTGTCCAGCAAATCATTCAGCTGGTCCTCCAGCGCCAATATTTCATTCCTCAGAGCCAAGGTTATCATCCTCCTCCATCTGACGACGGGCTTTTTTGGCGTTTTTTGGGCAATCGGCACAATTTTTGCCTTTTTTCTCGGCTGGCGTTAAATCATCGTCGTGCTCGGCCAGCTCCCGGTTATCATCATATTCATAATACAGGCAGCACATCAATCGACCACACACACCGGATATTTTGGCCGGGTTCAGGGCCAGATTTTGTTTTTTGGCCATTCGGATGGAAACCGGATGAAAATTGTTCAAGAATGACGCGCAGCAAAGCTCGCGCCCGCAAGTGGAATAGCCCCCAACAATGCGGGCTTCATCGCGCACGCCAACCTGACGCAACTCTATGCGGGTGTGGAAATGGCTGGCCAGTATCTTAACCAGTTCGCGGAAATCCACCCGATTTTCCGATGAGAAGTAAAAAATCACCTTGCCGCCGTCGAAAGTGTAGCTGACGCGGATAAGCTTCATTGGTAAGCCAAGTTTGGCAATCTGTTGCTGGCAGTAGGCAAAAGCCTCCGGTTCCAGCTTTTTCATATTTTCATAGCTTTGTTCATCCTCCGGCGTGGCCAAGCGCACAACGGCGCGCGGCGGCTGGTTGGCTGGCTGCTCCGGCGCTTGGCTGAGGCAGGGCGTCACCACCGTGCCAAAATCCAGGCCCCAGCTGCTTTCCACAATCACCTGGTCGCCAAAAGAAAGCTGCAAATCACCGCAGGTGAAGTAAGAGATTTTGCCGGCGCGTTCAAAACGAACGCCTACAACATCAGACATTTTATTTCCTCTTTTCAAATTATCGAATTAATTAAAACCAAGGGATGTTTGCTTAACAAAACACCTTATTCTTTAGCATACCACAAAATAAACAAAAGCTCAAGCCCCAAATTAAATAATCTGAGGCTTGAGCTGTAAATTTTACCAAAAATAGGGTTTAGTGAATATTTTTTTGCAGAATATCCCGCATTTGCAAAAAAAGCACACTCAAAAGCAACGTACCGTTGATGTTGCCATTCACATCACGGCGGGCTTCCTCCACCAGAGCTGCCATTTCCAGAGCTTGCAATTCATTGGCGGCCAACTTTGGCGCGTTGGGGGTGGGCTCGCCGTGGCGACGGCAGATAGCAGCCGCCGCCAGGTTGCGCAATTCCGCCAGCAATTCCTCTAAAAAGGCGCTGAACAGCTGTTTCAGGGCCACGCCGGATTGGCGGTCTTCTCGAAAGCTGCGGGCCAGCAGCAGCAACGCCGCGCCGTCTTGTGGCTGGGCCAAAAGCTCAAACAGGCGGTTACATTTGGCGTGCATTTCCTGTTGAAGCTCCTTGGCGCGGGTTAGCTCGGCCAGGTAAGCGTTGGAATAAACGTTAGTTCCGCCGGCAGGCAGATTTTCCGGCAGGCGTAGCCAAACCACGCGGGAAAGAATAGTTTCCAACAGACTATCGCCTAAAGGAGCGGTTAAAATCAGAAAAAGGCCGGCGCGGGGTTCCTCCAAAATTTTTAATAGACTGTTGGCGGCGGCCGGCGGCATAGTGTGCGCTTGATGAATAATGGCCACGCGGCGGCCGCCTTCATAGGCCTCCAAGCTAGCCAAATATTGCATGGCGCGGGTTTGCTCAATCTTAACGCTGGCGCCTTTGGGCAAAATCAGCTGCAAATCAGGATGGTTGCCGGCCTCAATTTTGCGGCAGGCTGGGCATTGGCCGCATGGTTGGCCGTTTGCTTGCAGCTGGTGGCAAAGCAGGGCCTTGGCCAGCAAAACGGATTGCTCCAAAGTCTGTTCTGGTCGGCCGGTTAGCAGCCAGGCGTGGCTAATGCGTCCGGCAGCCATAATGGCGGCTAATTTTTCGTAGAGCATGAGCAAAGGCACCTCCTGTTTATCTCGCTATATATATAATAGAATAAAATCTTGCTGAAATCAAGCACAAAATATCGGCTGATTTCGGCAGTAATATGCTTGCTTGATAAGCTTAGCTTATCGCCAATACCGGCAGACAACCGTTTGTTAGGCCTTGTAAGCGGCCGCCTGCTTGTAGTAGGGCCTCAGCTGCTTCAATCAGCCAGGGTTCAATTAGCTCGCCGGGGCCCAGCCAGGGAATGCCGGGCGGGTAGGGGGTTAGCAGGCCGGCAGCCACGTGGCCAGCTGTTTGAGCCAGCGGCAGCATACGCACCGGTTGGCGCATTGTTTCAGCCGGGGTGAAAATCTGCTGTGGTAGCGGCAGATTAGCCGTTGCCAGCCGCACCGGTTTGGCCGGCGTTTGCTGTAAGATAAGGTCGGCCTGTTGCAGTGCTTTAGTTAAGGCTGGCCAACCGCCGGATTGCCAGCAATCAGCAAAGCTGAGCAACAACAGAACCCAACGCCAATCGGCGAATTCCGGTTCCAGTCCAGCCTGGCGCAAGGCCTCGGCCAGTTGCCAGCCGCTGTGGCCGGCAGCGCTGTAAAGCAAGGCTTTGCTTTCATCATAGCTAAAGCCGCTGGGCAGTTCCGCTGGTTGCAACATTTGCAGCACGTTGCATTTTTGTAAGGTTTCCGTTAATATGGCACGCTCTTGTGTCAAGGTTTGCCGGCGTTCTGCTTGTTGGGCGCACCATTCCGCTCTTGCGGCGTCCAACGAGGCCAGCAGCGGATAAGATGGGCTGCTGGTTTGCAGCATAGTCAGCCAACGTTCAGGTTGTAAATCGTCCCGGCTGTTGCTTAGCAGCACGGCGGTTTGTCCCAGGCTGCCCATCGTTTTATGCCAGCTTTCAATTACTAAATCCGCGCCTAGCCGGGCTGCCGCTTGCTCCGGCGCAGTGAAAGGCAGATGTGCGCCGTGCGCCTCGTCAACAATGCTGATAAGCTTATGCTGGCGGCAGACGCTTAAAAGAGCTGCTAAATCTACACAAACGCCATAATATGAGGGGTAAACAAAAAAAGCTGCTTTGGCCGCCGGCGTTTGCGCGGCCGCCTGTTGCAGCTGCTTTGGTGTGATACCTAAAGGCAGCCCGGTTGTTTTATCATATTCAACTGGCAACCAAACGGGCTGGCAGCCCGCCAACGCTAGGCCATTCCAGCAAGCCCGGTGGGCGTTGCGGGGCAGCAAAATGGAGCAGCCGGGGCTTTGGGCGGTGGCGGCCAAAATGGCGGCCAAAATGCCCACGCTAGCTCCGTTTACCAGCAGATGTGCTTGTTTTGCGCCCACGGCTTGGGCAAGCAATTCCGCCGCTTGGCGGATGGGGCCCTCCGGTGCGTGTAGGTCGTCTAGCCCTTCGGCCTCGGTGAGATCCCAGGCGGCCAGCTCGCCCCAATGCTCAAAAAGCGCGTTGGCCTGCGCCTGTCCCTTGTGTCCCGGCATATGCTGGCGGAGGCGTTTTTTCGCTTGATAGGCTTGAATTGCCTGCACTAGCGGCGTTCTATGCTGCATATTTGCGGTTTCCTTTGTTAAAATATTAATTATTGCCAGTGTGGTTTTAGGATAGTTTTAAGCCGGGATAATCCAGCGTGGCAAACAAATCCGCCATAGTTTCCGCTCGCCGGATAACCTGAACTGAGCCGTCCTCGTGCAGCAACAGCTCCTGACAGCGCAGCTTACCATTGTAATTGAAGCCCATTGCGGTTCCGTGCGCGCCGGTGTCGTGAATGGCCAGTAAATCGCCCACCTGAATTTCCGGCAGTGAACGATTGACGGCAAATTTGTCATTATTCTCACAAAGAGAACCAACAACGTCGTAAGTGTGGTCGGCTGGAGCATTAGCTTTGCCCAGCACGGTTATGTGATGATAAGCATTGTAAAGGGCGGGGCGCATTAGATGAGCCATACAAGCGTCCACGCCGATATAATGCTTATAGGTGTCTTTGGTGTGAATGGCGCGAGTTACCAGCAGACCAAAGGGGCCGGTCATCAGGCGGCCGCTTTCCATAGCCAGGCCTACATTGCCAAGGTCGGCCGGCGCCAGCAAACGTTGATATTCCTGCCGAATGGCTTCGCCCAGGGCTGCCAAATCAAGCTCATCTTCCTCCGGTCGATAAGCCAGGCCCAGGCCGCCGCCCAGGTTGATGAATTCCACCGTCACGTTCAGCTTTTGTTTCAACTCTATGGCTAGCTCAAACATCATTGTGGCAGTGCCCAGCAGATAATCTGGATTTAATTCGTTGGAAACTACCATTGTATGCAGGCCAAAGCGTTGTACTCCTTTGGCCTGAGCCTGTTCAACAGCTTGCAACAGCTGGGCGTGGGTTAGGCCGTATTTGGATTCTTCCGGGGTGCCGATGATGGCGTTGCCGCCATTGCGCTGAGGGCCTGGATTATAGCGAAATGAGAGCAGCGAGGGTAGGCCGGCGCAGTTTTCTAAAAAGGGCAGATGGGTAATATCATCTAAATTGATAGTGGCATTGAGGGCTCTTGCTTTCACAAACTCTTCCGGCGGGGTGTCATTGGAGGTAAAGCAGATTTCCGGCCCACGCATACCAGCGGCTTCGGCCAGCAGCAGTTCCGCCAGAGAACTACAATCAGCGCCAAGGCCTTCCTCTCGCATAATTTCCAAAATGTAAGGATTGGGCAGGGCTTTCACTGCATAGTGCTCCCTAAAACTGGGGCACCAGGCAAAGGCGCTCCGCAGTTGCCGCGCCATACGCCGGATTCCGGCTTCGTCATAAAGATGAAAAGGGGTGCCAAAGGCCGCTGCAATTTCCTCTAGCTTGGCCTCAGAGCAAAAAAGTTTCTTTTCTGCCATAGCTTAAAAACTCCTTTTAAGGTCAAAATATTTGCCGGCAATAAATCCGGCACTTAATATTAAAACATTTGCCAATGGTAAAAGTCAATAGGCAACAGCAATGTATACAATAAAACTGTTGCGACACGTTGCAAAAAAAACCGCCCTATGCTATAATATAAACGTATAGGATTTTTTTAAGGAGGTGCGCGCTTTGTTTGAACCTTTGGAGGTTGAACAGGATGATAAGTATAAACGTTTTGGTAAGCGTAGCTTTGTTTTTGTTTGCATGTTGCTGCTACTGTTTTTTGTTTTGGCGGCTCGTTTGTTTGCATTGCAAATTTTGAATTCAGAAACCTACGCTTCAATTTCCAGCCGTAACCAGCTGCGGATTGTATCGCAGCCGGCCAAACGCGGCGATATTTATGACCGTAATATGTTGAAGCTGGCAGGTTCAGAAATTTGTTTTGAGATTTCTATTTCCACTGCCAAAATGACAAGTGATGAAATCAAGGAGCTGGCGCATAATCTGGCCGGTTTTTTGAAGGATCCGGAGCTGAACGAAGAAGCGATTATTGACAAGATTGACCATCGCGCCAGCAATTATCAGCCGGTGGTGATTACCACAATGCCGGCGGAAAACAACCAGCACTTGGTGGCCAGCCTGGAGGAAAACCGGGACAAGCTGCCGGGTTTGCTGATTATTGAAACGCCTCAGCGCGTTTATCTGGAGGGAAGCCTGGCCAGCCACGTTTTGGGGCAGGTGGGTAAAATCACGGATGCGGACGCCGATTTGGTACAAAACTATAACTATTTGTCTACGGATTTGGTGGGCAAGGCCGGGGTGGAGCGAACAATGGAACGCTTTACCGATACGGAGGGCCGGGAAATTGGTCTGCGTGGCAAGCGCGGCTTGAGCTTGCTGGAGGTGGACTCCCAAAATCGCATTGTGCGGGAAATTTCCAATCAGGAAAGTGTTTCCGGCAATTCGCTGGTGTTGACGATTGACGCGGATATTCAACGGGTGATGGAGGACTCCTTGGCCGAAACAGTGGAAAAGCTGAAACAGGAGCGGCCAAAAGTGGTTGGCGGGTCGGCTGTTTTGCTGGATGTAAAAACCGGTTCCGTGCTGGCGATGGCTTCTTATCCAGATTATGAACCGGAGGATTTCATCAAAGGCATTGATAGCGAAAAGGCGGCTTATTATTACGATGAAACCTTAAAACCAACTTTTAACCGGGCCATTTCTGGCGCTTATCCGGTTGGCTCCACCTTTAAGGTTTCCACAGCGTTGGCGGCTTTGGCTTGTGGGGCTATTGGCCGGGATACGCATATTTTCTGCGATCCGGAAAACTGGGACAATGACAAAGCCAAATGTACTGGTATTCACGGTATGGTGGATTTAAGCCAGGCATTGGCTGTTTCCTGCAACACATATGCGCAGGACGCCGGGGCGGCGGCCGGAATTGATAATATGTATGAAGTTTTTCGTCAGCTGGGATACGGGCAGTTGACGGGCATTGAGTTGACGGGTGAAACCAGAGGCCTTTTGGCTAATCCAGACTGGAAAAAGCTGAATTTTAAGGGCCGCGAGGGCAACTGGTATCCTTATGACACCTACTATATGTCTATTGGTCAGGGCTACAGCTACTATACCACGCTGCAAATGGCTCAGGCCATGGCAACCATTGCCAACCATGGGGTGCGTATGCAGCCGCATGTGGTGGACAGGATTATTGATTATGAAGGCGAAACGGTTTATCAGTGGGAGCCTAGGGTGATGGACCGCATTAATATGTCGGATGAAAATTGGGATGTGCTTTATGACGCATTGCAAGCGGTAACTCAGCCTGGCGGCACTGCTTATCGTACCTTTGGTAATTATCCGGTGTCGGTGGCCGCCAAAACCGGCACGGCGCAAACTGGTCTGGTGGGCGATGATAAAAACAATGATTATCACGGTTGGTTTGTTGCCTTTGCTCCTGCGGATGACCCAGAGGTGGCTTTTGCCGGCATGGTGGAATATGGCTTTCACGGATTTTCCTCAGGCGGTGTGGTTTGTAAGGATGTTTTTGACGCTTACTTTGGCTTTGATGGCAGTCAAACTGTTTCCAATGTGCATTCGTCCGTTGTGGAGTAAAAAAATTTTCAGGAAGCATTTTAATTGCTGAAACAGGGGGATAGGAACGTAATTTAATATAAATTTGCCTAAGTTCGGTTGTTTTTGCGGCAATCTGCTGCAATTTGGCGCAAACCATTCGTAATTAATACAAGGAAAAGCCAACTTAATTTCAGAAATTAATCTCAGCAAAAAGATGCAACGGATTTTTTGATTAAGGAGGCTTAGGTTTTGGTTATATCAGGAGAGAGCGTCAGATTGGTTAGTGATACCGCCTTGGTGCAGAGAACTCTGCGCTCTGGGCAAAAAGTCAGCTTTGGCGGCAATGTGGTGGTGCTGGGGGATGTAAACCCCGGTGCGGAAATCATTGCTGATGGACATGTGGTGGTGCTGGGCGCCCTTAGGGGCGTGGTGCACGCCGGAGCCCATGGAGATTGCAGCGCCACAGTTTTGGCTTCATCTCTTTTGCCAACACAAATTCGCATAGCTTCTTATATCACCCGGCCGCCGGATGGTCAGCCCCTGCCTGAGGCTTTTTGCCCAGAGGTGGCTTTCCTGAAGGATGGCGAGGTGGTAATCGAAAAATACGTTATCAGCAAATAAGTTTTTTTGAGGGAGGAAGTTTTATGGGAGTTGTGTATGTCGTAACCTCCGGCAAGGGAGGCGTTGGCAAAACCACCACCACCGCCAACTTGGGCTGCGGCCTGGCCCGCTTGGGTAAGCAGGTTGTGATGCTGGATACGGATATTGGCCTGCGCAATTTGGATGTTGTGCTGGGGCTGGAAAACCGCATTGTTTACGATGTGGTGGATGTTGTGCAGGGGCGTTGCCGCTTAAAGCAAGCCCTGATTAAGGACAAGCGTTTTGAAAATATGTATCTGCTGCCGGCGGCTCAAACTAAGGATAAAACCGCAGTTTCCGAGGTACAAATGGTTGAGCTGATTGAGGCTTTGAAGCCGCAGTTTGATTACATATTGATTGATTGCCCGGCCGGTATTGAGCATGGCTTTAAAAATGCCATTGCCGGGGCGGATCGGGCGATTGTGGTGACGGTGCCGGAGGTTTCCGCTGTGCGGGACGCTGACCGGATTATCGGCCTGCTGGAGGCGGCGGGCCTGACGGAGCCGCATTTGATTATCAATCGTATTCGCACGCGCATGGTGCAAAATGGTGATATGATGTCGGTTGAGGATATGCTGGAGATTTTGGCGGTGGATTTGCTGGGCATTGTGCCAGACGACGATTCCATTGTAACCTCCACCAACCGGGGCGAGCCTGCTGTGCTGGATGACCTTTCCCGCGCAGGATTGGCTTATCGGAATATTACCCAAAGGCTTTGCGGCGATGAAGTGCCGCTTTTGGATTTGTCGGAAAAGGATGGTTTTTTGAATCGTCTGAAAAGCCTGTTTGCAACGCGCTAAAGGGAGGGTTGATAATGAGTTTTTCTGAGGTTTTGACAAAATTCTTCCCTAAGGAAGAAGATAAAAAATTACATTCCAAGGAGATTGCCAAGGAGCGTCTGCGTTTGGTGTTGGTGCAGGACCGGGGCAACAGTCTGCCAGAGGATATGCTGCTTCAGCTACGGGCGGAGTTGATCAATCTGATTTCCCGTTATATGGTGATCGACGAGGGGCAGCTGGATATGGCCTTTAACAAAAGCGAGGGGGAAATCGCCCTGGTGGCCAGCATTCCGGTGGTGCGTATCAAAAGGGAATGAACGCTAAATGGCGTAACAATTTGGGTAGCTAATTGATTAGGGGATATATAGATTAATTTTTGGGAGATTAAATGTGTTTGACAAAAAGATGATTAAAAACCTGGATTGGGTTTTTTTGATTTTGCTGGCTTTGCTGATTACGGTTAGCTTTGTGGTGCTGGCCTCAGCTAGCGCTAATGTAAGCCTTAACGGTTCAATGTATTATGTAAATCGTCAGTTGATGTTTTTGGGCGTGGGGTTGGTGGCAATGGTCGGCGCAGCCTTGTTTAACTACCGGGATCTGAGCCATTATGTTCCGCTGGCTTATATAGGCTTGTTGGTGCTGTTGGTGGGCGTGTTTTTTGCGCCGCATGGACAAAATGCTTTGACAGAGGCAAACCGTTCATATTATATTGGCGGCTATATGTTTCAGCCGTCTGAGTTAGGCAAGTTGATTGTGATTGTAACGTTGGCTAAATTTTTAAGCCAACGGCAGGAGCGGATTGCAGAATGGAGCACTTTTTTTGGGGTTTTTGCGATTATGGCTGTCCCTATGGTGCTAATTTTGCTGGAGCCTGATTTGGGCAGCACCTTGGTTTTTGGTTTCACTATGCTGGTGATGATGTGGCTAAGCGGTATTCCACGTCGGCGTGTACTAATCTTGCTGTTGGTTATCGCTTTACTGGTTGGTCTGGTATTTTTGGATCTCTGGTTTGCCACGGACGGCTTTGAGCATATGATTGAGGAGCTGCCGGTGCCGCTGCCAATGCACACTTATCAGCTGAACCGCCTGATTATTTTCATCAATCCGCAGATGGATCCGCGTGATGAGGGTTATCAGCTAATCCAATCAGTGGTGGCCATTGGCTCCGGCGGCTTGCTGGGCAAGGGCTACGGCGAGGGTTCCCAGGTGCAGAGCGATTTTGTGCCTTTCCATCACACTGACTTTGTTTTTTCGGTGGTTGGCGAGGAGTTGGGCTTTGTTGGCTCGGTTGGGGTTCTGTTGCTGTTTTTGCTATTGCTGCTGCGTATTATGCGGATTGCCAACCAATCGGCTGATTTGTTTGGTTCGTTGATTGTTTCTGGCATTGTGGCCATGCTATTTTTCCAGATTTTTGTTAATATTGGCATGACGATGGGCATTATGCCGATTACTGGTATCACCCTGCCGTTTTTCAGTTACGGCGGCACCAGCTTGCTAATTAATTTGATGGCTATGGGGCTGGTTCTTTCCGTGAATATGCGGCGCGAAATCAAAATATTTTAAAAAAGCATAAAGAGTAACCCTCCGGCATAGCAATAGATAGAGTTTTGTTGCTATGTTTGGAGGGTTTGCTTTATGCGTAACAAAATATGGCTTTGTTTAGGTTTGTTGTTAGGTTTTTGTTTGGCCGGCCCGGCCAGGGCGGCGGAAGCGCCGCAGCTAGACGCGGCGGCCTATGTGCTGCTGGAGGCCAACAGCGGCCAGGTTTTAGCGTCGGCTAATGCGGATGTGCAGCGTTTTCCGGCCAGCACCACCAAGATTATGACGCTGGTGCTGGCTTTGGAAGCGGTGGAGCGCGGCGACGTTAGCCTGGATGATCAGGTGACAACCAGCGAATATGCGGCCAGTATGGGAGGCTCTCAAGTTTATCTTTATGTTGGGGAAACTCGCACGTTGCATGAAATGCTGATTGCAGTGGCCGTTGGCTCCGGCAATGACGCCAGCGTGGCGGTGGCTGAACACGTGGGCGGTTCCGTGGGCAACTTTGTGGATATGATGAACAAACGCGCGGCTGAGCTGGGTATGAGCGGCACGCATTACGCCAACCCACATGGCCTGCATGACCCTGAGCATTACACCACGGCGGCGGATATGGCGATTTTAGCGCGCCATGCAGTGCAGGTGCCGCATTTGCTGGAATATACCGGCATTTATGAATATCAGTTCCGCGGCGACCCTAAGCCGTTGGTGCTTTGGAATACCAATCGCCTGCTGAAATGGTATGACGGGGTGGATGGATTGAAAACCGGTTACACATCTGAGGCCAAGCGAAATTTGGTTTCCACGGCCTGCCGCGGTGATTTGCGGCTGATTTCCGTGGTGATGGGGGTGGAGCCGCAGCAGGGGCATTTCACAGAGTCTATGAAGCTGCTGAATTATGGCTTTAACAATTACGCTTACCAGCTGCTTTATCCTGCGGGATCCTTGATTTGTTCCGTGCCGGTGGAGAAAGGAGCGTCCAGTCAGGTGGACGCCAAAATTGAGCAAGCGGCCGGAGTGTTGAGCCAGGCTGGTAGCGGTAGCGATTACGAAACTCTGATTAATGTGGTGGAGCCGTGGCCGCAAGCGCCGTTGGCCGCCGGCACTCAGTTGGGCGAGCTGCAAATTATGCAGGATGGGCAGTTGGTGCAAAGTCTGCCGTTGCTGGCAACTGATGATGTGGAAAAAATTGGCCTTTGGCAGTGCTGGCGGGAGATTTTGGCTTCAACCTGCGCTTTTAATTGATTGCTTAATTTGTCTATTCATCATGTGTGATGGAAATCCCCGCCAGTTTGAAATAGTGTTCACCCCATTTGCATAGGGCTTCCATAATAGGAACAAGGGTGATACCCATTTCTGTAAGAGAGTATTCTGTTTTGGGTGGTACTATTGGATATAAAACACGTTTAATTACCCCATCATCTTCCAATTCTTTCAGTTGTTTACTCAGCATTCTGGGGGTTGCTTGTGGGAGCGCTTTTTGAATTTCGTTGTAACGTTTGGTTCCGCTAATAAGCTCATAGATAATTAGGGCTTTGTATTTTCCGCCAATAACATTCATAGCCGCCTCCACCGGACAATTATATGTTTTTATCTTGGCAATGTTCATTGAGTTTTCTCCTAACTATAATTTTTGATAGTATATTACAAAAATGTGCGTTCTTGACTTTTGGTAAATTCAGGTTATAATTATATGCGAGGGTAACAAAAATGTCAAGCCCTCACATATTAATAAAAATTTGAAAGGAAAAAAGCAATGAAAAAAAATTTAGGCGTAGTTCCGGCTGTATATCCCATGCCTGTTTTGATGGTTGCGGCTTATGATGAGAACGAAAAAGTGAACGTTATGAATGTTGCCTGGGGACAAATTTGCGACAGTGACAAAATTATACTGTTTATTGGGGAGGGTAAGAAAACTTGGCTGAATATCAATGCAAGCAAAGCCTTTACCGTTGCGCTTGCAGATGAACAGCATATGGATGTGGCCGACTTTTTTGGTATAGCTTCCGGTAATAAAATTGATGACAAGTTTGAACGCACTGGCTATCATGCAGTAAAAAGTGATAAGGTTTATGCTCCAATCATTGAAGAATTTCCGGTTGTTATGGAGTGTGAACTCTTAGAAGTGCTAAATACTGAATATGTGTCTGGTATCGTTGGTAAAATCGTTAATGTGAAAGCTGAGGAAAGGGTTCTTTCTGAAAAAGATAAAATTGATCCTGCAAAACTTCAAGCCTTGATGTTCGATCAGTTTCAAAATGGCTATTACGTTACAGGCGACAAGGTTGGCAAGGCCTGGAATGCTGGAGTTGGTTTGATGAAAAAATGAGAGAAGATAATTATAAAAAATTTAAGTGTAGCTGATGAGCTTCTTAATTAGATAAACAACAAGCCGCCGCCGTTCTTGCAAAAAACGGCGGCGGCTTGTTTAATATTTACTGATTTTGGCGTAAATCTGGCTGACTAGCTGCTGTAAGTTCTCTGGATTGCCAATTTTTAATCCGATGTTGTTATCTTGAATATAGCAGGGTACTTTGTCGCTTAAATAGATAATCACAGTTTCCTTGTGCTGCTGTGTTGGGAAAATTACTAAGGAGTAAATCTCGTCATTTGGGGATATGCTAACGTTTGGGGTGTGGCCAGCATAAGTCAGGCTGTTTACGGTTTGTATGATTGCTTGCTGGTCTGCTTGGTCGGTCACTTGCAAATTCATTCCCTGCTGAACATGGTATCGGATGGATATATCATATTCTCCCTCCGGCGGCAGGTCAATATACTGTTGGAAGCGGTTTCGTCCGTTTAGATAGCTACCGGATTGCCAAAGGGCTAGTAAAATCAGCAGAGCTAAAATAATTTTTAAGGTGGTTTTGTTCATAATCCTGTACCTTTTTTGATATTTTGTTTTTATAATTTAATCATATATGATTTTGAGAAAATTTGCAAGCCAAAACGCAAAAAAACAGCTGGTTTTTACCATTAGTTCATATAGTATTTAAGTTTGTCTGTTAAAATAAACATATATTAGTCTACATATTTAAATTGTCCTTAGTGTATGAATTAATGGGGGGGGGATTTTTTTGAATGAATTGCCGTCTTTGGTAACTGATTTGGCGCTTATTCTGATGTTAGCCGGTCTAACTACATTGCTGTGCAAAAAGCTGAAACAGCCGTTGGTGTTGGGCTATATTCTGGCTGGTTTTTTGTGCGGCCCGGTGGTGGATTTTCTGCCTACCATTGCAGATCAGGAAAATATCAAGCTGTGGTCGGAAATTGGCGTAATCTTTTTGATGTTTGCAGTGGGATTGGAATTTAGCATTCACAAGCTGGTGAAAGTCGGCTTGGCCGGCATTTTGGCCAGTCTGTTTGAGGTTGTGGGCATGATGGTGCTGGGCATTGGTTTGGGCCAGGCTTTAGGCTGGTCGATGATGAACAGCGTTTTCCTCGGCGGTATGCTGGCCATTTCCTCCACAATGATTGCTATTAAAGCATTGGAAGATTCGGGCCTGAAAGAACATAAATTTGCCGGTTATGCCATTGGCACGCTGATTATCGAGGATATTGTGGCCATCTTCCTGATGATTATTTTAACCACCGTGTCGCAAAGCCAAGGTGTTGGTGGTATGAGCTTGCTGATGACAATCGGTCAACTTTTGTTCTATCTGGCGCTGTGGTTGATTTTGGGCATTTATCTGCTGCCTACCTTTTTGAACAAGGTACACAGTTTGCTGAACGACGAAATGTTGCTGGTGATTTCCCTAGGCATTTGTTTTGGGATGGTTTGGATAGCCTCTGCTCTGGGCTTTTCCTCGGCTTTGGGTGCCTTTTTGGCCGGCTCCATTTTGGCGGGCACCGTGCACGTGGAGCGCATTGAACATTTGGTTGCCCCCTGCCGGGATTTGTTTGGCGCGGTCTTCTTCGTTTCCGTGGGCTTGTTGGTGGTGCCGGCGACTTTGGTGGAATATATTGTGCCGATTGTGTTAATCACTTTGGTAACAATCGTGGGCAAAATCATCTTCCTAACCCTTGGCATGATGGCTGCCGGTAAGGATATTGCCACTTCTATCAGCGCGGCTTTTTGTCTGACGCAGATTGGCGAGTTTTCCTATATTATTGCTTCTTTAGGCACTACATTGGGCGTTACCAGTGATTTTCTTTATCCGGTGATTGTGGCGGTTTCCGTTGTGACCTCATTTACAACGCCGGTGATGATTCGTTATGCAGAGCCTTTTGCTGCTTGGCTGGCCCGGATTATGCCTGAGCGTTTGCGTGGTGGTTGGGAAAAATATGGTAACAATGATGACGACAGCGCCTTGCAAGACAGTGATTGGCGGGGTTTTGGCAAAAGCTATCTGGTTTCTTTGTTGCTAAACACGGTGATTTCACTTGGTATTTTTATGCTTGGCACAAACTGGTTGCTGGATTTGGTTAGTCAGTGGAGTTGGGGCAAACCAGCTGTTTGTTTGGTGGTTGAGCTGGCCATTCTGCCCTTTGTGGGTCAGCTGTTGGTGTTCCGCAATTCATATATGACGGCGCTTTGGCTGCGGGGGATTAAAAACCGTCTGCCGCTTTTGGTGCTGATGGTGGTGCGGGCCTTGGTGGCAATGTGGCTGCTGTGTCTGCCGATGTATTGGTTGCTTAAATTCCACCCGGTTTGGTTGGGCCTGAGTTGTTTGGCTTTGACCTTGTTGCTGTTCAAGTTTAACAAGTTTGCCAGTATGTATTTGCGGATTGAGGCTCGCTTTTTGGCTAATTTTAATGAACGTAAACTGCATGAACAGGGCGATGATTTACATCAAAGCTTGAATGAGCAACTTTTTGTGCAGGTATTTCGTTGCCCAACAGAGGGAGGCGCCGTTGGTAAAAGTTTGCAGGAATTGGATTGGGGACGGATTTATCAGTTGAAAGCGATTAAAATTTTGCGGGGGCGTAAGCATATTAATATTCCAGAGGGTAATGAGCAGCTGAAACCCAATGACCTGATTTGGCTGTTGGGCGACGCTAAGGATTTGGAAAATTTCAATTTCTATTGTAATGAGAGCGGCTTGCTGCAAACGCTGGAAAAACCCGCGCTGACTCTGAAGGATTATATTGCTGGGCAAAGCGACGCTACGGTGGGCGAGCAGATTTACTGTTGTGCTGTGAAAGTGGCCGAGGTTCCTCGCTATGTTGGCAAAAATCTGCGTGATTCCTCTATGCGGCAGGATTGGGGCTGTTTCCTGTTGGGGTTGGAGCGCAACCTGTTGCCAATTATTAATCCTGGGCCGGATATAGTGCTGGAAGCCGGTGATTTGGTTTGGGTGATTGGCTCAAAACGAATGGGTGAATGTTTGGTGGCCGAGGGTTTGGTTTAAGCTCACAATAGCTTTGGGCTAGAATTTGTAAAATTTAAGTTGAAATATCACATTTTGCATGATATAATGTGAATAAACAGTGAATTTGAGCCACAGTGATTGAGCCGACGTTTAACGCGCTCACAAAAATCCTGGTACACTTCGTTATAATAATATAAGCGTATAAATAAAATGGAATAGACTAAAATTTAAAATAGAAAAATTCGCAGGAGGTTTTTATGTTGCGTGAATTTAAGACTACTCTGGGAACGGTTGATGTAGCTAAGGATGTTTTGGCCACTTATATCGGGCTTTCTGCCACCAACTGCTTTGGTGTGGTTGGTATGTCGTCTAAGACGATTAAGGATGGCTTTGCCACGCTGTTGGGCCGAGATTCAATAAGCCGTGGGGTGGAGATTGTTGAAAAAGGCGATGCTTTACAGGTGAATGTTTACGTTATTGTAGGCTATGGCACTAAAATTTCCGAAATTGCCAACAATGTAATTCAAAGAATTCAGTACAATGTTCAGGAATATCTTGGCTTGCAGCTAGATAGCATTAATCTGGTGGTGCAGGGTGTGCGTATTCTGGACTAAGGGGGAAGTCGTTTGAGTAAGCTATTGAATATAAGTGAATTTATTGCATTTTTTGTTGGCGCTTCGGCCAATTTGACCGCCAACAAGGAGCAGATAAATGCACTGAATGTGTTTCCGGTGCCGGATGGCGATACAGGCACTAATATGGGCTTGACAATGAGTTCGGCGGTTAAGGAACTGTCGGAACAGACTGATATTCCCAAGGCGGCTGAACGGCTGGCGCATGGGGCCCTTTTGGGAGCCAGAGGCAATTCCGGCGTTATTTTAAGCCAGATTTTGCGCGGTTTTGCGCAAGGCCTGGATGGTTGTCAGCAGGTGGGAGCGGTTGATTTTGCTCGCGCTATGCAAAAAGGTGTGGAGCTGGCCTACAAATCAGTGATGCGTCCGGTGGAGGGCACTATTTTGACGGTGGCCCGCAAAATGGCGGAGGCTTCCGGCGAGGCGGTGGCCGTCAATGCGGAAATGGATTTGGAAAATCTGTTGGAGCTGATGTTGGCCCAGGGACACCAGGCCTTGGCGAACACGCCCAACCAACTGCCGGTGCTTAAACAGGCTGGCGTGGTGGATTCTGGCGCCAGCGGTTTGGTGGCGATTTTTGAGGGCGGTTTGCGCGCCTTGCGTGGCGAGGAGTTTGAGCTTCCCTTGCAGGTGGAGACCAAAGCGGATTTTACTAAACAACAGGCGACTGGCACGCAGAATTTGGTTAACCATTACTGCACGGAGTTTTTTATCCACGGCCAAGGCATTGATGTGGAGGCTTATCGCCGTCATTTGCAGGGTATGGGTGAAAGTCAGGTGATTGTTGGCAATGCTACGGTGGTGAAAACGCATATCCACACGGCGGATCCTGGCGCTGTTTTGAGCTATGCCTTGCAGTTTGGTTCCTTGCACGATTTGAAGATTGATAATATGAAGGATCAGCATCGGGAAACTCTGTTGGACGAGGTGGAAAAGGAGCAGGCTCAGACTGCCCAGCCGGAGCTGAAAGCTGAGCCGGAGGCTGTTACAGAAGCGTCGGCTGCTGATTTGGCGGGCGTTATGGA
This sequence comes from Peptococcaceae bacterium, assembly GCA_022797295.1. Classification (GTDB taxonomy): domain Bacteria; phylum Bacillota; class Dehalobacteriia; order UBA4068; family UBA4997; genus Avidehalobacter. The sequence continues at coordinate 56,137 of JAAWKH010000001.1, forward strand.
TAATGCGGCGGAGGCTATGGCTGAGGTGTTTGAGGAGCTGGGGCCTGTTGAGTTGCCTTTGTGCGGAGCAGTGGCTGTTTCCTCGGGCAGTGGTTTAGACCAGATATTTACAGAAATGGGCGTGAACACGCTGGTTAGCGGTGGCCAGAGCATGAATCCCAGTGCGGAGGATATTTTGCAGGCTATCAACAACACCACAGCTCAGCAGGTGGTGGTGTTGCCAAACAACAGTAATATTGTGATGGCGGCCAATCAGGCTAGTCAGCTGGCTGATAAGCCGGTGGTGGTGGTGCCTAGCAAGTTTATTACGCAGGGCATTGCAGCTATGATGAACTTTGATCCGGAAAGCTCGGCAGAGGAAAATGCGGAAACTATGCAGCAGGCGGCTGTTTTGGTGCATAGCGGGCAGATTACTTATGCTGTGCGCGATTCTCAGTTTGATGGGCAGGAAATTCACGAGGGGGATATTTTGGGCCTGTTGGAGGGCACGATTGCGGTGGTTGAGGCTAGTGTGCAGGAAACAATGCTGAAGCTGCTGCCCCAAATGTTTGATGATGATACCAGCTTGATAACCCTGCTTTACGGCGAGGGAGTTACTGAGGATGAGGCGGAAGCTGCTGCTGCGGAGCTGGCAGAGAGTTTTCCGGATTATGAAATTGAAGTTCAGCTGGGCGGCCAGGCTGTTTATCATTATCTGCTGGCTGTGGAATAATAAACGAGGTTATAATTAGCTTACAAAAAGGCACGATGTTGTTTTGTCGTGCCTTTGCTATATATAATTAGGTTTGGGGTAAATGGAGGTGTGAAATGGCGGCATTGCCTAAGGAAGTGGCGGCAATTTTGCAGGCGGAGCAGCGCCAAGGCTATTTGGATAGCAGTGTGTTGGGCGGTTTTGGCGAGTGGTTGGCCAGTTTGGCCAGGCAAGAGGTTTATTCCGAAGTGGCGGGGCAACTGCTGGCTTTGGCTGCGGCCTACACGGAGGCTGCGCTCAACCAGCGGCCGCAAATTTGGCAGCAGGCTCAAGCTCTTTTGCAAACGGCAGCGGAGAAGATTGCGTTAGATGACGCCGCATCTCAAAAAAAGCCGGCCAAGTCATCTATTCAAGCGGCGGATTGTTTGCAAACCTCGATTGAGTATCTGAAAGGGGTTGGCCCCAAACGAGCAGTGCTGCTGCGGCGGCTGGGGATTTACAAAATGGCGGATTTGCTGTTTAACCGGCCACGTTCTTATGAGAGCCGCCCCCAGCCGGTGACTATAGCCGAACTGCCAGAGGGCGAGCCAGCCGTTGTTTGCGGCCGGGTGTTGAACAAAACGGTGCTGCGTCCCAAGCGTGGTCTGACGATTTTAAAAGTCTTACTTAGCGATGGCACAGGCAACATTGCAGCTGTTTGGTACAATCAGCAACATTTGGAGCCTAAGCTGTTGCCAGGAGTGCGGTTAGCTCTTTTTGGTAAGGTGGAGAGGCGTTATGGCGGGCTGGAGCTGGCGGTGCAGGATTATGAATTTGTGGAGGCGGAAAATCAGCAAGGCTTTGCTGAAAGCGGCCTGCTGCCGGTGTATGCCTTAACAGCCAATTTAAATCAAAAGGCAATGCGTCGTCTTATGGCCACTGCTTGGGATAAATATGCACAATATTTACAGGATGGCTTGCCGCCCAGGCTGCTGGCGGAGCATAATTTGTTGCCGTTGCAGCAGGCTTTGGCTTATCTGCATTTTCCAGAAAATGAACAGCAGGTGGAGCAGGGCCGGCAGCGTTTGGCATATGAGGAGCTTTTGGTTACACAGCTGACCGTTTTGGCCAACCGCTTGCCGGAGCAGGAACAGATGGTGCAACGGCCGTCAACGCCGGAGATGTTGCCGCTGTTTTGCGAGGTTTTGCCATATCAGCTGACGGGGGCGCAACGGCGAGTGATTGAGGAAATTTTGGCTGATATGCAGCAGCCGCGATTAATGCGCCGTTTGGTGCAGGGCGACGTGGGCAGTGGCAAAACAGTGGTGGCAGCGGCGGCTTTGTATCAAAATTACTTAATGGGCCGGCAAGGCAGTTTGATGGCTCCAACAGAGATTTTGGCGGAACAGCATTATCAAAACCTGGGGCCATTGCTGCAAAAGCTGGGTTTGCGTGTTGCTTTGCTGACGGGCGACACGCCAGCGGCGGAGCGGCGGGAGCTGTTGGCGGAATTGGCGGCTGGCAATGTTGATGTGCTGGTGGGTACGCATGCACTGTTTTCAGCTGATGTGGAATTTGCTCAGCTTGGCCTGGCGATTACGGATGAACAACACCGTTTTGGGGTGAACCAACGCAATATGCTGCGCCAAAAAGGAGCTTTGGCGGATGTGTTGGTGCTGACGGCCACTCCTATTCCGCGCACTTTGGCGATGACTTTTTGCGGTGATTTGGCAGTTTCTGTTATTGATGAATTACCGCCAGGCCGACAGCCGATTGCCACTTATGCAGTCAGCTACGATTTGGAGCCGCGAGCTTTGGGATTTGTGCGGGCGGAGGTGGAAAAAGGCCGCCAGGCTTATATTGTTTGTCCTTTGGTTGAGGAAAGCGAGGCTTTGGAGTTGGAATCTGCCATTCAGGTTTTGGAACGCTTGCAAAGTCGTGATTTTGCTGATTTTAAGCTGGGATTGTTGCATGGTAAAATGAAGCCGCAGGAAAAAAGCGAGGTTATGCAAGCTTTTGCAGAGGGCGAAATTCAAATTTTGGTGGCCACCACAGTAATTGAGGTTGGCGTGGATGTGCCAAACGCCACTGTGATGATGATTCGGGATTCCGAACGCTTTGGTTTGGCTCAGCTTCATCAGCTGCGCGGCCGTGTGGGCCGGGGCGGTGAACAAAGCTACTGTATTTTGCTGAACAATGCCAAAAGTCGCGAAGCGAGGGAGCGAATTAAAACTCTGACTGAGAGCAGCGACGGTTTTATGATTGCCGAGGCAGATTTGCGCCTGCGTGGCGCCGGCGAGCTTTTGGGTACTCGGCAGAGCGGCCTGGCAATGTTAAAGTTTGCTGATTTGGCGCGGGATATGCGGCTGGTGGAGGCGGCCCGTGCGGACTCTCAGCAGCTTTTGGCCAGCGGCGAATATTTGCAATGGCCTTTGGCGGAGGAAGTCCGCCGGAAAAGCGAGCTTTTGGAATCCTAAAAATTTTTTGCAAAAATTTTAATTTGGCTGTGGCAAAATGTTGAGCTGCCAGGTATTAATATTAGAACGGGCAAAAAACAAGAAAATAAATTTGATGGAGGTAATATTAATATGAAAAAGATTAGAATTTTTTGTGCAGCGATGACGATAGCTGTGATAGGTACATTTGGTGGAGTGGCATTGGCTGCCGATAACACGCTGAAAGATGTGGATAACAACACGCAGCAGAAGCTGCCTGCCTTTACAGATGGCACGGTGGCTGCGGTTGAGCAGCAGGAGGTGCAGGTTGCAATGTTAAGCGGTTTTGCGGAGATAACGGAAATCGCGCCGGCGGAAGTGGACGCTGACTTTATCGTGGTGAAGCCGGAGGATGGCAGCTACCCGGAAATTCGCCTGAATATTGGTGCGGATACGCTGTTGCTTTCCAACAAGGATGGCAAGGCTGTGCGTTTGGCGGATCTCAAGGCCGGCGACCGGGTTTACGTTTACTATAGCCCGGCGATGACTCGCTCCATTCCGCCGCAGAGCTACATGTCGCTGTTGCTGACGGATGTGGACGAGGGCACCCCAGCCCGTTTTTGGACGGCGGAGGCTGTGGAGGCCGACGTTAGCGGCGATTTGGTGATCACCACTGATAACGGCGGCCTGTTTGTGCGGGTGCCAAAGGACGCTTGGCAAAATGCTGATGATGCTAAAATCAAAGAGGGCGACCGCTTTTTAGCTTGGTATGATATTGTAGCTTTGTCCTATCCGGGGCAGGCCACGGCTAACAAAGCAATGCTGTTGCCGGTTGCTGATGTGCAGACTCAAGACGCTTCAGCAGAAACTTCAGATACAGATGATTTTGCAGCGGTTGACCCTGTTGCCAATGTGGTGACAACGCTGGCTGTGGTGAAAGAGGTTGTGAATGAGGATGACATTCATTATCTGTTGGTGGAACGCGGCGAGGGGCTGGGTGATTTGCAGCTGAATTTTGCCACGGAGGGCGAGAATGCCGCTTTGTTGGTGGACGCGCAAACCGGCAAGCTGACTGATTGGACGGCTGTAAAGCCGGGAACCAAGATTATGGCCGGCCACAATGCGGCAACCACTTTTAGCCTGCCGCCGCAGAGCTGGTTGAACTATCTGCTGGTGAATGTGGATGAGGAAAATCCAGTGCACTTGTTCAAAGTGGAAGAGGTGCAGGACGGCCGCTTGTTGGTTAATAACGGCGGTTTGTGGATTAGCCTGCCAGAGGATTATGCCGGCGACTCCCTGACCGAGGGCGACACTATTTTGGCTTGGTATAATATTGTTCTGGAAAGTTATCCTGGCCAAACCACAGCGACTAAGCTGGTGAAGTTGGCGGATGTGCCGGAAACAGCTAACACGCCTGTAGCGCATAGTGGTGTTGCTGATGTAAAAGTTCAGGCTAGCAAGCTTTTGCTGGACGATATGGTTTTCACTGATAAGGTGCATTACACCAACGGCAAGGCTATGGTGCCGGTGCGTGCGGTGGCTGAGGAATTGGGCTTTGATGTGAAATGGGAGGCTGCTAAGCAGACTATTCATTTAACTAATGGTAAAATTCAGACCAATTTGACTATTGGCAAGGATAGCTATTACTATAGCACAGCTGTTACCGGAATGGTTGGTATGTCCGCTCCCACCAGTTTTGGTGCAGCGCCGGAATGGCGGCAGGATGGCATTTACGTGCCAGCAGACCTTTTTGATATGCTTGGCGCAACTGTTACTATTGACGGCGATACAATGGAAATTAAATAAGCAAACCTATAATATAAAAATCCCTTTGTCTGGTTGCGCCAGGCAAAGGGATTTTTGTTTATTATTTTACTTTTGGGGCAGCTGCAATATCACTTTCTTTTCCGCCTCATTCCACTGCACATCCACCGCCAGGGCTTCGGCAATGGCGCGCAGGGGTAGATAGGTTGAACCGTTTTCCATAAAGCAATAGTTAAAATCTAAATCCAGCTGGCTGGTTTGATATTGGCTGTATCCCTCTGTGTCTGGCTCCGGCAGCTCCACTCGCAGCTCCGCGGTTTGCTGGGCTAGGGAAATGTTCACCCAGCGGTCCCGCCTTTCCGTGTGGGCCTGAATGGATTTGGTGCCGGCGTGCCAGTTCACGGTGGCACCGCAGGCCTCAAACAAGTCGCGCATAGGCAGACAGGTAACGCCGTTTAACACCTTGCCATCGGCAATTTTTTGACCTTCGTTGGTGTAAACCGGATAGGTAGCGCTGGTTTTAGGAGCGGTGGCAACAGTGGCCTTAACCGGTATTTGACAGCGGCTCAGCACAAAGTCAATGTCAAATTGGTAGTATCCCTCCAAATATTCTTTCAGTAGCGCGTCGTCCTGAGCCAGCACGGTTTCATATTGGTGAAAATCCTTGCAAAGGCGTTTGGCGTCCTGCAAAGTGATGTTGCGGGCGGCAAACTGGGCCTGCTGCTCCGGCGTTGGCAGGTTGGCTTCCTCGCTGATTTTGATGTAGGCTTCAATGTATTCGCCGTAGGTCATTTGGCGCAGCTTTTCAGCAGGCAGTTTTTCTGAGGCGTAAAGCTTGATTTGGTTTTCGGAAAGTGGCTGTTGATCCATAATATTTCTAAAATCGCCGTAATCCATATTAAGCATTTGGGCCTCGGTATATCCCAACTTTCGCAAATCCGGATTAGGGCCGTTCAGTGGAATTGTATCGTGAACTTTGCTAGTGTCGATATGAGGAATGGTAATGCCCAAGCTGGCTGGCAGGGCTATGCTTTGTAGTAGGGCTTTGCTTTCGGCGGAGGCAGTGGCCGGGTCGGTGAGGGCCGGGGCAATTTCCTGTGGATACACTTTGCCGTATTCATCCACCGCGTAAGCGGGCGCGGCGCATAAAAGTAGGCCTAGCAGGCATATTAGTAGGGTTAGGCGAGCCAATGATTTGGTAAGTAACATAAAAAACACATCCTTTCACTTTTGGTTAAATTATAGCATAAAAAAGGATATAAGTAAAGCAAAAGCCCCCGTGCCGTTAGCACAGGGGCTTAAAATAGTTAATTAAAATACAGTCTGAACGTTGCCATTGTAGGTTTCGTTGATGTAATTTTTAACAGTATCGCTGCACAGGGCTTCGGCCAGGGCTTTCAGCTTAGGATCTTCCTCGTTGCCTTCTTTAATAGTCAGCACGTTGGCATAGTTGGTGGCAGCCAGGGAATCGGCAGCTTCGGAAACCAGCGCGTCGGTAGCGGCGGACAACTCAGCCTGCAAAGCATAGTTGCCGTTGATTACCGCCATATCCAAATCAACCAGAGTGCGAGGCAACAGAGCAGCTTCCATCTCGTTGAACTTCAGGTTCTTCGGATTGTCGGTCACGTCAAAAGGAGTGGCTTTCAGACCAGCTTCAGGGTCCAGAGTAATCAGGCCGGCAGCTTCCAGCAGCAACAAAGCGCGGGCTTCATTGGTGGGGTCGGAGGGGATACCGATAGTAGCGCCGTCCGGCAGTTCCTCAATGGTGGCAACCTTGCCAGGATACAGGCCCATCGGCTCATAGTGCACCGAAGCCAAAGATACCAGATGGGTGCCGTTGCTTTCATTAAAATCATTCATATAGGTGATATGCTGGAAGTAGTTAGCGTCAATTTCGCCATCCTCCAAAGCAGTGTTGGGGAACACATAATCGTTGTATTCCTTGATTTCCAGCTTGTAGCCTTTTTTAGCCAGGTCATCCTTAATAAGAGCCAAAATTTCTGCGTGCGGCGTGGGGCTGGCGCCAACTACGATTGGGGTTAGCTCAGTTTGTTGGCCATCTCCCTGCTTGCTGGGCTGGTCGTTGGAGCAGCCGGCAGCTACCAGCAGAGCAAAGCTCAGCACCAACACAAGTGACAAAAGTTTTTTCATTGCAAAATCCTCCTGAAAAATATAAATTAAAAATTTGAATAGATTAATTATATAATAAATTTAAGCAAAAAGCTAGTCTTTTGCTGTGAATTTATACCATAAAAATTATAAAACATTTTTATGGAAAGGTATAGATTTTGCTTATAGGTTTTTGCTGCGTACCTAAAGGCGCTTATCTAATTTGCGGGCCAGCCTGGTGCCAGCCTCCTGGAAAATCTGCACGATAATTACCAGCAAAATAACGGAAAGGTTCATAATTTCAGATTGATATTTATATAAGCCATAGTTTACGGCAATCTTGCCCAGGCCGCCGCCGCCGCAGAAGCCGGCCATAGCGGTGTAACCCAAAATGGTGGTAATCGTAATTGCAAAACCAATCAACAGCGAGGGGCGGGCTTCGCCCAGCATAACCTTAGTGATGATTTTGCCGGTGGGCGCTCCCATAGATTGGGCTGCTTCAATAATGCCGTGGTCAACCTCCTTGATAGAGCTTTCCACCATTCGGGCCACAAAGGGAGCGGCGGCTACAACCAGGGGAACGATTAAGCCGCGGTTGCCAGTGGCGGTGCCCACCAGATGCCTGGTAAACGGCATCATCCAAACCATTAAAATAAGGAAAGGAACAGAGCGGAGTATGTTTATAATAATTCCCAAGCTGGTGTTTATTGCTTTGTTTGGGTGGATGCCGTCCTTATCAGTGAGCACCAGAATAATGCCCAACGGCAGGCCCAAAGCATAGGCCGCAACGGTGCTTACCAGCGTTAAGTATAAGGTGGTTACGGTTTCAGACGCCAAAAGGTTAATCAAGGTTTCCGTGTTCATTGAGCATTCACCTCCCAGTTTTCGTCAGCCGTCAGCTCTTCTGCATTTAACCCTTGGGCTCGCAGATAACTCAGCATTTTGTTGGCAATGTCCGGGTCATCTGGCATTTGCAGCACAATTTGGCCAAATGCTTTGCCGTCAATGTTCTTGCTGTTGGCAAAGATAATGTTCACCGGTTGTTTAAACTGCAATATCATATTGGCAATATGCGGCTCAAATGAGGATTGGCCGTCATAAATTACCCGACAGCAATTTTTATTCAGCATAGTTTGCACATTATTATGCTTGGGGAAAACAAAGGATTTGGCAATATCGCTGTTGGGGTGGGCGAAGATTTCTCGCACCTCGCCGCATTCGGCAATCCGGCTTTTGTCGATGATGGCCACTCGCTGGCAGATTTTTTCTACCACGTTCATCTCATGAGTAATGATAACAATGGTAATACCCAGTTGCTTGTTAATCTCTTTCAGCAAATCCAGCACCGAGCGAGTGCTGGCAGGATCCAGCGCGGAGGTTGCCTCGTCGCAGAGTAACACCTGTGGGTTGGTGGCCAGGGCGCGGGCGATGGCCACCCGTTGTTTTTGGCCGCCGGAAAGCTGGGAGGGATAAGCGTTTGCTTTGTCGGAAAGGCCAACCAGCTCCAGCAGCTCCAGTGCGCGTTTGCGAGCCTCCTCCTTAGGTGTTTTGACAATTTCCAGTGGGAAACAGATGTTTTGTAATGCGGTTTTTTGCATTAGCAGGTTAAACTGCTGGAATATCATCCCAATAGAATGGCGCGCTTCATTAAGGCCCTGCTGGGAGAGTTCGCCCAGCTCCAGCCCGTTGACGAAAACCTCGCCTGATGTGGGGCGTTCCAGATAATTGATACAACGCACCAAAGTGCTTTTGCCTGCGCCGGAAAGCCCAATAATGCCAAAGATTTCCCCAGGCATTATTTCCAGATTAATGTTGTTTAGGGCGTGAACCGCGGTTTCACCCTTGCCATAAGTTTTGCTTAAATTTTGCAGGCGGATAATGGCCGATTGATTAGCCGTCATTGGTGATAGACACCGCCTTTCCTGATATTTTGTTAAACGTAACCTATATTATATCATACCTTAACCCAAATTTGCAATAAAAATCGTCAATTATTAATTTGGGGGAAATAATAAGAGAAAAAGAGGTTTAGCAGCCTAAATGCCGAATGCTACATTTAATATATTTAATATGTAAAGGAGCTGTTTGAATATGAAAAAAAATTTTAGCCTCTGGAAAAATATGTTTTGCTTGTTAGGAATAACCTTGTGCTTTGGTTTGGCAGGTTGCGCCAAGGATGAGCTATCGGCCAATCTGGATGAGCAGGCGGATGCTCCCGTTTTGTTATATTACTATAATGGAATTATCACTGCGGATGGTGAGTTGCTTTTTCCGCCCTGTGATAAGGAATATCGTATTTTGCAGGATAAACAAAATCGCCAGTGTTATGTGCTGGAAACGGAAAAACAAATTGACCCCAAGCGTTTAACCTATTACGGCGAGCCTTTGCTGGTTGGTTGCACTTTCCATATTTACGATGTGCAGGGCCGGCTGCAAAAGGAACTTTCTGTGCAGGCGGAGGGCAGCGTGGATGAGGCGGTGAGTTTTTACTTTGCGCCGGACGGCAGCTTGGAAAAAAGCTGCATTTTGGTGAACCGTTTGCTGACGGAGGGCAGGTTGCAAATTCTGGATTGCGATGGTAATGTTTTGTTGAATGAACAGATTGTTCCGCAGGAGGAATTGGCAAAATGGCAAAATGGCTATGCGCATTTGGAGGTGGCGGAAAATTTTATAAGAGTTTTTTATGATTTGTATAGTAATGATGGTGATATGAAAAATGGCGGTCAGTTCTATGACCTGAACGGTCAGCCTTTGGAAATGGCCCAGGACTACAATTACACTTATAATATGTATGATGAATATAACGGTTGTGTTTCTGGTTATTATGTGGCCAGTTATGTGGGGCCGCAGGGGCAAGATGTGTATGATGTGCTGAATAGCAATGGGCAGGTGGTTATTTCCGGCTTGACCTTTGTGGGGAATTTTTCAAACGGCTATTTGGTGGTGCAGCAGGGTTTTAGCCGTGGTCTGATGGATGTGCAGGGTAATTGGGTTTATCAGGAATCACAGTTCACAGAGTTGGAGGATTAAAATGCGTAGATTGGTGATAGTGGCTTGTTTTCCAGCTTTGCTAGTGTTGCTGGGGCTGGCTGGTTGTGCTGAACAGATGGCGGAGGTAGAGCCGGGCCTGGTAATGTACCAGGATGATATTTTCAACACAGAGGGCGTGCGGATTACTGATTTGCAGCCAGACCAATCAGTAAAAATTCTTTGTGACCAAAATGGCCGTCAATGTTACGCTTTGCTGATTGAAGATAATTATGTGCTGCTGGAGCAGCAACGCTGGCTGGTGACTTTAGGCGAACCATCGGCTGACCCCGTGGCCGGTTTGCAGCCATTTGACCAGGTCGTTAAAAAGTACGATCTGGACAGCCGGATAACTGGCCGCAGCTTCCGTTTTTACGATTGCCGCGGCCAGCTTCAGCACACGATACAGATTGACGCGGCGCTTCCCGGTCCGGCGGATTTGGAGTTTTACTTTGCCCCAGACGGCGATTTGCAGAAAAGCCTTTTTTTGGTGAACAGGTTGAAAACCGAGGGGAAATATCAGCTGCTGGATATTGACGGTAATTTACTGGTGGAAAAGCAGTTGACGCCGCTCGGTCAGCCAATGCAGCCTGCGGATTTAAGACTTGGTACGCATATTGAATTGGTGCTGGGTGAGGAATTTGTGGCCTTGAATTACGCTTTTTACGATATGCTGGCGGCCTCCAACTCTTGCAAGCAGCTTGATGTTTACGATTTGCAGGGCAGGCCGCTGCCTATGCTGCAGGTCTATGACGAGTTGGAGCAGTTGGCGGGAACATCGCTTTACAAGGCGCATTATCGTAATGAAAAAGGCCGTCACCGCTATGACGTATTGGATGACAAGGGGCAGGTGTATTTGGCTAATTTGCTGAGAGTTGAGCATATTGGTAAGCAAGTGCTGGAGCTGCAACAGGGCTGGGGCGATTTGACCACCGGTCTGGCTGATTTGCAGGGCCGCTGGCTGAAGCCTGATTTGTGGGGCTTAAACCGGCCCTTGCAGGTTTTTTATTACAATGGCGATGTTTACAACACCTACGGCAAGCTGATTGCGAAAAATAAAGATATGGTGCCGGACGGGCAGGATATTGGTTTGGATATTTTGGGAGATAAATATGTGCTGGCTACGGAATATTTTTATCCTGAGAACAGTGACTGGGCGTGGAGCCGGCCGCAGCCCACTGCTTGCCAGCTTACTTTGTATGACGCTCACGGACGGCAGCTTTGGCAGCAGCCGCTGACATACACGGGGGCTAATCTGGTTCTTACGCCGTTGGGGAAATATGGACTGTTGAATTACCAGGCCCGGCTTTGGCTGGAGCGGGAGGTTAAACAGCCATATAAATTAGGCGTTATTGATTTGTTTTTGACGGATTATTTTGTGGTCGTGAAGCATTCGGAATTTGATGAGGAATTGCAGACCCAGCACGATTATGTAACTGTTTACGATTGGCTGGGCAAGGCCTTGCCAATGCCCAGAGAATATGTCTATTTGAACAACTTTTATGTTTGGGACTGGTGGCTTTATCAGAATCTTGAAGAACAAGTGAAATTTTTTGAAGCCGGCTATAAACTGCCGAATGGTCAGTGGTTGTTTGATGTTTTGGATGAGCGCGGCCGGCAGTGTCTGAGCGATTTGCAGCAGGTTGATTATCTGGGCCAGAGTGTTTTTGCGGTGCGCAAGGGGTTCAGCCGCGGCCTGATGAATGAAAAGGGCGAATGGTTGTATCAGGAAAGCATTTTTGTCGATTTGGAGGATTAAACAATGCGAAAATGGATTATAGCGTTCAGCCTGCTTGCAGCGCTGCTGGGGCTGGCTGGCTGCGGTCAGTCTACTCCGAATGCTCATGTGCAAAATAATAATCTTGAGGAAAAATTGCCGGTTTTACTGGCTTATAAAAATGGTGTTATCAACAGCGAGGGGCAAATAATCTTCCCGCCGGATTCTTCAAATTGTGCTTATCAGATATGGCAGGACTGTGAGGGACGGCAGCTTTATGTTTTGGCAGAGGAACGAACCTATTCAGATACTTTGCTAGACGGATATAATGAGCCATTGGTGATTGCCAAAAAATTTACGGTTTATGAAAATCCGGGCTGGCGTATCCTGAAGCAGGTTCAGGCTCCAGGCAACCAGACGAACTGTCAAATATTTTTGGATGGCAATTTGGACAAAAGTCTTGTTATGGTTAATTTGTTAAAGAATGAGCATAAATACCAGCTGCTTGATATGGACGGCGGTTTGCTGGTGGAAAAGCAGCTGGAGCCTTATGCCGAAGTGGGGCAGGCCTATACCAGCCTTTGTCTGGCAGACGATTTTTTGGCCGTCAATTATTATATTTACGATTTGGACTATAACTGCACCAGCGGCGTTGATGTTTACGATTGGCAGGGCCAGCCTTTGGCGCTGGCGCGGGATTATAAATATATCTGGCGGCAAAGCTACTGGTTTTCTGGTGATTTTTTTGAAACGAAATATTATTGTGCAACCTATCAGGTTACGCCAGACAAGGAGCTTTGTGATATTTTGGACAGTCAGGGGCAGGTTTTGCTTAGCGGCCTGCGAGATGTGAACTGTGTTGGGCCAGGCCTCTTTTTGGTAGAGGATGGGTTCAGTCGCGGTTTGGTGAACGATAAGGGCGAATGGTTGTATCAGGAAAGCATTTTTGATGGTTTGGAGGATTAAGCAATGCGAAAATGGATTATAGCGTTCAGTCTGCTTGCGGCCCTGCTGGGGCTGGCGGGCTGCGGCGGGCCGAAAGCGGAGGTTGGTTTGGCGGAGCAGCCATATCTTTTTAACTGGTTTGATAACAGTATTGTCGTAAACGCTAATGGCGAGCGTATTTTAGGGCCGGGGCGCGACGGGGAATATACTATTTGGGAGGATTGCTATGGGCAGCAACGGTATATTTTGGCGCAGGAGAGCGTTTTGGCGGAGTATGAGCTGGGCTTTTGTGGTCGGCCCTGGCTGATTAGCGAAAAAATTACAGTATACGATTTGCAGGGGCGGTTGCTGAAAAATCTACAGGTTGAGGATGGCAAAACTTATTGGACGATTTATCCTGATGGTGATTTGCAGAAGAGCCTGCTTTTGCTGGATCGGGCCATAGGTGAGCAGCCGCAATACCAGGTTTTTGATTTTGACGGCAACCTGCTGCTGGAAAAGCCATTGACACAGGCAATCGGGGCTAGTGACAGTGAGAGTAATTTGTGCTTGGCAGAGGATTTTTTTGCAGTGGTTGTTCATTTATATTATGATGACAAGCCGGCGGAAACGGTTTTAGACGTTTATAATTGGCAGGGTCAGCCTTTGGCTTGGGGGCAGGATTACGTCTACATAAGCTATGTTGATTATGTAGACGGTATGGGTTCGGCGGATAATCCTTATTATAATGCAGTGCGTCAGGACGCGCAGGGCAATGAGGAGCATTTGATATTGGACGGCCAGGGGCAGGCGCTGCTTTCCAGCCCAGATGAATTTTTCTATCTGGGTGATGATTTGTTTTTTGTGCGCTTAAATGAGCATTTTGGCATTGTCAACAAGCAGGGGCAATGGCTTTATCCACAGAAAAAGCAGCCGCATATTCAGCAAGCGGAGGCAGATAAATCAAAGATTTATACAATTTACGGTTCTGGCATTGTTATTAATGGCGCGGGCGAATTGGTTTTGGACTTGCAGGATGAGGTTTATGATTATTACATTCTGACAAACACCCAAAAGGAGCCGCAGGGCATTTTTGTCTGCAAAAATTTTTTTGACGAAAGCAGAGTAAATGAATACGGCACGGCGTATCATGTGGAAAATCAATATTATTTTTATGACCTTAATGGGGTTTTGCAGCACCAGCTGACCTTGCCGGTGCAGGGTTATCTTGCGGATAACAATTACTTCCAGGCCGCTTTGGATGGTGATTGGCGGCATAGTCTGTTTTTCGTCAGCAATTTGCAAAGCGCTGGTTCATATCAGGTTTTGGATATAAACGGCAGGCTTTTGCTTGAAAAACAGCTTTGCAATCCGGCTGAGCAGGGAGATTGCTATGCCCATATGAGATTGACGGATAAATATATCATTGTAACTTATGTTCTTTATGCTAAGGAGCCTGACGAAACCGGCTGGTATCCCTTTGTCCAGCAAACCGACCTTTACCGGTTGGACGGGCAGCCGGTGGAGCTGCCCAAGCCTTATAATGATGTTGGCGAGATTGTGGATACTGAAAGCGGAGAAATTATCGGTTACTGGGGCAATTTGTCTTCTGGCGAGGAGGATTTGCTAGATAGAAATTTGCAGGTTTTGTTCAGCGGCAGATATGTGAGCAATGAAGTCATCCAGGGTCTGCTTCAGGCGGAGCAGGACGGGCAACGCGGCCTGATTGATATGCAGGGCAACTGGATTTATCGGGAGCCATTGCCAGAGGAGGATTAAGCAATGCGAAAATGGATTATAGCGTTCAGTCTGCTTGCGGCCCTACTGGGGCTGGCGGGCTGCGGCGGGCCGGAGGAGCAGGCGGCGACTCCTGCTATATGCTATTACAATGGAAGCTATTATAATTCTGAGGGGCAAAAGCTGGTGGAATTCGGCACGGACTGTCGAATTTTATGTGACGCCCAAGGCCATTCCTGCTATTTGTTGCAGAAATTGGGTTCTAGCTTTAAGATTTATGACGTTTACGGCCAGTTGGTGCAAACTGTGGAGTTGCAGCAGGCGGTTCCTGATTCCGGCACGGCGTGGTTTTACTTTGCGCCGGACGGCAATTTATCTAAGAGCGTTTTTGTGCTAGATTTGCTACGCCAGGAGGGCCACTATCAGCTGTTGGATATTGAGGGCAATGTGCTGGTGGATAAGCCCCGACAGCTGCTGCGGCAGGGGTATGACGACAAGCTGCAGCTCAGCGTTATTGCTACGGATAGTTTTGTGGCTGTGAGTTATAATGATTTTAACCCGGCAACCCAGCTGGATAGAACAAGTTATCTGGATATATACGATTGGCAGGGGCAACAGTTTGAAACTGAGCACGATTATTTTGAGCTGATGCCGCTGGGCGGTTTTAGATACGCGGATTTGCCATTTTACCTGGCCCATTATCGCAACAAAAATGGTTATTTGCGTTATGATATTTTGAATGCCCAGGGCCAAGTGCAGCTGGCTAATTTAAGCCTGGTGGATTATTTGGGCGGCGGTGTGCTGGCGATTACGCTTGGTTGGGGCGATATGCGCAGTGGTTTTGCGGATTTGCAGGGGCGCTGGCTGGACGGCGGCCTGATGAATTTAGGCCGGGAGTTGCGGATTTTCTACAGCGATAGCGGCATTTACAACACCAACGGCCTGTTGATTGCCGATAAGCAATTTTGGGCGGTGGACGGAGTTCAGCGGATGGCGCGGATAGTTAATAATCAGGTTTTGGTGGCGGAAACCTGTTCGGAGGCGGCGGATTTTCAGCCGACAATTTGTCGGCATTGTATTTATGACGTATGGGGGCGGCTGCTGTTGCAGGAGGAGCATGAGCTGCTGGAGGGGGAAACCTGTTTTTGGTTTTCCGACATTTCATATGATAAGCCGAAGCTGCCCAAAAGGGTTTTGCAGAAATATCAGGATATTCGGGTTTTATATGATGAGTATGGTTTTGAACCATCCGGCCATTTTTACGCTTCTTTTGAAAATCCCTCCGAGAGATTTCAGTTTGATGTTTTGGACTCTCTTGGGCGGGTTGTTTTGACCAACGTTAAGAGTGCGGAATATCTTGGGCAGGATATTTTTGAGGTGCAGCAGGGATTTAGCCGCGGTTTGATGAATTGTAAGGGCGAATGGCTGTTTAGGGAGTCTGTTTTTGCCGATTTAGAGGATTAAAGAGATATTGAGAAACGGGAGGTATTGATTATGAGAAAATTTTTAGTTGTGCTGCTGCTGTTGTTGTGCGCTATGGGGCTGGCGGCCTGTAATGAGCAGAAGCCTGCTGAGCCGAATGGCGGCCAGACCGGCGAAGCCCTGCTGAAGCTGGAGGAATATCCGCGGGTGGATGGCTCCACCGCCAATTTGCCGATGATGGCTCAAATTATGGCAGATAGTGTGGGGATTACTCTGGCGGAGGCAGAACAGCTGACCAGCTGCCGTAAAACGGCTGACGCTTGGCTAGCTTTGGCAGAGGGCGATGCAGACCTGCTGTTGGTTTATGAGGCGGCGGAGATGACCAAGCAGCAGTTGGCGGAAATTGGCACTGAGCTGACGATTGAGCCGATTGGCCGGGACGCTTTGGTGTTTATCGTCAATGAGGATAATCCGGTGCAAAGCTTAACTCAGGAGCAGTTGATTGGCATTTACAGCGGTGAGATTACCAACTGGAGCGAGGTTGGCGGGGATGATTTGCCGATTGTTCCGTTTCAGCGGCCGGATGAAAGCGGCAGCCAAAGCCTGTTTGTAAAGCTGCTTATGCAGGGGCGGCAGCCAATGGAAGCGCCGACGGAATTTCGTCCGGCGGAAATGGGCGGCCTGATTGAACAGCTTGCTTCCTATAATAATAGCGCCGACGCTTTAGGTTATTCTGTTTTCTATTATGCTTCTTATATGTATCAGCAGCCTGGCCTGCGCTTTTTGGCTGTTGATGGGGTGCTGCCAAGTGATGAAAGCATTGCCGATGGCAGTTATCCGCTGCTTAATGAATATTATCTGGCAGTGCGCAGCGCTGATTTGGTGGATGAACAATCCCCGGTGAGCAAGCTTTATCGCTGGATTTTGTCGGACGATGGCAAGCAGTCCATTCGACAAGCCGGCTACATTCCGCTCGATTAAGGAGAGAATGGCGCGCCTTTTGCTGGTCTGTGTATAAATTTGCCTCAAAAAAGCGGCTTACAATCAGTTGTCAACAACCTTTTCCACATTTTCCACAGGTAAAGCCTGTGGATTGTTGGGGGAAAGTGGTGTGGAAATTTGCTAAAAAATGTCGGCAGCGCTGTTTGGCTGACTAAATAGGGAATTTTTGTGTAAAAAGCAAATCTTTTTGCGCGTCTGGCAGGATTTTGCGCCTTAAAATATAATTAATATACTGACAACCAAATCTTGGTTGTTAATATAGTAACCAGGAGGGACGATTTATGAACATTAATGTAAGATCCAGAAAGAATGATGTGACGCCGGCAATGCGTGAATATGCCGAAAAGCGTCTGCGTAAATTTGACAAAATGCTGGGCGGTGTGGATGACGTTTCAGTTTTGCACGATGTAGTTAAGGATACGCACACGGTGGAGGTAACCATCAATGTGGATGGGGTTATCCTGCGCAGCGAGGTTTCCAGTTTGGATATGTATGTTTGCGTTGACCAAGCTGTTGACAAGCTGGAGCGCCAAGTGCGCAAGCATAAAACCCGTTTGGAAAAACGTTTCCGCAAGGAAGCGCAAAAGGCTTCTATGCAGGAATTGGAGGCCTTGCCGAATGAGCAAAAGCTGGTGCGCACCAAGCGTTTTGATAAAAAGCCTTTGGATGTGGACGAGGCCATCAGCCAGATGGAGCTTTTGGGCCACAACTTCTTCGCTTTTGTGAATGCAGAAACTGACGAAATCAATATTGTTTACAAGCGCAAGGATGAAAATTATGGCTTGTTGCAGCCTGAATAAAGATTAGTTAAAACCTCCCTCAGTCAGCAGACTGGGGGATTGTTTTTTTCAGAAATTTGTTGTTGTAATTATACGACTGACAAAATTGGCTAAAAACGCCTAAAATCACTTATTATCACTCATTCTTAGTCAATATTCTCCGCAGGAAAAAAGCAGCGGGCGGGCGAAACCTTATAGCAGCTTAATCAACAGAGGAGGCTGTGTTTATGAGCTTTGGCTTTCAGATTAAGGATAACACGGTTTGGGCTTCAATCAGCGGCGAGGTGGACATGCAGATTGCCAGCCTTTGGCGCGAGGCATTGGAACAGCAGCTGAACAGCACCTTGGCCCGCAATTTAACCTTTGATTTTACCGGCGTGCGCTTTATTGATAGCTCCGGCCTTGGCGTGGTGTTGGGCCGTTACAAAAGGGTGGCCAGCCGCGGCGGCCGGGTGCGGATTGTTGGCGCTGGCCCGCAGGTTTACAAAATTTTGCAGTTATCCGGCTTTGCCGGCCTGATGGAAATTGAGCCGCCCGCCGGGTTGGAAGACCAGGAGGCCGGGCGGCAGGCAGGAGGGCGGATGTGATGCGTGATAAGGCAATGGGATGTTCCGTTTTGGCATATGAAGAGCCAGAATTGAAATATGGCGAGTTGCTGAATAAGTTGCATTTGGATTTTGCAGCGCACAGTGAAAATGTGGCTTTGGCTCGTTCTCTGGTGGCGGCGTTGATTGCCAACTGCCAGCAGGCGGAGTGGGACATCACCCTTTCTGCTTTGGAGGAAATCAAGGTGGCTGTTTCAGAGGCTGTGTCCAATGCAATTATTCACGGTTATCAGGGGGAGCCTGGCCGTAGTGTACATATGGAGCTGCTTTTGTATCAGTATGCTTTGCAGGTTAAGGTTTGCGATGATGGCGTGGGGATTGCCGATGTGCAGCAGGCAATGGAGCCGGAGTTTACCACCGGCGAGGAGCATCTGGGCTTGGGCTTTGCTTTTATGAGCTCTTTTATGGATGATGTGCAAGTGGATTCCCAGCTGGGCTGCGGCACCACCGTGACCATGTTGAAAAGAATTCATCAATAGTGGCTGCCCATGGCTAAGGAGAATATTGTCCTAAATGAGGAGCCGGAGATTTGGCAGCAGGTGCAATCCGGCAGCGCGGCGGAGCGGGCGGAGGCCAGGGAACGTTTGGTGGAGGCTAATATGCAGCTGGTTTTTTGGCTGGCTCGCCGTTTTGTTGGCCGTGGCTGTGATTGGGAGGACCTTTGCCAGATTGGCACCATTGGTTTGTTGAAAGCTATCGACCATTTTCAGCCGGCTTATAAAAACCGTTTTTCCACATATGCTGTGCCGATGATTTTAGGCGAGCTGCGTCGGGCTATTCGGGACGACGGCCTGTTGCACGTCAGCCGTTCCTACAAGGAGCGAATGGCCAAAATTATGCAGGCAAGTCAACGTTTTTTAGAGGAACAGGGGCGTGAGCCAACTATTTCTGAGCTGGCCTGTTTGCTTGATTTACCACAGGAACAGATTGTACTTGCTTTGGAGGCCAACCAACGCCCACTTTCTTTGCAAACGCCTTTAGATAACCAGGATGGCGGCGAGGCTACCTTGCAGGAATTGGTGCCGGCGGCGGAGGGCGAGGATAACTGGGTGCAAAGTTTGGCTTTGCAGCAGGCCTTTGCCCGTTTGCCGGAACGCCTGTGTTATATTATGGAGGCTCGTTACTTTAAGGAACAAACGCAGCAACAGATTGCCAAGAGCTTGGGAGTTTCTCAGGTTCAGGTGTCCAGATTGGAAAAGCAGGCTTTGCGCTTGTTGCGTGATTATTTGTGATTTTTCCACTAAAAATGTGTTTATATAATTTAGAATCTTTCAATTTTAATCTATCCCAATAATTCCCAGAGAGAACACATCGCTGACCGTTAGGTTGGCGGTGTGTTCTTGCTTAATGCCTTACTGGTTGCCCGGATAGTTTTTGGAAAAATTTGCGCTGAAAATAAAGGAAAAACGCGCCGTAAAGAGAATTAATATTAGATTAAACGAAAAAAATAATGGGGTTGAATTTATGTTTGATTTTTTTAACAATATTAACTGGCTGGAACTGGCTTTTTCTGTGCCGGCTTTGATGTTGGCGCTGACTTTTCACGAGTTTAGCCACGGTTTAGTCGCGTCCATTTTGGGAGATGACACGCCGCGGGCGCAAGGCCGGCTGACCTTAAACCCAATCCGGCATTTGGATCCGGTTGGTACTTTGATGTTGTTTTTGTTCCGTTTTGGTTGGGCCAAACCGGTGGAGGTGGACGCCCGTAATTTTCGCGTTAACTACAAGCTGGGCATGGCTTTGGTTGCAGTGGCTGGGCCGCTTTCCAATATTTTGCTGGCCCTGTTTTCAGCCTACTGTATCAGCTTCATTAACAGCGGTTTAATCCCATCTAATATCTATTTTTCGGCATTTTTCAATATGTTGATGATGTATAACGTTTGTTTTGCGGCTTTTAATATATTGCCATTTCCGCCACTGGACGGTTCAAAGGTTGTGGCCGCCATTGTGCCGGCAAGCTTTGCGGATTTTCTTTACAGCAACACGCAACTGTTTATGTTGCTTTTGGTGCTGTTCACCACCACGGGCTATGTGGGCAAGTTCATGACGCCCTTGGTGAATTGGTTCTATTACTTCATTAATATGCTGGTTTTTGCTTAATTGCTTTGCCTAGATTAGATAAAATTGGGGTGTATTCAAATGTCTACAGAAAATAAAGCAACTGAGAACAACGCTGTTGAAAACAAAGCGGTGCTGAGTGGTATGCGGCCCACCGGCCGTCTGCATTTAGGGCACTACAGCGTGTTGGAAAATTGGGCGGCTTTGCAGGAGCAATATGACGCTTACTTTTTCATTGCTGATTATCATGCTCTGACGACCGCCTTTGATAACAGCTCTTCGATTGCGCAGAATGTTTATGATATGACGCTGGATTGGTTGGCTGCTGGTTTGGATCCGGAAAAATCGGCTATCTTTGTGCAGTCTGATGTGCGGGAGCTGGCTGATATGCACATTTTGTTTTCTATGATTACGCCGCTTTCCTGGCTGGAGCGAGTGCCCACCTATAAGGATCAGGTGAACCAATTTGCCAATGGCGGCAAGGATATTATGACCTATGGCTTTTTGGGCTATCCCTTGCTGATGGCGGCGGATATTTTGCTTTATCGTGCTTTTGGCGTGCCGGTTGGTGAGGACCAGTTGCCGCATATTGAATTTTGCCGGGAATTGGCTCGTCGTTTTAATTATCTTTACAAAAAGCAGGTTTTCCCGGAGCCGCAGGCTTTGCTTTCCAAAATTAAGCAGTTGCCTGGTTTGGATGGCCGCAAAATGAGCAAGAGCTACGATAATTACATTATTTTAGGCGCTGACCAAAAAGAAATTGAGCAACGCGTGCGCCAGATGCTGACAGACCCGGCTCGTATTCGCAAGGATGACCTTGGCCACCCAGAGGTGTGTATGGTTTACACCTATCATAAGATATATAACCCAGAAGAGCAGGCTGAAATTAAGTGCGAGTGTGAAAAGGGCGGCATTGGCTGTGTGGCTTGCAAGAAGCGTTTGGCAGCCAAACTGAATGAATATATGGAGCCAATTCGGGAGCGTCGGGAGCATTTTGCCGGCAAGCCGCAGCAGGTGCAGGAGATTTTGCAGGACGGTCAGCAAAAAGCCAGTCGTAAAGCGGCTGAAACTTTGGCGTTGGTGCGCGACGCGATGGGCATGTAAGCAATGGCTTATGAAATTCATTTGGCAGCCTTTGACGGCCCCTTTGATTTGTTGTTGCATTTAATTCAAAAGAATGAAATTGATATTTACGATATACCGATTGCGGAGATAACGGCGCAGTATTTGGATTATCTGGCTCAAATGGAAGCTTTGGATTTGGATATTGCCAGCGAATTTTTGGTGATGGCGGCCACGCTGCTTTCTATTAAAGCGCGTTTGTTGTTGCCCAAGCCGCCGCCGGAGCTTTTATCAGAGGATGAGGCGGCGGAGGATTACGACCCACGGCAGGAGCTGGTGCGCGATTTGTTGGAATATAAGCGTATTAAGGAAGCCGCAGTGGTGTTGGCTGATTTTTACCAAAAACGGCAGTTGCAAATGGCCCGCCCTAACGACATCAGCCTTTACAGTGACTTGTTTGGCGAGCCTAACCCGTTGGCCGGTAAAACGGTGGCGGATTTGGCGGCTGCTTTTCAGCCGATTTGGCAGCGGGCTAAAAATGCTGAGCAAATTCACACCATTAAGCGGGAAGCCGTTAGCATTGGTTTGATGACAAATCGTTTGTTGCAGCGTTTGCGTCAGGCGCCGGCGGGGATTCGCTTTGAGGATGTTTTTACAGCAGTTTCGGCTAGCCGTTTGCAGGTAATTGTGGCTTTTTTGGCTCTGCTGGAGCTAACCAAAATTTCAGTGGTTAAGGTGCGCCAGGCGGCCCCTGACGCTGCTATCTATATTTTGCCGATTGATTTGGACAGGCTAAAGGAACAGGAGGGCGAATAAGTGGCGGAAAGCTTGGACACCCAGCGGGAGCACTGGCGGCGTTTGCTGGAGGCTCTGTTGTTTGTGGCTTGGGAGCCGGCTCCGGTTAAAAGGCTGGCGGAGGCGTTGGGATTGGAGCCCAAGTTTACGCAGGAGTTGCTGTTGGAATTGCAGGAGGCTTATGTTGGGCGAGGTTTTCAGCTGGTGGAGATTGCCGGCGGTTGGCAGTTTTTAACACAGCCGGAGGCGGCGCCGTATATTGAGCGTTTATATAAACCGCGGGCGCAGCAGCTTTCCAAAGCGGCCTTGGAAACCTTGGCCATTGTGGCTTATCGTCAGCCGGTGACGCGAGCGGAAATTGATAATATCCGACAGGTTAAATCCGATGCAATGCTGGCCAAATTGATGGAAAAAACGTTGGTTAAGGAGGTTGGCCGTTTGGATGCACCAGGCCGGCCAATTTTATACGGTACTACACAGGAGTTTTTGGCTGCCTTTGGTTTGGTATCCTTGCAGGAGTTGCCGCCTTTGGCGGATATTGATGAAAATGAAGAGATCAGCCTGTTTTCAGCGCTTCAACAGCAGTTGGAACAGGAATAAATATTTTATTAAACTTGATAGGAGTGTTGTTTATGCAGGAAATTAAAGTAATCCCCAATCCCAACCCACAGACCAAACCGGATGAGAATAAGCTGGGCTTTGGCAATTATTTTACCGACCATATGTTTGTGATGGATTATACCGAGGGTGTTGGCTGGCATGATCCCTCCATCATTCCATATGGCCCCATTCCGATGGAGCCTACTATGATGGTGTTCCATTATGCTCAGGAAACTTTTGAGGGTATGAAGGCTTATCGCCACGCAGACGGCAAAATTGTGCTTTTCCGGCCTTATATGAATGCCAAGCGGCATAACAATTCCAATGCGCGTTTGTGTATTCCGCAAATACCGGAGGATGATTATGTTTACTATGTGAAGGAGTTTGTGAAGTATGAGCAGGATTGGGTGCCGCATTTGCCGGAAACTTCGCTTTACATCCGTCCGTTTTTCTTTGCCACAGAGCTGGGCGTGGGCGTTCACCCAGCCCGTACTTACAAGTTTGTGATTGTGCTTTCTCCCTCTGGCAATTATTATGCTGAGGGTGTGAACCCGGTAAAAATTATGGTTGAGGATGAGCTGGTGCGTGCGGTTGTTGGCGGCACAGGCTTCACCAAATGCGGCGGCAACTATGCAGCTTCCATTTTGGCACAGCAGCGAGCCGCTGCGGCTGGTTATTCTCAGGTGCTTTGGTTGGACGGCGTGCATAAAAAGTACGTGGAAGAAGTGGGCACTATGAACATTATGTTCAAGATTGATGGTGAGGTTATCACCGCTCCTTGCGAGGGTTCGGTGCTGCCTGGTATCACCCGTGATTCCATTCTGCACGTTTTGCGTGATTGGGGCATTAAAGCCACTGAGCGTCATCTCTCTATTGATGAGGTGATGGCGGCGGCTGACGCCGGCAAGCTGGAGGAGGTTTTCGGCACCGGTACGGCGGCGGTAATTTCTCCAGTTGGCGAGCTGAAATATAAGGACAAGGTTGTTACCATTAATGATTTCAAAACCGGCCCGCTGACTCAAAAGCTCTACGATTATTTGACTGGTATTCAGTGGGGCAAGGAAGAGGATAAATACGGCTGGATTTATCCGGTTGAATAAAAAAACTAAATGTCAAGATTATGGCTGCCTGCGGAAAAATCTGCGGGCAGCCATCTTGCATTTTAGGTTATTTTTTGCCGAACTCTCTGCATATAAATATACCACAAATTTTGCAGGGAGGTAATGGTTGATGGTTGTTTATGATGATAATGAGCAGCAAATTAACACCGCGCCGGTTAATTCGTTTGGCTATTTAAAGGTTAATGTGTTCACCGCCAATCGGGCCTTACCGGTTTGTAATGCTCAGATTATGGTATATAAAAGTTTGGAGGAAAGTCAGCAGGATTTGTTGGCGGTGTTGCAAACGGATTGCAGCGGGGAGACTGAAATGATTTCTCTGCCTGCTCCTCTGAAAGCAAATTCATTGCACCCAAATGAGCCGGGGCCGGTTGGCCAGCTGGGCGACAATGCTTATAACATATATTATGTGCGGATTATGGCGGCCAATTTCATCACTCGTGACCGTATGCCGGTGCAAATTTTTCCGGGAATACGCAGTGATTTGGCTGTTGATATGCAAGCGCCTATATATATAGGTTGAAAGGGGAGATAAAATGGTTTTAACCGCACCTTACGTGCCGGAAACGATTGTGGTACACTTGGGTTATCCCACGGCGGCGGCGCAAAATGTCACCGTATCTTTTTTAGACTATATAAAAAATGTGGCCAGTAGCGAGATTTATCCAACCTGGCCGGAGGCTGCGTTGCGTGCTAATATTTACGCGCAAATTTCCTTTACGCTTAATCGCATTTACACTGAATGGTATCGCAGCCAGGGATATGATTTTGATATTACCAACACCACCCAGTTTGATCACGCCTTTGTTTATGAGCGCAGCATTTTTGATACTGTATCCCAGATTGTGGATGAGCTTTTCACCACTTATATTCGCCGGATAGGGCAGGTGGCGCCTTTTCCCGCGCCATATTGTGATGGCCGGCAAACTCGCTGTGATGGCCTGGAGCAATGGGGCACAGTTTACTTGGCTGAACAGGGATATGATAGCTTTCAAATTTTGCAATATTATTATGGGGAGGATATTGAGTTGGTTCCAGATACGCCGGTGCTTAGCTACACGCCTTCATATCCCGGCACGCCGTTGGATTATGGCGATTACAACAATAATGTGCTGATTATTCAGTTTCAGTTAAACAGAATTGCTGGTAATTATCCGGCTATTCCGAAAATTTCTCCGGCCAGAGGTGATTTCAATCTGATTACGGTGGCGGCGGTGCGCAAATTTCAAAGCATTTTTGGCTTGGCGTCCACGGGCACGGTGGATGAGGCCACTTGGTATCAGATTAGCTATATCTACACGGTGGTGAAGCGTTTGAGCGAATTGGAAAGCGAGGGCGTTGAATATACTTCGT
The DNA here is from genome assembly GCA_022797295.1 of Peptococcaceae bacterium. GTDB lineage: Bacteria > Bacillota > Dehalobacteriia > UBA4068 > UBA4997 > Avidehalobacter. The sequence continues at coordinate 81,314 of JAAWKH010000001.1, forward strand.
ACACGCAGATTTTACCAACCGAGATTGGTTTGGGCTATTCCGGGGTTGGCATTGACCTGTTGCAATATTTTCTTTCGGTTATTGGTTTGTTTAACAGCTCCTTTCCGCAGGTGCAGATAACCGGCGTTTTTGACAATGTCACTGAGGAAGCGGTGAAAGATCTGCAAATTAATAATGCTCTGCCAGTGACTGGCGTGGTGGATAAGACCACCTGGGATTTGCTTTATGACCAATTTTTGGGTATTAGCTTTATTTTGCCATCATTGCTTACCCGCGTGCCGATTGAGCCATATGACGGCGTGGTGCTGCGTCAGGGCAGCACGGGCGAGCGGGTGGAGCTTTTGCAGCGTTATCTGAATGGTGTTGCGGCGGTTTACACCGATGTGCCAACGGTGGAGGTGCTGGGCATTTTTGGCCCGCAGACTTATAACTCTGTGCTGCAATTTCAGCGTATGTTTGGTTTGACGGCAGATGGCGTGGTGGGCAGAAATACTTGGGAAATGCTGCTGGATGTTTATGAATCCACCCTGCGCCGACAAAATCCAGATGTTCCGCAGTATCCAGGCTATCCACTATTGGAGGGTATGAGCGATTAATTTTATGTAAATAAATACAAGGAGGTGGGCTTTTGAATATAGTTTACTGCGATAAAAATTCGCTGGGCCGCTGGTTTCGGCCGATTGAGGCTATGCAGTATAATTTGCGCAGTATCAGCCGGGTTTACCAAAATATTCCCACGGCCTTGGTGAACGGCCGCTTTGGGCCGGAAACCACCGCGGCGGTGAGTGGTTTTCAGGCGGAGTTTGATTTACCGGTTAGCGGACAAATTAATTATGCCACCTGGGAGCTGATTATGTTGGTTTACCAAAATTTGGAAAGTTTGCAGATGGGAGCCGGTGGGTTAAATTTGGCGATTGCTCCCGGCCGCACCGTGGTTTGGGAGGCGGATAATCCCAACTGCGAGCCGGTGCTTTCCGTGGTGCAGGCCGTTTTGAACAATCTGGCCTGTGATTTTGTTAATCTTTCTGAGGTGACTTCAAATTGCAAACCGGCCGTAAATGCCAAAGCGATTGCCGCTTTTCAAAAAATTGCTAATTTGCCAGCCACTGGGGTTTTGGACCGTAACACCTGGAATATTATGCTGCGCTTTTACAGCAATAATATCATTCAATAAGCGCAACAGAGCCGCCTGCAAAGCAGAGCGGCTCTGTTGTTAGCATAAAATTAACTTTTAGCCTTTATATGCGACCAAAATGACGTTTTTGCCGCACTCGGAACAAAATTCATCCTGCAACTGACTCAGCTTGTCCAAATCGCCTGCGTTCAGGATGGCGGGATTATCCAAAATGCTTTCATTCATAGTGAGTTCTCCTTTTTTTAAGCGGGAAAAAGTTGACTTTGTCCCGTTGATATAATAAAATAATGATGAAATGCTAAAATATTAATTGCGACTCGATTAGTTGCAAGTGCAATTAATTAAAATGCTTTTGCAAGCATGCTTATTGTGGCATTAGCGTTGCTTTTTTAATCAGGTAATTTTTAAGGACAAAAGCAAAAAAAGGCTGTACAAAATTGATTTTTAATGGTAAAATTAATATGGTAAACAAATCTGTATAATCTGGTTTTGATTACTAGATAATAAAAGCAGCTGGAGGATATAATGTAATGTGGGAACAATTTTCGCGGACGGAAATGCTGTTGGGTAGTCAGGCAATGCAAGCTTTGGCAGCGGCCCACGTGGCAGTTTTTGGCGTGGGCGGCGTGGGCGGCTACGTGGTGGAAGCTCTGGCCCGCAGCGGTGTTGGTGCATTAACGCTGGTGGACGCCGACGTGGTTGACCGCAGCAATTTAAACCGTCAGATAATCGCCCTATTGCCGGATGTTGGCCGGCCCAAGGTTCAGGTTGCGGCGGAGCGTGTTGCTGCTATCAATCCAGAAGCCCAGGTTGAATGCCGGCAAATTTTTTATGCGCCGGATACGGCAAACCAGTTTGATATGGCAAATTTTACTTATGTGGTGGATGCTATCGATTCGGTGTCTGGTAAACTGGCTTTAGTTCAGCAGGCGCAGGCGGCCGGCACGCCGATTATCAGCAGTATGGGAGCCGGCAACAAGCTTAATCCAATGGCTTTTCAAGTGGCCGATATATATGCTACCAGCGTTTGTCCACTGGCTCGGGTTATGCGGAGTAAATTGCGTAAGCTGGGCGTTGACAAGCTGAAAGTGGTATATTCCACCGAGGAGCCGGTGCAGCCAAAGCTGACAGACGCGCAGGCGAATGTAAAACTGCCGCCGGGTAGCGTGGCTTTTGTGCCTTCAGCGGCTGGCTTGTTACTGGCGGCTGAGGTGGTTAAGGATATAATCCGGCAGGCAGTGGCTACTGAAGTTAAAATTGATAGTGAATATTAGGGTGAGGGGAAGAAAAAAAATGGCGATAGATGTAACTAAATTTAATCGGCAAAGCCTGGGGGAGGAGATTGCGAACTCCATATCTCACGGGCTGGGAGCCTCGCTGGCTATTGGCGGCACGCCGGTGTTGATTGTTTGGGCGGCGCGGCACGGTGATGCGTTAAGCGTGGTTAGCGCTTCTTTATACGGCGCTAGTCTGATTTTGCTTTATTTGTTTTCAACCTTATATCACGCGATAACCAACCGCAGTGGTAAACGGGTTTTGCAGGTTTTTGATCATTCCTCAATTTTTCTTTTAATTTTGGGTACTTATATTCCGGTTTGTCTGGGCTTGCTTCGTGGTTGGCTTGGTTGGACTTTATTTGGTATAAACGTGGCCGTGGCGGTGGTGGGCATTACCTTAAATGCCATTAGTGTGCGGCGCTTTCATAAAATTTCGCTGGTGCTGTATCTACTTTCTGGTTGGTCTGTGTTGCCGGCTATTAAGCCGGTGGCCGCTTTGCTTGATTGGCGGGGCTTTGTGTTGGTGCTGGCTGGCGGACTGTTTTACACCGTGGGCGTTATTTTTTATCGCAAGGAAGAGGTGCGTTATATGCACCTGGTTTGGCATTTGTTTGTGCTGGCTGGTAGTTTGTGTCATTATTTCTTTGTGTTGTTTTATTGTCTTAATGGCCCAATTTAAGCGTCAGATGAGGAGAGGAGCGGGGTATTATGCGCTTGGCAGAGGTTTTGGCTGTTTCCGGTTTGGCCAAAAAAGCGCCTTTTCATCTGCTGCCGGCTGGATCGGAATATCAGGGGGCGCATTGCCGATTTATTTCACAGGCAGAGCTGCAAATTTGGCTGAATGAACGTAAGCAACCGGAATTTCCGCCGGATGAGCAGGAGCGGGGTATTTATCTGCCTGATGTTTATGCCAGTGATTTTTACTTTTGTGAACAGCAGCATAATTATATTAGTACATTGGCTTATATGCGAATGATTAATGATTTGCTGCCTTTGGAGATTGAAAACTATGAGCTGGCCTTTGCCGCTTTTGTCTTGTTGCATGAATATGGCCATTGGCTGCATTTTCGTCGTTGTCATAAAAGTGGTTTGGATTATGTTTTGTGGCTGAATAAATTTTTGGCCCCGGTGGAGCGGCAACGCGAGATTTTGGATTTGTTGCCCAACACAGAGCCAGTAAAAGAAGCATTGGTGGCAGAGCATATTGATGTTTACAATGCAATGCCGCAGGAGCTATCCGCTAATAAATATGCTTTAAAACATGTAGCCGGGCTTTATGCCAAGTTAATTAAATAGACTTGGCATAAAGCCCGGTTTTAATTTAAGGCTATTATTGTTAATTTTCTTTGCTGCTGACATTTACCTCAATAAACAGCGGTTGAGCGGAAACAATTTCCAGATTGCTGTTGGTGGAAAGTTGCAAAAAGCCTTGATTTATGCCAATACCAAAATCGGCGGCGTTTAGCTGCGCGGAAATGGCCGAGTTGCGAACGTTGCTAATATCAGAAGCCGGGCCGCGCACCACCACATCCACGGTGTTGGTGCTTAAATTGTAATTGTAAGCTGCGTTGGTGTTGGTTAGGGAAACCACCACATCATTTACCGTTGTGGTTTCCTCACGTTCAATCACTACCATAACTTTAAAGCGTAGGCTGGTATCCACCGTGACGCCGTTGGCGTTCAGTAGGGTAACTTCCTCTGTTACAGTGTTGGTGGCGCCATTGATGTTGATGGCAGAGGTGTAGACGTAATCCACATTGTCAAGCGCTTTCTGTGCACCCATAATAACGGCAACGGCAGGGTCGGCTACAATGCGAGATACTACATAACCGTTTGCAGGCTGGCCGCTTAGGGTGACGTTGACCGGTACCGTTTTGCTGGGTTGGCTGGAAACCACTGGCACCAGCACGTCTAGCATTGCCGGTTGGGGAGTAATCCAGTGCAGCAAAGAGTTTCCCGCGCTGTCCTGAACATTCACCGGCAGACTTGCGCGGTAATTGCTGTTGGCTTCATCCAGATTAACACTGATAAAAACTTTGTTGATTAAGGCCAGTTTATCTTCCGGGCCGGAAAGTACAATTTCTGTTGGCGAAACGCTGGCTGGCAGGGTCATATAACCGTCAGCGGCCGTGCCGGTGTATTCCACCTGCACTTGGTGCTGCACTTGGGCCAGTTCATCAATTAGGACAGTAACCTCAGATCGTTCAGCTGAGGAAAGTTGCACACCGGCGGGCAAGTCAAAATTTAACCGGGCGGTATATTGGCCTAAGGTGGCGCCGGATAAATCGGCATAGGCATTGATGTCTGAGGCGGAAAGATTATCCAGCACACTGGAGGTTGCATTCAGTCGTAGCTTGATGTTGCTAGGTTTATCACTAATTGCCAGATTATCTGCCAGATTGATATAATCCACCGGAACTTCAAAAAGACGTTCTTCCTGTGGGTTATCCTGAATTGTCACAAAGCCCCAAAGCATAATGGCTAAAGCCAAAGCCAAGGCTAAATAACCCCAGTTTATTTGCTTGAAATCATTCATTTTTGCCACCTCTTTTCAGGCGAAAACGGGCTTGGATTTGTTTGACGCCACCGCCAAAGTGTTGGCTTAAATGTTGGCGCAAGGCCTTTTCATCTAGGTTGACGTAAATATGCCCATCCTTGGCCACTGATATGGCGCCGGTTTCCTCGGAAACAATCACCACCAAGGCGTCAGAAACCTCTGATAAACCAATGCCTGAGCGATGCCGCGTGCCGAAAGACATATCTAAATTTGGATTGTCGGAAAGAGGTAAAAAGCAGGCGGCCGCCAAAATTCGATTGCCGCGGATGATTGCCGCGCCGTCATGCAACGGCGTGTTGTGTACGAATATATTGATTAAGGTTTGCTCGGAAACCAAACAGTCCATTTTAATACCAGTGGCCACATAATCGTTCAGGCCGATTTCTCTCTCCAACACCAGCAACATGCCAACGTTATGTTTGGATTCCTCCACGGCTGCTTTGATTACGGCTTCATGCACATTTTGCAGGTCTGTATCCGTGTTTTCAATAAACGGTTTGATATAAAGGCGACTGCGGCCGATTTGTTCCAGGGCCCGCCGCAGTTCCGGTTGAAATATAACAGCCAAAGCAACCAGGGACGCTGCCCATAGTTGATTGAGCAGCCAGCTGAGGGCGTGCAGTTGCAGCCAGTTGCTTAAAGCAACCACCAGCACCAAAATTACCAAACCTTTAATTAGTTGCACTGCTCTGGTGCCCTGAATGGTCATAAACAGGCAATAAAATAAAACTGTCACCACGCCGATGTCCAGCAGCATAGAGAAAGCTTTGGCTAGGGTTAAGCTTTGCAACAAACTATTTAACAAAATTGAGCGCCTCCAAATGCCATCTTCAACTATAAATTAAACCACAAATAAAAATTACCCTAAAAAATGCACATTAAAAATATTCTACATTTTGAGGCTCATTCCTGCCGTGGCCGACTATAAAATCGGCTTATTATGCTGGATAAAAATATGCTAAAATACAAAATTGCTATTGTTATCTGCTGATTTTAATAGTATAATAGATGATATACACATTTTGTTAAGCAAACCTTAATTTAGTTTTTGGCAGGTTTAAATGAAGCCCTTAGGAGCAATAATTTAGCATGACTGAATTTTTCAAAAAAAATCGTAATGTTTTAAGCGTATCTTTGCTTTTTTTGCTGGCTGGTGCGGCGATGAGCATTTGGCTGCGGGCCTGGTCAATCAATGTGGCCACGGGGCCGGGTGGGCAGAGCCAATCCCTGGTGGATGTAATCAATCAGCTGGAGGCGGAAAATAAAGGATTAGAGGCGGAGATTGACACTTTGCGCAGCCGGATCAGCGGTCAGATTTTATCCAGTGCGGAAAGTGATGAATATATTGCTAGGCTGCGCCAGGAGCTGGCCCAGCTGCAATTAATTTCCGGTCAAACCGCAGTTTGTGGCAGTGGCTTGGTAATAACCATTAATGATAACACGGCCGGCGCTGAGGCTGCTAAACAGCTAGATCCCGCCAATTTTTATCCAGAAAATTACATTATTCACGACAGCAATCTGCGCTATCTGCTGAACGATATTGTTTATCTGGCGGATGCGGTGGCCATCAATGGTCAACGGATTGTGGATTTGTCGGAAATTCGTTGCGTTGGCACGGTGATTATTATTAATTCCACTCGTGTTGCACCGCCATATGAAATTAGCCTGATTGGACCGGCGGCTTTGTTGGAGGGCGCTTTGCAGGAGTCATCACAGTATATTTATCTGCATAATAAAAATATGCCCATTCGGGTAACCCGTGAGGATAATTTAACCCTGCCGGCTTACACAGGCGCAACAATGCCTAATTTTGCTAAGCTGGCCGAGTAGGGGCAGGCGTTAAGGAGAGGAAAACACAAAAATGTATAAGCTTATTTTGCCGCTGGGCAGTCTGGCGGTTGGTGCCATTTTTGGCTCCATTCTCACGGTAAATGCTTCTTTGGGCATTGCCAAATATCTTTCAATCGCTATTTTGGCGGCTCTGGATTCAGTGCTGGGCGGTGCGCGGGCTTTGTTGGAGGATAGCTTTGACAGCCTGATTATGCTTTCCGGCTTTTTTGTCAATGCTTTGTTGGCAATGTTGTTGGCTTTTTTGGGCGACCAAATTGGTATAGATATGTTTATGGCGGCCAGCATTTGTTTTGCCTTGCGCATTTTTTCCAATCTGGCTTTTATTCGTCGGGATATTATTTCCAATTATCGTTTGAAGTATGCTCAGCGTAACGCTCAAAAGCAGGCGGAAGCCGAGGTACAAGCGTCGGCTGCTACTGCTCCGCTGCAAAAAATTCGTTTGATAAGCGCGACAAAGGCGGTTGAGATTAAACCGGCTGAGCCTAAGCCGGATGCGGCTCCAAATTTGGAGAATACCATTTCCGGCCTGTTGTTGGATACACTGCCTTTGGAGGAGTTGAAAACGGAAAGCTGGGATTTGCCGGAAGCGGAAACTGAGTCTGCTGAGGTTGAGGATAAGCTTGACCAAAGTCCGGTTAAGGTGAAGGCCATCATCAGCCCGGATAAGAAAAATGAGGAGTCCTGAAATGCCTGAAAAATCGCCTAAAACCAGCCGTTTGCTTTCCTTTTGCGTAGCGTTGACCTTTTTAAGTTTCGCTATTGTTTGCCAAATCAATTTTGAGTCCAACAGTGTGCAATCTTTGGAAAGTCAGAGCACTGAAAATTTGGTGGCAATGGTGCGTAGCTTGAATGATTATCGTAATCGCTTAAATGCCGAGCTGGCCGTGCTGGAGCGCACGGAATCATCGCGCAGTGTTACGGTTAGCCTGGAGCAACAGTTGAACAGCGCCCGGATTTTTTCCGGTGCGGTTGCTGTCAGCGGGCCGGGAATTAGCGTTACTATCACAGCGGATTATGATCTTTACAGCACTGATGTGATAGATATTGTGAATGAGATGAAAGTAAGCGGGGCGGAAGCTATTGCTATTAACAATCAGCGAGTAACTAATAAAAGTAGAATAACCCAAGAAACTGATTTGGATGAACATCTGTTTTTGGCTTTGGATGGCGAGCGCTTGCTGACGCCTATTGTTATTACAGCGATTGGCGATCCGGCTACGCTGGAAAAGGGTTTGATTTTTACCGGTGGCATTGTGGATAATTTGAACACATTGTATGGCATATATCCGATTGTGCGCCAGGAGGAGCAGGTGACTATGCCGGCGGCCAGACTAAACGTCACTCCGACTTATATGCGTTTGCCGACAGATGGCTCGGAGCCTGCTTAAACTGATAAAATATTTTGAAAGGAAGAATTTATGCTAGATTGGTTTTCTGAAACTGCGTTGCGTCAACTGCTGGGCACCTTGTTGGTGTCAGTGGTGCCGGTGATTGAGCTGCGCGGAGCCATTCCCATTGGGGTGGCGTTGGGCCTGCATCCTTTTTGGGCAATGCTGGCCAGCATCGTTGGCAATATGCTGCCGGTGCCTTTTATTATTTTGTTTGTGCGTCATGTTTTCACCTGGTTGAAACGGCACAGCCCTTTGTTGGGGCGGTTGGTGCAAAAGCTGGAGGATAAGGCGCATAACAAAAGCGCTGTGGTTATTAAATATCGGGCGATTGGCCTTTGTTTGCTGGTGGCTGTGCCCTTTCCGGGCACTGGGGCCTGGACGGGTTCGCTGGTGGCGGCTTTGCTGGATATACCGCTGCGCGAGGCGGTGCCGACTATTTTGCTTGGGGTAATTATTGCCGGCCTGATTGTCACTGGTGTTACCTGTGGCGTGATTACCATTTTTTAATTTATCTTAATATTACATAAAAGCCGCTAATCACCTATTTTGTAGGTTGTTAGCGGCTTTTAATGTTTGCAGACTGGATTAATCATCGATAAAGAACTTATCAACGGGGACGTCCAATTTTTCGGCTATGGTGAACAAGGTTTCCAGTGAAACGCCCTTGATTTTGACGCCGTTGTTAGCCTCCACTTGACTGACAAAGGACCAGCTTTTATCAATCAGCTCAGCAAACTGTTCCTGGGTGTAGCCCCGTTTTTTGCGATAATAGGCAATTTTTAAGCCCAACAAGCGATATTTTTCCCGAAAACGCTCCTGCATTTCATCACCCCACTAATTTAGCATAGATTATTTAGCGGTATATTATTACAGGCTTATAGTGAAAAATTATTTACTTTTAGCGAGTGTTGTGTTATAATATGATGAATAATGGATTAAAAAGGGGAGTGGTGCGCTTGCTTTGGCTGGTTTTGGCAACTCTTTGTTTGCTTTTGGGCAGCTGTTCAATGGATATAAAAATTGCGGTGCTTTGTACATTTTGCGTCACCGGCAATCCTTTGTTGTTTGGCTGTTTGCTGTTTTTGTTGTTTGATTGCGGGCGTTTTGATTATATTTAAAATAGAAAGGAGCAGGAAAAAGCCTACTCCATAGTTATTATTATTCGGATATAGTTGTTTTGCCTAAATAGATGATTTCGCCTTTTTCACTAAAGGTGAAGTAAATATCATACTCGTTTGTAACGGTAAATGGTTCTGGCATTTCCTGGGCGTTGGCGATAATTTCCCGAACATTATCTGGGGGATACTCAATGGAATCTCCAGTATTATTATAGGCCAACATATCAGCACAGTAAATGATTTGTCCCGCTGTATTTTCTAAGGTTAGGTTGGCTAATTCCCACACAGGGGCCTCTGCCCAACTGGTGGCTGGATAATAGTAATATTCGCCGTCAAAATCCAATTTGAAAATGTGACCGGGCTTCGGTGTTGGTGTATCTAGGCCGCAACGAGTTTGGAGAAAATCATGCACATAAGCTGCGGAAAGCTTTTCCGGGGTTTGCTCATGGTCTATATTGCCATAGCTTTCCCAAATTATAGCTTGCGCCAGCACCCAATATAGGTAGTCGTCCAATTCCTCTATGGAAATTGGCTTCTCGTTCAGTGCCTGGTCTGCTTCATAATCTTTAGCAGGCATAAAATCCAAGCGATCTTGTTGAGCTAAATCAAAGAAAGCTGCACGTAAATCAGGCGTAATTTCCACTTCGCACCTGCCGTCTGTATGCAACGCTCCAGCGTCGCCTGCCGTTAGCTGTTGAATTTGCGTGGCGGCGGAGGGAGGCGGCGTTGCGTCCTGCTGCGGTTGCTTATCGCCTCTTTCCGAGGTTACAATGGTGTCGCAGGCGGCCAAAAACAGGCACAGGCTTAAACTCAGGCAGCAGAGCAGTATTTTTTTCATTTCAAAACCTCCTATCACATTAAAAAAGCTAAATTAGCTGAACGGCACCACAAACACTTGCCAAACGCTTTGGAAAGATTGGCGCACCACCAGGCGCAGGTTGTAGCGGCCCACGTCCTTAGCGGCCAGCAAGTTGGTACTGTAGGTGTAGCCGTTTTCATCGGTGTAGGTGACGGAGCCGATAACCTCGCCGCGGTGAATGGGCGCAGGCACAGAGTTTGGCAAATCCAGGCTTTCCTGCACATTGATGTTTTCATCCGTGCGCATTACTGAATAAAGCGATTTTTCGGCAATCACTTCCACCTGATTGCGGCCGCCGTTCAGCACCTTGACGTTGGCTTTTACTTCATTGGCGCTCACCAGCAGGTTGTGCTGGGAGTTGTCAAAGCCCCATTCCAGCAGTGCTTGGCTTTCCTCATAGATATTGGGGCTATTTAGTACCACAACAATCAGTTGCATATCATTTTTGGTGGCGCTGGCTACAATACAGTTACCGGCCTGACGGGTGTAGCCGGTTTTGATACCGTCCGCATATTCATATTGACTGAGCAAGCCGTTGCGGTTTCCGACAGTGAAATTATCTTCGCCATTAAGTTTGCGTACTGTGAAAGAATCGGTAGTGACAATGCGCCGAAACTCTGGGTTATCCATTGCCACGCGGGCAATCATTGCCAAATCATAGGCCGAGGTGTAGTGATCTTCATTATGTAGGCCGTGGGGATTGCAGAAATGAGTGTGTTGTAAACCCAGGGCGGACACTCGTTGATTCATCATTTCCACAAAGGCTTCTTCTGTGCCGGCCACGCCGATTGCCAACGCCTGCCCAGCGTCGTTGGCGGAGTACAGCATCAATGCCATCAGCAGCTCCTCCACGGTTTGGCGAGCGCCCGCCTTTAGGCCAATGCTGGTTTCGCCTACGTTGACGTAATCCTCAGGCAGGGTGATTTTGTCGTCAATATCCATATTTTCCAGGGTTAAAAGGGCCGTCAGCACCTTTGTGGTGCTGGCCGGATAATGCTCGGCATTCATATCCTTATCGTAAAGCACCTTGCCGCTGGCTTGGTCGATTACCACTGCCGCCACCGCGCTAATCTGCGGCGGGGCGTCTGCCTTGGCCAGTAAAGCCGGCAGGCAGATTAGGGCAAACAGACCGAAAACCAGGGGCAGGGTAAATTTGGCTAATTTGTTGAACATTCTTGATGGTTATCCTTTTTTAGTATATTTTCCAGCTTGGTTAAAAGGCTTGGGGTCATATCCACCAGCTTTTCCAAAGGCTCCTGACCGCTCACGGGAATATAACGCAGCTGGCCGTTTGGCGCGCTGGTTAAAAAGCCCACCGGTGACACTGCCAGGCCGCCGCCAGAGCCGCCGCCAAAAGCAGGGTCGGCTGTTGGCTGTGTTTTTTGGCCATATTCACCGCCGCCTGCCACAAAGCCCAGGCTAACTTTGGATATGGGAATGATGGTGGTGTCGCCGGCAAAAATCGGGGCTCCTACCACAGTGTTCACCTGCACCATTCCATTCAGTTTTTCCATTGCCGTATCCAGCAGGCCGGCAATATTCTGCTCACCTGTCATAAATCATACCGCCTCTCTAAATTTTATCTGATGAGCTTAGTTTTAACCGGCGGTGGCCAAAATATGCAGCCAAACGCAGGGCGGCGGTGATTATTACCCAAAGTGGCAATGAAATTTTAAGAAATATTTCGCCTGAAAAGCTGTTTTCCAGCGGCATTTTTTCATTTGCGACGAGCTGCAAGTGCAAATCAGGGCTGGGGCAGTTGGCGGCCGCGGCCAATCCGTGTAAGGCCGCCAAAAGACAACCGCCAGCCATTGCGCAAACATCTGGTCGTCCGGCCAACTGAAGCTGACAATGCAGTTGTTTTAAATGCAGACGTTTTAACAAAAATTTTGCTAAACGCAGACAAAATGGCCAATCTGCCTTGTTAAATGGCTGGCGCGGTTTGGCGGCCAGAGGGTAGGTCAAGCGCAGGGAAAAGCGCAAACGTATTTGTGAGGCTACTAGCAAGAATAGGAGCAGCCCAGGCACGATTAAGTTGGTATAAAATGGCGTCATACGCCTAGTTTGGCTTTATTTGGCTACAATATTCACCAGTTTGTCTGGAACAATAATAATTTTTGCAGCTTGTTTATCGCCTAGCCATTTAGTAAAGTCTGGCAGGGCGCGCACATGGGCCTCGGCGGCTGCTTTGTCTAGGCCGGTGGGGATTGTAACGCGGGCTTTCAGTTTGCCGTTTACCTGCACGGCAATTTCCACCTCGGCCTGTTGCAGATAATCCTCATTGTAGGCCGGCCAGGCAGCATTGTAAACCACGTCGGTGTGTCCGGTGGCCTGCCAAAGCTCGTCGGCAATGTGAGGCGCAAACGGGGAAAGCATGATTAGCAGCTTTTCGGCCGCGTCCAACAGAACCGTGGCGTTGGCGGCCTCGCCCTCTGCGTCGCGGTAAGCGGTCATTGCGTTTACCAGCTCCATCATAGAGCTAATAGCGGTGTTGAAGTTAAAGCGGTCGGCAATATCAGCCGTTACCTTTTTCAGCGTTTGGTGCACGGCTCGGCGCAGGTCGCAATCGGCGGGGGTGAGCTCGCGGGTTTGATAGCCAGCCTCAAAAATTCCCAAAACCAGCTTCCAGATACGGTTCAGGAAACGATAGCAGCCTTCCACGGCGGAATCATTCCATTCCAAATCGCGTTCCGGCGGGGCGGCAAAGAGGATGAACAAACGAGCAGTGTCTGCACCATATTTGTCGATAATTTCCTCCGGGCTTACCACGTTGCCTAAGCTTTTGCTCATCTTGGTGCCGTCTTTGAGAACCATGCCCTGCGTCAACAGGTTGGTGAACGGTTCCTCCACGCCAATCAGGCCAAAATCGTACATTGCTTTGGTGAAAAAGCGGGAATACATTAAATGTAAAATAGCATGCTCCACACCGCCGATGTACTGGTCAACTGCCATCCAGTAATTAGTTTTGGCTTTATCCCAGGGTTTTTCCGCATTGTGGGCGTCGCAGTAGCGCATATAGTACCAGGATGAGCACATAAAGGTGTCCATAGTGTCCATTTCGCGGGTGGCTGGGCCGCCGCAGCAGGGGCAGGTGGCGTGGCCAAAGGTGGGGCTGGTTTTCAATGGGGATTCGCCAACGGGCAGAAATTCCACGTCGGTGGGCAGCAAAATCGGCAATTCCTCCTCTGGCACTGGCTGCATACCGCATTTTTCACAGTAAACCATTGGAATGGGCGCGCCCCAGTAACGTTGGCGGCTAATCAGCCAATCACGCAGACGGTAATTGATTACTTTTTTGCCTTTGCCCTCAGCTTCCAGCCAATCGGCAATGGCGTTGATTGCGTCCGGCTTGTTGGTTAGACCGTTAAATTGGGCGGAGTTTACCAGCACGCCCAAATCAACATAGGCTTCCTCCAGCGGTTCGTCAGCCGAGGCTGCGTCTTTGGCGATAACTCTAATAATCGGCAGGTTATATTTGTGGGCAAAATCGAAGTCGCGTTCGTCGTGGGATGGCACGCCCATAACCGCGCCGGTGCCGTAATCCATAAGCACGTAGTTGGTGATCCAAATTGGCACCTTTTCACCATTCACCGGATTGATAGCGTAAGCGCCAATGAACATGCCCTCCTTTTCCAGATTGCCAGAGGTGCGGTCAATATTGGAAAGTTGCTGCACCTTGCGGGTAAATTCCGCCACGGGCTGTTCATATTCCGTGCCCTTGGTGAGCTTGGCCACCATAGGATGTTCTGGAGCCAGAACCATATAGGTTACGCCGAAGATGGTGTCAACGCGGGTGGTGAAAACCGGCAGCTCGTCGCCAGCCTCGGTTTTAAACATTGCCTCCACACCCTCGCTGCGGCCAATCCAGTTGTTCTGCATTGTTTTTACCTTTTCCGGCCAACCGGGCAGCTTTTCCAGGTCGTCCAGCAAACGCTGGGCGTAATCGGTGATTTTGAAAAACCACTGGTCTAAATCCTTTTTCTCCACTACAGCGTCGCAACGTTCGCAATGGCCGTCCACCACCTGCTCGTTAGCCAGCACCGTGGCGCAGGAGGGGCACCAGTTGACGGCGGCATGCTTTTTGTAGGCCAGGCCGTGCTTGTAAAGCTGCAAAAACAGCCATTGCGTCCATTTATAATATTCCGGCAGGCAGGTGGCCACTTCACGGTTCCAGTCGTAGCTGAGGCCCATGCTTTGCAGCTGGCTGCGCATATTGTCGATATTGGAGAGCGTCCAATCCCGCGGAAAAACGCCGTGTTTGATGGCCGCATTTTCCGCCGGCAGGCCAAAGGAATCCCAGCCCATCGGGTGCAACACATTATAACCCTGCATATGCTTAAAGCGAGCCACCACATCGCCGATTGAATAATTGCGCACATGGCCCATATGCAGGTTGCCGGAAGGGTAGGGGAACATCTCCAGCACGTAGTATTTAGGCTTGTCCGCGTCCTCCTGCACCTTGTAGATTTCATCGGCAGCCCATTTTTGCTGCCATTTGCTTTCTATCTCCCGAAAATTATAATGTCTTTCCATCGTGATACCTCCAACAAGTTAATCTTTTTGTTTATCTTTTTATTTTAACGCAAAATACGCCAAATAGCAAGGACTATTTTAGGTTAAATCAATAATAACCAGTTCCGGCCGGTTGAAAAGGCGCGGTATCCGGGTGCTTTCCCTAGCCAGACCGCGGCTGACCAGCATTGTGCAGGCGGCCTGCTGATAAATTCCGCCGGCATATTTGGGCCAAAGCCCTTGTCCGGGCGCGTAAACGCCGTTAATTAGGCCGGGCAGCCGCCATTGGCCGCCGTGAGCGTGGCCGCAAAGCGCCAAATCAAAGCCGTAATCAGCATAAAGCTGAAAATATTCCGGCCGGTGGGCCAGCAAAATGGTGTAATGGCCGTTTTGGCTTTTGGCTTGCACCTGCGTCAGCTGCTCCTGAAAATTGGCAATGCCGTCGCGCTGGTTGGCCGCTTTGCCGGCGTGGCTCATAATCCGATACATATCCGGGTCGTCCACGCCGGCCAGATTAATGGTTTGGCCGTTGACGGTGATCGTTGCCACCTGGCCGTCCAAACGTTTAACGTTGTAATCAGCTAAAATCTGCATTTTAGCGTCAAATGCCGCCGGGCCGGCCCAATATTCGTGATTGCCGGTGACGTAGTAGCAGGGATATTGCTCAGATACGGCTTTAAGCAGCGCGGCGGTGTTGTCGTCGGCAATTTGGTCGTCAAAAATATCGCCCACCAGCAGTAATATATCCGGCTGTTCGGCGTTGATTGCTTCCACCAGCTGCTGTTCATTTTCGCCATAGCGGCAGGAATGTAAATCCGTTAGCAGGCACAGCCGCACTGGTTGGCTGATTGCCGCCGCTTCCACGGTATAATGCTGGATTTTTAAACGATTGTCTAGCGCGATTGCCAGCAACAACAGCAACAGCAAGCCGGCGGTTAGCCAAAGACGCTTCCTTTTAATGAAATTTTTCATATATTTTAAATCAGACCGGCTTGCCAACATTCCTGCAAGGTGCGGCAAACGGCCAGCTTGGCGTGCCAGCGGTTTAGGCCTCCTTGGAAATAGGCAATATAAGGCGGGCGCATAGGCGCGTCGGCGGAAAGTTCAATGGAGCTGCCGCTGACAAACGCGCCGCTGGCCATCACCACCTGATCGGTGTAGCCTGGCATATCCCAAGGCTCTGGCCGCACGTAGGAATCCACCGGGGAATATTTTTGAATACCCTGACAAAAAGCCAGCAACAACTCTGGCTTTTCCAAACAAATCGCCTCAACAATATCAGAGCGGGTTTCTGTTGAGCTGGGCGAGGCGGCAAAGCCCAACGCCTCAAACATAGCCGCGGTGAACACAGCACCGCAGAGAGCTTCCTGCACCACCAGCGGCGCCATAAACAGCCCTTGATAGAACACTCTTTGGCCTAGCAGAGAGCTGCCCACCTCCGCGCCAATGCCGGGCGCGGTGAGTCGGGCTGCTGCTCGCTCCACCAAATCGACACGGCCGGCCACATAACCGCCGCCGGGGGCAATGCCGCCGCCGGGGTTTTTAATCAGGGAGCCGGCAATTAAATCCGCACCCAGTTCGGTCGGCTCCTGTTCACAGACAAATTCACCATAGCAGTTATCCACAAAAACGATAATCTCCGGCCGGGCTTGGTGAACTGCCTTAATGATTTCCGCCAGCAAGCCGAGGGAAAGGGCTGGCCGCCAGGCATAACCGCGGGAGCGTTGCAAGGCTAAAATTTTGGTTTGAGGTTGCAAAGCGGCAACAATTTGGGCCGGGTTGGGCTTGGCAAAATCAAAATCCACCTCCCGATATTGCACACCGCTTTCCAGCAGGCTGCCGGGCGTTTCACCTTGCAAGCCGATTACCTTGCAAAGGGTGTCATATGGCCGGCCGACATATAAAAGCTCGTCGCCGGGCAGTAAATTGCCCAGCAAAGCCAGCGTGATAGCGTGAGTGCCAGAAACAATTTGCTGGCGCAACAGGCAGGCTTCCGCGCCCATAACTTGAGCAAAAACGGCCTCCAATGCGTCGCGCCCCACGTCGCCGTAGCCGTAGCCGGTGCTGCCTTGCAGGTGGTTCTCGCTAATTTTGGCGGCCCGCATAGCGTCCAGCACTTTGGCAAAATTTTTCTCCGCCACGGGGGCGTAGGCCAGCGCAAATTGTTGCATAGCCTGTTCGGCCTGAGCGGCGGCTTTATCTATGGTTGTTTGGTCAATCTTTTTCATATGGTTTTTAGTCTTCTTTCCTAAATTATATTAACGTAGGCTGTATATTTTGTAGTTGCTGGCCGGGCGGCATAGCCAACCAATTATGGTTAAAGCCAGCCAAACCAGCGCAATGGGAAAAACTTGATACTGACCAGAGCGGGCAAAAAGGGTTAGCGTGGGAGAGAGGCCTATTTCAGCCACGGCTGCTCGGTTATTTATACTGCGGGCTAAAATCCGGCCTTGATTGTCAATGATAGCGGAAATGCCGCCGTTGGTGCTGTTGACAAGTGGCAAACCGTATTCAACAGCCCGCATTACTGAATGATTAAGATGCTGATAGGTTAGGGTGGTGCCGCGATACCAAACGTCATTGGAGGCGGCCAGCAACAGTTGCGCGCCATCTTGCACCGCCTGGCGGGGATAAGCCGCAAAACAAACATCATAGCAAATCATGGGGGCTGTGATTAAACGGCGACCATTAGGTAGGTTAATTGCCGCTCCGCCCTGTTGTGGACCGGCCTGTAGACGGCCGACGGGGAAACTTTCCCAAAAGCTTTGGGGCAACAGCTTGTCTAGCAGCCCTTGTAGGGGGATATATTCGCCAAACGGCACTAGGGCTCGTTTTTGGTAAATTTCAGTTAGCTTACCGCCTTGAGCGCTGAACAGGCTGTTGTAGGTTCCGGCTGGATGCTCGGCAAAGCCGCCGGCCACAATGGTCAGCTGATGTTTGGCGGCTAGCTGCAAATATTGGGCGCCATAACCGTCGCTAGCTTGCAGGGTGTAAGGCAAAATAGTTTCCGGCAGCAGCATTAATTGCACTCCCTCGGCTTGGGCGGCAGCGGCTTGCCCGGCGATTATGGCAAAAATGTCAGCGTCAAAGCTGCCATCCCAGCGGTCGCTTAGGGCGACGTCGGCATGAGCGGCGGCAACGGAGAGGGTTTGCGTCGGTTGGCTCTGAAAATGCCAGTCCACCAGGCCGGAGATGATATTGACAATGAATATGGCTACAGCTAGCAGCAGATAACGCCAACGGCGGCATAGAAAAGCGGCGGCCAGCAAAACGTTGATTAAAATTAGCAACGCGGAAAGACCCAACGCACCCCAGCAGGCAGCGCTTTGACAAAGCAATGGATAGGCTCCTTGGCTAGAGCCAAGGCTGATGGCGGGAAAGCCGCCAAAAAGATGACCTTGCAACCACTCAATCAGATAACAGGTTAGCGGCCAAAAACCAAAGGAGACTGGCACCGGCGGCTTGGCAAAGCCAAAAATCAGGGCGGCGGCCAGCCACAACAGGCTAAGTCCCAGCACACAAAGGGCCGTAAGTCCCAGCACCAGCAGGCCTGCTTGCCAACGCGGCAGGTTAATGTGGTCGGCAACTTGCAGCAAGCCGGCCAATGCCACGCCATAATAGCAGCCGGCAAACAGCGCCGCCCGCCAGAGATATTCCCGCAATGGTTTGTGGGGATCTAATAGCATTGAGAACAGAAAACCAGCCGGGGCCAGCCAGGCTAGCCACGCGAATAAAGGATGAAGCAAAGATATGCCGGACAAAATGCCGGATATGGCGGCGCAAATTCGCCAAATCCAAACATTCCAGGCCTCCAGCGGCGGTTTGTTTACATAATTGAGAGCAGAATTTTCCATAACCAAACAACTCTTTATTCTTAATATTATGATTTATGTCAGTACTCGTTGGGAAAATCTATCGGTATGGTTGGGGATATTGTCGATATAGCTTGCTGAAACAGCATCTGCTTTTTGCCGCCGGATTCAACGATTAAAACCTCGTCGTCATAATGCAGCAAAATTCCTTTAAGCTGAAAACCGTTCAGCAGGAAAAACGTGGTGGGCGTGCGGCCAAACTGTAATTCGTCCAGCACATATTCACAGATATTATAGCATTCTTTCAAGGCTGCTCCCTCCCGCTGCTTTGGCTATCCCTACATTTTATTGGCGGCGGGTGGGTTAGGTGCAAGGTCATCTCAAAGCAAAGCGTTCCTGGGCCAGGCGGAGCATTGCTTCCAGCGCTTTTTCTGGTGATTGCTCGCTCAGGTTAAACCAATGGATGCGCTCCTCGCGCCGCCACCAGGTTAGCTGACGTTTGGCAAAGCGCCGAGTGTCGCGCTTAATCAAGCGCACCATTTCCGGCCTGCTCAGCAAACCTTGCAGATACCAGATGGCTTGACGATAACCCAAACCTTGCAGTGGTTTCAACTCCGGGTTTAGGCCGGCGGCCAACAGCCGGGCGGTTTCTTGCAGCAGGCCGGCGGTCAGCATAACATCCACACGCTGTTCAATGCGTTGGTAAAGCTCGGCGCGTTCTCTGGTTAAGCCAAGCAGCAACAGCTCATAGGGAGATTTCGCCGCCCGGCCTTGGGCAGAAATTGGCCGGCCCGTCAGCTGCCAAACCTCCAAAGCCCGCAGCAAGCGTTTTTCATCCTGAGGGGCAATTTTGGCGGCGGCAACGGCGTCCACTTGCGCCAGTTGGCGGTGCATTTCCGCCGCCCCCAGGCTTTGGTAAGCCTGGCGCAGCTCCTGGCGCAGCTTTTCATCCGCCGGCGCTGCTTCGTTTAGTTGAAAACCGTCGCAAAGGGCTTGGATATAAAGGCCGGTGCCGCCCACCAGCAGGGGCAAACGCCCGCGCTGGTGAATTTCGGCAATTAAGCGGGCGGCGTCCTGCTGAAAATCCGCCGCACTGTAGGGTTCGTCTGGATTACAAATGTCGATTAAATGGTGCGTAATTAGCTGGCCGTTGCTGGTCAGCATTTCTGGCGGCCGAATTTTTGCCGTGCCAATATCCAGCCAGCGATAAAACTGCATTGAGTCGCCGGAGATAATCTCTGCGTTCAGACTAGCGGCCAGCTCCACGGAAAGGGCGGTTTTGCCCACGGCGGTGGGGCCTAACAAGACAATTAAAGGTAATTTAGCTTGGTTCATAGCTGCCTCAGCTGCGCATAAAGCGGCGGCGGATTTCTGCATCCGTCAATTTGATAAAGGTGGGGCGGCCGTGCGGGCAGGTTTGGGGCTTGTCGCATTCCGCCAGATTGTAAAGCAGCCAGGATATTTCCTGCCCATTCAAATGCTCGTTGGCTTTAACCGCGCTTTTGCAGGCCTTGGTGAAAAGCTCCTGCTGGCTCAGGCGGGAAACGTCCAGTTGGTCGGTTTCCGTGTTTTGCAAAAGCAGCTCGAAAATGTCCAGGAAAAAGCCTTTAATATCATTATCGTAAATGCTGGATTTGCGTTTGTGGTCGCTTTCCGCGCCTCGCACATACCACAATGGCACCGCTCGGATTACAAACTGGCTGCCGCCGAAATGTTCCAGCACAAAGCCGCAATCGGCTAGGCGGGCGATGTTGTTGAGCAACAATTCCGCGTGCAGATTACCAACGTCAACGCTGACAGGCGAAGCCAGCTGAGATGAATCCCGGCAATCCAGCGCGTAGGCCAGAGAAAATTCCTCATATAAAATACGCTCATGGGCGGCGTGTTGGTCAATGATATAGAGATCCTCATTTAAGGTTGCAATTATATAGGAATTATTCAGCTGTCCCAATGGCTTTAAAGCTAAAAACAGATTATCCGGTTGTTGAGCAAAAAGGCTGGTTTGTTTGCTTTCCGGCTCGTCCAAATAGGTTACGCCGTAATTTTCGGCCAGCCACTCTCCGTCGTCGCGTTTGTATTCCACCTTGGTGCCGGGCGCGTTAGCCATCAGATTTTGGAAAAGTTTGGCGGCAAAGCCAGGCTCCTGCTGCTTTTGATTGGTCAACAGTTCCTTAATATCAGAACCGTTCATTTGCTGCAAATTTGGTAGCTCTTCCGCCGGGCTGTTTGGCGGAGCGGCGGGCTGGGGGTTTGGCGTTAGTTCAACGCCGCCTAGCTTTAAGGGTGGTTCAGCGGCTTTGGCTGTCTGGCCTGGTTGGGTCAGGAAAAAGTTTAGCAAGTCCAGGCCGTTGGCCTCAGGTTGTGTATTATCAGCCGTATTTTGATTGGTGGGCGGCGTGTTGTTCATATTATCTTCTCCAATTTGCGTATTTTCTAATTCAATATGTTCAATAGAGCTGGTTTTGGGCAGCAATGCTTCCCGCAGAGCGGTTAAAATTGCCTCGCGCACTGTAGCTAGCTGCTTAAAGCGAATTTCCGTTTTGGCCGGGTGAACGTTGATGTCTACGCTTTCGGTTGGCAACTGTAAGCTCAAAATAACCAACGGATAGCGTCCTGCGGGCAGCAGACTTTGATAAGCGTCGTCAACCACGGCGTTTAGCTCAGGGCTTTTGATTAGTCGGCCGTTGACGAAAAAGTGATAGTAACGGCGAGAGGCGCGGGCAAAGGGCGGCATTGAAGCAAAGCCGCTAATGACCGTATGCTTGGCGTTTAGCTGAACCGGCCGCAGCTCGGCCAACACCTGAGCGCCGTAAACAGCCAGCGTGGCTTTGCTGAGCGCCTGGTTGCCTGCTGTCGAGCCGTGGGAACGCAAAACCTGTCTGCCATCAATTTGCAGGCTGAAAGCAATATCCGGCCGGGCTAGTATAAAATCGCCCAACAGCTTGGTAATTGTTCCAGTTTCGGTGGCGTAGGATTTCAAAAACTTTCGGCGGGCCGGTGTGTTATAGAACAAATCACGCACAATAACGCGCGTTCCCTGCGCCAAAGCGGCTTCCTCAGGCTGGCTGATTTGGCCATCTGCCGCCTGCACCTGCCAGGCGTAAGCCTCGCCCTTGGCACAGCTGGTGATTTCCACTCGGCTAACTGCGGCGATGGAGGGCAAAGCTTCGCCCCGAAAGCCTAGCGTGCGCACTGAACTTAGCTCCTCGGCTAGGCTTAGCTTGCTGGTGGCGTGCCGGCCAAAAGCCAGCGGTAAATCCACCGGCAAAATGCCGCAACCGTTGTCTACCACTTGGATTTCTGCAATATGCTGTTGGCCGCTTTCTTGGTTCAGATTGCCGGTCAGTTGCACGTCTATCCGGCTGGCGGCGGCGTCTATGGCGTTTTCCACCAGCTCTTTCACCACGGAGAGGGGCCGCTCAACCACCTCGCCGGCGGCAATCTGGCTGGCGGTTAAGCTGTCTAGCTGGCGGATAATGCCGCTTTGGGCGGCGGTTGTATCACTGGTCATTGTTATCTCCTTATTTTGGCTTAATTAACAAATTTATATGAACGAAAACGAAAACAAAAATTAATTGTTTAATTCCTGCTGCCATTTTTCGATGTATAACAAGGCTTCAATGGGCCGCAGGTTGCTTAATTGTAGCTGCTTGATTTCCTCCAGCACCGGCGATGTTGGTGCGGATTCTGCCGGCGTTTGGCAGGCCTCAGTTGACAGTTCTGTCGGCAGGCTGCCGCTGATTTGCGGGCTTTCTGCGCCGGCGCTTTCCAACTGATGCAGAATTTCATCCGCCCGTTTGGTCACCACGGCTGGCAGGCCAGCCAATTTGGCTACATGCACGCCATAGCTTTTGTCGGTGCCGCCGGGCACAATTTTACGCAGAAAGACTACTTCATTGCCTTTGTCCCGCACTTGCACGGAAAAATTCTGAACCTGCGGGTGGCTTGCCGCCAGCTCAATCAGCTCGTGATAATGGGTGGCGAACAGGGTTTTGGGGCAGGCCTCCGGCCGTAACAGGTATTCCGAAACTGCCCAGGCAATGCTTAGGCCGTCATAGGTGCTGGTGCCGCGGCCGATTTCATCCAGAATAACCAGGCTTTGGCTGGTGGCGCTGCGCAGAATGTTGGCGGTTTCGCTCATCTCCACCATAAAAGTGCTTTGGCCAGCGGAAAGGTCGTCGCTGGCGCCAACGCGGGTGAAGATACGGTCAATGCGGCCGATATGAGCTCGCTCCGCTGGAATATAGCTGCCAATGCGGGCCAAAATCACGGCCAGCGCCACTTGCCGCATATAGGTTGACTTGCCGGCCATATTGGGGCCGGTAATTAGGGCGAAGCGTTGGTTTTCGTTTTTTAGTTCGGTATCGTTGGGAATATAGTTTTCCCGGCCAATGGCTAGCTCCACCATTGGGTGACGAGCGGCTTGCAGGGTAAGGTTGTCGCTATCGTCCACCTGTGGGCGGCAGTAGCCGTTTTCATCTGCAAGGCGAGCAAGCCCGGCCAGGCAATCCAGAATAGCCACGCATTTAGCAGTGTGCTGAATGCGCGCCGTCTGGTTGATAATTTCCTCCCGCAGGCCGGCCAAAAGCCGCTGTTCAATGGTTTGCAAGCGTTCGCCGGCGCTCAGCAGCTTTTCCTCCAGCTCCTTTAGCTCGGTGGTGCTGAAGCGTTCGCTGTTTGCCAGGGTTTGCCGTCGGTCATAATCTTCTGGCACCAGGTTTAAGCTACCCTTGCGCACTTCAATATAGTAACCAAAAACCTTGTTATAGCAAATGCGCAAGGCTTTAATGCCGGTGCGTTCCCGTTCTTTGGCTTCCAGGGCCAAAATCAAATCGGAGCTTTCCGTTTGCAGGCGGCGCAGTTCATCTACCTCGGCATTGCAACCAGGCTTGATGATTTTGCCGCCGGTCTTGTCCTTTTTGCTTCCCAGTTTGGGTTGGCCTTCCGCTGTTGGCTCGTCAAACAAGGTGTCCTCTATTTTTTGCCAAACGTCTTGCAAATTGTCAAATTGTTGATATAACTGACGGAAAATATCAGCCTGTAAGGAAACCATAGTTTTTTCCAACTGGGGCAGCAGGGCAAAGGAATGTTTCATTGCCAGCAAATCCCTTGGCGTGGCGTTGCCGTAAACTACACGACTAATTAAGCGCTCAATGTCGGCAATATTTTTTAGGGCGGCTCGCATTTGTTCATGCAACAGCGGTTGGGCTAAAAGCTCCTGAATACCATCCAGACGCATATTTACCATAGCGCTGTTGAGCAGGGGTTTTTCCAGCCATTGCCGCAGCAGACGCGAGCCGGGAGCAGTCAGGCATTTGTCACAAACGCCAAACAGGGAACCAGCCTTTTTGCCGGTGTTCACTGCGGCCGTCAGCTCCAGGTTGCGGCGGCAGTTGGCGTCTAAAATCAGGAAATTATCAATATGATAAACCTGCAACTTATTTAGATAGGTTAAATCGCGCTTTTGCGTTAGCTGACAAAAGTAGAGTAGGGCTGCCGCCGCTTGCACCGCGCCGGGCAAATCGGCCAGGCCCAAAGCCTGTAATGATGGCAGTTTGAAGTGTGTTAAAAGCAAAGTCTCGGCATTTTTGCGCACAAAAAATTCATCCTTGGCCGGGCTGATGGTGACGCTGCCGTTAAGATCCCAGGCGTGGGCGGTGAAGTAGGGCTCATCTAGCAGGGCCTTTGGCAAAATGCACTCCCTGGGGGCGATGGCCGCCAGCTCATCGCCAATTTGGGCCAAAGCGTCCTCGGCGTTGGTTTGAGCCGCAAAAAATTCACCAGTGGAAATATCCGCATAAGCCAGGCCGTAGCCCTTGGCCAGCGGAAAAACTGCCGCCAGATAGTTGGCGCCGTCCTCCGGCAAAAGCTCGCTGTCCATTAGGGTGCCCGGGGTGATGACCCGGATAACCTCCCGCTTTACCAGGCCTTTAGCCAGCTTTGGGTCCTCCATCTGCTCACAGATAGCCACCTTAAAGCCTTGTTCCATCAGTTTGGTTAGGTAAACGTCGGCCGCGTGGTAAGGCACGCCGCACATGGGCATTGCATTTTCCGCCTTACCTTTGGTGTTGCGGGCGGTTAGGGTGATGTTCAGCGCCTTGGAGGCCACCAGCGCGTCATCGCCAAACATCTCATAAAAATCACCCATGCGGTAAAACAGCAGGCAATCCTGATAATCCTTTTTAATTTCGGCGTATTGGGTTTGCATCGGGGTTTGGGGCGCGCCGTCAGATTTTTTGGCGTTTTGTTTTTTCGTTTGCTTTATATTATCGTTGTTTTTCACAATTAACTCCAAATCAGTTTCTAAATAAGACAAAATATTACTAAAAACAATAAATAAAAAATGATTGACTATTCAGACAAAAAAGTATACTATTATAATAAAATTCGGCAGGTTGGTAAAATTTCCTGCCTTAAAAGCAGCAAAGAGGTGGCTTAAATTGAGCGCAGCAGAAAAAAAAATTATGAAATATTTCCGGCGGGCGGTAATTGATTACGACCTGTTGGGTGATGAGCAGGGCGTGCTGGTGGGCCTTTCCGGCGGCAAAGACAGCCTGACCTTGCTTTGTATGCTAAAGCTGTTTTTGCGCAGCTCTAAATATAAATATCCATTGGCGGCCGGTTATGTTGATTTGGGCTTTGGCGCGGATATTGAGCCGTTGCGCCAGTTTTGCCGCCGGCT
Source organism: Peptococcaceae bacterium (assembly GCA_022797295.1). Classification (GTDB taxonomy): domain Bacteria; phylum Bacillota; class Dehalobacteriia; order UBA4068; family UBA4997; genus Avidehalobacter. The sequence continues at coordinate 106,508 of JAAWKH010000001.1, forward strand.
GGAGGTGCCGCTGCTGGTGGAACCCACCGCTATCAGTCAAATTGTTTTTGATTACCGGCAGGAGCAAAATCCGTGCTCGCTTTGCGCTAATATGCGCCGGGGCGCCTTAAACAGCTTGGCCGTGCGGCACGGCTTTGCCAAGGTGGCGTTGGGCCATCATCTGGACGACGTGGCGGAAACGGTGCTGCTAAATATGTGCTTCAATGCTAGGGTGGATTGCTTTAAGCCCAAAACCTGGCTTTCCAGCCGAGAAATTACGGTTATTAGGCCGCTTGTGTACGTAGATGAGCGCAGCATCGCCACCTATGCTCGCCAGCAGCAGCTTCCAGTTATCAACAGCTGTTGCCCGGCTAACGGGCGCACCAAAAGGCAGGATATGAAAGAAGCCTTGAGTCAAATTCAGGGGTTTGCGCCTATCGCTAAAAATCGCATTTTGGCCGCTTTGCAAAATCTGCCCGGTAATGAATGGCATGATATGTTGCGTCAACGGCCGGACACTAACGGCAAAGCCTAGATTTCCTCCGCCTCTGGCGTTAAATCAGCCGGGCGTACGTACAATGTTTGTTGCTCAAAGTAAATAACCATACCTGGGCGGGCGCCGTTGGGCTTTTTTACATTGTGAACCTCAGTGTAATCCACCGGCACTTTGTCTGCCTGCCGGGCTTGGCTATGCCAGGCGGCCAATGCGGCGGCTTCCAGCAGGGCGTTTTCTGTAAAAGGTCTGTTGGCTTCTCGCTTTAAAATTACGTGGCTGCCGGGAATTTTTTGCGTGTGTAGCCAGATGTCGTCCGGGGCGGCCAGCTTGGTAGTTAAACGGTCGTTCTGGCGGTTGTTACGGCCCAGCAGCAGCAAAAAGCCATCCGTGGTGCGAAAACGGCGGGGCTGATTGGCGGCGGCGTTTGGTTTGGTTACCTTTTGTTTGCCGTCGGCCTTGCTGGCTTTGCTGCTTAAATAGCCTGCTGCGCGTAATTCCTGCTCCAGGGCTTGCAAATCGGCCAAATTTTCCGCCTCCGTCAGGGCGGCGCTGAGGCTTTGCAGATAATCAAACTCGGCCCGGTTCAGTTCCAACTGTCGGGTTATTTGTTTTTCGGCATTTTTGGCCTTGTTGTAGCGGTGGAAGTAACGCTTGGCATTCTCCGCTGGTGAAAGCTCTGGCTTCAGGCTGATTTTCACCAGCTCATCTGGGTTGTAAAAGCTGGGCAACTCCGTTTGTTTTTGGCCGGGTTGCAGTAAATGCAGGTAGGCGGTCAGCAGTTCGCCGGCATTTTTGAATTTTTCTGCATTGCCGGCGGCTTCCAAGTCGGTTTCTTCCAACTTTATTTTTTTGCGTAAACGCTGCTCCTCTTTATCCACCAGCTTGGCCAGCCGGCGGTGCTCATTGTCAAAGGCCTGGCGTTCCTCGCGGGCCTGATAAAAATGGTCAAGAGCCTGGCTCAGACTGGCAAATTGCGGCTGCTCAAGGTTTGCCTTGGATTGCAGCGGTAGCGGGTAAAAGCCTTGATAAACATCTTGCGGTTGGCCTGCTTGGTGCAGCAGCACTGCTTGAAATTGGCCCTCAGTTATAATTTGGTGCAGCTGTTGAATTTGCTGATTTAAGCGTTCCAGCTCATATGCGCCTAGCTCCTCACAATTTGCCAGGTTTTGCAGGCCAGCCCGATAGCAGATTTCCTGCGCCATTTGGCTGGATAGACCGCTGAGCCTGCTTTGTAACAGTCGGGCTGGCGGCAGGCTTAAATCGCCGGCCAAAAGCTGTGCGGCCAGCCTTTCCTCTGCTAGCGTGTGCCAAACGGGCAGCTCGCTTGCGGGCGGCGCCAGATAAGTAACCCCTGGCAAAACTTCCCGGTGGCGAGAAACATTGTGGGAATAACGCCGCGCCGCGTCGATAATTTGTCCAGATGGTGTGTCCAACAGCAGCAGGTTGCTGTGCTTGCCCATAATCTCCAACACTATGGTGCGGGCGGTGGGCGTGCCGATTTCATCATGGGCGGCAAAATCCAGCCGCACAATGCGCTCGTCCGGCACCTGCTGCACAGCCAGCAGGCGGGCGTTTTCCAAATGTTTGCGCAGCACCATACAGAACAGCGGCGGTTTGGCCGGGTTCTCTGCGCTGTGTTCAGTTAGCTGTAAGCGGCCGTTTTCTGGATTGGCGCAAAGCAGCAGCCGGCGGTTGCCGGCCGGGCCGTATAGCCGCAGCATAATGGTGTGTTTGTCCGGTTGGTTAATTTTGGTTATCTTACAGCCCAGCAGCGTTTGGCAATCTTGCACGGCGGCGGCCAGGCATAGGCTGTCGAATGGCATAGAAGTTCCTCCCTAAATTTAAGTATTTATATATTGTACCTCTTTTGACGAACAATTACAAGTTTTCTGTTGATTTTTTGCTCAGATTCTAATTTTTGTTACATTTTAGCAGGATTTTGCAGAAATTTTATAGAATAAATAAAAACCAATTTTAACAGAAGTAAAAAAGGGGTGGCAAGCTTGCTTAAAAGCATGACAAGCTTTGGCCGGGGTGCGGCTGCCGGGGCCAATTTTAAGCTGACTGTGGAGCTGAAATCTGTCAACAATCGCTATTTGGAGGTTGTTGTGCATTCGCCGCGGCTGCTTTTGTTTTTGGAGCAGGCTATGAAAAGCCAGGTGGCTCAATTTGCTGCTCGTGGCAAGGTTGATGTTTTTGTGCAGCTGGAAAGTTTGGGCGAACGCACGCCGCGCTTAAAAACGGATAAAGCGCTGGCTGCGGCTTATTTGGAAGCGGCGCGGGAATTGGCAAACGCTTTAAAGCAACCGTTGGTTGTTAAGCTGACCTTGGAAAATTTGCTGACGTTGCCAGGGCTTTTAACGATGGAGCAGGCCAATGAGGTTGAAGAAGCGGAAAATCAGGCAGAGCTTACGCAGGTTTTGAATCAGGCTTTAAGCGAAGCTTTGCAAGCCTTTGCCGCAATGCGGGCCCAAGAGGGCGAGCGTTTGCAGACCGATTTGCTGCGCCGGGCTGAGGTTGTGACGGATTTGGTGCACCAGATTGACGGATTTGCTGAACAGGTTGTGGCGGAATATCAAACCAAGCTGCTAGCGCGAATTGGCGAGCTGTTGCCGGAGAATGTACCGTTGGATGAAACACGCCTGGCCAATGAGGTGGCTTACTTTGCGGACAGGGCTTGTATTAATGAGGAATTGGTGCGTTTGGAGAGCCATTTGGTGCAGTTGCGGCAGCTGTTGCAGGCTGAGGAACCGGTGGGCCGCAAGCTGGATTTTCTTTTGCAGGAACTAAACCGGGAAATCAACACGATTGGTTCCAAAGCCAACTCATTGCCGATTAATCAGCTGGTGATTGAAGCTAAAAGCGAGCTGGAAAAAATCCGGGAGCAAATTCAAAATATTGAGTAATCCGAAACGTTTTAGATAGCCAAAATAGAGATATAATTATACGGGCTAATTAAAATTGATTTTATAAGATTTTAATTAATTTTGCATAAAGCAGAAAATGAAGAAAGGTTGTTATTTATGTCTATTCCTAAGCTAAGCGCTGAGCAGCGAGCAAACGCCCTGCAAAAAGCTCAGCAAATGCGCACTGAGCGCATGATTCTTCGGCAGGAGCTGAAAACCGGCCGGATGACTTTGGCCGAGGTGTTGGAGCGTGCCGAGGAGGAGCTGGTGGGCAAAATGCGGGTGAAGTACCTGCTGGAAAGTCTGCCGCAGGTTGGTAAAATTACTGCCGCCAAATTGATGGCCGAAATTGGCATAGATGAGGTGCGCCGCGTTCAGGGGTTGGGGAGCCGCCAGAAAGCGGATTTGTTGCAACGATTTGCTGATTAAAGCTGTTGAACCGTTAGGCGTTTGAGCCTAAAACTGAAAAAAGTGTATTTTAAGTTTTTAGAACGGTAGCAGGTAAAAAGGGAGGGGTTTTAAGTGACTTCATTGATTAATATCGGTTTTGGCAATATGGTTGCCGCTGAAAGGGTTATTGCCATCGTTAGCCCGGAATCCTCGCCTATTAAGCGGATTATTCAGGAGGCCCGCGAGGGGCAGGGCAGCTTGATTGATGCAACCTATGGCCGCCGCACGCGTGCGGTTTTGGTTATGGATAGCGGCCATATTGTGCTTTCGCCCATTCAGCCGGAAACCATCTCGCACCGTTTTGTGGATGTGACGGCGGCGGTTTCTGCCACCGCTTCAGTTCATGTGGATACGGAGGCGGCAAATGTCTAAACAGACAGCACTTTATGTTATATCCGGCCCCTCAGGCGTTGGTAAAGGCACCGTTTGCAAGGCTTTGTTGGCTGAATTGGGCGAGGGGCCAAACCGCCAGCTTACGCTTTCCATATCAGCAACCACACGGCCGATGCGTCCTGGCGAGGTTGACGGCGTTAATTATCATTTTTTGAGCCAGGAAGATTTTTTGCGCCGGGTTGATAACGGTGAGTTTTTAGAATACGCCACGGTTTACGGCAATTACTATGGAACCTTGCGTAGCGCTGTGCAGCAGGAGTTGGCGGAGGGGCGCAATGTTTTGTTGGAAATTGATACCGACGGCGCCCGGCAAATAAAAAAGCTGATGCCGGAGGCGGAGCTGATTTTTTTAGCGCCACCCTCGCCGGAGGAGTTGTTGCGCCGTTTGCAGGGCCGCAACACGGACAGTGCGGCGGAAATTGCCCGCCGGCAACAATGCCTTGAGGCGGAGCTGGCTCAACAGGTATATTATGACTATGTTGTGGTTAATGATGTAGTTGAGGATACAGTGGCGCAAATTCGTCAGATTATGGCCAAAGGGCTGTAACATTAGGGAGGAAAAGATGAACAAGCCTTATATTGACAGTATTATTACTAAGAGCGATTCCAAATATCTTTTGATTGTGGCGGCTGCCAAGCGAGCCCGTCAGATTACGCTGACAGAACCGGAGCTGACTCGTTCCGGCAAAATCAATCCAGTTTCGGCGGCTTTGCATGAGATTAACGATGATGAGCTAAGCTGGGAAATTGGTCAGCCTCTTGCAGCTGAGGAGGCCGAGGCGGCTTTGCTGGAAGATGAAACTGTGTCGGAGGAGCCGGCAGAAGTATTGGAAGCCGCAGATATAGCGGAAGAAGCTGCGGAAACTTTGGTGGATTAGGGCAATGGAAAAATTTGCAAACAAGAAAGTTGTGTTGGCTGTTAGCGGAGGCATTGCGGCTTACAAGGCGGCGGATGTGGCTAGCTGGCTGACTAAAAACGGCGCTCAGGTACACTGCGTGCTGACCAAAGCAGCGACGGAATTTGTTTCGCCGTTGGTTTTGCAGTCTTTAACCGGTCATCCTGTGGTGCAGGATGAGTTTGTCACTGGGCCGGGCTGGGGGATAGTGCATATTGAACTGGCTGCGGAGGCGGATTTGTTGGCGGTTATACCAGCCACGGCCAATATTATCGCTAAAATTGCCGCGGGCATTGCTGACGATGCGCTGACTTCCACTGTGTTGGCCGCCACCTGTCCGTTGTTTATGGCCCCAGCGATGAATACGCATATGTATGAAAACCCGGCTACTCAGCAAAATTTGCAAACTTTGCGCCAACGTGGTTGGCAGGTTATGTCGCCGGCCAATGGGCGTTTGGCTTGTGGTGCAGTGGGCCGGGGTAAGCTGCCGGCTGTGGAGGAGATTGAGCAGGAGTTGGAACGCCTGTTTTTGGCGGCCGGGACAAAGGCTGAGAAATCAGACCGCTTGGATTTGGCCGGCAAAAAGGTGCTGGTGACGGCCGGGCCAACCACAGAGGCCATTGACCCAGTGCGTTATATTAGCAACCGCAGCAGTGGCAAAATGGGCTATGCAGTGGCCAGTCAGGCGGCGGCGCGCGGCGCTGAGGTGTTGCTGGTCAGCGGGCCCACTGCTTTGCAGCCGCCGGCCGGGGTGCGTTTTGTACAGGTTGAAAGCGCCTGCCAGATGCGCGAAGCGGTGTTGGCGGAATATGCTAAATGTGATGTGGTGATAATGGCTGCCGCTGTGGCGGATTATCGAGTGGCGGAGCCGGCGGATCATAAAATTAAAAAAACTGGCGATAATCAGGAGATGACTTTGCGTTTGTTGCGTAATCCAGATATTTTGCAGGAGTTAGGCGAGACCAAACAGCAGCAGTTTTTGGTGGGCTTTGCTGCGGAAACGCATAATCTTGAGGAGTATGCCAGGGGAAAGCTAGCAGCCAAACACGCGGATTTGCTGGTGGCTAATGACGTTAGCCGGGCCGACGCTGGTTTTGACGTGGATACCAACCAGATTATTATTTTTGCCGCAGACGGCGGCCGGCAGGCTTATCCTTTGACAACTAAGTTGGCGGCCGCTGATTATATTTTGGATGCGGTTGTTGAAAAAATTAATATTTAAGCAGTAAATTTGCTACATTATAAAATACGAGGAGGTATGAAAGATGAATAGAATTTTTACTTCTGAATCAGTGACGGAAGGACATCCTGATAAGATTGCTGATACTATATCAGACGCTATTTTGGATTCTGCACTGGAACAGGACCCTAACTCCCGCGTGGCCTGTGAAACCTTTACCAATACCGGTATGGTTTTGGTGGGCGGTGAGATTACCACCAAGGGCTATATGGATATTCCCAAAATTGCCCGCGATACAATCCGGGAGATTGGTTATACAGGCTCCAGCATGGGCTTTGACGCTGATACCTGTGCGATTTTGACTAATATTGACGAGCAAAGCTCAGATATTGCTATGGGCGTTGATGTGGGCGGCGCGGGCGACCAAGGCCTGATGTTTGGCTATGCCTGCCGGGAAACGCCGGAGCTGATGCCAATGCCGATTATGCTGGCTCATAAGCTGGTGCAGGAGCTGACCAGAATGCGCAAGGACGGCGATTTGCCTTGGCTGCGGCCGGACGGTAAATCTCAGGTGACGGTGGAATATGATGAAAAAGGCATGCCCTGCCATATTCCGGCGGTTGTGGTTTCTGCTCAGCATGACCCGGTGATTGAAATTGAAGAACTGCGCCAGGAGCTGCGTGACAAGCTGATTAAAAAGATTTTGCCGGCTGAAATGCTTTCCGAGCAGACAGTGTACCATATCAATCCAACCGGCCGTTTTGTTATTGGCGGCCCGCAGGGTGATAGCGGCCTGACCGGGCGCAAAATTATCGTTGATACATACGGTGGAATGGCGCGCCATGGCGGCGGTTGCTTCTCCGGCAAGGATTGTACTAAAGTTGACCGCTCAGCGGCTTATATGGCGCGCTATATTGCCAAAAACTGCGTGGCGGCTGGCTTGGCGGACCGCTTGGAAATTCAGCTGGCCTATGCTATTGGTGTGGCGGAGCCTGTATCGGTGATGGTTGACACATTTGGCACTGGCAAAATGAGTGAAAACGAGATTGCCGCCAAAATTCGGGCCAATTTTGATATGACCCCGGCTGGTATTATCAACACCTTTGGCTTGCGTCGGCCTATCTTTAAGCAAACTGCGGCTTATGGCCATTTTGGCCGGCCGGAACTGCCTTGGGAACAGCTGGATATGGTTGATAAACTGGGTTGATTTTTCTTACAATTTAATTTTGAATTATCTACAGGACTGCTGCTTTGATTTTAAGGCGGCAGTCCTGCTGCTATTCCCAGCTGCATATATTAGGGAGAGGAGGGCGGATAATGAATATTTACGTTGTGCAGGCTGGCGATACGGTACAAAGCATTGGGGGGGCTTTTGGTTTATCGCCGGAGGAAATTATCTATCTAAATCAGCTGGCTTATCCCTATGGCTTGGCGTTAGGCCAGGCATTGCTGCTGCCAACGCCTGGAATTAACAGTGGAAGCATTTTTCAAAGGCAATTTTTTAGCTTTGGTTATGCCTATCCTTTTATTGACGAGCAGGTTTTGCAGGAAACTTTGCCGTATCTTTCGGCTTTGGCGGTATTCTCATATGGCTTTAGCGCGGAGGGGGAGCTGGTGCCGCCGCAACTGCCGGATGAACCTTTGGTGGAGGCGGCTTTGGCGGTCAATGTCAGGCCGATTTTGACTTTAACGCCTTTTGGACCGGATGGTAATTTTAATAATTATTTGGTATCTGCGGTGTTGAATGATTTGGCAGCCCGGCAGCGGTTATTTAGGGAGCTGCTGGCCGTGGTGCAGCTGAAGGGCTATTTGGGCGTGGATGTGGATTTTGAATATGTTCTGCCGGAGGATCGGCAGGCTTTTTCCGCCTTTGTGCAGGAGTTGGCAGATTTGCTGCACAGTCAGGGGCTGACTGTTTCCGTAGCTTTGGCTCCCAAAACCTATGCCGAACAACCGGGCTTGCTTTACGAGGGGCAGGATTATGCTGCTTTGGGTGCGGCGGCGGATTACGTGTTGTTGATGACCTATGAATGGGGCTACACCTACAGCGAGCCAATGCCGATTGCGCCGCTAAATTGGGTGCGCCGGGTTTTGGCATATGCGGTGCAGGAAATTCCGCCGGCCAAAATTAATTTGGGCATTCCCAACTACGCCTATGATTGGACGTTGCCCTATGTTAAAGGGGAAAGCCGGGCGCGCACACTGGGCGTTGTGGAGGCTATGCAGCAGGCGGTGGAGGTTGGGGCGGAAATTTTTTTTGATGAAACAGCCCAAACGCCTTATTATAATTACTGGCAGAATGGTCAGGAACATCAGGTTTGGTTTGAGGATGTGCGCAGCCTGGCTGCTCGTTTTCAGTTAATCAATGAGTTTGGCTTGCGCGGCGGCGGTTGGTGGCAGTTGATGCGTCTGTTTCGGGCTGGCTGGCGGCTGCTGGCCGGCTCCTTTTATATTGATAAAATTTTGTGAAAAAATTTACCAAAAAGCTATTGACAAACACTTGAAGTGATGTTAGAATATAAGCGTACCAAGTGTGTTAAGTGAATTAATACAGTTGAATGTATTGATACGGTTAAGGTTGTGTGAGTTTTGGAGGGTATGGTTGTGTATATCGCATTTTTAGCTTTTTTGCTGCTATGGTGGGATTTGCTGCCATAGAAGCATTTGTGAATGGTTTGTGTGAGTTTTTAGTTGATGTGTGTAGTTTGTGTAAGCTTTTTGTGTAGTGTATGAGTTTTATGTGATGTGTGTAGTTCGTGTAAGCTTTTTGTGTAGTGTATGAGTTTTATGTGATGTGTGTAGTTCGTGTAAGCTTTTTGTGTAGTGTATGAGTTTTTATGTGGTGTTTATAGTTTGTGTGAGTTTTTATGTGATGTGTGGGTTTGTGTGAGCTTTTTTTGTGTTAGTGCGGAGGTGTAAGTTTTGTGCAGTTGACAGTGTATAGAGATGTAAGCAATACGCAAAGAGAGGAGGCGCCAAACGTGATGATTACGATTGATTACAAGGACCGACGGCCGCTTTACCAGCAGCTGATGGAAAAAATTGAGGAGCTGGCCTTAAACGGTTTAATTCAAGCCGATGAGCAGCTGCCATCAGTGCGCAGTCTGGCGGTGGAGTTGGCAATCAATCCCAACACAATTCAACGTGCCTATGGTGAGTTGGAAAAAAAGGGCATTGTTTATTCTGTGCCTGGTCGTGGCAGTTTTTTGGCGGCCAGTCAGGAGGCATTGCTTTCACAATCACGTGAGGTTATCTTGCGGGAACTGGCCCAGCTGATTGACCGGGCCAAATCTTGCGGTTTAAGCCGGGAGGTTTTTTTGGCAGAGGCTGCTAAATTTTATAATGAAGGGAATGATCTGAGTGATAGTGACTCAAAATATCAGCAAACGCTTTAATGATGTGCAAGCATTTGGCTGCCGGTGTTGGCGATGTTAGGCTTTGTGCTGGCCTTTCCGGTGTCCACAGCGTTGTGTATTAACAACTTTATGTCCTACAATGGTTGGAACAATGTGGAACCTTTCTGCCGTGATTTGCTGTTGCTGTGGCAGGGGTTTTCAGTTTGTATAATTGTGGTTGGAGCTTTGCTTTCCGCTTTTGTGTTGTTCCGCTATCTGCACGTGCGCAAACAGGTGGATTTTTACCATAGCTTGCCGGTGCGGCGGGAAAAGTTCTTTTTCAGCAATCTTCTGGCTGGTTTGCTGGTGTTTTTGGCTCCGTATCTGGCCGCCATTTTGCTTAATTTTCTGGTGTTGGCGGTCAGCGGCTGGCTATCCTATCTGTCAGTTGGTCACTATTTGCAGTATATTCTGTTTAATGTGCTGGTGTATTTATTATTCTTTGGCTGCGGCAGCCTGGCAATGCAGCTTTCCGGCACTATGCCGTCGGCCTTTAAGGTTTTGCTGCTGACTTTTGGCTTGGCTCCACTGTTTGCCTGTATGTTTGAGCTGTTGGGCGCTTGCTTTTTTGACACTTGGGTTTCGTTCTTCTCGCCAGTTTCGGTTGTTATGTTGAAAGCCTCAGTGATTGAGCGTTATGTTTGGGTAAGCGCTATGGCCGGTTCTCTATACAACATTACCTGGCAGGATTGGCTGGCCGCGCTGCTGCTCACTGGCGGCACGCTGGGCGCCAGCTTGTGGCTTTATCTGCGCCGCCGCTCCGAGGCGGCCGGCAGCACGCTGGCATTTGCTTGGCAAAAACCCTTTTACAAGTATCCGTTGGTGATTTGCGGTGGCATAATGCTGGGTGTGTTCTTCTTCCTGATGGGTGATCGCAGCTCGCTGTGGATGTATTTTGGCGCGGTGCTGGGCACAATGTTTATGGCTTTGCTAATGGAGATTTTCATTCAGAGTGATTTTAAGGCTATCAAAAAAGGCTGGAAAGCGGCCTTGGCAACCTCGGCGGCGGTGTGCGTGCTGCTCTCGGTTTACGCTTTTGACTTAACCGGTTTTGATAGCAAAGTGCCGGACGCTGATAAGGTGCAGACAGTGTATATTAGCAGTAACAGCTTAGACAACCTGATGGGCAATAATTACTATAGCGATTATTATTTAGACCAAGATTACTTTGAAACCTATTGGGTATATTCAACTAACCAATTTTTAGAAAGAAACAATATGCTCCATTTCAGTGATTCAGACAATGTGGCTGCTGCTTTGACAATGGTTGACGAGGCGCAAAACACCAACGCCAACTTTGAATATGATGATTATTCCTGGGATGGGCTGGTAATGACGGAAAGCATGCTGGTGATTTGCAAGATGGACAACGGCTCCGTGTTTGCGCGGCGTTACTGGACTTACAATGTGCTGGATGAGGTGCATCAGCAGGCTTTTGAGCAGTTGGTGGGCAGCCAGGAATGGCGCGAACAGTTGACGGTGAACAAGCTTCCTTTGGATAAGCTAGTGCTGACAAATGTTTCCTGTTACGCCATTGGTCAAACGGAAAATCTTTACTTGCAGGATCAACCGAATGATGATTTGGCTAAACAGCTGGTGCAGACAATGCAGGCTGAATATGCTAAGCTGAGCGCGGACGATATTTTATATAGCGCGCCGCTGGGCAGTGTGGAAATCAGCACTTATGATAGCCGCGAGTATGTACCAGAGGAAAATTGGTATAACTATACTGGTATGCGCCGTTGTGATGTTATGATTTTCCCGCAGATGACGGAAACGATTGCTTTGCTGAATGAGCACTTTGATAATATTATGCAGCTTGATATTGATTTGGCTAATGTTTTTGAGGTGCGGGAATATCACAAAATTTCGCAGATGGCGGAAGCATACGAGGAGGCAATGCCGACGCCGGTGGTGGAAACTACTAGGGGCGATAGTTTTGTGGCGGCAGTTTACAAGCCGGACGCCGACGCAGCCGCTATTGAGCAGATTTTGCGAAACAGCGTGCGGGAGCAGGCCATTTGGAAGAGCGCCTTTTGGAGTCCTCGAATGTATGACACTTATTATGAGGTAAGTTATTACGATGATGGCGAATATGCTGAGGATGTTGCTTACAACGCAAGCCGCGATCTGTTGACCATAACATTGTATTCCACACCGAACAAGGAATTGTGGAATCGCTTGATTTACGGTGAATAGTTAAAGAAAAACAGGGCTCTGCCAACGGCAGGGCCCTGTTTATGCGTAATTTTAAGGTTATCTGTTAAACCAAGCTTTCATAGTGTCGAATATCTGCACTAGCTCCTCATCCTTGATGATATAAGGCACCATAGAATACATATAACGCAGGAAAGGCCGACAGAAAACGCCGCGCTCATAGGCGAAGTGCTGGAAGCCCTCCAAATCCGCGCTGTCAAAAACCTCAATGCAGGCGCAGCCGCCCAGCACACGCACATCCTTAATATGTGGGTCGGTAAAGCCGAGCAGCTCCCGGCGGGAAACCTCCTCAATGTGGCGGATTTTACTCATATAATCATCGCGTTCAAAAATCTCAATGCCTTTCAGGGCCACGGCGCAGGCCAGAGCGTTGCCCATAAAAGTGGGGCCGTGCATTAAGGCGTGGCGGTCATTGTCGCTGTAAAAAGCGTCAAAAACCTTGTGGTTGGCCACTGTGGCGGCGTGGCCGATGTAGCCGCCGGTGAGGGCCTTGCCCAGCACCAGAATGTCCGGCAGCACCAAATCCGCCACAAAGCGGTGGCCGGTGCGGCCAAAGCCGGTGGCAACCTCATCAAAAATCAGCAGCACGTCGTATTCCGTGCAAAGCTCCCGCGCACGCTGCAAAAAGGGCAGGTCATACATCAGCATACCGCCGGCCCCTTGCAGCAGCGGCTCCACGATAAAGCAATTCAGCTGGTCGTGATATTTGGCAAACGCTTCTTCAAGCGCCGGGATTTCCGTTGGGATGTGCAGCACGCCGCTTTTTTGCTCAAAGGCAAAATGGTAATCTTCGTCGTCGCCAACCTCCATCGCCTTAAAGGTGTCGCCGTGGTAAGCGTGCTCCAGTGCCAGAACCAGCGGACGTTTGCGGCCTTGGTTGGTGTTGTATTGCAAGGCCATTTTTAGGGAAACTTCCACCGCCACGCTGCCGGAATCGGAAAAAAAGCAGTAATCCAAATCGCCGGGTAAAAACTCTTGCAGTTTGGCGGAAAGCTTCTGCACTGGTTCATGGGTCAGGCCGCCCAGCATCACGTGGCAGAAATTGTCCGCCTGTTGCTTGATGGCTTCGGTCAGCTCCGGGTGTTTGTAGCCGTGAATCATACACCACCAGGAGGAAACGGAATCAATCAGCTTTTGGTCGGCGGTGTAAAGATGAACGCCGTTGGCGTCCAAAATTTTGTAGGGCTGGCGCATATTTTTCATTTGCTCATAAGGATACCAAATCATTTTAATCACCTCGTAAATAAGTTTACTATCTGATATATTTTGTTTACAATTATAACACGCACGGCAAGCTGTGTCAACTGCAAAATCAAATATGGTTTACAAATTTTACTCTTCAAAACAAAGGCCTTGCAGAGGCCAGGCCAAACTGTTATAATAAAAACATTATAAAAATTGGAGGGGAAGAAAATGCAGCTCACTCAGATTGTTTTTAGCCCAACCGGCGGCACTCAGCAGGTGGTGGATATTTTAACGGAGGCTTTGGGGTTGCCGTTTAGCCAAATCGACCTTACCGACGCCCAAAAGGACTTTGCCGCTGTTAGCTTGCCTGCCGATTCGCTGGCGATGATTGCCGTTCCGGCCTATGCTGGGCGGGTGCCGGCGGTGGCTGCGCAAAGGCTGACTCAAATCCAGGGCAATCAGTCCCGCTGCGTGTTGGTTAGCGTTTATGGTAATCGGGCCTTTGAGGATACGTTGGTTGAATTGCAGGATGTGGCGGAGAAAGCAGGTTTTCAGGTGCTTGCCGCAGTGGCGGCGATTGCTGAACATTCCATTATGCACCAATATGCGGCAGGCCGTCCAGACGCGGTGGATAAGCAGCAGCTGCGCGGCTTTGCGGAGCAAATACAAGCCCGCTTTAATCAGCAGGGCGCAGGGGGATTGGCTCTTCCGGGCAATCGGCCATATAAGACGGCGGCTCCGTTGCCGATGACTCCCAAAGCAGGCGGCGATTGCGTTGGCTGCGGCCTTTGTGCGGAAATATGTCCGGTGCAGGCAATTAGTCGGGAGCAACCGCAGAAAACAGACGCGAAAAAATGTATTTCCTGCATGCGCTGTGTGGCGCGGTGCCCAAAAGGAGCGCGCAAGGTGAATGGGGCATTGGTTGCAATGGCGGCAATGAAGCTGAAAAAAGCCTGTTCAGCGAGGAAAGAGAATGAGCTCTTTATCTAAGCGGATTTGTGAAAAACTTGACAAACTTAAATCTCTATTGTATAATTAGGAACATTATTTTGGGATAGGGGTGTTTGAAATGGATGTGGAACAACAGTTTAATCTCATTGCCGCTGAATATGATGCTAACCGGCGGAAATTCATTCCTTGCTTTGATGATTTTTACCAAAGCACAACGGAGCTGCTTGCCGGTAATCTGCCTGCGCCGCGGCGGGTTCTGGATTTGGGGGCGGGTACTGGCCTGCTTGCTTACTTTTGGTATCAGCATTTTCCGGCAGCGGAATATCTGCTGGTGGATATAGCGGATGAAATGTTGAAAGTAGCCCGGCAGCGGTTTGCCGGTCTGGCCAATGTTTCCTATCAGATATTGGATTATGCGGAGGCATTGCCAGTGCAGCATTTTGATGTGATTATTTCCGCTTTGTCAATTCATCACCTGACGGATGAGGAAAAGGAGCGGCTGTTTTCCCGCATTTATGCCAAATTGCCCAGCGGCGGCTTGTTTGTGAATTACGACCAGTTTTGTGCCGAACAGCCGCAAATCAACGCCTGGTTCAACGCTTACTGGGAAAATCAGCTACGCGCAAGCGGCCTTACGGCAAAGGATATAGAGCTTTGGCAGGAACGCCGTAAGTTGGATAAGGAATGTTCGGTGGAAGCTGAAGTTGCAATGTTGCAGGCTCCTGCGGCTGATTTCCGGGAGGTTAAATGCCTTTATTCCTGCCATAAATTTTCGGTGATTGCGGCAATAAAATAAGGAGATAGTTTAATAGTAAAGGAGCAAAAAATGGCTAAAATTAAAGCAAGCCGAAACAAAACTATTGATACGCCGCTGAATGAGGGGGAGGTCTGGCTGAACCGTTGTTTGCGTTTGAACGGGCGGCCGCAAAGCCTGGACGCTGTGTTGGACAAAATCATTTTAGGAGATTTTTTTGCCACCGCGCCCTTGCTGCCGCCGGCTTGCGCGGATTTGATTGTGGTTGACCCGCCCTATAACTTAACCAAATCCTTTAACGGCACTGTTTTTAGCAAAAAAAATAAAGCCGATTACGAGGCTTACACCAGGCGTTGGCTTAGTTTGTTACAAGGTTTGCTAAAGGATACCGGCTCCATTTATGTTTGCTGTGATTGGCAATCCAGCTTGATTATCGGCAATGTTTTGGCGGATTTTTTTCAGGTGCGCAATCGCATAACCTGGCAGCGGGAAAAGGGGCGGGGTGCGCAGGCCAACTGGAAAAACAGCCAGGAAGATATTTGGTTTGCCACCAAAAGCAACGCTTACATTTTTAATTTGGACGCGGTAAAAATGCGCCGGCGGGTGCTGGCTCCATATCGGGCGGCGGGTCAGCCCAAGGATTGGCAGCCGACGGCCGGCGGCAATTATCGCGACACCTGCCCATCCAATTTTTGGGATGATATAACCGTGCCTTTTTGGTCTATGCCGGAAAACACGGCTCATCCCACTCAAAAGCCGGAGAAGCTGCTGGCTAAAATTATTCTGGCCAGCTCCAACCCCGGCGATGTGGTGCTAGATCCTTTTTTAGGCTCTGGTTCCACCAGTGTGGCGGCTAAAAAGTTAGGCCGGCATTATATTGGTATTGAGGTTGAGCCGCAATATTGCCTGTGGGCGGAGCAGAGGCTGGCGCAGGCGGAGGCTAACCCAACCATTCAGGGCTATGCAGACGGCGTTTTTTGGGAGCGCAACTCTCTGGCGGAGCGGCAGCGTTTGGCTAATCAGCCGGAGTGAGCGGTTCTGTGCATTTGCTTGCTTCGTCTAACAAACAGCGCGCAGCCAAGCAATCCCAGGCCGGAAGCAACCATCAGCCATTGTAGAGGCATAATATCTGCCAGCGGGCCAAAAACGGCCATACCAAGCGGCAGAAAACCAGCATACATAGAGCTCATCAGGCCAAAAATGCGCCCTTGAATGTTTGCCAGCGCATTTTCCTGGATGAGAGTGGTTACTGCGGTTTGCACACAGGTGAGGGCAATGCCAAAAAGCAACATCAGCAGCAGATAAAGCTGAAAGTTTGCTGACATGCCCAGCCCGATTGCCAGCAAGCCGAAGCAGGCCAGGCTGCTTGCCAGCGTGCGCAGGCGGCTGCTGAAGCCACCCCAAATACTCATCAGCAGGCCGCCCAGCGTCATTCCGGCAAAGCCGACCAGCTCCACAGCGGTTAAATACCAATAATCACTGCCAAAAATGCGGCTGACCAACAGCCCGGCCATAAAGCCCGCCGGCACGCATAACAGCACAAACAAACCGTAAATCATTAGTAATCGGCCAATCAGCGGCTCTTTAAAAGAGTAGCTTAGGCCGATTTTTAAATCGCTCCAAAGGTCTGTTGGTTCTGCTGTTTGCTTTGCTTGTGAGGGAATTAGCAGGCAGCTGAACAGACCGATGCCGAGGGCGGCTGTTAAAACGTCAATTAGCAGTGTTGTGTGCAGGCTGCTGATACTTAAAACTGCTCCGGCAGCGGCTGGGGCGGCAAAATTTACCACGGATTGCATAGCGGCGTTCAGCCCGTTGTAGCGCATAAGCTGTCCTGCTGGCACCAGCTGAGGTAAAACCGCATTTACGGCGGGTGTTTGCACACCTGCTCCCAGGGAGCGGATAACAGACATTACCAGCAGTGCGCCAAGCAGTAGCGGTTGGTTGGTCAGATACGGCATAATAAGGTACATAAGCAGGGTGACGGCTGCAATCAGGCAGTCGGAGAGGATAATCAGCCGTTTGCGGTTGTAGCGGTCGGCCCAAACGCCGCCGATAAAAGAGATTAAAAATTGCGGCAGGTAGGAGCAGACAGAAAAGGCAGCCAGCCAGAGGCCGCTGGCAGTTTGCAGAGTGACATACCAAACAATGGCCATTTGCACCAGGGTGGAGCCGAAAAGGGTTATACATTGACTAATCAGAAAAAGCAGGGTGCGGCGCTGCCAGTTAGGCGTGATTTGCAGCATAAGCCATCGCCTCCTTGGTTTGGGCTGGCAGTTTAAACCGCTGGGTGGGGTAGCCAAATTCCACCAACAGCTCAGCCTCCTGAAAGCCCAGACGGCGGTATTCATTACGCCAGCCGGTGTCTGCCTTGTCGCCGGCTCGATAGGTGGTTAGACTGAGAGCATGGCCTGGCTGTAGCTCCTGGCTCAGTTTTGCTATAAACAGCTGGGTTAAGCCTAGATTGCGATATTGTGGATGAATTGCTAAAAAGTCAATGCTGTCAGTAGCAACAGAAAAAGTCATAGCTCCAATGGCAGTTTGGCCAATTTGCAGAACCAGGGCTTGTTGGCTGTTTATATATTGTTGCAGTTTGGTCAGATATTCGGTTTTTTTCAGACAAGGATAGCCGTCAACGGTTAGGTTCACCAGCTCCAGCCAGGCAGGTATATCTGCGGTTTGGGCTGGTTTTATGTCGCTCAGCTTAAATTTAATTGGTGTGATTGCAGTTTTTAGCTGTGCTGGCAGCTGCAATGGATAAAAAAACTCTTTAGCTCGAAATTCTGCCGGGCTGATTTTATACATTGCTTTGAAAATGTCGGAAAATGCTTGCTGACTGGCATAGCCACTGTTCAACGCAATTTCAATGATAGGAAGCGTTGAATTTACCAAAAGCCGGGCGGCTTCTGTTAGCTGACGCCTTTGAGCATAGGAATGTAGTGTGAGGCCCAGCGTTTGGTTGAAGGTGCGGTGTAAGTAAAATTTGGAGTAGTGCAGTGCGTTGGCAATAGTTGTTAAATCTAGCCTGCTGTTCAGATTGGCTTCAATATAGTTGATTGCCTGAGTGGTTAGGCTGATATTAGGTTTGGGCATTTTGTTCTCCTTTCTGAATTTTTTTGTTGAGTTTATATTATATCGTAACCAACGCGCGTTTTCTTCATTAATCTTGCTGTGATTATAAGCAGCTTTGTTTTATTAAATTATTTCACGCAAAAACCCAGCCAAATGGCTGGGATATGTGATAAAAAGATTTATTTTTTTACTGATATGTAGAGATAGCAATGAGCTTGGCCGTCTGGAGCTTGCGCAGCCGGTAGGCAGCTTTCATAGTCGTAGGTGAAAGCGCGGCGGATTTTCTCTGTTCGTTGGTCAGCCCAAACTGCTTCCCAGGCTTTTTGGGTGCATTTTTTCAGGTTGCCTTTGGGATCGCTGGCTTCATATTTTTTCAAAAAACCGCAGGCTGTTTGCTGTTCCAGCTGTTCAATGAATTTGGTGGTTACTGCTAAAATGCTCATATCATAATCAGCCTCTGCGCCGTTTTCATAATTGCAGTATTCCACTAAGGGAATAATATCCGGCCGTGGGTTGTGTTCACTATCAAAAAGCAGAGGAAGCTTGCCGCTTAAAATATCCTGCCAAAGCTCGGAAAGTTGTTGTATGCCTTCGTCAGTATTGTTGGTGCAGATGGTGACTTGTTCAAGGAAATAGGTCATTTTGAACCTCCTAATTTTTGTGTTCAGTTGGATGATTCTTTGGTCGTGTTAATTCCTGATTGGCTTCAGTCTTGCCGTTTAAGCTGTGATTAACAACGAAAATAAAATTGTCAATAACTTCTTCCGGGGTTTCCAGCATACCGTTTTTTACCCAATCAAACAGGTAATTGCTGAGGGCATAGGTGTAAAAACGGGCGGTGAAATCCAGATATTTTTCTGGAATTTGGTTTTGGGGAAGAGAGCGTAAAATGATTTTGCGGACAATCTCATAAATGCTGTTGTGCAGGCTTAAAATCAACTGATCACGAGCCAGGCCGCAAACAATACATTGGCAGATATATTTGTTCTGGCTAATATATTTGACTGAGCCAGCAAAAATTTCCTCCCAGGTGTACTCTGGTTTTTGCAGATAACTATCAATAAAACGAAACTCCTCCTGAAAGCTCCATTCCAGCAAATCGTAAATATCTTTGAAATGATAGTAAAAAGTTTGGCGGTTTAAGCCGCAGGTGTCAGTAATATCTTTAATGGTTATCTTATTGATAGATTTGGTGGTAATCAGTTTTTTTAAGGCGTGATACATTGCCTGTTTGGTGAACAGGGCCTTGTTGGCGTGGCTCATAGTAAACTTTGATTAGCCTCCTGGTTAGTATTATCGATAATTGTTGGTGTCTATCGGCAGTTTTTTGCGTTTCAGCTTGGTTTCCACAGTGTTTTTCACAATCATATAAATGGTAGCAAAGATTGGCACACCGATGAACATGCCAACAATGCCTAACATTCCGCCCATCACAATTACAGCAAAGATAACCCAAAAAGCGGTGAGGCCGGTGGCGTCGCCTAAAATTTTTGGTCCCAGAATGTTGCCGTCAAACTGTTGCAGAACCAGCACAAAAATAGCGAAAATTAACGCTTTTTGTGGTGAAACAATCAACAACAGCAAAATGCTTGGTATGGCGCCGATAAATGGGCCGAAGAAAGGAATTACATTTGTTACGCCAATAATCATACTGATAAGCACAGCATATTCCAAATGCAATATTTTCATACCAATAAAGCAAATTATGCCAATAATCAATGAATCCAAAATTTTGCCTGACAAAAAGCCGCTGAAAATGCGATTAGTGCGGCGGCAGAAATCAATGAAATGGTCGGCCCGGTCCTGAGTGGTGCAAGCATAAATGATTTTGCGGCTTTGGGCCAAAAAGGTTTCCTTGCCAATCATCATATAAACGGAAACGATAAAGGCCAGCATAATGTTTTTAGCGCTAATACCAGCTTTTAACAGAAAGCCGGTTGTGTAGGAAAGTAGTTTGTTAAAATATTCCTGTGGGTTTTCCAGATAATGCAGCAGGCTGGAGCCATCAGACCCGTTTATTGCAGACATATCTTCTATATAGTTGAGCACGCCTAGATCCTTTAGTTGTTGTAGACCAGTTTGCAGATATTCCAGCAACCAATCATATGAGCTGCTTTTGGTGAGCGTATTAAACAGTGAAACAATGCTGTTTACAACCTCAGGAATAACCAGGCTGAAAAAGACGCCAACTAAGCTGAAAAATAGCAATAGGGTAATTAGCAGGCTAATGGCGAGGCAAATGCGATTGTGACGGCGCATAAATTGCAGGCGGCGCAAGTTGGCTTGCAGCCAGTTAAATAGCGGCATTAAAATATAGGCGATACAAATACCCCAAATGAAAGGGGTCAGCAAACTCACCAAACCCTGCCAGCGTTCTTTCATTACATCCAGGTTCTGCATAAAGAAGTAAACCATTAGCAATGCCAGGCCGGTTAAAAAAACGTAAATGGATTTTTCCAGATAATTTCGATTGAATAGATCCTCCACGCGGCGCAGAGGCTTTTCCTCGGGATTATTTTTGTTGTTGTTCATAGATTTTTGGCTACACTCCTCACATCTCAATTATTAATTTTTAGTTGATATTTTCCAACTATACTAATATTAGCTATTTTATTATTATACTATAGTTAAGTTGGCAAGACAAGAGTAAAATTGGTGTTGAAATCTAACTTTAATATTTTTTAATAAATTTTTTGCAAAAAATAATCATAAAAAGCTACAAATTTGCTGCGGATTAGTGTATAATAAAAAAGCTATAACTTTTAAGCAAGGGAGATAACCAATGTTTGTGGTACAAAAAGGGCGCCGGCTTTTGCCTCAAACGGCGGTGGCGCTTTTTGGCGGTGAAGCTCCGCGGCGGCCGGAATGGCGGGCTTGCATTAGGCAGGCGCGTTTTTTGGCTGCTGCGGATGCCGGGGCGGAGATGGCATTGCGGCAGGGGCGCTATCCTAATTTGTTGGTGGGTGATTTTGATTCGCTACCGGCAAATTTGCTGGCTCAGTGCCGTGGTTCTGGTTGCCAAATCTGCCGCTTGCCGGTGCATAAGGATTTAACTGACGGCGAATTTTTGCTGCAATGCTTGCAGAAGGCTGGTTGGCAGCGTCTGCTGATTTTGGGCGCTTTGGGCGGTCGCTTTGACCAAACTTTGGCCAACATTTGTATAGCGGCTCCGTTGGCCAGGCAAGGGGTGGAAATTTGCCTGGCGCAAGAGGACGGTTTGCTGTTGTTGCTGGCGGCTGAGGCTGAGCCGCGCCGGTTATGCTTGCAGGATTTTGCAGGTTGCACGGTGTCGTTGCTTGCTTTGGGGCAGGCTTGCGGTCGGGTGGAATTGGCTGGCTTTGAATATCCTTTGCAGGGGCCGCTTTCGCCTTACACATCTCTGGCCATTAGCAATGTGGTGCGGCAGACGCAAGCCGAGATTGCTTTACAAAATGGTTGTTTGTTGGTTTGCGTAAGCGGTTGTTGATTAAAACTTAATTAATTTGGGAGATGATTTACTTTGGCAGATATTAACACTGAGGTGGTTGGCGGGTCACAAAAAACCCAGCAGGAAAAACAAAAAAAACATAAGCTGGATTTTAAGGAGTTTAAATTCAAAACTTCTTTAGATGATGCTTTTTATGCCAGGGCGCATTTTGAGGAATTTTTTCGTCGCACCGGCACGCAGCTGGTAGTTTTGCTGGCGGTGGCTGTTATTGCTCAGGCCTTAATTACAAATGCCTTTTTTAATCCAGAGATTAGCCTGTATCAAAAAATAGGCATTGTGTTGGTTGGCTTGATGACCTTTGTGGCTATGCCTTTGTTGGCTAAAAAACGTTGGCCATATATGAAACAGTCTAATGATTTTTGGCTGCCGGAGCAGCGTTTTGTGTTGAATTTGAAAGGACTTTCCGTTAGCAGTCGCCATGGCGACCGTCGCTTGCAGTGGCGAGAGTTGCGTAAAATTTTTGAAACCAATGAAGCGATTGTGTTTGTGGTTTACAGATTTCATATGGTGGTTATGCCGCTTAGCGATTTTACAGAGGAGGAAAAGCAGCAAATACGGGATCTTATTTTGTATTGCACCAGAAATATGCGTATTAAAACCAAGCTGAAAAGGTTAAAACGTTAGCAGTTTTAGGAGTTGTTGAAAATGGCGGAAAAGGATAAAATAGTTGAGGCTCAGGCTGAGCCGAAAAAGAAGCCTGCGGGAGCTCGCAAGGAGCGCAAAAGCCCTAGGGCAATATATGAAGAAATATTTGTTAATGCGGCTAAGGCTGAAAATGAGCATTTGAGCTTGAAAAATGCCAATCGTATCGAGGGACTGGATTTGCTGTGGGTTTTGTTGCAGGAATATCAGCAAAATCCAGAGGCCACAACCAAGCAGCGTTCATTATCCTTGCAGCTGTTGGCCGCTTGCCTTAATATGATGCACCGAAGCGAGGTAAACACCAACTTGCTGGAGCGTTTGCAACACCAACCACCTAATCTAAGCCTGCGGGAGCCAGGGCGAAAATATCCTCTGGGCAATGGAGGCATCAGCAATGAGGATATTGCTTTGGGGATTGTGAATGCTCATCAGGAGGATTTTGAGGCGCCGGAGCAGCTGCAAAGGCTGTTGATTGAATTGAAAAAATATGAAAATTTTGGGAGGCTCGTATGATTCGGAAATTTACGATTGATGAAACTGTTTTAAATGATGACAATAATCCTGCTGTAAGCACAGTTGGGGTTTCTAATCACCACATTCATTTGTGTCAGGCTGATTTGGAAAAACTTTTTGGCAAGGGCTATCAGCTGCACCCTAAAAAACCGCTAACTCAACCTGGCCAGTTTGCAGCTGAGGAGACGCTGACTGTGGTGGGTACTAAAGCGATGATTGAACGTGTACGTATTTTGGGGCCGTTGCGTTCAGAAACCCAGGTGGAGCTTTCGGAAACTGAGGCTCGCCTGGCGGGTATTGACGCTTTGCTGCGGGATTCTGGTGATTTGGAAGGCACAAAGGGTTGCATTTTGTTGGGGCCAAACGGTCATTTAGTGCTGGAAAAAGGAGTGATTTGCGCGGCCACCCATTTGCATTTGCACACAGATGAGGCTGCCAAGCTGGGAATTGTAGACCATCAACGGGTGGATATTTATATTCGTAGTGAAAATAAATCTGGCTGTTTGTTTGATGTGCCGGCCCGAGTTGGCGAGCTGCACGCCAAGGATTTGCATATTGATACCGACGAGGCTAATGCCTTTAAAATTACGGCTACTTCCAAGGCTTTGATTTTGCTGAATGAGAATAAAAAGTAACAGCTGCGTTATTATATGTAGGGAGCCGTCTGCTTACGCAGGCGGCCCTCTGTGTTAGTTGCTCAGACTATCGGCTCGCCAGCTTGTTTGGCTATTGCGCCGGAACAAAAAACTGATAACGTAAAGCCCGGCCAATCCCACCAGAGCAAAGATGAAACGGCTAACCAGGCTTGACATACCGCCAAACAGCGCGCCTACCAAATCAAAATCGGCAAAGCCAACCAAGCCCCAGTTGATGGCGCCGATGATTACCAAAACCTGAGCTATATAATCGATAGCGTTCAGTTTTATCATCAAAATCTGCCTCCTTCCAAATAACTGCCAGAAAAAATAAAAAAAATTGCAGATGAAAGATAGACTATTTATCTTTCAAGGTTTATTATGCTATAATTAAATTGGCTCTATTCTTCAAAATAAAATTACCAAAATAGCAAAATTTTTAAAAAGGCGGTTGAGTTTATGAATTCTGTTTTTGCTTGGGCTGTTTTTGGCTATTACTTAGTTTTTAATTTGGCGCTGCTGGCTTTAATGGGCTTGGACAAGCTAAAAGCGGTAAAAGATTGGCGGCGTATTCCTGAAAAAAATCTATTGATTTTAGGCTTGTTGGCTGGCGGCTTGGGCGGTTTGATTAGTCAGCAGCTTTTTCACCACAAAATCCGCAAGCCTGTATTTTGGCTGGTTTTTGTGCTGGCTTTTCTGGGTCATTTACTGCTTTGGCTGTTTTTAATTAGATTGGTGGGACGTTAAAATGGCGGTTTGGGTAATTTCAGATTTACATCTTTCCCTAAATCAGCCTTTTGTGCCAGGGAGTGTGCCGCAGCTTTACAAACCAATGGCCACTTTTGGCGAAAAATGGTATGATCACGTGACCAAGCTTTATATCAACTGGCAGCGGCTGGTGGCTCCAGAGGATATTGTTTTTGTGCCGGGCGATGTTAGTTGGGCTATGCGTCTGCCGGAGCTTGAGCATGATTTGGCTTTTTTAGGCAGTCTGCCTGGGCGGATTTATCTTTCCAAGGGTAATCACGATTTTTGGTGGGAAACTAAGAATAAGGTTGCGCCCTTACTGCCGCCTAATGTGCGGCTGTTGCAGCACGAGGCCTGCCGGGCAGAAGGCTTGGTGGCTGCGGCCACTCGTGGTTGGTATTGTCCTGGCAGTCAAGATTTTGACTTGGAGGCAGCCAAAATTTATCGTCGTGAATGTTTGCGGGTTGAAATGGCCTTGCAACAGGCTGCGCAGCTTAATCAGGAGGCGGGCGGCGGCCTGGAAACTGTGTTGCTGTTGCATTTTCCGCCGGTTAATGATAAATGGGATTACAACGAATTAATCGAGTTAATGCAAAAAAATCAGGTCACGCGTTGTTTTTATGGCCATCTGCACGGTGGAAAAAGCGCTCAGGCCTTGCAGGGAGAGCGTTGGGGCATTGAGTTTGCTTTGGTTAGCACAGATTTTTTGGCGCACCAGCCGCTTTTAATTACGCGTTGAGGGAGAAAAAAATGTTTTTACCAATTAATCGTCAGGATATGAATTTACGAGATTGGCATTATCTGGATTTTTTAATCATCACAGGTGACGCCATTGTTGACCATTATTCCTTTGGCTCGCCTTTGATTGGCCGTTGGCTGGAGCACTTGGGCTATCGGGTGGGTATAATTGCCCAACCGGATTGGCATAATGTGGAAAGCCTGAAAGTTATGGGCAAACCACGTTTTGGGGTGCTGGTGAGCGCTGGCAATCTGGATTCGATGATTAACCATTATACCGCTGCCAAAAAGCCGCGTCGGCAGGACGCTTATTCGCCGGGTGGTCAGGCTGGTTTGCGCCCGGATTATGCAGCAGCGGTATATAGTCGGTTGGCTAAGCAGGCTTTTCCTGATACGCCGGTGATTTTGGGCGGTGTGGAGGCCAGTATGCGCCGCTTTGCGCATTATGATTACTGGTCGGATTCCGTTAAGCCCTCCTGGTTGGTGGAGGGTGGCGCTGACCTGCTGGTTTATGGTATGGCCGAGTTGACATTGCAGGAGGTGGCGGCCATTTTGGCAGGCGGCGGCACGGTTGCGGATTGTCGTCAGGTGCCGGGGTTGGCCTATCTTTTACCGCTAGGGTCGCCGCTGCCGCAAAGGCGGGCTTTGGAAATCCCTAGCTTAAAGCAGGTGCGCAGCAGCAAGCGAGCCTTTGCCAAGGCTTTTCAGCAGATTGACCGAGAGCAGAATTTTTATGATGGCAAAATTTTGCTGCAACGGCATAATGAGGTTTATCTGGTGGTAAATCCGCCGCAGCGGCCGCTGACCACACCGGAAATGGACGAGATATATGAGCTGCCTTTTACCAACAGCTGGCATTCCAGCTATGATGCACTGGGCGGCGTGCCGGCTTTGGCTGAGGTGGAATTTTCCTTGCTTTCGCATCGTGGCTGCTTTGGCGGTTGTGCTTTTTGTTCAATCGGTCATCATCAGGGTTCGATTATTCAAAATCGCAGTGCGCAAAGCATTTTGGCTGAGGCTAGGCGTTTGACGCAAAAGCCCAATTTTAAGGGTTATATTCATGATTTGGGCGGTCCCACGGCCAACTTCCGCGGGCAAGGTTGTGCTAAAGCGCGTAAATTTGGGCCGTGTCGCAATAAAAAATGCCTTTATCCAGAGCCTTGCGCTAATTTGAAGCCGGATATGCATGAGTATATGGGTTTGTTACGTCAGGTGGCGGCTTTGCCAGGGGTGAAAAAGGTTTTCATTCGTTCTGGTATTCGTTATGATTATCTGCTGTTGGATAGAAGCGAGGCTTTTTTGCGGCAGCTGACAGCTAATCATGTGAGCGGGCATTTAAAGGTGGCGCCAGAGCATAGCCAGCCTGCGGTTTTGGCGGCAATGGGCAAGCCGGGCTGGGCGGTTTACCGTCGTTTTGCTGCCAAATTTGCTAAGCAAAATGAGCTGTTGGACAAAAAACAATATCTGTTGCCATATTTTATCGCTGCTCATCCTGGCTGCACCTTGCAGGAGGCTGTGCAGTTGGCGGTTCAAATGAAGCAGGGCGGCTGGCAGCCGGAGCAGGTGCAGCTGTTTTTGCCATCGCCGGGCAGTAAAAGCACTTGTATGTATTACACTGGGCTAAATCCAGATGATATGCAGCCAGTTTACGTGCCTAAAAGCCGAGAGGAGCGGGAAATGCAGCTGGCCTTGTTGCTTTACGCGCAGCCGCAAAAGCAAGCTTTGGTGCGCAAAGCCTTGCAAAAGGCCGGGCGTGAAGATTTGATTGGCTGGGGGCGGCAATATTTGGTGCCGCCGGAGGGCACGCCGCCTTGGCGGCAAAATAAGGCGAAAATTAAGCAAAAAAATATTAATCCGCAAGAAAAAAATAATAAACCGAATAAACCTAAGGGGTATAATAAAACGCAAAGGGGGCGGCGTTGATGTCGCTGTGCTTGGGCGTAGGCGTTGATTTGCTGGAAAAGCGGCGTTTGAACGGTTGGTTGCAAAGGCCGGGCGTGCGCCGGCGTTTCAGTGCGGCGGAGATTGCCTTTGCTGAAGCCAGCGGCCGGCCGGAGGAGGCTTTGGCTTCAGCTTTCGCTGCTAAGGAGGCTTTTTACAAAGCGGCTTGCACCGCTTTGGGTGATTTGCCGGAGCTGCCCTCTTGGTTTTGGTTGGCCAGTTTGCAGCGGTTGCCTAATGGCCGGCCTCAGATGTTGGTGGAGGAGCCGCTAGCCGGTAAATTAAAGGCGGCCGGTGTGGGGCAGATTATGCTTAGTCTGACTCACGACCGGGAGCGAGTGCTGGCAGTTGTGCTTTTGTTGCCCACAGGGTTAGCTGATGATGCGCAAGTCGAGGCGGAAGAGCTTTTGTTACATTTGATGCCGCCGGGTTATTATCCGTTGGCAGAAGCTGAAGCTGTTGCGAATGAGCCTGAATTGTTGGAGTTGAATATGTCGCTGGTTGCCAGTTGGCTACCGGAGCGACTGCCTGCTGCACATAAGGGCAGTTTTGGCCACGTGCTGGTGGTGGGTGGTAGTAAAAACTTTCACGGTGCGGTGCAAATGGCGGCGGAGGCTGCCTTGCGTGGTGGCGCTGGCCTGGTGACGTTGGCGGCTCCATTTGAGATTGAACCGCTTTCACCAGAGGCTATGCGTTTGCCGTTGGTTTCGTTTGGTGGTTATTTATCTGAGGAAGCGCTGCCGGTTTTGCAGACTCATTTGTCTGGCAAAGTGTTGGCTTTGGGTATGGGTTTAGGCCGAGAACCTGCCACTTGCAAATTGGCTTTGGCTTTGGCTCAAAGCTTGCAACCGCGGGTGATTGACGCTGACGCACTTTTTGCTTTGGCGGCGGAGCCGGTGCCGGTGCCCGGTGCGATTTTAACGCCGCACAACGGGGAAATGGCCCGTCTGTTGGGCGAGGCCTGGACAGATGAGGCGGTGGAAGCCGGTCGTTTGCAGGCGGTGCAGCTTTGTGCGGAAAAATATCAGGCGGTTACGGTGCTGAAAGGCTATCGAACGTTGATTTGTGAACCGCCGGAGCAAAGCCGGGCGGCAGGCTGTTCGCAACGGATATTTGTCAATACTACCGGCAATCCAGGTATGGCCACCGGCGGCAGTGGCGACGTTTTGGCTGGTTTGGCAGCGGCCTGGCTGGCTCAGGGTTTGCCGGATTGGCAGGCGGCGGCTTTGGCTGTTTATCTGCACGGTTTGGCTGGAGATTTGGCAGCGGCAGCTCTTTCACCGTATGCGCTGACAGCTACGGATATTATAAGATTTTTGCCGCAGGCTTATTTACAGCTGATGGCGGCTAAGGAGTAGTGATAAGGTATGGATTATGGATTGGAAATGCTGACGCGGCCGGCCTGGATTGAGGTTGATTTGGCAGCATTGCGAGAAAATTTTGCGAATATTAAAGGTTTGTTGCCAGAGGGATTGCCGATTGTGGCGGTGGTGAAGGCTGACGCTTACGGGCACGGTGCGGTGCAAGTGGCGGAGTGTTTGTTGGCGGAGGGAGCCAGTCGTTTGGCTGTGGCAACGCTGGACGAGGCGTTGACTTTGCGTCGGGCCGGTATAACTGCGCCGATTATGCTGTTGGGTTTTTGTGCGCCGGAACTGCCGGTTTTGCAGTTGGCTGTGGCTCAGGAGCTTATTTTGCCGGTTTATTCTTTGGCTCAGGCTCAGCTGTTGGCGGCAGCCGCGCAGGCGGTTGGCCGGCCTGCTTTGGCTCAGTTGGTGTTGGACACTGGCATGGGGCGGATTGGTTTGTTGCCAACGCCGGAGGGTTTGCAGGAGGCTTTGGCTATTGCGGCTCTGTCGGATTTGCAACTGGAGGGTATGTTTTCCCATTTTGCAGCGGCGGATGAGCTGGATAAAAGCTATTCGGAACAACAGCTGAACGTTTACCAGCAGTTTGCGGCGGCTTTGGCGGCAGCCGGGGTGAAGTTACCATTGCTTAATTTGGCTAACAGCGCCGGGCTTATGGAGTTGCCGTCGGCCAGACTAGCTATGGTGCGAGCTGGTATTATTCTTTATGGCTATTATCCGTCAGCTGATGTGGAGCGGAGCCGGCTTGCTTTGCGGCCAGTGCTTTCGATTAAAGCTAGGCTGACCTGCGTTAAATGGTTGCCGGCAGGCTCAGCCATTAGCTATGGTTGCACATTTGTTACCAAACGTCCATCTTTAATTGGCACTGTGCCGGTAGGCTATGCTGACGGTTGGCGGCGCGCTTTGGGCAACTGTGGCGAGGTTTTGTTGGCCGGCTTGCGTTTGCCGATTGTGGGACGGGTTTGTATGGACCAATTTATGGTTGATTTAACAGCGGCAGCGGAGCAGGGGATTGAAGTGCAGGCTGGTGATGAGGTGATTTTGCTGGGTGAGGATCCGCAAACTGGCGAGCGCATTGACGCTGATGAAATTGCAGCCCGTCTGAACACGATTAGCTATGAGGTTTTAAGTTCGTTGTTGCCACGTTTGCCGCGGATATATTTAAATCGTTAAATGCTCATTAAGGTTTCCATTTGCCTAAAGTCAAATGGATTATTCACACTAAGCTCTGTCGGCGGCTTTGCCTTGGCAATCGCTAAGTGTTCACAAAAAAAATTAACAAAGAGGGGTTGCATTTTACCTCTCTTTGTTATATAATATATAAAAAATTTAATAGCTGTCTTCGGGGCAGGGTGAAATTCCCTACCGGCGGTGAGCGTCTTTTTGGCGTAAGCCCGCGAGCGAAAGCTGATTTGGTGAAATTCCAAAGCCGACGGTATAGTCCGGATGAGAGAAGATGCGATAAATACGGATACGCGCTAGCCGGTTGATGGTCGGTTTAGCGTTGGGTCTGGTATTTTAAGCTTGTTTTGGCTTCCCCCGAAATCTATTTTGGGAGAGGCTTTTTTATTTGAGGCAGCTATAATTACCAAAGGAGGAAGTTTGATGAAGAACCAAACCGATGTTGTAATGTCTAAAAAGCTGTCTGCTGATACTCGCCTGCTGACGCGCATTGGCTTACTAGCCGCGCTTTCAGTGGTGTTTTTGCTGGCTGTACCACGGGTGGCTTTGGTGCCGGCTGCGCCATATCTGCAATATGATATGGCGGATGTGCCAATCTTATTGGCTAGTTTTTTGTTGGGCACCGGCCCAGGGTTGTGCGTTTTGGGGTTGGTTAGCCTAATTCAGGGCGTGGTTTTGGGGGAAAACGGTCTGGTGGGTGCTTTGATGCACTTTTGCGCCACAGGTGGCCAGGTGCTGGTGGCTGTTTTTATCGCCAATCGTTTGCACGGCACCAAAGGACTGTTGCTTGGCCTTTTGGCTGGCTCTGTTACCAGAATGTTAATTATGATACCAATGAATTTGTTGATTACAGTTTACGTTTTTGGTCAACCGGCGGAAATCGTGCGCGCGGCTATGCTGCCTGGGATTATGCCGTTTAACTTTTTGGTGGCGGCAATTAATTCGGTAATATTCTTTGTGATTTACACCGTAAATGAAAAGGTGTTTCGGGATTTAACCAAATAAAGGGGCTGTTGCTTGCCAAATCCTTTCAGCCACAGTGTCGGCGTCGGCGTCGGCGTCAATAATAGCAATATTTTCTTCCGCCTGCAACTGGGCGAAAGCAGTTAGATACTGTTTTCGCACTGCTAGCAGGCGTTCTTCTTTTTCGTAAAGTTCGGTGTGAAAACGCCCGGCTTGAATACGGGCCAATGCCGTTGATACCGGAATATCCAAAAATATAGTCAAATTTGGCCGCAAAATTTCAGCAATAGGGCGGTTGGCATTGATCAACCAATTCAAATCCATATCAACGCTTTGGTAAGCATAGGAGGAAAAGTAATAGCGGTCGGTTAGCACGCAAACGCCCGCGTCAATCTTCTGAGAAATACCGTCAACGTTATTAAGCAGATGATCCAAACGATCTGCCACAAAAAGGCTAGCCATTACCCGGTTGTCTGCCAGGGTGCGGCCGGTTAAAATTTGCCGGATTAAAGAACCCACAGGGCCGCCGGTTGGCTCTTGGGTTGAGTAGTGTTTAATATTCAGCTGGGCGAGGCGAGCGGTCAGCTTTTGCAGCTGGGTTGTTTTACCAGAGCCGTCGATTCCCTCCAACGCTAAAAAAATACCTTTATTTTGTGTCATTGCTTTTCCTTTATCGCTGTTTTAGCTATCAAGTTTTTGTTGAATAATATTATACAGATTTTGCCGCCAAAAATCAACCTTAATTCTTAATTCAGATTGGTCGGCATTTTTTTCTTCAACAGTACGTTTGGCTTGAGTCCAAATCATAACCTCACAAAGATTATCCGGCGTGTCCTGGTAAAACTGGTTATATTCTTTTAGGCTTTGGCGGATATAATCCTCAGAAAATTGTTGCAAAAAATGTTGTTCCAAGAGCAAACAACGGATATATTCATAAATTAGATGTATGCCAGTGTGTCTGGAGAGATCCTGCAAAACCGGATAGTCCAAAGTCAGGATACTGTTCTGCGGTTCAAAACGTATGTCATACCATTTGAAGAATTCTGGCAGTCCGTTAAGTACTGTATCGTGCAGAAAATGGCTACCGTAATCGGCAAAATTTGCCAGCAGTTCATTGTATAAGGCAAGCGCTTGTTGCACCTTTTTTTCAATCAAGCTATAGCCCAATTCATAGGCCTGTTGAGCGGGTATTTTTGTATTACTTACCAAGGCCTGCTGCTGTTCAGGTTCATTTGCCTGAATACAGTACAACACTGCGCCCATCAGTTGTTGGGCTTTGCTGTTGCTGATAGAGCTGCTATCGCCGCCGGTATATTGTCCCGCCAGTTTGGCAACAATCGGAATTAATTCTTCCATTATGTAATTTGTTGTCATTAGGTTTACCTCCAGCAAATATCCTGCAAAGCAGTCATGTATAAATCATAATCCCAACGTTGTACCTCGTCAAATTTGGCATATTCACCAGGTTCATCAGACGTTTGATAGCCCTGATAACCGGCTTGGATTGCTTGCGCAAAGTTGTATAAGCAGGTGTTTTCCAGATAATCCAAATCGCCAAAACAGAGGTTTTCAAACTGTTCTTTCATTAAGTGGAGAAGCTCGTCATCAGTAATTTCATCTTCCATTTCATTTTTGTAGAGGTAAAAAATTTCTTGTAAGCGAATGATACTGTTTGTAAAATTGTTTAGGTTAAGGTAAGCAGAGTTGCAAAATTCATAAATGATTTTTTGAGCAATGCCAGGGCCAAATTCTACGCGCATTTGTTCCTTTAAGGTGCGGCTGCTTTCCCTGGCGATTAATTTGGCGTCCTCTTCCGTTAAAACCAAACCGAACCTTTGACTGTGCTGGTTGGCTTGCAGCACTTGGGTGGTTATGTTTTGTTCCTGACAGATAACTAACCAGTTGTTTGTCATAAGCTTCTCCTCCTTTATTTTAATTGGGAAGCTTATTATAGCACGGCAATTTGCTTAAAACCAGTCTTGTTTTTTGTCTAATTTGATGCTATAATATAAATGGAAAGAGAGAGCTAAAATTGCTCTCTCTTTTGCTGTTTATTTGGCTGTGGGGAATTCCGGATTGAACGCATAGAAATTTCGACAGTTTAGGCGGTCCTTGGTGCGCTCCAGTGCCTCGCCAAAGCGTTGAAAATGCACAATTTCTCTTTCTCTCAGAAATTTTATTGGGTCAAGAATATCGGGGTCGTCAATCAGCATTATGATGTTATCATAGGTAGTGCGAGCTTTTTGTTCTGCTGCCATATCCTCATGCAAATCAGTGATAATATCACCTTTAGATTGGAAATAGGAGGCAGTGAAGGGGACCCCAGCAGCGGATGCAGGATAAATTCCGGTTGTATGGTCGACAAAATAGCTGTCGAAGCCCTGAGCCTTAATTTCATCAATGGTCAAATCTTTGGTTAGCTGGAATACAATGGCGCTAATCATTTCCATATGTGCCAACTCTTCTGTACCAATATCTGTTAGCAGGCCGGCCACATCACGATAAGGAACGCTATAACGTTGGGATAAATAACGCAAGGAGGCAGCAAGCTCACCATCAGGGCCGCCAAACACCAATAAGGTATAATAAGTTATTTCAAAAAAATACTTAATTCATCGTGCGGTTTTTTTCGATAGGTTATCTTTTCAAAAACGCCAGATAACAGTTTGTTTTTAGTTGGTAAATCTGCTTGAGATTGAATCATGTCTTTAATATCTGCAATTTTGATAGTTGTTACTGGTGCTGGTTCAGCCTGAGCCATTTCCTTTTTTAAAGTGGCTTGTAATGAATTGATTTGAGTCTGTAATTTAGTTTTATTCTGACCATATTCTTCTAAAGTATCAATACCAACTAAATAAGCTTCTTTGGCCTTTTGTAAAATGCTTTCTAATTTGTTGATTTCCTGCTTTATTACAGCACTTTCAACGCTTGACTGTTTCTTTTCATTTTTGATATACAGGTACTGATCGTTTTGGGCCATACAGTCAAGTTCGTCAAGTATCATTGTCTCAAGTTTGCTTGCGGTGATGAAACAAGAGTAACTGCATTTACCATGACCATAGCTATGGCACTGAAAGCCTTTATGTATATTAGAATACACCAGGGTGGAATCGCAGTTAGCGCAACGTACCAAACCACATAGATAATGTTTTTTGCTCTCGGTAGGGCGGTCATGGGGTTTGCGCGTTGCCTTGGATGTGTGGTATTTATCATTTACCTTTTGCCATAATTCCTCAGAAATGATTGGCTCATGCTCTCCTTTTACAATAATAGTGTCGGGGCTGTCGTATATGCGGCGGCTGACGGTTTTTTTTGGTGTCCAGCGGAGGTAGCCTTTGTAAACGGGATTATTGATCATATACTCTATTTGACGATTTTCAAACAAATTGCCTCGCTTGGTGCGTATGCCTAGATTATTTAGGTGCCGAGCTATGGCAAAAAGTGAGCTGCCAGACAGGTACATATTGAAAACCATACGTACATACGGAGCCTCCTGCTGGTTGATGGTATAGGTTTGGTTGGGTAATTTATCATAACCAAAAGAGGGGATTGCCTGGATACCGCCGGTGAGGGCCTTTTGGGTCATCCCCCGGATAACCTCTTCGCCTAAATTTATCGAATAATATTCGTCCATAGCCTCAATCATAGCCTCGATAAGGATTGACATTTTGTCATCGCCGATATTTTCGGAGATTGACACCACCTCAATGCCGAGTTTGCGCAGCATTGACTTGTAGACAACGGCGTCCTCACGGTTGCGGGCGAAACGGGAGAATTTCCAAAGTAGGATTACATCAAATGGCCGAGGCTTAATTTTGGCAGCGCCTATCATATGGTTAAATTCCGGTCGTTTTGCTGTGTTGCGACCACTGATACCTTCGTCCATATAAATATGGTTGGGGTCAAGAAAAAGGTCATGACTAGCGGCATATTTGCGGATCTCCCTAAGCTGGGCGTCGGGGCTGTATTCCAGCTGATCGTCGGTTGACACACGTATATAACAAGCAGCATTCTTCATAGTGCAAAAATCCCCTCCAAAAATTTAATCAGATAAATTTTTGCTCCTTGTCCTGGGTGTAACCAGGGTAGGGAGCTTTTTTGTTTGAGCGGTTAGTTGATTATCGTTCATAATGCGACCATAAGCTAACGATTTTAATCTTTTTTTCCACTTCAAAGACTTCATAAACTAAACGATGTTGAATATTAATGCGGCGGGAATATAAGCCTCGCAAATTGCCAACCAATTTTTCATAGCTTGGCGGTGTTTGATAAGGGTTTTCTTTTATTACTTCAAGTAATGCTTTTAATTTGTTTTCTAAGTGTGCAGCTTTTAACTTTGGCAAATCGTTAAGCGCAGTTTTGGTATATAAAATATCATACATCTGGCTGCCACTCCTAAAGATCAACTTCACTTTCAGGAACACAATCAGAAAGTGGAGTTGCTTTTCCGGCTAACAATTTTTCTTCCATTTCTGGTATAGATGTTAAATATAAGGTTTCAATTAAGCTGCGATAATCATCTTCACTTAAAATAATGGCGTTGCCAATATCAGTGCTGACGGTTAAAGGTTCATTAAATTTAATGGTTTGTTCTAACATAGATACAATGTTATTGCTAAATGTTGCAATGTTTATATTTGTCATTTTTTCATACCTCTTAGTTTTATTAGCTCCTTGTTCTGGTGCCAGCCAGGGCAGGGGGCTTTTTTATTTGGAAATTAAAATTTATAGTTAATGCCGCTTTGTTTTAAAATTGCGTTTGCTGTGTGGCGAGATTTTATTTTTGTATCAACGGTTACGGAGCGTTGAGTTATTGGACTATACCAAATGTCGTGGTCGCCTTTGCCGCGGCGCAGGAATGTGCAGCCGTATTGCGTTAGAATATTGCGCACTTTCTTTTCATATTCGGCCATTATAAAACAATCCTTTCGTGGCGTTCAGATTTGAATGTTAAAGAAAGAGGAGCGTTGTTGTCGGAATTTAATTCCAGCAATTCTGGCACGGCAAAGCGGGTTCTTTCCAGCAGAGCGTCAAAAGAGCCGGATTCCAGCACCAGGCCGGGAATATCGTCGCTTGTGGCAATCCATACGCCTGCTTCATTGTCCCAGGTAAATTTCACAACATAGTCCATTGTTTAATGCCTCCTTTTTAATTTAGCTTATTGCCTCTTTGGTTGCCGCCAGGGCAGGGGCTTTTTATTTAGAAAACTCTTTTGACATCTTGTCTGGCTCCATACTCAATTTTAATTGTGTAAGAAACAGGCTTTTCATATATGCCCCATTTTGTGTGAATATAATTTTCGGTATCATAATAAATTGGCATATCTTCAACAATATTATATTGATTGGGTTCAAAATTATTGTCAGATTCTGCTTCAGCTATACGGAGCGATTCTCTGTACTGTTCAGCTTTAGCAATTTCTGTAAAAATAACAGTGGCGTTATGATTTTCAGTTACAACTTTTTCAATTTCAGACAGCGGAATACGGAAAAACTCTTTTCTTTGATTAACCTTATTTACTTCATATTTGCGGAATGTTTTATGTAGTATATTTTCTAATGCTGGAGCGTCCTCGCTAAAAATCATAGCGTGAACATCAAATTCAAAAGGAACTGAGGCACTGCCTAATTCTTTTATTCTATCCATTGGTTCCAAACGCCTTGTCATACCTATTTTGTAAATGCCCTCGCCAAAAGAGCCAATATTGGATATTACATAAACAAAGCCAGCTCTGGTGTTTTGTTCTCTTTGTAGAACTTGTTCACGGTCTGCTTCTAATAAAGCCAATTTATCTTCAAGTTCATGAATTTTATCTATGTAAAGTTGTTTCTCAATATCATTGGCTTTTTGCAAGTATTTCATTAATTTGTTTATTTCATTTTTGAATTGCTTTTCTTCTTTTTCAAGTTTGTTTTTCTCAAACTCTATTTCCCGACGAACTTTTTCTTCTTCCAGCATTTGTTGGCGTATAAGTTTTTGTTCCTCTTTTTCAGCTTCCTTTTTAAGTTGATAACTATAGGTGCAAATTAATTGAGCTAACTTATTTTCCAAAATACTGGGAGTAAGGCAAACCCCATCCACTGCAAAAATTTTATTTAATATTTCATAGCTTTTGGTAATTTTGCCACGCATGCGGTCAATGTTGGAAGATGTTACACTATTTATGATAATTTGAGTTTCAGCGTTAAAGCACCTTAAAATTTGTTTCGTGTTATCGTTTGCGCTTTTGCGTGTTTGTTCAAGAAAAACCTGCACGGCGGCATTAGATTTAATTAATTCTGTTTCAGTTAGTTTAAGCATTGCTAATTCATTTTTATATTGTTCGGATGTGTAGTTTTCATCAATATATATTTGAGAATATCCAACGAGCGTTGTATTTTCCAAAAGCTCAATTTCATTAAGCAGCTCTTGTTTTTTTCGTTCAAGAATATCTAAGTCGCCCTGTTCATTTTCCAGACGCAAGGAGGCCGCTCCGGCTCTATTCTGATAATACTGGTCTGCTTCTGCTTTTTTTTGCTGATAGTATTCATCAGCCTCCTGTTTGTGCTGTTTTGCTTGTTTGGATAATTGACTAAAGTATTTAGTATTAGCAAGTAAATATATTCCGGGGATTAAACAAATTGCAGCAATAGTGATAACAATTAATGAAGATGTTTTGTCCTCCGAAAATAGAATTAAACATAAAAGGGCAGCTCCTAAAAGGCATAATGGAATGCCAAATAATATATTTAAGTACTGTTTTAATTTGTTCATCCAAACATTCTCCTGTTAGAAAGGATTTTTAACGTAAGTCAAAGCTTATGCTATCTTGTCCGGCATAAATAGTAAATACAAGACTTTCTTCACTGGTTGTAACAAGTTCAGGTACATTAAATACAATAACTCCGTTTTTGGTTGTCAGTGGATTCATTGCAGAATCATGTAATTCTGCTTCATATCCTATAAGATTAGTTGCTTGATATTCATATTCATCTGCATAGCAAATTCTAGCTCTAATATCGTCACCGTAACTAAATGAGGGAAGAAACGTTTGGGCTTCCTTACTGGTATTTGTTATTTGCAATGATACAACAGCAAATTTATTCCCCTCATCTGGCGAAAAATAAAAATAATCATTATCTGCAAGCTTGTCTTTGAATGAAAATTCTGTTACAGAGATTTCCCAATCATTAAAAGTTGCTGTATCACCTATTTTAAAGTTCTCTGAAACTTCAACTTCTTGATTTTGTTCTTGTTGCTGATTGTTGTTATCAGTGTTTTGGCTAGTAGATGGAGTGTCACTGTTACCACAAGAGGCTGTAAATAAACATACGACTAGAATAAAAGATAAGGTTGTAAAAATTTTTTTCATTGTTAATTCTCCTTTTTTATTTAACTATCCAATCATCTTGCAGAATACCTAGCACCTTGCCAATACATTTTGAATAATTATCAACGGGAACATCTGGATAATCTGGGTTGGTGCTTTCCAAGTGGTCGCCACGATAGGTTTTTATAAATCGTTCACCTCCAATAATAAAAATTCCAATCTCGCCGGGTTCAATAGTTGGCTGATTGCGTACCAGTACGCGCTGGCCGTCAAAAAATTTTGGTTCCATACTTTTACCGCTAACACGCATAATATAGTGGGCCTTAGAGGTTATTGGATTTGCTTGAATTGCTATCATATCAGCTGTGTCATCATCAGCTAACTGTCCGTAACCTGCGGAGGCAGATTGAATAGGGTCAGGTAAATAAATAATATCCCCAGTTAATGGAGCAGAAAGTTCCTCTTTATCTTGTTCTTGGCAGCGTTTATATTCAGTTTCCAATAATCCTGATACCGCCTCCTGACCGTAAGTGTCAAGAGCTCGGTATTTTTTTATGTGAATTATTTCTGCATTTGATGTTAATCTGGTTTGTTTGTTATCTGATGTTATATGTGGATTGTCAGATAGTCCTAATATATAATCTGTGGTTACATTAAACATTTTGGCTATTTGAATAATATAATCATGTCCAGGTTCACGTTCTCCAGTTTCATAATTGGTTATAGTGCGATAAGGTTTGCCTAGTTCATCGGCCAAACGGGTTCTGGTATAACCATTATTTTTGCGGATTTCAATAAGTCTTTCTGAAATGCTCAATTTTGATATGGCCCCCTTCCTTTTATAAATATTATATATGTACCTAGATGAAATGTCAATAAAATTTTACCCGTTTTGGGTAATTAATTTATAAAAGTGTATTGACTTTTGCCCATATCGGGAATATAATTATAATATAAATTTACTCAATTTGGGTAAATATAAAGGGAGGGTAAAAAATGTTTCCAAACATAGATGCTGAACGCGCTAGGCTAGGATTAAGCCGTGTGCAGTTAGCCAAACACTTGAATGTATCAGTTAGTACTTTTAAGAATTGGATGCACGGTCGCACTGAAATACCTGCTTCTAAGGTTGTTGAAATGGCTAAACTGTTTAATTGCTCAACGGATTATTTGCTTGGTCTTGGTATTTCTAAGGATAGTGCGTGAGAAAGGAGGTGAGGGTATGGAACGTGCGGAGGCCAAAGAAATCCTCTGCGAACAATTAAAGCTGCTCGCAGAGGTAAGCAGGAAAGAGGCTAACAAAAAAATTGGTCGAAGACCAGAAGTTTTGTCAAAGTTGACCGATAGTATGTTAGCCCTTGTAACCCGTTTATTTTTTTAGCGGTTATTTAATCTTTTGAGAATGTTTTCATAGAAATCGCTAACTTGCTTGGCGGCTAATTGATTAGCAGTTTCTATGGGCATAGAGCTATCAATACTTTTATAGTCTTGCTTGGTAATTAGTCCGGTTTCTATTGCTTTTAGTGTAAGTTGCAAAGCAATTTCTTTATGCTCCATTTTTTTTCTCCTTTTTCTGGTCCCTAAAGAATTATAGCACGTTTATGAAAAATAGGCAAGGTAAAACAGCGCGTGAGAAAGGAGGTGAGGAAGTGAAACTTATTATTGAAGCAGAACCTAAAGAAATTGCCGCTCTTGTGTTAGCGGTACAGGAGCGGCAAGAAATAAAGATAAGTTCTGAAAAGTCAACAGAGGCCGACATGAAATACCTCAGTCAATATCTTCGTTCTGTTTTGAGCCAGCCAGTGTTGGCGGAAAACCAAAAGCAACAACTTGATTCCAGCACACACATACAGAATTTAGATAAAGGATCTCATTATGAAGAACCTGGCCGCGAATTGGAGTAATAGAAACATTTTCTAACCATAAACCAGCAGTATCTAACAACGGTTCCTTTTTTAAGATTGTGCCTATGTATATATGGTTTGAAGTATAAAGAGCTATTTTTTGCCCTTGAGCTGCTTCGGGAAAATCTATAACATTGCTCATTGCAAAGTCACCTCCTCTCAGGCTCATTATAACATAGTTCGAAAGGTGGTGCAATAAATGAAATGAGGCACAATGCGAAAGATAGTGCGTGAGTGAAAGGAGGTGAGAAAACGCAGGGGAGGGATGTGATTATAAAGACAAACAATGTAAAAAGTCAACAACCTGAGCTTCAACATCAGGACGTTGACTTGGAAAAGCTTTTAATGTTGGCGGATGAGCACTTCACCGCCTTCCTTGATAACGTCATAGTATCGAATAGCTTGCACGATAAGTATGTTAAGAACCTTTAGTTGTTTCTCTGTGAAATTTGCTTGAGAATAAATTGCTTGAATTTCTGGGTCTTCAGCATATTCATCTAGCGCTATACGAATTTTATCGGCTTGTTCTTTTTGAAGAACCATTGTTTTTCACCTCCGTTCTTTAGATACTCAGCCTTGGCAGAGGCCTGTATTTAAAGTATAGGAGAAAATGAGGCAAAATGCAAGAGCAAAAAAAGCGCCCTGCCGACAATAGCCAACAGAGCAAAAAAAGGAGGTGAACAAAACGAGCGAGCTTGAAAAGCAATTAAATGATGTTCTTGGCGAAGAAAAAACCAAGGCTGTTATGCAAGATTTAGCCTTGGTTATTGCCAAATATAATCTGGTTAAATCGCCAGAAATATGTAAGTTGCTGTTTGATTATATGGTGGTTGTTACAAAA
The DNA here is from genome assembly GCA_022797295.1 of Peptococcaceae bacterium. Taxonomy (GTDB): domain Bacteria; phylum Bacillota; class Dehalobacteriia; order UBA4068; family UBA4997; genus Avidehalobacter. The sequence continues at coordinate 146,645 of JAAWKH010000001.1, forward strand.
GGCTGGAATTTGGTATAAAGTGGACAATTCTCAGGATTTGGGCAAAACATCACTATAGGCGAAACAGGGGTAATATTTACGGTTTTATACCTTTGGTTGATGGTCAATGTATTTTAACTGATGAAAAACATTACGTGCTTGACAAACCTTGCAAACGTTATGAAGTATAAAAAGTGCCCTGCCAGCGGCAACCGACAGGGCAAAGGGCAGAAACCCAAAAAATATTAACTATTCTGATTTTATCCTATTTTAGGGCAAAAGTCAATGGTCTTTAGGCAATATTGTAAGCATTGTCACATAAAAATTTATAAAAATTTATCCGAAAGGAGCCGTGTCAATATGACTAAGGTAAGTGTTTATTTGGTATCTTATGACGAAAACGGCAATAGAGTCGAAACTCTTTGGGATGATTTAACCAAAGCTGAACAACGTGCTTGGCACGAAAGGGCACTAGATCAAATGATGGGTACTTTGGGTTATAGGAGAGCCTCGTCGGAAGAAGCTGCTTTGGCAGACGCTATCTAACCACCTAAGGGCATAGTCTTATAAATATATAGGCTGTGCCTATTTTATAAATGGACAAGCATTATTAAAAGGAGGCGGCAAAGATATGAACATAGACTTGGGCAAGAAATGTCAGCAAATCCAATGCTGTAAATGTGGCCAAAATTGGGTAGTTGCCAAAGGTCAGCAAATAGGCGTAAAGGCCAGTGGTTATGTTTGCCCCTGGTGCAGCAGCAAAAAACGGAAAGGAGAAGAAAATGCAGAAAAGTAAATTAATGGCCGTTGGTATGTTGGTGTGTGCTTTGTCCGGCTTTGGCTTGGGGATGTTAGATGTTCAGGCCGCATTGCTACCAAATAATCTGAACACAGTAGAAATCGTGCCGGATTTGGCGGTATATTCGCCAGAGCCAGAAGCCGCAACCCCAGCACAACCGGCGGTGGAGCCAGCTAAGCTTTACACTGAAGCTGATGTGGAAATGCTGGCCCGGCTTATCTACACCGAGGCCCGCGGGGTTAAGAGCAAAACTGAGCAGGCGGCGGTTGTCTGGTGTGTGCTTAATCGGTTGGATAACCCCAACCGATTGCAGAAAACCATTGCTGAGGTGGTGACTGCGCCGCATCAGTTTGACTGGCGGCCTTGGGTGCCGGTGCTGCCGGAGTTTGCGGAGCTGGCCGAGGACGTGCTGGAACGCTGGCAGGCCGAAAAGTCGGCGACCGCAGGGAGTCCAGCGAGCCCCGCAGGGGCGAGTCGGAGCCAGGTTGATGTGGGGCGGGTGTTGCCGGCGGAATATCAGTATTTTGAGGGCTGGGGTGGTCGGAACTGGTTCAGCGCGGAGTGGCGGTCTGATGAGTATTGGGACTGGAGTTTGCCAAGTCCGTATGAGGATTGAGAAATGTCGAAGAAATATCCGCCAATATTAGATGTAACCTGCGGCGGCAGAATGATGTGGTTTAATCATCACAATCCACTGTGTTTGTATTTGGATAATCGGGAACTGCCGCCAACAGATATTGACAATGGCAGATTATTTGAAGTCAAGCCGGATATGCTGGCAGATTTTAGGCATTTGCCATTCCCGGATAACACATTTCATTTGGTTGTTTTTGACCCACCGCATTTAACCAGAGTATCAGACAAGGCATATTTGAAAATTAAGTTTGAGCGCTTATCCAACACTTGGCAAGAAGATTTGAAAGCCGGTTTTGATGAGTGTATGAGGGTGCTGACTGATTATGGAACCTTGATATTCAAATGGTCTGAAATTCAGATACCGACCAGAAAGGTGATTGAGGTAATAGGTCAGCAGCCATTGTTTGGGCATATTTCAGGCCGGCAGAGCAAAACGCACTGGATGGCGTTTCTGAAAGTGCCTAACTATTTATAAAAATCGGAGGTTTTGCCAATGGCTTTTGGTTATGATTATACGCACAGCGAAATAGGTGCGAATGGCGAGGAATATATAACGTTTATGACCTGTCCGGAAAGGCTGGATAATAACGGTTTACGCTATGGTCCTGCAATTTATATCCTTAATGACCATATCAAAAATTGTGCAACTGTTTTCCGTTTTCTGTGGCAGTTTGGCCGCCCTTTGGGGTTTGAGCAAATTGCAGTTTTGAAAGAAGAAACTATCTGTGATACAGAGGTTCCAGCCTTAATGAACAAGCTGGGAATAAGTATTGCATAGAAATTCAAATGAAAGGTGAAACACGATGACGATTGAAGAAGCAATTCAGATTTTAGATCCGAAAACCTGTAGTGAGGCTTTAGAAAAATATTCAACCGATATTGAAACTCTTGAGGCTTGTATTGAGGCTCAAAACGTTGTGTTTGATGAGCTGCGCAAGCGTCAGTGGATAAGCGTTAAGGATAGGTTGCCACAGGGTAGCAATGGCAAGAGCCTATGTCAAATGGTTATAGCATACACAGTTGACAAAGAAATGGCTGTTGGTTGGTTAAATGGGCAGATATGGTATTTAATACCAGGTAAAGAAGACACAATATGCACCTTTGCACGTGACTATGTAACCCACTGGCAGCCATTACCTGAACCGCCAAAGGAGGTGCAAGAAAATGCGTAACAAAATTCTTGAAAACTGGCAGGAAGTATTTTGGTTGGGCTGCGGCCTCAGCTTTCTGCTTGGCTGTGTGGTTGGGTGGTTGATATAATGCAGATTAGTTTCACCGTTCCAGGCGAGCCGCAGGGCAAAGGCCGGCCAAAGTTCAGCCGGCAGGGTGGGTTTGTTAAAACCTATACGCCAGATAAAACAGTTTTGTATGAGAACTTGATTCGCACCGAATACCTGCGGCAGTGCTCCGGCCAGCGGTTTGCAGATAAGGAGCCGCTGGCAATGCACATCAAAGCCTATTACAGTATTCCGGCCAGCGCTAGCAAGAAGCGGCAGGCTGCTATGGAGGCCGGGGAAATTAGGCCGGTGAAGAAGCCGGACGCAGATAACATAATCAAAGTTGTGGCAGATAGCCTTAATCAGGCTGCTTACCGTGACGACGCGGATTTGGTTAAGGTGGATCTGGAGAAGTTTTACTCTTGGCAACCAAGGATTGAAGTTGAGATAAAAAGTTTGGAGGAGTGAATGTAATGGTAAAAATTAATAAGCTGGAAATTGAGAATGTAAAGCGGATAAAAGCGGTGCAGCTGGAGCCTAAGGCCGAGGGGCTGACGGTTATTGGCGGGCGGAACCGGCAGGGCAAAACCTCGGTTATTGACGCTATCGCCTGGGCGTTGGGCGGCGACCGTTTCCGGCCAAGCCAGGCGCAGCGGGAGGGCGCATTAACGCCGCCGGATTTGCGGGTTGAGCTGGACAACGGCCTGATTGTGGAGCGGCGGGGCAAAAACAGCGAGCTTAAAGTGACCGACCCCTCCGGCCGCCGGGGCGGGCAGCAGCTGCTAAATGAGTTCGTGGAGCAGTTGGCCCTGGATTTGCCGCGCTTTATGCAGGCCAGCAGCCGGGAAAAGGCTAACACGCTGCTGCAAATAATCGGGCTGCGGGAACAGCTGGCCGCCCTGGAGGGGCAGGAGCAGGATTTATATAACCGCCGGCGGTCTATTGGTCAGATTGCTACTCAAAAAGCCAAATATGCCGAGGAGTTACCATTTGACCCAACCGCGCCCACGGAGCCGGTGAGCGTATCCGAGCTTATCCGGCAGCAGCAGGAGATATTGGCCCGGAACGGTGAGAACCAACGCAAGCGGGCGCAGGCGGCCAGCTTGCAGGCAGAGAAGGAGCGGCTGCGGCGGCAGTTAGCGGACTTGCAAGCCCGGTATGATGAAATTTGCTGCAGTTTGGAGATTGCTCAAAAGTCGGCGGCGGCTTTGCTGGATGAATCCACCGCCGAGCTGGAGGAAAACATTGCCAATATCGAGCAGCTGAACCGCCGGGTGCAAAGCAATCTGGACCGGGAGCGGGCCTTAGACGAGGTGGCGCAGTATCAGGCGGAATATGACGGGCTGAGCGAGGCTCTGGAGCAGTGCCGGCAGGCCAAGCTTGATTTGCTGGCCGGGGCGCAAATGCCTTTGCCCGGCCTTTCGGTGGCGGAGGGTGAGCTGGTATACCAGGGGCAGCGTTGGGATAATATGTCGGCCTCGGAGCAGCTGCGGGTGGCGGTGGCCGTGGTGCGGCGGCTGAACCCGAAATGCGGCTTTGTGCTGCTGGACAAGTTGGAGCAGATGGATTTGCCCACGCTCCAGGAGTTCGGCAGTTGGCTGGAGGCCGAGGGGTTGCAGGTTATCGCCACCAGGGTGAGCACTGGCGGCGAGTGTAGCGTGATTATTGAGGACGGTTATATTAAGGAGCCGGAGCAAGCGGATGAAGCGGCTCAGGTGAAATTGGATTGGAAAGCGGGTGTATTTTAATGGAAATTTGCAGAGGAAAAATTGGCGGAGCGCAAAAGATGGTGCTGTATGGGCCGGAGGGGATAGGCAAAAGCACCTTTGCGGCGCAGCTGCCGCAGCCGTTATTTATCGACACGGAGGGCGGCACCAGGCATTTGGATGTGCAGCGGTTTGCGGAGCGACCCAGCAGTTGGACGCTGCTGCTGGAGCAGGTGAACTATGTGCAGAGCCACCCGGAGGTGTGCCGGACGTTGGTTATCGACACGGCGGATTGGGCGGAGGCCCTTTGCGTGCGGCATATCTGCGACAAGGCGCAGTTGGGCGGCTTGGAGGATTTTGGCTATGGTAAGGGTTACGTTTACTTACAGGAGGAATTTGCCCGGCTTTTGCAGCTGTTGACCGATTTGGCTGAGGGCCGGGGCGTGAATGTGCTGCTGACAGCCCACGCGGCTATGCGCAAGTTTGAGCAGCCGCAGGAGATGGGCGCTTATGACCGCTGGGAGCTGAAGCTGAGTAAAAAGGTGGCTCCGCTGGTTAAGGAGTGGGCGGATTTGCTGCTGTTTGCTAATTACGAGGTGATTACGCTGACGGATACTAACAGCAAGCGGAAAACGGCCACCGGCGGTGAGCGGGTGATGTATGCTATGCACCACCCTTGCTGGGACGCGAAAAACCGGCACGGACTGCCGGACAAGCTGCCGTTTAATTATGCGGCAGTTGCTCAGATATTTACAGGGGCAGTGGCGCAGGCGGAAACACAGCCTGCCGAAAAGGAGCAGCCGACAGCCCAGCTTCGGCCTGCCAAAGCTGCTTATGGGGAAACGCCGATTAGTCAGCTGCCTAAATCTTTGGCTGCCTTGATGTTTGAGTACAATGTGACGGAGGCTGAATTGCAGCAAGTGGTGGCGGATAGGGGTTATTTCCCGGCGGACACGCCTATTTTGAACTATGGCGAGGATTTTATTAACGGTAAGCTGGTGGCCTGCTGGCCGCAGGTGTTCCGGTTAATTGAGCAGAAAAGAAGTCCTGGAATGTCCGGTTAATATGCAATAAAATTATAACTAGCAAAGATTAATTAATTTATGGAGGATAGAAAAATGACGAATTATCAGAGTAACGAGCGCGAGCTGGATTGGAACAGCTCTATCAGCAACGACAGTCCGGAGTTTGTGGTGTTGCCGGAGGGGGATTACGATTTTCAGGTAGTGGAGCTGGAGCGCAGCCGCCACGCGGGCAGCGCCAAACTGCCGCCCTGCAACAAGGCCATTGTGCATATCCGCATAACTGACGGGGCCGGGGTGGCTATCATTAAGCACAACCTGTTTCTGCACAGCCGCTGCGAGGGTCTGCTTTGCGACTTTTTCTGCGGTATTGGCCAGCGCAAGCGGGGCGAGGATAAGCCGATGAACTGGCAGCAGGTTGTGGGGGCGCGCGGCCGGGCCAAGGTGGGGATTCGTACTTACAGCAAGGAGGGCCGGGAGTATAAAACCAATGAGATTAAGCGGTTTTATGAGGCACAGCCTGCGCATAATAACCTGCCTTGGCCGGAAGCTCCGCAGCCGCCCCGCGAAGACGAGGTGTTCTGATGAGAGGCGCAAGAATGGAGTTGCGGCCATATCAGCAAGAGGCTATGGCGGCGGTGCAGGCGCAGTGGGAGGATGGGCGGCGTAAAACCTTGCTGGTGCTGCCCACCGGCTGTGGCAAGACGATTGTTTTCTGCAAACTGGCCGAGGAGTTGGTGCGGCAGGGGCAGAGGGTGCTTATTTTGGCGCACCGGGGCGAGCTTTTGGAGCAGGCGGCGGTCAAATTGCAGGAAAGCACGGGCCTGGCTTGTGCGCTGGAAAAGGCGGAAAGCAGCAGCCTGGGCAGCTGGTGCCGGGTGGTGGTTGGCTCTGTGCAGAGCCTTACACGGCAAAAGCGGTTGGAGCAGTTTGCCCCGCAGCATTTTGGGGCCGTGATTGTGGACGAGGCGCACCATATTTTGTCCGACAGCTATCAGCGGGTTTTGCAGCATTTTGCCGGAACTAAAGTGCTTGGGGTTACGGCCACGCCGGACCGGGCGGATATGCGCAACCTGGGCCAGTTTTTTGACAGTCTGGCCTATGAGTACACCTTGCCGCAGGCGATCCGCGAGGGGTATTTAGCGCCGATTCGGGCCCAGACTATCCCATTGCAGCTGGATTTGAGCGGGGTGGCAATGCAGAGCGGCGATTTTAAGGCGGCGGATTTGGATTGCGCACTGGAGCCTTATTTGCAGCAGATTGCGTCGGAAATGCAGAAGTACTGCCGGGGCCGCAAAACGGTGGTGTTTCTGCCGCTGGTTAGCACGTCGCAGAAGTTTTGCGCTATCTTGCAGGAGCAGGGTTTTCGGGCGGCCGAGGTGAACGGTGAGAGCGCCAGCCGGGCGGCGGTGCTGCGGGACTTTGCGGCAGGTGAGTATGATGTGCTTTGCAACTCTATGCTGCTAACCGAGGGCTGGGACTGCCCGGCGGTGGATTGCGTGGTGGTGTTGCGGCCCACCAAAAGCCGCAGCTTATACTGCCAAATGGTGGGCCGTGGCACCCGGCTAGCGCAGGGCAAGGAATATCTGTTGCTGCTGGACTTTCTCTGGCATACGGAGCGGCACGAGCTTTGCCGCCCGGCTCAGCTGATTTGCGCTGCACCGGAGGTGGCCCGGCAGATGACGGAGAATTTGGCTGCCGATACGGAGGGCGGCCCGGTGGATATTATGGAGGCGGAGCAGCGGGCCAGCGACGAGGTGGTGGCCCAGCGAGAGGAAGCGTTGGCGCGGCAACTGGCTGAGATGCGCAGGCGCAAGGCCCGGCTGGTTGACCCTCTGCAATTTGAGATGTCTATTCAGGCGCAGGATTTGCTGGATTGGCGGCCCAGCTTTGGTTGGGAGATGGGCCCGGCCAGCCAGAAGCAGCTGGAGCTTTTGGAGAAGCGGGGCATTTTGCCCGACCAGGTGGATTGCGCCGGCAAGGCGGCTTTGCTGATTGAGAGGCTGCAAAAGCGGCAGCGGGAAGGGCTGACCACGCCGAAGCAAATTCGCATATTGGAGCGATACGGCTTCCGCAACGTGGGCTGCTGGCCCTTTGAAGCGGCTAGCCAGATGATTGCCCGCATTGCGGCCTTGGGTTGGCGAGGGGCGCCGCCGGGGATTAGAGCGGCTGAGTATAGTCCAGAACAATACTAAATAATACTATTTAAATAAGGAAGAAATTAGATGTCTGAAATGAGGGATATGCAAACTAAATATGATATAAACGAGCTGTTGGCCGCTATTGACCCGGCGCGGCTGAGCTATCAAGAATGGCTGAACGTGGGAATGGCCCTCAAAGACGCAGGCGAGCCGCTGGAGCTTTGGGAGGATTGGAGCCGCCGCGACGCGCCACGCTATCACTCTGGGGAGTGTGCCGCCAAATGGCGCAGCTTTCAGGGCAGCAGCGTTCCGGTGACGCTGGGCACGGTGGTGCAATATGCTAAGGAGCAGGGTTATCGGGCCGCCTTTGCTGGCGATTGTGAGCTGGAATGGGACGCGGTTATTCGGGATATTGAGCCAAAGCGGGCAAGCGCGCCGGATATGGCGGCGGCAATTCTGCGGGAGCCTGCAGATGAGGTGTGGAAGCCAGCGGTGGATTTGCGGCGGTATATAGAAACGCTTTTTGACAACGACGAGCAAGTAGGCTATGTGACCCACTTTAGGGTAGAGGAGCGGGACGGCGGCAATGTGTTTTCGCCGTCTAGGGGTGTGTGGGATAGAACTGCGGGGCAGTTAATCCAAAAGCTTGCGTCTTGTAAAAGTGATGAGGATTTGCGGCAGCTGTTGGGGGATTATCCGGCGGCGGCCGGGGCTTATATCCGTTTTAATCCGTTGGACGGCGGCGGCGTTAAGGACAGCAATGTGGCTGACTTCCGCTTTGCGCTGGTGGAGAGCGACGAGCAGAGCGTGGAACAGCAGTATGCTATCATCAGGCAGCTGGAGTTGCCGGTGGCTTGTCTGGTTCATTCCGGCGGCAAAAGTCTGCATGCCATTGTGAGGGTGGAGGCGGCCAGCCGGGAGCAATATCGGGAGCGAGTGCGCTATTTGTACCAGATTTGCCAGAAGCACGGCCTGGCGGTGGACAAGCAGAACAGCAACCCGGCGCGGCTTTCCCGCCTGCCTGGGGTTTGGCGGGCCGGGCGCAAGCAATGGCTGGTGGCGACGAATATTGGCAAAGGCAGTTGGCAGGAGTGGCAAAAGTGGCTGGAGAGCGTGACTGACGACCTGCCGGAGCCGGAGAGTCTGAGCGCGGTTTGGGATAATTTGCCGGAGCTGGCTGCGCCGCTGATTGAGGGCGTTTTGCGGCAGGGGCATAAAATGCTGCTGGCCGGGCCCAGCAAGGCGGGAAAATCGTTTGCGCTGATTGAGCTTTGCTGCGCGATTGCCGAGGGCCGTAGCTGGCTGGGCTGGCAATGTGCCCAGGGCCGGGTGCTGTATGTCAATTTGGAGCTGGACCGGGCCAGCTGCCTGCACCGCTTTAAGGATGTATATATGCGGTTGGGTTGGCCTGCGGCCAGCCTGCATAACATAGATATTTGGAACCTGCGGGGCAATGCAGTGCCGATGGACCAGCTGGCCCCGAAGCTTATCCGCCGGGCGGCGCAGAAGAATTATTTGGCGGTGATTATTGACCCGATATATAAGGTGATAACCGGGGATGAGAACAGCGCCGACCAGATGGCCAACTTTTGCAATCAGTTTGACAAGGTTTGCAATGAGCTTGGCTGCGCCGTGATTTACTGCCACCACCACAGCAAGGGCTATCAGGGGAGCAAGCGGAGTATGGATAGGGCCAGCGGCAGCGGCGTGTTTGCCAGGGACCCGGACGCGCTGCTGGATTTGATTGAGCTATCTGCGCCGCCCGGCCAGACTGGAGCCACGGCTTGGCGGGTGGAGGGGACGCTGCGGGAGTTCCCGAAGTTTGCCCCGGTGAACATTTGGTTTGATTATCCGGTGCATTTGCTGGACGCGACAGGCTGCTTGCAGGACGTGCAGCCGGAGGCGGAGTTGGCGGGATGGCAGAAGAGCAAGCAGGCGGCCCAGCCTAAAGACCGGCAAAAGGAGCGGCGCGAGGCGTTGGAAAAGGCGTTTGCCGCCTGCGATATGGAAAATACCGGCTGTGTGCCTTTGGTTCAGTTGATTACTTATCTGGGTAAATCCAAAAATACAATTCGGGATTACGTGGACGAACACCCCGGTTTTGAGAGGTGCAAGGACGGTGTCAAAAGGGTCAAAAAAGCTGATTGAGGAATTGACCCCTGGGGTCAAAAACAGGGGTCAGGGGTCAATTTGGAAAATTGACCCGGTCAAAATAGGGGTCAAAAATGGGGTCAGGGGTCAATTTGACCCCTCAAAAATGGTGTATGGTGGGGTCAAAAATAGGGGTCAAAAAAGTATATATATAATATATACTTTTTTGACCGCCCCTGATTTTGACCGTCCACCACCGGCGCGCGAAGCGAAAGGAGAATGCGATGACGATTAAGGAATTATCTCAGCTTTACCACCTGAGGCGGGAGGTGGAAATGGACAGGCAGCGTTTGGCGGCCCTGGAGGAGCGGGCCCTGCCGGGCGCGCAGCGGCTTTCCGGCCTGCCGGGCTCAGGCAACGTTCAGGATAAGCTGGCCACCTATGCGGTGGAGATTGCCGACCTGAGGGCGGTGATTGAGCAGAAACTCAAGCGTTGCCTGGCGGAGCAGCAACGCCTGGAGGCCTACATTGCCGGAATTGAGGACAGCTTTGTGCGCCAGATTTTTACCTGCCGCTTTGTGGAGGGGATGAGTTGGCGGCAGGTGGCGGATAAGGCGGGTGGAAAAAATTCTGCTGGGAATTTATATAAAATGGCATACCGATTTGTGAAAAAAAATTAAAGTTGTCCGAAAGTGTCCTAGTGACCTGTGTTATAATTGTATTGTGAAAAGCTGGCACCAGGAGCAATGTGTCAGCTTTTTAGTTTGCGGAGAGGAGGTGAAATCCTGATGGCGAAGCTGACGGATAGGCAAAAGAAACAGATAATTGCAGAATCGGTGGAAGGTTCCAGCCTGCGGGCTCTGGGGGCCAAATATGGCGTTTCACCGACAACCATTCGGCGGGTGCTGCTGAACAACCCGGAATTTAAACAAAAGGTTACGCAAAAAAAGCAGGAGAACACCGCCAGCGTGTTGGCGTTTATGGAAAGTCAGAAGCAGGACGTTTGCAAGGTGATTGATAACCTGCTGCACGCGATAAACGACCCAGAGAAGATGGCAGCCGCGCCGTTAAATCAGCTGGCAACGGCGATGGGCATTGTGATTGATAAATACACGGCGGGCGAGGCCCCTAAGGCGGCTGACGAGCGGCAGAACAATCTGTTGGCGGCGATAGAGGGCTGGCAGGAGGAGGCTTTTGATGATTTACCAGAAATTCAGCAGGCGGCAGCAGCTGACCCTGAAATGGTGGAAACTGCCGAGCTTTCAGACTAAGGACGGGCTGATTTGCGATGGCTCCATTCGCTCCGGCAAAACAATCTCAATGGCGATTGGCTTTATACTGTGGAGTATGAACACGTTCGATGGGCAGGCCTTTGCCATTTGTGGCCGCTCTATCGGGGCGCTGCGGCGCAACGTGATTGTCAATCTGCCGGTGTGGCTGGAGGGTCTGTTTGAGTTTGTGGAACGCCGGGGCGAAAACAAGCTGATTATCAGCCTGGGCAGGCGCAGCAACACCTACTACCTGTTTGGCGGGCGAGATGAAAGCAGCTACACCCTGATTCAGGGCGTGACGTTGGCCGGGGTGCTGTTCGACGAAGTGGCCTTGCAGCCGCGCTCTTTTGTGGAGCAGGCGTTGGCCCGCTGTTCGGTGGCCGGCTCCAAATTTTGGTTCAACTGCAACCCGGAAAATCCGCTGCACTGGTTTTATCAGGAGTGGATTTGCCGAGCTAAAAAGCACAATGTAATTTATTTGCATTTCACAATGGACGACAATTTAAGCCTGGACGCTGCGGTGCGCGCTCGCTATGAGAGCATGTACAGTGGCGTTTTTTATGACCGTTATATCCGCGGCCTTTGGCGGACGGCCGACGGGGTTATTTACGATTGTTTCAGCAGTACGGAAAACGTTTACCGCGAGCTGGAGCGGCCAATCGGGCTTTACAGCACGGCGGAGCGTTTCATCGCCTGCGATTACGGCACCGCCAACCCGACGCGTTTTTTGGACGTTTGGGACGACGGCAACGCCCTTTGGGTGGACGGCGAATACGACTGGGACAGCCGCCGGGAGCAACGCCAGAAAACCGACCAGGAATATGTGGAGGATTTGCTGGCTTTTATGGGCGAGCGGCAATGCGCGGTGATTGTGGACCCCTCTGCCGCTTCTTTCATTGCGGCCCTGCGCAGCCGGGGCGTTTATGTGATACCAGCGGACAATACTGTGGCAGACGGTATCCGCAAAACAGCTTCGCTGATTGTTCAGCGGCGCATAAAGGTGCGGACTGATTGCCGGGCCCTGCTGCGGGAAATGAGCGTGTACTGCTGGGATAAAAAGGCGGCCCAGCGCGGCGATGAGCAGCCGTTGAAAGAAAATGACCACTCTCTGGACGCGTTGCGCTATATGGTGAATTATCTGCCGGAATGGAGGATTGGCTGATGGGAAAACGAAAAAATAAGGCGCGGGCAGTACAGGATAAACTGCCGGTTCAGGACGCTGGTGCGGTTCAGGGCACAGCTAATGCTGGACAGGCGGTGTTTGACAGCTTCAGCAATCCGCTGTTTCAGCTGGGCTGGGGCAGCCAGAGCCCACTGGAAGCCACGGAATATCCTTTGACGCGCCTGACGGATAATTATGCGCTGATGAACTCGCTGTATCGGGATAATTGGCTGGTTCAGAATGTGGTGGAGCTTATCCCGGAGGAGTGTTTGAAAAAGGGCTTTGAGCTGACGGGCAGCCTGACCCCAGAGCAGCGGCGGGAGTTTGACCGGCTGCGGCGCAAAACAGCGCTGACCGACCGCCTGCGCGAGGGCCTTTGCTGGGGCCGGCTTTACGGCGGCGCGGCCGGGCTGATACTCATCAAGGGGCAATACGACCGCTTGAGCGAGCCGTTGGATTTGGCGGCGGTGCTGCCGGGCAGTTTTGAGGGGCTTTATATTCTGGACCGTTGGCTGGGCGTAACCCCGGAGCTGGGCCTCACGCTGGAGGCGGGCCGCCCTACGCCGGAGTTTTACAGCATAGACACGCAGGAGGGGCTGCGAGTGGCCAAGGTTCACCACAGCCGGATTATCCGCTTCACCGGGCGGGAGCTGCCGGCCCTGGAGCGATATGCCGAATTGTTTTGGGGAGCTTCCGAGGTGGAGAGCCTATACAAGGAGGTGGTGGCCCACGACAATGTAAGCGCCAATATGGCCGGGCTAACTTTCCGGGCTAATATCAACACGATGGAGGTTGCCAACCTGGAGCAGCTTTTCGGGCTGGGCGGCGCAGAGGCGCAGCGGCGGTTTTGGCGCACTATGCAGGCTCAGGCGGTTATGCGCAGCAACTTTGGCACTCAGCTGGTGAACAAGGGCGACCGCATTGAGAACACCCAATACACATTCACCGGCCTGAAAGACGTGTTTGACAGCATGTGCTTAAATCTGTGCGGCTGTTCGCATATTCCGGCGGCCAAGCTGTTTGGCCGGGAGCCGGCCGGGCTGAACGCCAGCGGCAAAAGCGATCTACAAAATTATTACGACTATGTGGAGTCTCAGCGGGAGGCCAAGCTGCGCCCGGCTTTGGAAAAGCTGCTGCCGGTGCTGGCGATGAGCTGCTGGGGCTTTGTGCCGGCGGATATTGGGGTGAGCTTTCCGCCATTGTGGACGCCCACCGCCAAGGAGCTGGCCGAGATTGCCGAGAAAAAGGCGGCGGCTATCCGGGATTGCTTTCAGGTGGGGTTGCTGGCTGCGGACACGGCCCAGCGGGAGCTGAAAAAGCTGGCTGGTGAATGTGGGCTGTTTGACTGCATAACCGATGAGGAAATCAGCGCCAACGCCGGCAAAAGCTGGCAGGAGCTAAACACCCTGCGTGACCCGCTTTTGGGGCTTGAATGATGGCGGGCGATAAGCACGATAATCCGTTTTTGGTTAAGCTGATTGCTTTGTATCTGCAAGCGGAAACGGATATTATAAACGAGTTGGTGCGCTTGCGTTCCCAAGGTTTGGTGGATTATCACGCGGAGGCTGCTTTGCAGCGAGTGCAGCGGATTTTGGACAAAATGCAGTCGGAAAGCTTTGTTTACATCCCTCAAATGGTTGAGTGGGAGTTTTACGTACATCATCCAGAGGCTAGGCGCGTGCCGGAGGCAGTGGCTAAGCACCAGGCCGGCTATTATAACGCTTTGAGTATTGGGCAGGCGGCGATTGCTGACCAGCTTGCCGCAAACGCTCAGGCGGAGGTTTGGCAAGCGAGTCACACGGTGCGGCAGACGTTGGAAAGCGCGCTAATAGGGCGCCGGGAGCCGGACGCTTTTGCTCAGATTGGCCGGCAGATGGTTGCTTACAATCAGGTGCGCGGGCTTAATTCCTTTCAAAGCGTGGGTGATTTTGTGGCTGCTTTGCAGCAGCAGGGAATTACCGCTTTTGTGGATAAGGCAGGCCGCCGTTGGAGTTTGCACGCCTACTGCTCAATGGCGATGCGCACCACCCGCCGGCAGGCGGAGGTTTTGGCTGTGCTGACTGCCGACCCGGAGCAGGATTTATACAAAATCAGCAGCCACAGCACTACCTGCCCCTTGTGCGCGCCATATGAGGGCCGGGTTTACAGCCGCAGCGGTACCGACCCGGATTTTCCGCCGTTGGCCGCCGCCTTTGGCAAGGTTGATCCTGCCGGCCCGGACGATTTGAGCAACAGCTGGCTGAATATCCACCCCAACTGCCTGCATGTCCTGCTGCCCTGGACGGACGCGGGAATGACGGAGCAGGAAATTGCCGAGCTGAAGCGGAAATCTAGCTTTGCCACCAACCCGCCGGATGTTGACCCGCGCACGGAAAAGCAGCGGCGGCTTTACCGAGAGCAGCAGCGGGCCCGGCAGCGGGAGCTTGATACATACAAGCAATGGGAACGTTATCGGCTGGCTCTGGGGGATAAGGTTCCTAAACGTTGGGAAACGTTTGTCCGGCATAAAAAAGCCAATGATCAGGTTTACAAAAAATGGCTGCAAGAGTATAAAAAAAGGGTTTACTTACAACAACAGTTGGATTATAATATAAATGGCGAACAGCTTTTTATCCCGGCAGGAGCCAGGTTTGAAACTGTGCGAACGATTGCCGGTCAGGGAAGCAAAACTTTAATTCGGGTTGAGGAGGATTTGATAAAAGCTTATGGCGGTTCGCCCGGCGAATGGAAAAAGAGAGTTGGCAAAATCGAAAGTGCAAAATATATTTTTGACGTGCACTGGTATGAATTAAATGGCGTTCAATATAGGGTTAAAATGAAGTATCGAAAGGAGAAATAAGATGAGCGAGAAAAAATATTATGTTCCACCGCCGCCTTTGAATAAACCGGAAAAGACAATGAAGCTGCGCTATGTTGGCGAAAGCTTTGGAGTTGATGAATTAACTAATGGCAAAGTTTACGAGGCCTGGCCTGATGGAGATATGCTGCGAGTGATTGACGACAGCGGCGAGGATTATTTATATTCGCCAAACCGTCCAGCTCCGCCAGACGGCAGCGGCCCTGGCGGTCGCTGGGAGATTGTGGAAGAATAAATTGAGTTTAAGCAACTGCTTTTTTAGGTGGTTGCTTTTTCTATACCCAAAAATCGGAGGAATGACAATGCTTTGTTATTACGGAAACAAAATCAGTCCGCACATAACCAAAACGCCGGAGGGCTTTTTGATTTGCCACGATGTGCCGCTGGCCCGCCTGGGGCCAATGCAGTATCGGGCGGCGGAATTGAGTCTGCCAGGGAACCCGGAGCAGATTGTCACTGTCAATCGCTATGCGGAGGACGTTTTTGCCCCGGCGGCCATTGCCAGCTTTGAGGGCAAGGACGTGACGGCTGGTCACCCACCGGAAAATCTGACGGCCGAGACCTGGGCGGCTTATGCCAGGGGGCACGTGGAGAACGTGCGGCGGCAGGAGGATTTTTTGGTGGGAGATTTGATTATCAAGGATAGCCAACTGGCCAACGAGGTGCAAAGCGGCGCGGTGCGGGAGGTTTCCGCTGGTTACACCGCCGAGTTTTTGCCGGATGGCGATTGTTTGAAGCAAACCAATATCAGAGGCAATCACGTGGCGGTGGTGCCAAGGGGCAGGGCTGGCCACGATGTTGCAATAAAAGACGCTGCGCCAAGCGCGGAGAAAGAGAGGGAGAAAATGAGCAAATTGACGGAAGCCTGGCTGAACCTGTTTGGCCGGGCGGCAAAGGAAATGGAGGGGCCGGAGCTGCAACAGCTTTCCGCCCACGCGGCCACGGTGCTGGACGCAGAGGCAACGCCGGCGGCGGACGAGGTTGATTACAAGGAACAGAAAGGCGTTGATTTGGGTAGCAAATTGGATAAGCTGCTGGAGCGGCTGGCTGAAATGGAGAAGAAGCTGGACGGTTTGGCAAAGCCGGAGGTGAAAGACGCTACGCCGGTTGATGAAGCGGCCATTGATAAAAAGCTGGAGGCTCTGACGGCTGATAGCGCGGCAGTGGTGGAGGCTGGTGACGCGGGCCTTGCCAGCGGCACTGTTTCCAAGGATAGTGCGGTGGCTTTTCTGCGGGCAATGCGCCCGGCGGTGGCCGCTATTGAGGACGCGGCGGTGAAAGCGGCCGTGGCCGATGCGGTTTTGCAGGCGGTGCAGGCCGATGACAAACCTTTGCAGCAGATTATGGATGCGGTGCAGGGTAAAGCCCAGGCGGCGCAGACGGTGGCCGCCCGCGATATGAACACGGTTTGTGCGGAGCAGCAAAATGCTTACGACGCGCTGAATCCACACCGGAAAAATTAAGATGTGAGGACTAAGGAGGTAATGAAAATGAGTTTGAATCCCCAAGTGATTGGCAAAACAATGCCGCACGGTTACGCCGGCGTTTACGCCCGGCAGCCGGATATGATTGTGAACACCAGGCCGGCAGGCGAGGCCGTTCTGTTTGGCCAGGCTTTGGTTTACAACGCTAATGGGCAGGTTGCGCTGCCAACAGCGGGAGCAAAAGCCACAGATTTTGTGGGCGTGGCGGCGGCGGAGGTTAAGTCCGCTCTGAATTATCTGACCCAAAGTGCGGGCGGTTACGCGGCTGACGAGCCGGTTTCCGTGTTTCAGCGTGGTGCGATTAATGTGAAATGCCAAAACGGCACAGCTGCCTTGGGCGGCGCGGTGTATCTGCGGCTGGCGGCTAATGATACCCTGCCAAATGCAGTTATCGGCGGCTTTGAGGCTGCCGCGGACAGTACGGCGGGCAACAGCATTTTGCTGCCCAACTGTGAATGGGCCGGGCCCGCCGACGCTAACGGCATTGCAGAAATGCGGATTAAAACTATTAACCGTGCTTAATAAGGAGGAATGACAAACTATGACAAGTTATCAGAATATGGGCAAGTTTGACGGCGGCATCTTCGGTGGTGGGGCAATTCCTGGCGGAGCTTTACCGGTTATGGATGAGGCGGGCATTGCTTCCGGCCAAGCCTTTTTGGTATCGGAGCTGGAAAAGCGCGACCCGCTTATCCGCAAGCCTTTGAGCAGCATTACTTACCCGCGGGATATTCCGGTTTCAGTGGGCGGCGGCTGGGTGGATTACACATCCGCCCTGGCGGTGAGCTATGGCATTGCCGGCGGCTCTGGCAGCGGGCCGATTACGGCGGGCGGGGCCAACGGCCTGCCTATTGTGCAGGCCAACACGGAAAAGGGGCTTTACAAAGCGCATATCTTTGCCGCGGCTCTGCGGGTGATGTTCCAGGATATGCAGCGGGCCAATTATATCGGCCGCAGCCTGGACCAGCTTTTGCAGGACGGCGTGCGCCTGGCTTACGATAAGCATATGGATGAGAACGTTTACCGGGGCTTTGCAGTTTACGGCACCAGCGGCCTTTTGAATAACCCAGACGCGGTGCAAACCACAGTGGCGAGCAACGGCGCGGCTACGCCCAGCACTAAATTTGCGGATAAAACGCCGGAGCAAATTTTGCGGGATGTCAACAGCGCGCTGCTGGCCGTTTGGGCGGCCAATGAATATGACCGCGAGGCTATCCCGAACCACATTCTGCTGCCTTATGAGCAGTATTCCTACATTCTGGAAACTCCGGTGACGGAGCTGGCCACCGAAACCATTTTGGATTACATCTTGAAAAATAACGTGGCGGCCAAAGAGGGCGGCGGCCTTTATATCGGCGGCACGGCCTGGGCCAAAGGCGCAGGGGCTGGCGGCACCGATCGGATGACGGTTTACGTCAACCACGAGCGGTTTTTGAAAGTGGAGGAGCTGGTGCCCTTAATGCGGGCGATGAGCCAACCCAACGCGGCCAACTTCTGCTACGATACGGCCTATGCGGCCAATATCTCCGAGGTGGAAGTTTTCTATCCGTCGGCGATTGCCTATTTTGACGGGATTTAAGGAGGAACAAAAATGTTGGTATATAGCAAGGTGAATGTGATTATCCCCTCTAACGACGGGCGGCAGAAAATCCGGTTGAACCGGGGCGATGTGGCCGAGGTGCCAAAATGGGCCGCGGCCACTAAATATTTTAAGCTGTTGCAAGCGGACGGCCAGCTGGTGACAACTAGCAAGACCACCGTGGATAAAGACGCACAGCAGGCGGAGGATAAAAAGCCGGGTCAAGAGCCGCCCAAAGATGAGGGCCAGCCGAAATGAAGCCGCAGTTTTGGGGCGTGAGGGCGGCTGCGGCCAATATCGCTGATGGCAGCCGGGGGCAATATACTGCGGAAATGTTTCAGGCCGATTTTCCCCAGTTTTACAGCAAGGCGACAGAGGAGGCCCCGGCAGCTTCGCTGGTGCCGTCGGCTCAGCTGGCTATGTTCATAGCCGAGGCCAACGGGGCTATATCCCCGGAGCGGTGGGGCGAGGGCTGGCGTTATGCCGCGGGCTTATACGTGGCGCACCAGGTCAGCTTGTTTTTGCGCACCTATGCCGAGAGCAGCGACAGCCCGGCCCAGGCGGCACAAAGCGGCGCGCTGGTGGGGCAGGTTAAGGCGGCTAAGCTGGGCAACGCCTCCATAACCTATGATACCAGCGCCATCACCGCCGCCACTGAGAGCTGGGGCGACTTAAACGCCACTCAGTACGGCCAAATGCTGGCCACCAGGGCCCGGCTGATTGGAATGGGCGGAAGTTATGTTATTTGAGGGAGGTGCAGGCGATGAATTGGGCGGATTGGTACACCGACCGGGCGGACGTTTGGCGCGTGGTGGCCGAGAGCAGCGGCGCGCTGACCCGGCAGGTGCGCAAGCAGTTGCAAGCGGACGTTCCCTGCCGGATTTTTCAGGAGGCGGAAAAACCGCTTAATATGACCGGGCAGGCGGCGGAGGTTCAGCAGGCCAGCAGTCTGGCTTGCGCTAACGAGGTGGATATTCGCCCCGGCGATGAGCTGATTATTCATCCCGGCGGCGGGCTGGGCAGGGCGGCTTTTGCGCTGCGGGCCTTTGCTGGCGAGCCGCAATATTTCTTTGAACCGTTTGGGGCGGTTATCCCCGGCCTGGCTCATCAGGAAATCAGGCTTTTGCAGCAGGAAAGGGTGGATTAAATGAGTGAAACAATAACGCTGGCCCAGCTGGAGAAGAAGTTGCAGCAGTTGCAGGCGGATCTGCCCCGGATTTTGCAGCGGACGGCCAAATTGGCGACGATGAAAGCGGTGGAGGTGGCCGCCGAGGCCACGCCGCCTAAAGCAGGCACTGGCCGGGGCGGCTATATCGGCAAAAATATGCTGACAGGCGAACTTTCAGCAGCCTGGAACAAAGACAGCATAAAAGAGCCAATAAAGGTGGGTAACAGCTATATTACGATTCTGGGCAATAATCAGTCCTATGCTTCATTCGTGGAAAATGGCCACGTGCTGAATAAGCATTTTGTACCGGGTTTGTATATTGACAAAGCCAAGGGTGTGTTGGCCCGTGAAACTGACCCAGAAAAGAAAGTAGGTTTGGTTGTCGGTACAAAAACCCGTTGGGTTAAGGGCGAGTTTATGGCTGAAAAGGGCAAGCGGGCCTACCAGAAAGCGATTGAGAGCCTTTTGCGCAAGGAGATTGAGAGGGCAATGCGATGAAGTTCAGCACCGCTCAGCTGGCGCAATCGCTGGCGGATTATCTGGCTCCCTATTTTCCCGGCGTGCATTTTTACGAGGACCCCAACCAGCAGGGCAGCAAGCCGCCCTGTATGTTTTTGCAGCAGCGGGGCGGAGAAATCAAGTTGCGGCAGGCAGGCCGCTGGCTGCGCACTATCCGTTTGGATTTAGTTTATCTGGAGCAGTTTAACCGCCCTGATTTACAGCAGCTTTATAATGCGGCGGCAGAAACTCTGGACGAGGTGCTGGAGCTTTTCCCTTACGTGAACGACGGGGAGAGCGCTTTGCTCAGAACTTACAATCGGGATTATACGGTGGAGCCAGACGCGTTGCATTACAAATTTGATTTGCAAGTTTGGGTGAAGAGGCAAAATCCGCTGTGGCCGGATGAGCCTGCGCCTTATATGCAGCATTTAGCGCAAAATATGGATGTTTTTGAAATGGAGATATGAGAGGAGTTAAATTAATGAGTGGTGGAACTTGGACGACCCAAAACAAAGTTTTGCCCGGCGTGTATATCCGCTTTAAGAGCGCGGCCGGCGCGGGGCTGACGGTGAGCGACCGGGGCACGGTGGCAATTTGCGAGCCGCTTTCCTGGGGGCCGCAGGCAGTGGTGCAGACTGTTGAGGCTGGCGCAGACTGGGCGCCGTTTACGGGATATGCCGGGGCGGCGCCGCAAAACCGCTTTTTGCAGGAGATTTTCAAAGGCAGCAACCGCACGGCTGCGCCCAAAAAAGTGTTACTGTATCGCCCAGCGGCCGCGGAGAGTGCGACGGCAGCGGCGACAATCGGCGATTTGACGGCCACGGCCCTTTATCCTGGGGCTAGGGGCAACGACATCAGTGTGATTGTGGTGGATAATGAGGATGATAGCTTCACCGTGCAAACAGTGGTGGACGCGGAGATTGTGGATGAGCAGAACGTGGCCACAATGGCGGAGCTGCAAGCCAATGCCTGGGTTAAATTCAGCGGCGAGGGAGCTTTCACGGCAACCACCGGCCAGGTTTTGACCGGCGGGGCGGACGGCACGGTGAGCGCCCCGGCTTACGCTACATTCTTAACGGCGATTGAGCCTTACCAGTTTGATATTTTGATTTACGACGGTACGGACGTGAACGTGGCTAATTCTATGGTGGCGTTTGTTAAGCGGATTGCCGAGGAAAACGGTCAGTACGCTCAGTTGGTGGCGGCTAATCTAAACAAGCCGGATAGTCGTTTTGTTATCAATGTGGCCAGCGGCGTGACGCTGGACGACGGAACCGAGCTTTCCGCCGCGCAGGCCTGCTGGTGGGTTGGCGGCGCGGAGGCCGGGGCCAAATATAACGAAGGGCTAACTAATGCCGTTTATCCAAACGCCGTTAGTGCGGCTCCTTTGCGTACTAATAGTGAAAATGCGGCCTTGTTGAATGCTGGGCGTGTTGGTCTTTTTGCAGACAACGGCGTGGTGCGAATAGTGCAGGATATTAATAGCCTGGTTACTTACACACCGGATATTGGCAAGGTTTATCACAAAAACCGGGTAATCCGCCTTTGCAACACCATCGCCAATGATATTTACGCCCAGTTTATGCAAAATTTTATTGGTATTGTCAATAACAATGCGGCCGGGCGTTCCCGCTTTAAGGCGGCCATTGTTGGCTATCTGCTGGATATTCAGGGGGCCGAGGGGATTCAGAATTTCAGCCCGGACGACGTGGAGGTGCTGCCGGGCGCGGAGCCGGACGCGGTGCTGATTAACCTGGCTATCCAGGCGGTTGACGCAGCCGAAAAAATTTATATGACGATTACGGTAGCCTAGGGGGGAGGTGCGAAAAATGGCTTATTTGCTGGCAAAGGACACGGTGAACGGATCGGAGGGCCGTGTTTATATTAATCAGGGCGGCCGTTCCGTTGAGGTGGCCGGAATGCGCAACATTCGGGCAGACGCGGAAATTCAAAGCCAGGATATGCGAGTTATTGGCACTCGGACTATTCAGGGTAAAAAGAATGGCGTAAAGCTTACTGGTAAGGGCAATATTTATTATGGCTCCAATATTTTCACGGATATGGTGCTGCAATATATTAACACCGGCCAAATGCCGGATTTTGATATTCAAATTACCAATCAGGACCCCACAACCACCATTGGTAATCAGGTTATGGCTTATTATGGCTGTACCCTTACCGGCACCATTCCGCTTTCGATTTTGAATGACGAGGAAACAATGTTGAACTATGATTTTGAATTTGCTTACACCAGAGTGGCTAGGCTGGAAGCTTTTAAGAGCCCAGCCCAGTTAGGTAATTAAGGAGGGTTAATGATGAGTAGATTATCTGCATTTTTGCACCCGGAGACGGTGCAGGAAACTAAAGAGGTTGTTATTTCTCAGCGTTTCAAGGATAAGGACGAAAAAGTGGTTCCGTTCACCATCAAGGCTTTGTCCCAGGCGGAAAATGAGGCCATCAGCAAACGCTGTCAACAGAAAAGTAGGGGTAAAGATGAAATTGACAATATTGAGTACACCCAGCGAATTGTGGTTGCCGGCACGGTGGAGCCCAATTTTGCCGATAAGGAGCTGTTGGCCGCTTTTGGCCCCAGTCCGGAAACGCCGCTGTTAAATCCGCTGGAGCTGCCGGGAATTATGCTGAGGGCTGGGGAATATGCCCGGCTGGTTAAGGAGATTATGCAGATTTCTGGCTTTGACGAGGATTTGGCGGCGCTGGCAAAAAACTAATTGAGGGGCCGGAGCCGGATCCGGAAACCATTGCGGCTTATTATTGCTTTGTTAATTTGGGTTGGAAGCCGTCCGAATATGCCGAGCTGCCGCTGCGGGAGCGGATTTTGGTGACGGCCTTTATTGATAAGGAGCTGCGCAGCCGGGATAAAGACCAGGGAGGTGTGAATTAATGGCGGTGGTTAGAGAAGAACTGCGGCTGGTAGATTATTTTTCCGGCCCGCTTATTTCCTATGCCCAGGGAGTGCGGACGGCCAGGCAGGGCACCGCAGCCTTGCAGACTGCAGCGCAGCAGCTGACGGCGGCGCAGAGGGCAGGAACCGCGGCCGCTCAGGCCGGGGCCAGAGTGCAGGGCCAGTTGGCCGGAGTACAGAGGCAGCAGGCCGCGGCGGCCAGAGTGGGAGCCAACGCTGGTCAGCAGGCAGCCAATGCCGGCAGAAGCGCGGCCGGAGCCGCTCAGCAACAACTTGGCGCAACTAGAAGTAATACAGCGGCGTTGCAAGCTAATACGGCAATCATTCAAGCCAACACTGCCGCAGCTGGGCAACAAACGGCGGCAGTGCAGGCTAACACCACGGCAGCTGGGGCAAATACGGTCACTCTGGGCGCTAATACAACTGCTACGGGAGCTAATACCGCCGCTATTATTGCACAGACTGTGGCAATACACAGCCAAACTGACGCGCTGCGTGCTATTTCCTCCGCTTTAGCTCAGCATAACCGTATGCAAACCCAGGCCCGGATTGCCGCGGAGATTGCCACAGCGGAAATGCGGCGGCAGCAGGGGCAGATGAACTCCAGCCGGGCCAGTGCAGATGGGCTGGCTTCGTCATTGCGGATATTAGCCGGAACTTATCTTAGTTTTCGGGGCATTGTAGGAATTGGACGCTTGTCTGATGAAGTGGCCAGCAGCCAGGCCCGGCTTAGTCTGATGAACGATGGCCTGCAAACTACAGAAAAGTTGCAGGAGATGATTTATCAGGCGGCCAACCGGGCCGGCGGCTCTTATTTGGATATGACGGCCACGGTTTCCAAGCTGGGCATTTTGGCTGGCCAGGCTTTTGACAGCACCAAGGAGCTGGTGGCCTTTACGGAGCTTTTGAACAAAAACTTTGTGGTGGGCGGCGCGGCGGCGCAGGAGCAATCGGCGGCAATGTATCAGCTGACGCAGGCAATGGCTTCCGGCAGGCTGCAAGGCGATGAATACCGTTCCATTATTGAAAACGCGCCGTTGCTGGCGCAATCCATTGAGGATTATATGCGCAATGTGCAAAAAGCTGAGGGTTCAATGAAAGACTGGGCCTCGCAAGGCTTGTTGACCTCGGAAGTTATCAAGGCGGCGATGTTCAACTCCGCCGACGAGGTGGAGGCGCGTTATGCCAGTATGCCGAAAACCTGGGGGCAAACCTGGCAGTTGGCCCAGAATATTGCTATCAAAACGTTTCAGCCGCTTTTGCAGATTGTGGGAGCGGCGGCTGGCTTTGTCAGCGAGCATATTGAAGCTTTTATCGGCGCGTTTTATGGTTTGGCGGCAGCGGTTACAGGTTATTATATAGCCCAAGGAATTGCCACGATTGCCGCCAAGGGTTTTATTGCCACGCTTATGGAAAGCCCTCTGCTGCCAATAGCGGCTCTTTTTATGGTGATTGGGGCGGCGATAAACGTTTTTATTAGCCGGTGCGGCGGTGCAAAAGCGGCTTGGCTGACCTTTGTTGACGCTGCTTTAACTTTTGGGGAAAATTTCAAAATAGGAATTGTAAATGTTTTTTATCAGGTTATGAATTGGTTGGACGAAACCGGTTTGCATGTTGCTACTATGACAACTAATATTAGCAACAGCTTTGGCGATTTGAAAGCTAATGTGTTGAAGCATTTGCAGGATTTGGTAAACGGTGGAATTGGCTATGTAAATCGTTTTATCAGCGTTTTGAACAAAATTCCCGGCGTTAATATTGCACCGGTGAAGGCTGCTAGTTTTGGCGACAAGTATGCTGCAAATAATGCTGCCACAAAAACAGCGCGTAATGCTGCTTTGGCTAATCAGGCCACCCAGGTGGCGGCCAATTTTGCCAGCAGGGCAGGCAAGGTGTCTGCAATGGAATTGGCAAGAGATATGGCTCATGCGGCCCGCTTAACGGAGATTGAAAAAGCCCGCAGTGCAGGCGAGGCGAAAGGCTTTGATTACAGCCAGTTTGGCGGCGAGGCGTTTGGCGAAAGCATAGCGGACGACACCTCTAATATTGCCGCCGATACCAAAGCCATCAAAAACGCTGTGGATATGAGCGACGAAACCCTGAAAATGCTGGTGGATATGGCCGAGAGGCGTTACGTAAACAACATTAACC
The DNA here is from genome assembly GCA_022797295.1 of Peptococcaceae bacterium. GTDB lineage: Bacteria > Bacillota > Dehalobacteriia > UBA4068 > UBA4997 > Avidehalobacter. The sequence goes on from JAAWKH010000001.1 coordinate 171,332, forward strand.
TGACGGCGCAAAGCCCGGTTATCCAGGTGCAGGGTCAGAACACCGGCGACACAATGGCCGACCGCTACAAGCTGGCGGATGCGCTACGCGACGTGCTACTGGAGCAGGCTAGCGCCGGAGCGACGCGCTCCACAGCAATGGCTTTTTGAGGTGATATATGAGCAATCAATTTGAAATCTGTTTTCGGTTGGACGGACAGCTAATCCGCCTGCCGGTGAACCCAGCCAAGCTGCCGGTGGCACACCCAACCTCCAACGATAAATACAACGTGTTGGGTTTGGGTGAGATTATGGTGCCGCGGCTACCGGATTTGCGGACGCTGCGCATTTCCTCCTTTTTTCCCGGTCGGCCTTTGCCCGGAATGCAGGAGCAATCTGGCTTTTTGCCGCCTGAGTTTTACATCAATTTTTTCAGCCGGGCCCAAGAGCAGAAAAAGCCGCTGGCCTACACCCCGGTGCGCTATTACGAAAATGGCGAGCCTTTTATGACCGGTGATTCCGGCTTTGACGTGTTGGTGACGGCTTTTGACTTTGAGGAGCGCGGCGGCGAAACCGGCGATTTTTACTATGATTTGACACTGACGGAATACCGGGACTATGCGCCGCAGCAGTTGCAGCTGCAAAGCAGTGGCGATAAAGGCGGCGGTCAGCCGGTGCAGGTGACGGCGGAAAAGGCCCGCAGCCTGCCGGACGGTCAGCTTTATGCCGGCTGTTCCGCTGTGGCCAATGGTAACTATTATTTCACCAGCGCGGGCGACGAGCCGCACGGCGTGGCTTCCAACAAGAGGGTGCAGGTGCAGCGGATTTTGGCGGCGGATAAGGCCTATCCGGTGCATATCCTCAGCGAGAGCGGTGGCGCGTTGGGCTGGGTGAAAAAGGAAGCATTACAGGTGGTGAGCAGCACGTGAAAATGGAATTGATTATCGCCAACAAGAGCAGCGGCCAGATGTGGAATGTGGCTAATTCAGCCCAGGAAATAAGCTGGGAAACCAACCGCACCGGCAGCCCCGGCACGCTGAAATTCACCCTGATTAAAGCAGGGGATATTTCTTTCACCGAGGGCGACGTGGTGCGTTTTTCGGTGGACGGCCAGCTGCAATTTTACGGCTGGGTGTTCACCAAGGTAAAAAACCGCTGGGGTGTTATCCAAATTACCTGCTATGACCGGCTGCGCTATCTGAAAGCCAACGCCTCCTATGCCTTTTATGGTCAAAAGGTGGGCGACATTATTAGGCAGATTGCCGGCGACCTTGCCATTGAGTGCAGTCAGCTGGCCGATACCGGCTATGCTATCCCCAGCTTGATTGAGCAGGAGCAAAGCTGCCTGGATATTATCCAAAGTGCGGTGCAGAAAACGCTGCTGAACACCGGCAAGGTGTTTGTGTTTTACGACGACGGCAACGGCCTGGCCTTGCAGGAGGCGGCGCAAATGCTGGCCCCGGTGATGATTGGCGAAAAATCTGGCCTGACGGAATACGACTACAAAACGGACATCGACAGCCAAACCTACAATTCGGTTAAGCTGGCCCGGCCCAACGAGGCCACCGGCGGCGCGGACGTTTTTGAGGTGCAGGATAGCGCCAACATCGGCCAGTGGGGCCTGCTGCGCCTCTACCAGACTGTGGACGGCGACGTCAACCAGGCTCAGATTGAGGAGCAGGCCAAGGTTATGCTGCGCTATTACAATCGGCGGCTCCGCTCCCTCTCTGTGGAGGCGTTGGGCGTGCCAGGCCTGCGCGCCGGCCAAATGCTACTTATGCAGGTGCCGGGGCTGGGGGATATAAACCTGGACCAACGGGTTCTTTTGGAGCGTGTGCAGCACACCTGGAAAAATGACAGCCACACAATGAGCTTTGATACGTTGTCAATTTAAGGGAGGCTTTTATGCAGCTGGCAGATATTTTAAATCAGATGATAGCCCAAAACGTGGCGGCTGGCCAGCCGACGGAGCTGTGCATAGGCACGGTGAGCCAGGCGGAGCCGTTGGAGATAATCGTCAATCCAGCTATGCCGCCTCTGCCGAGCAAGGTGTTGTATTTAACTTCTGCGGTTGTGGAGCGCAAAATTCCGATACTCAAACATACGCACAATGCTATTGGTTTAGGGCACAGCCACAGCTGCCCAGAGGGCGGCACCAGCACCGATTTAACTGGCAGTTATGAAACCACAGCTGCTTTGGAGGAGATTGTTTGCACCGAGCACGGCCAAAAACTGCCGGTGGAGGGCGGTTTTATCATCTTAAACCGGGCCTTGGCAGTGGATGACAAGGTGCTGCTGTTGCAAGTGCAGCACGGGCAACAGTTTGTGATTTTGTCCCGGCTTTTTGGTGCAGTTAAGGAGGTGGAAGCGTGAGTTTGCCGCAAAGTAATATTGACGTTAGCGGCGGGGTGGAGTTTGTGAGCCAGCCCTCGCTGACTTGGTATATTAACAAGGAAACCGGCCGTATTCAGAACAGCGTCAGCGGTCTGGCGGCGGTGCGTCAGGCGGTGGAAATTATCCTGAATGTGGAGCGGTTCCGCTGGCAGATATTTTTGCCCAGCTCCGGCGTGCAGCTGAACGATCTGCTAGGCCTGAATTTTGGCTATGTGGCCCTGGAGCTGCAACGGCGGATTAAGGAGGCCCTAGCTCAGGACGATCGCATTTTGGGCATTGCTGATTACCAATGCACGCAAAAGGACGATTTCCTGCTGGCCAGCTTTACGGTGAACAGTGTTTTTGGCGATTTTGCCACGGAAACGGAGGTGACCAGATGATTGATTTAAGCGGTTTTAACTATCGTCAAATTTTGCAGCAGATGTTGGCGCAAATTCCGGCCAGCTTTGACAAGCGGGACACTTCGCCGATACCAACCGCCCTAAGCCCTGCCGCCTACGCGTTGGAGGGCTTTTATATTACCCTGAATGCGGTGCAAAGTTCTGCCTTTATCCAAACGGCAGGCGGGCAGGCTTTGGACTATCTGGCCGTGATTGGCAACGTCAGCCGGGCCCAGGCCAGCCCTGCGGTGCGCTTGGGCGTGTTTAACACGGCGGTGCCGCTTGGGGCCCGTTTTTCTACCATCAACGGGGCGGATAGTATTAATTTTGTGGTGACTGCGGCCACGGCTAACCCGCTGCAATATCAGCTGACGGCGGAAACGCCGGGAGCCATCGGCAACGAATACACTGGTAGCATTTTGCCGATAACCGTGGTGAATGGGCTGACCCAGGCGCAGCTGACGGATATTTTGATACCTGGCGATGACACGGAAACCGACGAGGAACTGCGGGCCCGCCTGATTGCTGCACTGAACAGCCCGGCCTTTGGCGGCAACGTGGCCTCTTACCGAGAATATATTATGGGGTTGGACGGCGTGGGCGCGGTGCAGATTTATCCGGTGTGGAATGGCGGCGGCACGGTGAAATGCTCCATTTTAGGGGCGGATTTGCTGCCAGCCAGCAGCGTTTTGGTGGAGGCGGTGCAGAACGCCGTCGACCCGCCGCTTAATCAGGGGGTGGGCTTGGGAATGGCGCCGATTGGCGCTAAAGTTACCATCAGCGCGGCCACTGCTCTGACGGTTGACGTGGCGGCGGATGTGACGTTGGCCGCAGGATACAGCATTGCTCAGGTGCAACCTTTGGCAGAGGCGGCGATTGCCGAATATCTGCTGGAGGTGCGGCGCGGCTGGGGTACGCCAATAAACGACACCACGGCGGCTTATGCGGCTAATGTGTATCAATCCAGAGTTTTGGCGGCTATTTTGGGCGTAACCGGTGTGGTGAATGTAACCAATGTGACGCTGAACGGAGCGGCGGCCGACCTGCGTCTGATTGAGAGCGGCGAGCTGCAACAGGTTCCGATTATGGGGACGGTGACGTTAAATGGCTGAGTGGGATTTGGACACAGATTTGCTGGCTTTGTTGCCGCCCTGGTATCGGGAGGTGCTGGATTATCAGCAGATATGCTGCGCGGAGGCGGGGCAATTTAACGCTCTGGCAGATAGGATAAGAGATGTTGGAGATAACTTCTATTTTCAAACGATGAATGAAGCGGCGGTGGCGGAATGGGAGCAGATTTTTGATATTGTAGCCAACCCATTGACAGAAAACCTGGAATTTAGGCGTAATCGTTTAATTAACCGCATTAATTTACGAGTGCCATTTACGATGACGTTTCTGTATAAAAAGCTAGATGAATTGATTGGCCCTGGCCAGTGGACGGCAGAAATGGATTACGCCAATTATACGCTGTATATTGAATCGACTGCTGTAAATCAGGAATGGGCGATTGAGATTGCCTATACTTTGGGGCGGATTAAACCGGCGCATATTGTCTATATTAATCGGCCTTATGTGGCGGATAGGTTGCAGTTGACCGAGGAGGTGGACTGGAGCAAAGGAATTTACAGCTATAGGCTGGGCGCGTGGGGATTGGGCAGTCTGCCTTTTGCTCAGATACGGTTTGGGGAGGTGATTAAAATGGCGAGCACGCCAAGCCTGACCAATGATTTGTTGGCTGACGTGGCCGGTTTTGTGGCTGAAGATGTGGCGGCCGCTTTGATTAATGGCAATATTCGGATTGACAGCCTGACCAAAGCACAGAATGGCAATATTTTGACAGTTTCCTACCCGATAACGCCAGCGGATACAGAGGTTATAACTTCTCTTGCTTTGCTGAGCGCCGACGGTCAGGTTTTAAGCCAGGCCACAGTTTATGTGCCGGTTGTTGAAAACATAATGCTAAAACATAATATAAAGGTTGAAGAGGGAGGGAAAATAAATGGCTAATAAACCTTTGCTAAACCCTTTGCCGGCAGATTTGCCGGAGAATTGGCAAATCAATCAGATTGTAGCTCCAACGGGGGCTGAGGTGGGCCTGGCTGAACAATATGGTTATAACTATTTGATGGCTCAGTTAAATGCGGCTCAGCAGGCGATTAATAATATTAATGAGGCTTTTCCGGGGCTGGCTGGGCTGGTTGATGGCAAAGTACCTTTGGAACAGTTGCCAGTTGTTACGCCTGATGACGCTTTATCTGATACATCAAAAAATCCTGTGCAAAATAAGGTGATAACTGCGGCGCTGAATGATAAAGTGCCAATAACGCGCAAGGTGAATGGCAAGGCATTAAATGGGGATATTACTTTAGGTTTTAATGATTTTTCTGGTATTTTGCCAATTTCTAAGGGGGGCACTGATAATGATACAGGGCTTGTAACATCTGGGCAAAAAAACAATACTACTCTGGGATATAGAGCTACTGCTGAGGGGATCGACACTACATCAAGCGCAAGAGGCTCTCATGCTGAGGGGCGGTATAGTATAGCAAGCAGCGATAGTTCTCATGTTGAAGGTTATCAAACTGTTGCAAGCGGCGATAGTTCCCACGCTGAGGGATCCCTTTCTGTCGCAAGTGGAGAAAATGCTCATGCTGAAGGAAAACAAACTACAGCAATCGGAGATGCGTCACATGCTGAGGGATTCAAGTCGGTTGCAAAGGCAGGATTTTCCCACGCTGAAGGAGATAGTACTGCAGAAGGTCCACGTTCCCATGCTGAGGGGAGTGAAACTGTTGCAAGCAAGGAGAGTTGTCATTCGGAGGGTTATAGTACTATTGCAAGTAATTTTGCCAGTCACGTCGGTGGTAAATTTAACAAATTAATGACAACGGGAGGAACTAGTTCTAATAAAGTAGGCGATGTATTTGTTATTGGCAATGGTTCTGGAAGCACTAACAAAAGCAACGCTTTTCGTGTTACCTATGCTGGCGCAGTTTACGGTCTATCTGCATTTAATACCAGCGGTGCTGATTACGCGGAATATTTTGAGTGGCAGGACACCAACCCTGAGGCAGAAGATAGGGTTGGCTTTTTTGTTACCCTGCAAGGGGATAAAATCTGCCTGGCTCAGGCTGGGGATTACCTGCTGGGCATTGTGTCAGCTAACCCCTGCATTATCGGCAACGCCGATGAGGATTGGCTGGGCCGCTGGGAACACGATGATTTTGGCCGCTTTATTCAAATTGACGTGGAAACGCCAGTTACCGAGTTGCGGCATAAGGAAGTACCATTGCTTGATGAAAATGGCGAACCCACCGGTGAAGTACGCTTTGAAATCGAAGAAGTGCCTACCGGCGAGGTTATTCACGGTTGGGATTATAAGCAAAACCCGGATTATGACAGCAGCCAGCAATACATTGAGCGCAAGGACAGGCCGGAATGGGCCGCCGTTGGTATGCTGGGTGTGCTGGCTGTGCGGGATGACGGTAGCTGTCAGGTGGACGGCTTCTGCCAGTGTGCAGATAGCGGCATTGCCACCGCGGCGGAAAAATATATCCCCGGCAATACTTATCGGGTGATTGCCAGAGTGACGGAAAACATTGTAAAAGTGGTTTTCAGATGAGAGGAGCATTGAAATGAAAGAAACAATTTGCACAGTTTTGGGTTTGGTTTTTGGCTATATATCCAGCCTGTTTGGCGGTTGGGACGCTGCCATCAGCACTCTGGTTTGTTTTATGGCAATGGATTACATAACCGGGCTGATTGTGGCCGGTGTGTTCCATAAGTCCGGAAAGACGGAAAGCGGAGCCTTGGAAAGCAGCGTTGGCTGGAGGGGCCTCTGCCGCAAGGGAATGACCTTGGCAGTGGTTTTGGTGGCTTGTCGTTTGGATATGATTATTGGTAGCAATCTGCTCAGGGACGCGGCTGTGATTGCTTTTGTTGCTAATGAAACGATTAGTATTGTCGAAAATGCAGGGTTGATGGGTGTACCGGTGCCGCCGGTTATTGTGCAGGCTATTGAGGTGCTGAAGAAAAAGTCTGAGTTAGACAACAAAAAGGATGGTGATTAAAATGCGCTATCCATTTGATAAATATAAGCTTGGCACACGCTATGGCATAAAGGGTAATCTTTGGAAGTGTGGCTACCATAGCGGGCAGGATTTTCTGTCCGCTAATTATGGCGGCGATGGGGTGGTTTATCCAATTTACGCCGGCCAGGTGTTAAAAGTAAGCAGCGGCGGTGCTTATGGCAACTGTGTGCAGATTAGGCACGCTGACGGATATATTAGCCTTTACGCACATTTGCGGATTGTGTATGTGAAGCCTGGAATGTTGGTTGATGAGCAAACTGCGCTGGGTCTGGAGGGGGCAACCGGTAACGTGACTGGTAAGCATCTGCATTTGGAAGTGCACAAAGGGCAGTATCATTACCCAGCCAGCATTGACCCGCTAGCGTTCATCAAGGAGAGATTGGGAGGTGATGAAGTGGAAAAGCAGCTTAAAATCCGGCTGAATGGCTTGGAAAAGCAGGTGCAGGCCATTGAAAAGGCTGGGCATAATTATGTTATGTTGCAGGATTTGCGGGACAGTAGGATTGATATTGGTTATGACAGTAAGGCCGGGGTGCCAGTGGTGGAAGTGAGATAATAAAAAAGCGGCAGTGACTTCTTTGGTGGAAGTTGTTGCCGCTTTTTTGTTTAAATTTCTTTTCAAAAAAATATAAAAAATTACCAAAAAGGAATTAAAGTGCCTGTCATAATCCGCCATTTTCTTTTATGCTTAAAGCAAAAAAAGGAGGTGACTATTATGAAATCAAAAAAGATAAGAGCACTGTTGGATCACAAAAAATTTGCTGAGGAATTAAAGAAATTGGGCAAAACGCAGGAAGAGTTTGCTGAGGATATGGATATGTCAGACCGCTATGTGCGCATACTTTCAACGGTTGATAGGAACGTATCAATATCTCTGGCTTATGCTTTTAGTCAAGCGTTTGGTGTGCCTATTGAATATTTGCTGCTTGTTGTGGAGGATAAATAAGAATAAATGAAAAAAAGCTTGCCGACCAATTTAAGCCGACGAGCTTTTTTCATTTTGTAAATTTGATTACCATACCTATCATTGAGGTTTTTATATAATATCTTATTGAGGTTTAGACCGCCATATTGACTTATAATAATTTTAGCGGCTTTGGCGTCAGGATTTTTTATGTTGACGGGATATTGTAATTTTCTGTCATAATTCCACATTTATTTATGCCTCCTTTTCCCAGGGCCAAGGCTCGTTAATCCAGCTCCAGCCATCTTTTGTATCAACGCCATAAACGGTCAGCGGACCAAATTTATCTTCATATTCTTCAGTTAGGGCAGTTAGAAGATTGTTGTAGTACTTAAAATATTCCAGGGCGGACTCGCAAGCCGGGTGGGTATCTAAAAATAGTTGAGTGTCTTTTACAACAAAGGCAATAATTTGAATGTCTTGCAAAAGTTGTTTTTGGTCATTCATCTAGCTTGCACCTCCGTTCTGCCTTGAATGATATTAATTTTGGCATTGAAGGGTAGGTTTAGCTCCGGGAAAATGGTGCCGTTAATAAAGGCGTCCTCCGGTCGGTAGGTTTGGGCCCAGGCTTGAATAGGCACACAGGCTATGCCTAGCTGCTGGCAATCGTTTGGCTGTTGTTGAATCATTTTGCAGACCTCCTTAAAGTTTATCTTTTGTAATATATTGGCTATATAGTCAAGTGGTGCTAGAATATAAAAAATTAATTTTTGAGGACAATAATAAGGAGTGTTACAGCGGCTTTTAAGTTTGAAAACGTCGCTTTAATTGTATAGTTTTTTGCTAGTATTGCCATAATAAAGCTGATTGATAAGCAGTGGAGGTGGCAAAATGGCCTTGCATAAACCTGATCGTATCTTTTTTGGTAATGATTTAGACAAAAATCTGGCCTTAATTGAAAAATATGTAGGTGAATATGCGGATTTGTTGATACGCCGCCTGGAGGTTGAGGGGCGGCCGATTGCCGCGCTGGTTTATTTTGATGGTATGACGGATAAAACGGCTGTTAGCGAGTTTATCGTTAAACCATTACTGCAAAGGCCGGAGCAGTTGCTTGGCAAAACTACAGAGCAAATTGCCGCCGCCTGTTTGTATGTTGCCGATTGGCAAACTGCTGATAATGACCAGGATTTTATGAATAGTATTTTTGCTGGTGATTGCGGCGTTTTATTTGCTGGCTCGCCATGCGCTCTGATTACGGATTTAAAGGGTTTTGAACGGCGCGGCATTAGTGAACCGCAAACAGAAATTGTAGTGCGCGGTTCCCGCGAGGGCTTCATTGAAAATATGAAGACCAATATGTCGATGTTGCGGCGGCGGATTAAAACTCCCAATTTATGCTTTGAAAATATGCAGCTTGGCACTGAAACTAACACTAGCATTTGTTTAACTTATATTCGCGGTTTGGCAGATCCACAGCTGGTGCAGCAGGTGAAAGACCGTTTGAATAGCATTGAAATTGACGGAGTGCTGGAAAGCGGCTATCTTGAGCAGCTGATTGAGGATGAGCCGTTTTCGCCTTTTCCAACGGTTGCTAACAGTGAAAAGCCGGATAAGGTGGTTGCCAAGCTGTTGGAAGGGCGCGTGGGAATTATGGTGGACGGCACGCCTTTTGTATTGACAGTCCCCACACTGTTTGTAGAAAGTTTTCAGAGCGCAGAGGATTATTATTCTCGGCCATATATGGTGAGTATGGTGCGCTTTTTGCGCTTTTTTGCTTTTATTTTTGCCGTTTATGGGCCTGCATTGTATATTGCAATCACTGGTTTTCATATTGAGCTAATACCTGCCAACTTAATGCTGAATATGTGGCAGGCTGCTGGTAGTACGCCGCTTTCAGCTGGTTGGTCCGTTTTCTTTTATGCTTTGGTATATGAGGTGGTACGTGAGGGCGGTATTCGTTTGCCGCGGCCGGTTGGTGCAGCTATCAGTATTGTTGGCGGTTTGGTGATTGGCGATATGGCTGTGCAGGCTGGCTTGATTTCTGCTCCAGTGGTGATAATTGTTGCTTTTACTGCTATTGCAATGTTTGTGGTAGACGCCTTGACGGATGCAGCCACAATTTTACGTTTTGTTTTTATTTTTTTGAGCTGGTGGTTGGGCTTTTGGGGCTTGCTGCTTGGTACATTGCTGTTGTTGCTGCATTTGGTTTCACTGGAATCTTTTGGGGTTGCTTATTTTGCTCCTTTTGCGCCTTTGCTACCTTATCAGCTGCGGGATACGGTGGTGCGTTTTCCGCTTTGGCTGTTGGGGCGGCGGCCAAGTAACATTACGGTGGGCAGCAAATGGCGGCAGCGTCAGGCTGTGCCACCGAACCAGGTTAAGGAGGATTAAATGCGCATAAATCAGGCAAAAGTTGCCAGCATTTTTGGGTTGTTATGGCTGATTTTGTTGGCGGCCGGTTGCAGTAGCATTGACGCGCTGGACAGTGGGGATTTGAAGGATGTGGAGCTGGTTACGTCATTGGCTGTTGACAAATACGAGGGTAGTAGTCAGCTGGTTGCCACTGTGCAGTTGTTAAACCGGGATAAAGCGTTGGATAGGCAATATGCTGAAAGCTACTATAATCTGACTGCGGAGGGCATTAACTTGCCGGCGGCGGTTGGTGAGCTTTATCGTTACGGCGCCAGGCAGCTGAACTTTTCTCACGCCTCAATATTGCTGCTGAGCGAACAAACGGCTGATTGTCAGCATTGGTTGGATTATGCCTTGCGTTCGCCGGAGCTTCGGCCGACTATCTATCCAGTTGTTTGTCAAGATAACGCTGGGCGGTTACTGGCGGCTGAGGTGGAAAAGATTAGTCAGACGTATTTGCTTAACAATATTCTGGAGCCGTTGGGCAGCGGCCGGCCGGGCGCAACGGCCATCACTCTGCAAAGCTTTGTGGAGGATTTGTTGCAGCCGGGGATTGAGCCGGTTTTGCCCTGGGTGGAACAAAGTCAGCAAGGGGTGGAGCTTGGCGGTTTGATGGTGTTTAATGGTGTTGGCCAGCCCGTGGCGGTTTTGCCTGAGGATGCTTGCTGGGGTTATATATGGTTGGCCAGGCCGCAGCATTTGCGAGGTTACACTTTGGAGTTGCCTCAGGCTGTAGTGTTTCAGGTGGAAAACGCGGTTGTTCAGGTGGAAACTGCCGCTTTGGCGGAGGGCTGCGCTTCGGTGCAGTTTAAGCTAAAATTGCGGGCCAGACTTTTAAATAATCCTGCCATTCTTTCCGAAAAGGAATTGCAAAAAATAACCGAGGATCGTTTGCAGCAGTTTTTGAATGCCGCCCTGGCTGAAAGCCGTCGCTTGCAATTAGATTTTCTGGGCCTTGGTCGGGAGCTTTATCGGCACCAACCGCAGCTGTGGGAGGGCTTGCAGGATCAGGCTTATCTGGAAAAGCTGACAGTTAGCTTGAGCGTGGAAACAGAAATTTTGCAGTCTTGATTTAAAATTTTTATTGGATTGTTGAAGAGTAAAAAGGGGGTGCAGAATGCAGGGGAAAATTGGCCGAGCCGAGTTTTTTTCTCTGGCATTAGTATTGTGCTTAAACAGCGTTGTGTTACTTGGGGCGGTGGAAAAAACAGCTGGGCCGCTTTCTTGGTTGGTGTTGGTGGCTGCTTTGCCGGCGGGACTGCTTTGCTGGCTGCTTTTTTACTTTTGGTTAAAGCTTTATGCCGGGCAAAGCTTTGGCAGCTCTTTGGAGTATGCTTTTGGTCGGGCTGCTGGGCGAATGGTTTTGTTTGCGTACGCTTTATTTTGGCTTTTTTTGACGGAGTTGTTTGGCGGTTGTGTGGCTGTTTTTTGGAGCTCTCTTGGGGCCAATAACTTGCCGCTTTGGTTTTATACTGTACTTTTTTTGTTGGTTGTTGCTTGTTTTGCCGCTACTGGCGGTACTGCTTTGGCTCGTGTGGCTTTACTGGTGGTGGTGCCGGCTTTGCTTTTAACCTTGGTTAATTTGTGGCTGACAGTTTGGAATGCCGATTTTGGCAATTTGCTGCCATTGCAACCTTGGCGCAGAACTGAAAGCCCTGCTGTAATATGGCAGGGCTGGTACTATGGTTTGTTGGTTTTTGGAGGCTTTTCAGCTCTTTTACCAATTTTTCAGCATACGCGAGAGGTTAAACAGCGTTTAGGAACCTTGGGCGTGGCTTTGGTAATCGCGTTTTTGTTATGGCTGGTTTTGGCAATGGGCAGCCAAGTGGTTTTAGGCGCTTCATTGCCGCTTTATGAATTTCCGATATTACAGGTGTTCCGTTTGGCTGAGTTTGGCCATTGGTTTAGCCGCTTTGAAGTGATTGGAGCAGTGCTGCTGGTTATGCTGGCTTTGCTTAGGGCGGCAGCTTTGTTTGGGGCGGCGGTGTCCAGCCTGCTGGAGCTTTGGGAAATTAAATCACAGCAACGCGGTCGCATTTGGTTGGTTTCCTTGGGGTGTTGGCTTCTGTTGTTGATTTTGTATTGGGCTAACCGGTTTTATACTTTGCCGGGGGAGTTGCTTTTGACAATCTGCGTCTGGTTAATGGGTATATTTGCCTTATTACTGCCGGCGTCGGCAGTGCTTTTTGGTGCTCTCAAATTTAAAAAGGAGCATAGAAATATTGTGGTTAAGCATGAACAATATTAGGCGAAAGTATTACGGCGCATCAGAATAGATAAATTGGCGATATTGCAGATTTTGTTGCAAAATTGGTTCAATATGTTGATAGCTGGTTGGTGGGCAGCTATAAAACTTATTTTGCAAACGGTCGTAAAGCATTACAGTTTGTTTTGGATATTGTAAATCAGCACCTGGCGTTGGTTTGTAATATTGCTTGATAACAGCAACTTCAAAAACAGTTTCGCCTGCCGCATTTTGGAAAGAAAAGATTTCGTCCTGGAAATAATCGCCATAATCAGCAATGATTGGTTTAACAAGCTTTTCCGGTGCTGGTGTTTCCGTTCCCTGCGCGCTTTGCAGAGCGTTGTAGATACTGCGCAACAGCTGATTGCCGCTTAACTTATAGTAATCGGAGCCAATGACGTGGCAAGGATCCTCATAAATTAGTTGGGTAATTTGCTGGCCGTTGATAGTGAAAGGCTCGGTGGCTAAAGAAACCGTTTCATCATGATACCAGACTGTGCAGGCAAATGTTTCCGCTATAAAGCGCAGGGGCACATAGGTGGTGTTTTGATATTCATAAGGAGCGCCGGCAATGGTTATTGCTTCCCCGTTGCGGTATGCTTGTTGGCTTCCAGGCTGTAAAATTAGGGTGTTTTGGCCATCGCTAATGGTGATTTGTTGCTTCTGCCAGCTGACCTCAGCATTAAAAAGCTCAGCGATAAAGCGCAGAGGAACATAGGCTGTGCCAGAGTGTTCCTGGGCTAAAATAGCAGGTTGATTATCTGCGGGATAGTCTGGGGCGGAAATATTTATCCCGTCCAGCATAATAGGCAGCTGAGCTGAAACCGCCAGAGCTGGCTGGCTGAACAGGAATAAGAGAAGTAAACAAAGACATAAAGTTAAATTCTTCATTATAAATAATTACCTCCTTAAATTATACATCTATGCACTTTTTGGCTAAAATTTTATTCATTTGACTTTTATACTTTAGCAGGAAAAAGGAAAAATATGTAGAATAATTATAACATAGTTATATAACGGATTGCAACATTAAGAACATTTTTATAAGTTTATAAGCATTTTTAGCGTCGCTTGTCCGGTTTTATTAAGACAGGCGAATCGTTTTTATTTTGGAGGGAATTTGGCTATGGCTTATAAAAGCAGGCTGGCTGGTGAAGAAGCTGATTTGCTGTGTGACGCAGTGTTGGCTTTGCAAACCCGTGAAGAGTGCTATCGTTTTTTTGATGATTTGCTGACGATGAATGAATTTGTTTCAATGGCGCAACGTGTGGCAGTGGCACGGATGCTTTATAATGATGAAAAATATACCGATATTACGTACAAAACAGGTGCTTCCTCTGCAACAATCAGTCGGGTTAAACGTTGTGTTAGATATGGCGCGGATGGTTACACTCTGGTTTTGCGGCGTTTGACTGAAAAGACAGATAAAAAATAAAAGGTTATAATATAGAAGGTTAATTGCTGAAAAGGTGAGAAAATGGATAAGGATATATTGCATGAATTAAATGAAATGCAGCGTTTGGCTGTGGAAACCACCGAAGGACCGGTTTTGGTGTTGGCGGGCGCTGGCAGTGGCAAAACGAAAGCTTTGGTAACACGGGCCGCATACTTGTTGCAAACCAGGGCCATCCGCCCCGGCGAGCTTTTGGCGTTTACTTTTACCAATAAGGCGGCGCGGGAAATGTGCGAGCGTATGGAAAAGCTAACTGGTTTTTCTGTTCGCAATATGTGGGTTGGCACCTTTCACAGCATTTGTTTGCGTATTCTGCATAGAGAGGTTAAATATCTGCCTTTTGATTCGCAATTTATTATCTATGACGACGCTGATCAGCAAACTTTGTTGAAACGTATCCTTAAAGAGATGGGGTTGGGCAAGGATAAGGAATATCATCCGCGGGCGGTAGCTGCGGAAATTGGCAAATGTAAAAATCAGCTGATGACGCCGGAGGATTACTTGCAGGAAATTGGCACGGAGTGGGAAAACACAGTGGGCCGGATTTATGCGGCTTATCAGCAGCGTTTGTTGGCGGCTAACGCCTTGGATTTTGACGATTTGATTATGTATACGTTGCGCCTGTTTGAGAAACACCCCGAGGTTTTAGCTAAATATCAGCAACGTTTTCGCTATATTATGGTGGACGAGTATCAGGACACCAACTATTCTCAGTATTATTTGATTAGATTACTGGCGGAGGGCAGCCGCAATATCTGTGCGGTTGGCGACCCTGACCAGAGCATTTACGGTTGGCGCGGTGCGGATATTGGCAATATTTTGAATTTTGAGCGTGATTACAAGGATTGTCGTCTGATTAAACTGGAACAAAATTATCGTAGCACCAAAAATATTTTGGACGCGGCAAACAGCGTTATTGAGCACAACACCCAGCGCAAGCCTAAAGCGCTGTGGACGGACGCGCCGGCGGGCGAACTGATTGAATATCAGGAGCTGCCGGATGATCGGTCGGAGGGTATGTTTGCAGTGGAAACCATTGCTATGATGCGTGAACAAGGCTACGGTTACAAGGATTTTGCGGTGGTTTATCGCACGCACACTCAAGCCCGCGTGTTGGAGGATGCTTTGTTGAAATATGGCTATCCTTATCACATTTATGGTGGCATGAAGTTTTACGAGCGTAAGGAAATTAAGGACACGCTGGCCTATTTGCGCTTGTTGGTAAACCCAGATGATAACCTGAGCTTGGGCCGGATTATCAATGAGCCTAAGCGTAGCATTGGCGTGGGCAGTTATCAGAAATTGGAGGATGGCGCAGCCCAGCTGGGGCTTTCTGTCTATCGGGTACTGTCAATGCCGGAAGTTCTGCAAAACCTTTCGCCTACAGCGCAAAAAAGCGTAGGGCGTTTTGTGACCCTGATTACGCATTTGCGCAGTCTGGTACATGAGGTGGAAATTCCTGAGCTACTGGACGCGCTTTGGTCGGAAACTGGCTATTTTGATTATCTGGAAAAGCAGGATCCAACCTCGGCCGAATCACGTATTGAAAACCTGAAGGAATTTGCGGCTTCAGCAGTTGAATTTAT
The DNA here is from genome assembly GCA_022797295.1 of Peptococcaceae bacterium. Lineage (GTDB taxonomy): Bacteria > Bacillota > Dehalobacteriia > UBA4068 > UBA4997 > Avidehalobacter. The sequence goes on from JAAWKH010000001.1 coordinate 186,781, forward strand.
GGAAAATATGGCTGAGGCGCAGCAAATGGCTGGGGAAGATGAGTTTGATGATGCGGACGATAATTCGCCAACCTTGGAAAACTTTTTGGCGCGCATTGCTTTGATTACTGATACGGACAGCTATGACAGCGAAGATGGCAGCATTACATTGCTGACTATGCACGCTGCTAAGGGTTTGGAGTTTCCGGTTGTATTTATGGTGGGTTTGGAAGAGAAAATTTTCCCGCACGCCAGGGCGCTTACTGATGAAGATGATATGGAGGAAGAGCGTCGTCTGTGTTATGTGGCGATGACCCGTGCCAAGGAACGTTTGATTATTACTAGGGCTATTCGTCGCAATCTGTTTGGACAATATGTCAACCTACCGCCTAGCCGTTTTGTGGGAGAAATTCCACCAGAGCTTTTGAATATGCACACATTAAGCTACCGGCGGCCGGAGCTTAAACGTGAACCGGCACCGCCGGCCACCTCATTGTTTGTCAGCCGGGCCAAGCGTACTTTTGAGCCACAGCCAGAGTCTAAAACTCAACTTATTAATATCGGCGACAAGGTTCAGCATACCAAATTTGGCTTGGGCGTGGTGGTGAAAATTGAAGGCAGCGGCGAGGAAGCCTCGCTTTCCATTGCTTTTCCTGGGCAGGGCATTAAGGTGCTGATTCAAAAATATGCTCCGCTAAAGCTAATGAAATAAAGCTGATAAAATGATTGCTGAGGGCAGATGTTTTTATGGAATATCAAGAGGTTAAGCAGGATTTGTTCACGGCGCCGTCAGATTATTATTTGGCCCATTGTATCAGTGCGGATTTTGCTATGGGTAAGGGAATTGCCGTGCAATTTAATCAGCATTTTGATATGCGAAACAAATTGCAAGCGGCCTTTCCTGGTTATTTGGCAACTTGGCAGGCGCAAGGGCGCAGTTTTGACTGTCTGTTGCAGGGTCGGGTTTTTAATTTGATAACCAAGGAAAGATATTATCATAAACCGACTTATCAAAGCTTGCAAGGCGCATTGGAGATAATGCGCGATTTATGTCGCCAGCGGCAAATTCAACATTTGGCGATGCCACTGATTGGTTGTGGTTTGGATAAATTGCAATGGTCACAGGTTTCAGCCATCGTTCAGCAGGTTTTTGCAGCGGACGAGGGGCAAATTCTGGTTTGTATAAAATAAAGATATTAAGCATTTTTGCGGCGTACTTTTCATATGCCTAAGTAATAAGGCATAGGAGGTGCGCCGTTTTTGGTTAATTTGATTTGGTTTTTGTTGCTGTTGGCTGGTTTTGCAGCGGCCGCTTGGCAGGGTAATATTGGTTTGGTGACGCAGGCGGCCTTTGCTGGGGCTAACAAAAGCGTGAGTTTAATCATCTCGCTAGCCGGGGTGTTGATGCTGTGGTTGGGAGTTTTGGCATTGCTGGAGCAAAGCGGGCTGCTGGCTAAGCTGGGCCGCTTTTTTGCTCCCCTGCTGCACCGGCTTTTTCCAGAACTGCCGGCAGATAGCCCGGCTTTTTCTGGCATTGTGTTAAACTTTTGCGCCAATCTTCTGGGCTTGGGCAATGCGGCCACTCCCTTTGGTTTGCAGGCTATGCAGGAGCTACAACGGCTTAATCCCCGGCCGGACACGGCTAGCAATAGTATGATAACCTTGCTTTTGCTGAACACCAGCGCCGTCACCTTACTGCCAACTACGGTAATTGCTTTGCGCAGTAGTGCTGGTTCTGCTAACCCAGCGGAAATTGTAGGCCTGTGTATTTTATCCTCTGCTTTTGGTTTAGCAGTGGGGTTGTTGGCGCACACATTATGCCGACGGCTGGGCAGGGGGCGTTAAAATGGCGGAAATTGTTTTAGAGCTTTCACAGTGGGCTATTCCTCTGTTTTTGATATTAGCGCCTTTGTATGCATTGTTTAAGGGTGTGGATGTTTACAATGTTTTTTGCGAAGGGGCGGCTAAAGGTTTTGCTTTGCTGGTGCAAATTTTGCCTTTCCTGCTTGGTATGTTGATAGCGATAGAGGTTTTCAGCGTCAGTGGGGCTATGCAGCTGGTTTTGGGTTGGCTGGAGCCTTGGGCTAATCGCTTGGGATTACCGCCGGATATTCTGCCCTTGGCTGTGCTGCGTTCTCTTTCCGGCAGCGGCGCTCTGGCATTATGTTCGCAAATTTTGGAAACACACGGGCCCGATAGTTTTGTTGGTCGCTTGGCTACCACTATGCAGGGCAGTACGGACACTACCTTTTATGTGCTGACGGTGTATTTTGGTTCAGTGGGCGTTTTGCGTTATCGTCACGCGTTGGCAGTTGGTTTGCTGGCTGATTTGGCGGCTTTTGCGGCGGCATTTTGGCTTTGTTCAATGGTTTGGGGTTAATAAATGTTTCTGAAAAATAAACGTTGCTTTAACGGCTTTTTTTTGTTATAATTGGGATAGATAAATTAAAATGAGGAGGTCAGGCTATGACGATTACGGAAATGGTGCAAAATCAGCAGCAGCAAAGAGGCCGCGAGCTTGCTCAAAAGCAGTCTGGTAAACCGCATGTGAATCCTTATGGAACGCCGGGTATGAGCTTGAACAATGCTGGTGACTTCCGAAAGACTGTCGCCGTGGATGAAAATGTGGTGCAGCAGGTTAAACAAATTGCTTTTGATCATATGAAAAATGGTTATGGAATGAGCAATGGTGAGGATATTAGCCAGGTTATTAAAAACTATGTGCTGTCTATTGAGCCGGAGCAGCGTTTGAGCGCCTCCTGGACCTTAAATGAAATTTTTCACAAAGAGGCTGTTCGATTGGGCGATTTTGTGCAGCAGCAAAATCCTGGCTGGAATTGGGGCGAAGCCTTTGATACCAGCATTTTAGATAACTATCAGCAGGGCTTTAATATTAAAATATAATTGCGGATAAAGAAATGCAGGAAAGATTACAGAAAATTTTGGCGCAGCATAATGTGGCCTCTCGTCGGGCGGCGGAACAGTTGATTTTAGCTGGTCGAGTTCTGCTAAATGGCCAGGTGGCGCAGTTGGGCGATAAGGCGGACGCAGTTGAGGATGAAATTTTGCTGGATGGCAAGCCGTTGCCGCCTTTGGCTGGTTTACGCTATTTTTTGCTTTACAAGCCGGCAGGCTATATCACTAGCGCGCACGATGAAAGAGGCCGCCGCACAGTGTTGGATTTGCTGCCTGTAGACGGCGAGCGTTTATATCCGGTGGGCCGTTTGGATTATGCAACCTCCGGTGTGTTGTTGCTGACAAATGACGGAGAGCTGACTCAGGCCTTGTTGCATCCTAAGGGAGAGATTACGAAAGTTTACCAATGTGCGGTAAAGGGTGCGCTTACGATAGAAAAATTGCGCCAGCTTGAGCAAGGCGTTTTGCTTGACGATGGTTGGACGGCCCCTGCCAAGGCCTGCCGACTGAAAGAAAATGTGCTGGAGTTGGCTATTCATGAGGGGCGTAACCGTCAGGTACGCCGGATGATGGCCGCTTTGGGTTTGGAGGTTATTTGGCTGAAAAGGGTTAGTTTTGCCGGCTTAACCTTGCAGGGATTGAGGCCTGGCCAGTGGCGAGAGTTAACCGCGCCAGAGTTGGACAGGCTGCTCCGGCTAAAGGCGTGTGGACAAAATATATAAAAACATATAATAAACAAGATGGAGGCGAGGGACGATGACAGAAATTAAAAGAAAAGGCGAAAACACTGAGGAAAGAATGGAAATGGCCTATGAGGGCGCTCGTGGCTATTTTCGGCAGGGCTTAAACTGTGCAGAGTGTGTGCTTAAAGCTTTTATGGAGGTTTATGATACCGGCTTGCCTGCAGAAAGCGTGGCGATGGCCACTGGTTTTGGCGCTGGATTGGGGCACACCAAGGAGGGTGTTTGCGGAGCCATCTCTGGTGCGGTTATGGCTTTAGGCACTGTTAAGGGCCGTCGGAACCCAATGGAGGGCGAGGATATGGCGGAGCGAGTGGCTAAGCTCCAGCAGGAAATTTATCCGCTGTTTGGCGATTTGGTGCGGGAAATTCAAGCGGCCAATAATGGTTGTTTGCTATGCAAGGATTTGGTGGCGCCTTTTGAGGATTTCAACGATAAACCGCGCAAAAAATTCTGTATGCAGATGATTGCTGAATGTGCCAAGATGGCAGCTAAGCATGCAGATAAGGAATAAATAAATTTAAACATATGAAATTGGAGGGCGAACATTATGGAGGCAGAAAGAACCCGCTTGCAGCAGGGAATGGTTCAGGTTTACACCGGCAATGGCAAAGGCAAAAGCACAGCGGCTTTTGGTTTGGCTTTGCGGGCAGCCGGCTGCAATATGCATGTGGTGATTATTCAATTTATGAAAGTGAGCGGTCATTATGCCGAGGATGAGGGCATTCGCCGTTTGGGTGAAACTGTGGAGCATTATTGCTTTGGTAATCCGGGTTGGGTGAAAAAGGGCGAGGGCAGCGAGGCTGATTATGCCCAGGCCAAGGCTGCTATGGACAAGGCCCGCGAGGCTTTGCAGGACCCTGACGTGGATATTGTGATTTTGGATGAGATTAACAATGCGCTTTACTTTGAGCTGGTGACAGAGGCTGAGGTTTTGGAGCTGATGAAAAACAAGCTGCCTAATATTGAGCTGTTGATGACCGGCCGCAACGCGCCGGACGCGATTATGGAAGCTGCTGATTTGGTGACGGAAATGCGCGAGGTTAAGCATTACTACACCAAAGGCGTGCCGGTGCGTCGGGGAATTGAGTTTTAAATGCAGCAAAAGACAATGGATGTTCAGTTATATTTTGATACGGAAGATTTGGGGCCGCACCGTTCGACCAGCCATCCGCTTTTTCGTCAATATTTTGCAGATGATTTGTATTATGATTGCTGTGATGAGGACGCGCCTTTTGGCAGCGATGAGGGAAACGACACTCTGTGGGAGCTTCAGAACATTCTGCGCAAAAAACAGGATGTGAACTTTGCTGATTTTCCCCGCTGGATGATTGAGGACGAATGGGGGCTGACTTATCTGCCGCCGCAAAGCGGGCAGACTGACGAACAGCTGTTGGAGCTGGCGGCCCAAAGCTATAACGGCCTGCCTGGCGATATGGAGCTGCTGAACACTGTGCAGGTTATTTTGGCGGCTGCCTTTGGCCAGCTGAAAATCGTCGGACAGCTGGACGAGGCTCTGCAAGCTTTGGCTTTTCTGGCTTTGGATCGTTGGGAAAAAATGTACCGACTTTTATATGGCTGGTCTGAGGCGGAGCCGCCATATAATATAAGAATTATGCGGCGTGATTTAACGGTGTATGCAAACAGCCGAAAGAGGTTGGAAGAATGACAAACGTTTTGGTGATTGGCGGCGGCGCTGCCGGTTGCATGGCGGCGATTACAGCAGCCAAGGCGGGTGCGACTGTGACCCTTTGGGAAAAAAATGACCGCCTGGGCCGTAAACTAGCCATAACCGGCAAAGGCCGCTGCAATGTTACCAATGCTGCTCCGATTAATGAGCTGATTGCTAATATCACCGGCAACGGCCGTTTTATGCACAGCGCTTTTGCAGCCTTTGATAATCAGGCTGTGATGGATTTTTTTGAAGGGTTGGGCGTGCCCTTAAAGGTAGAGCGTGGGCAGCGTGTTTTTCCGCAATCCGATAAAGCGGCTGATGTGATTTCCGCTTTGGAAAGAGAACTGAAACGTTTAAAAGTGGAAGTTTGCTTCAACACCTCAGCGCGACGATTGCTGTTGGCAGAAACAGCCGAGAGCCGGCAGGTGGTTGGTGCAATTTCCTCAGATGGCCGCAAAAAACAGGCAGACGCGGTTATTTTAGCAACTGGCGGCGCAACCTATCGGGCAACTGGCAGCAGCGGCGATGGTTATGCTTTGGCAGCAGCGGTTGGGCATCGCATAATTGAGCCTTTGCCAGCATTGGTTCCGTTGGTAGCTGCTGAACCTTGGGTGGGCGAACTGGCTGGGCTTTCTCTGCGCAATGTGGAATTTAGCCTTTATAAAAATGGAATGGCAAGCAAAAAAAACTTGCTAGTTAAACTTTTTGGCGAGTTGCTTTTTACTCATTTTGGCCTTTCTGGTCCGGTAGTGTTGACCGCCTCCCGACAGGCGGCGCTGTTTTGGCGGGACAATCCAGAGCAGCAGTTGCTGGCGCAGCTCAATTTGAAGCCGGCGCTGACGCAGGAGCAACTGAATGCTCGTTTGGAGCGAGAGTTGGCAGCAGGCCCCAAACGCCATTTACACAATGTTTTGGCGGACTGGTTGCCTAAATCATTAATTTTCCCTTTTTGTCAGCAGGCAGGCTTGCCGGCAGATAAGCCGCTGAACGCTTTACAACATAAGGAACGGCAGCAACTTCTTCAAACTATTCAGGCTTTGCCGATTAGCTTAATTGGTACTAGGCCGTTGAATGAGGGTATTGTAACCTGCGGTGGAGTGTGCGTTAAGGAGGTTAATCCCAAAACCTTTGCTTCCAAGCTAGTTGCTGGATTGTTTTTTGTGGGCGAACTGTTGGATGTTGACGCGCTGACTGGTGGTTATAATTTACAGATAGCATTCAGCAGTGGGCATGCAGCTGGAATGGCAGCAGCTTTGCCAAGATAATGCTAGTTGTTAAATCATAAAAAAACAGGCTGCTTTGAAACATAAGCAGTCTGTTTTTTATGATTGTTATATTTTTTATTCAGCAGTGTAGGGCAGCAAAGCCACGATGCGGCTGCGCTTGATAGCGTCAGTCAGCATACGCTGATGCTTGGCGCAGTTGCCAGAAACACGGCGGGGTAAAATCTTACCACGCTCAGTGATATAGTTGCGCAGGCGTGCAGTGTCTTTGTAGTCAATATACTGCGCTTTGTCAACGCAGAAGCGGCAAACACGACGACGGCTGCGGCGGCCACGATTGCCACGGAAAGGACGTCTTTCCTCCCTAGCTTTTTCTTCAGCCATGGGTCTTTCCTCCTTATATTATTGCAGTTAGCTGCAAAGTTTTCAATTAAATTTGTTAAAACGGTAAATCATCGCTGGTGAGAGGCGCTGTGTTTTCAAAACTGTTGATGGCGCCCAGGTTAGGGGATTCATAGCCAGTGTTATTGCTGTTGCTGGAGGCATTGCCCTCGTTGCGAGAGGACAAAAAGCGCACATTGTCCGCGATAACTTCAGTTACATAACGACGTTGACCGTCATTGCCATCATAGGAACGAATTTGCAGGCGGCCATCCACTGCGGCCAGTCGGCCTTTAGCCAAATACTGAGCGCAGTTTTCACCTTGTTTGTTCCAAACTACGATATTAATAAAATCCGTTTCCCGATTGCCTTCCTGGTTGGTGAAAGGTCTATCCACAGCCAGGGTGAAAGAACAAACGGCGTGGCCGTTTGGCGTAAAACGCAGTTCAGGGTCTCGGGTTAATCTGCCGATTAAAACAATTCGGTTTAACATAAATCACACCTCTTATTCAGGCAAACGAGTGACAAGATAACGCAGAACGCTATCTGCAATTCGGAAATTACGCTCCAGTTCTTGCGGTAATTCCGGCTCAGCTTTAAAGGTTACCAAAACATAGTAGCCTTCGCGAAGTTTCTCGATTTCATAGGCAAGCTTTCTTTTGCCCCAAATATCGGTTTTCACAACTTCGCCGCCATTTGCCTGAATCAATGCGTTGAACTTTTCCACAGCAGCAGTATATTCCTCCTCGGTCATTTCCGGGCGCAGAATATATAAAGCCTCGTAATCACGCATGTCAGCACCTCCCTTCGGACTTCTGGCTGTTTCAGATTAAACTAAAACAGCAGGGATAATTTCACTCGGTGAGCCGTTTTTTTAAGCTTTTACAGCCCATCTTTTATATTATAGCAGATGTTTTTGCCAAAAACAAGCCCCTAAAGGCAAAAATTCTCAGAAAAAAACACTTGCAAAAAAAACGTATGTTCGTTATAATATTAAAAGAACGATTGTTTGTGATTTGTTAGGTGCTGGAGAGTGTTGCTTTATGAATATGAAAAATAGAACTTATCTTTGCATTGATCTTAAATCATTCTATGCCTCGGTGGAATGTGTGGAACGTGGCTTGGATCCTATGACGGCCCGTTTGGTGGTGGCCGATCCTGAGCGTGGTCCTAAAACCATTTGTTTAGCTGTTACGCCAGCCTTAAAAGCTTTGGGGATTGGTGGGCGTTGCCGTGTTTTTGAAATTCCGCCAGCTTTGGATTATATTATGGCGCCGCCTAGAATGCAGCTTTATATTGATTATGCAGCTGAGATTTACGGTATTTATCTTCGTTATATTGCTAAGGAAGATATTCATGTTTATTCAGTGGATGAAGCTTTTTTAGATGTGACTCCTTATCTGCATACCTATGGCTTGACGGCTAAACAGTTAGCCTTAAAGTTGATGGATGAGATTTTGACAGAAATTGGCGTGCGGGCAACCTGTGGTATTGGCAGTAATTTGTATCTAGCTAAAATCGCTTTGGATATTACAGCCAAGCATTCTGATGATTTTATTGGTGAGCTGGATGAATATAGCTATCGGGAAAAGCTTTGGCAGCACAGGCCGCTGACAGATTTTTGGCGTGTGGGCCGTGGTACTATGCAGCGTTTAGCTGCTTATGGTATTTATACTATGCAGCAAGTGGCTCAAGCTGACGAGGCGTTGCTTTATAAGCTTTTTGGTATTGATGCGGAATTGTTGATTGACCACGCCTGGGGACGCGAGCCAGTGACGATTGCGGATATCAAGGCCTATCAGCCCAAGACTAACTGTTTAAGCAGTGGTCAGGTTTTGATGCGGGATTATTCTTTTGCAGAGGCCTGTTTAATTGTTAAGGAAATGGTTGATCAACTTTGTCTTGAACTGTTGGATAAACAGTTGGTTACGGCTTCGCTTAGTATTTATGTGGGATATAGCAACAACTTGCACGCCGCAGCTTCTAAAGGTTCAGCCTGTTTGGCTTCAGCGGTCAGCTCTGATAAGGTCTTGATTCCGGCGGCAGTTGGTTTGTTTGAACAGATTGTAGATAAAGACAAGCCAGTGCGTCGTATTAATATCAGTTTTAGTAATTGCTTGCCGGAGGGTAACCGGCAATTAAGCTTGTTTGATAATTTGGATGTAGTTTTGCAAAAAAATCAGCAGGTGCAAAGGACAGTTTTGCATTTGAAAAAGAAGTTTGGTAAGAATACTATTCTAAAAGGTATGGATTTGTCGCCGGCAGCGACTGCCAAAGAGCGTAACTGTCAGATTGGAGGACACAAAAGTGGGAACTAAACCGAAAGGTAAAATGCCAGTGATTGAACGAGCTAAGCAGTTTATGCCATTTGCAGCCGTGCGTGGCTTGCAGTTGGCATTGCGCCGCAAGGAGCAAGAGTTAGTTCAGGTGCCGCCTAAAATTATGGCAGAGGAGGCTGCCGCTGAGCTGGACGCTAAGCTGCGTCAACTTTATAAAGGCAGGCCAGTGCTTATAACCTACTTCTTTGCTGGTAATTATCAAAAAGTTAGTGGTAAGGTTTTGCGTTTGGATAACGTACATTGTCAGTTGCTTTTGCAAGGGAAAGATGAACGTTGGCAGATAAACTTTTCTGATATAATAGATTTGGTTTTGGTATAGTTAAGGCTTGTTTATGACTATCTTAATCTATGCTTGATAAAATAATGTTGGTATCAGCAGCGATAGTGTATGTGTGCGAGCAACCAGCCTCCAGCATATTTGAATAGTACCAACTGTCAGGTAGATTGTCTGACCAGTTAGGCAGCTCTTGTTCGTTTATTAAATGCTCAGTACAAGATGTACGATTGAATAACAAATTAAGCAAGGTTACAGCTTCCGCGCGACTGATTGGTTGATTGGGCCTGAAGCTGCCGTCAGGATAGCCGTGTAATAAGCCGAGATCAGTTGCCTGATTAATGACATCTGCTGCCCAATGTTCTGCAATATCAGGAAAGGCTTTTGAAATTGAGCGCCCAACAGGGCTAGGTTCATCACTTGTTTGTAAATTATATATACGTATGGCAAGTGTGGCTAATTCTGCTCGTGTTAGGTAGGAGTTGGGTTTAAAACTGCCATCCTGGTAGCCTTGCAGCAAGCTGTTCTGTTTAAGAAAATCAACAGCAGTGTCATACCAATTTATTTCAGCGCTTGTTACTGTTTCAGAAGCGTTTGGATTTAGCAAACGATAAAGCATAACTGCTGCTTCTGCTCTGCTTAAATAAGCGTTTGGTCGTATGGTGCCATCACCATAACCATTAATATAAGCAAAATGTAAAAGTTGCTGATTGTTGGATGTTTGAATAGCTTCTTCTGGTTGAGATTGCGTTGGTTGTTTTTGTATGCTTCCAGAGCTACTGCTGCTAGGTCTGTTATCTGGATGGTTTTCAGGATAGCCCTCTTGCCAGACGGCATAAAGTGTGATGCTTGGCTGATTTTGACTTAATATTATTTGATTTCCTGCTTGGTAAATTGTTTCGCTGTTTGTGGGGGTTAATGCCCAACCTATGAAAGTGTAACCGTTTCGCTTTGGCTTTTCAGCCGTTATTTCAAATTGGTATTTTTCAGCTGTGCTGTAGCAAATTTGTTCCGCTGGTGTATCAAAACCGCCATTGCTATGGTAATACAGGCAATAAGCTGTTTCTAGCGGCTCTTGCAGGGGAGGTTGAGGAGTGCCAGGTTCTGGTTTTAAGTTATCGTTCAGTTGCCAAACTGCGTAGAGAGTTAGCTCTGGCGTTTCTTTATAAAGAAGAATTTGGTCTTCCGGTTGATATACTGCGTAATTAGCATTAGCTTGAGGAGCCCAGCCAATAAATTTGTAATTGTGGCGTGTTGGCTCTTCTTTGGGGATGAAAAAAGTATAGTTTTCAGTTTGAGCAGTAGCTGTTTGAGGGTAAGGCGCGTTGACGCCACCATTGCCGTTAAAGGAAAGCTTGTATTGATAAAGAGGGAGAGGTGGTGCAGGTTCGGTGCAAATTAGCTTAAAGCAAGGAAGATGTGAGTTGTTTGTTTGCCAGTTTTGTGTTGAGCTTTTATAATATAATTGTACGGTTTGCTCGTTTTCAGCCCCTAATACAAGCTTGTGCGGGCCATATGTTGTGTTGTATCGTTCAATGTAAGGTTGGGCCTGAAAGGTTAGCAAACAGCAATATCCGCTGTTGGAATAAGGCAGGCTTGGGCCAATTTGCAGGCCGTTTTGTTCCAGATTTAGGCCAATAGGATAATGCTCCGTTTGGCTGGCATTGATACATTCTAGTTGAATAGGCGTTGACGTACCTAGAATTTGCGCCAGTTCAGCATAAGTAGGCCTGGCTGGCGCGTGGCAATTTATTATGAAAGTGCTATTATAATTGGGCGTTGTAATCCAGGCCTTGTTTTCTTCATCATAAAATAAGGTTAATAACTCCTTAGCTGATGAGTAAGTTGCTATCAGCTTGTGGCCGTCTATTCTGGTGTTGTAATCATTCAGATAAGCGGATGGTTTGATGTTTAGGGTGGCGGTAAAATTGTTACTGTTTGTTTGATTGATGTGAAAGCTGTAGCTGTTTTCTTTAAGTGCATAGCTGAAAGTTAAATGCCCAGCCGCAGTGTTAGCACATTCAAGTTTTACGGCTTCAGATCCTAAAAGCTCTTTTAGATAGCTATAAGTGGGCTCGTCTGGCAATTTCTGCCAAACAGCGTAAAGTATGGTTTGCTTTTCAGTGGTGATTAAACTGCCGCCAGGCTGGCAAATTGCTTGTGTTGCGTTGGCCTCTAGGGCCCAACCTAAAAATTTGTAATTAATGCGTTGTGGTATTATTTCTGAAATTGTAAATAGACAATTTGTTTCTGTGCCGGAGGCGTGTTGTTCGGCAGGAGTGTTAAAACCACCGTTGACGTTGTAATAAAGTGTATATTCAATCGGTTCCGGCTCGGGCGGTTGTTCCTGTTCTTGCCAGATAGCGTAAAGTACATTTTGTTCATTTAGTGCCAGAAAAACCTCATTTGGCTGAAATTTGGCAATCAATGCGTCAGCGTCTGTATGCCAGCCTAAAAAATTCCAACCAGGGCGAACTGGTTTTGCCTCTGTTATGGTAAACACATGAAAAAAATCGAAGTCATATTCAATTTGCGGTTCGGGAGCTGTGCTGCCGCCGTTAGCGTCATATATTAATATATAGCAATGTTCAAGCGGTTGTGGATTATCCTCTTGCCAAATAGCATAGAGAGTGGTTTGCGAATTAATAGCCCAAAATTCATCGCCAGAGAGAAATTCAGCAGACAGAGCTTCTGAAGAAGTACTCCAGCCTAAAAAAATATAACCAGCTCGCACGGGTTCGTCAGAGCTGATTGTGAATTGACAGAATATTTCTGTCGTTTGTTTGGTTTGTGTTGTAGGTGCCTGTTCGCCACCGTTAGCGTCATAAAGCAGCGTGAAGGTTTGAACCGGTAACGCTTGGTTTGATTGCCAAACTGCATAAAGAATGGTTAGGGGTGTGTTTGAAAAAAAGATTTCGCCGGGCTGATATTCAGCTTGGATGGCATTGGGAGTGGTGGCCCAGCCAACAAATGTATTATCTGCCAGATTGGGAGTTTCATAAGAAATATAAAAGATGTTGGAGGTGTTCTGTTGCAAAGCCGGTGCATTATCACCGCCGTTAGCGTCATAGATTAAAAAATATTGCGGAACGATTTCTTCATTGCTTGCTGGAATAATATTGTTTGCCATAACCGGGGTGTTGAATAAAAAAATCTGCGTTAAAATTACGCAGAGATACAAAGAGAATTTTATTTTTTTCATAGATTTCTACACCCCAAATTGTAATATATTTTCAGTGGAAAATGGTTAGTAGATTTTTAAGTTTTTGACTATTCTTTATTAAAAATCTGATATTATTGCTTATTATAATACTTTTCATTGTTTTTCGCAAGCCTTTTTTGGTATTTTTTTCCAAATGAACAGATAATTGGAATTGTATTTATAAAGTATTTTGTATTTTATAATGTTTTTGGGGCAAATCTACAAAATAAATATTTACTAATTTCTAAAAAAAGTGTATAATTATAATCAACTAAGAGCTTTAGAATAATTTGAGATTGAAAGAGGTGTATTTATTGTCGTATACGCAAGAAATTTATGAGAGAGTGGTTGCCAAAAATCCGCACGAGTCGGAGTTTTGTCAGGCAGTAAAAGAGGTGCTGGATTCCATTGAGTTGGCGGTTAGCGCCAATGAGGAAAAATATCGTCGGGTTTCTTTGCTGGAAAGATTGGTGGAGCCCGAGCGCGCAGTTTCTTTCCGGGTGCCGTGGTATGATGATCAGAATGTGGTGCGGGTAAACCGAGGTTATCGTATTCAGTTTAACAGCGCTATTGGGCCTTACAAAGGTGGTTTGCGTTTTCATCCCTCTGTGAACCAGAGCATTTTGAAATTTTTGGGTTTTGAGCAGATATTCAAAAACTCCTTGACCGGTTTGCCGATTGGCGGTGGTAAGGGCGGTTCTGATTTTGATCCTAAAGGGAAATCTGACCGTGAGGTTATGCTCTTTTGCCAGAGCTTTATGACGGAGCTTTTCAAATATGTTGGCGCTGACCGGGATGTTCCGGCAGGCGATATTGGCGTGGGTGGCCGCGAAGTGGGTTATCTTTATGGCCAGTATAAACGTCTTACTGGTGTGTATGAGGGCGTGTTGACTGGTAAGGCCATTCCCTTTGGCGGTTCGCTGGGGCGCACTGAGGCCACTGGCTACGGACTTATTTATATGTTGGAGCAGATGATGCAACATTCCGGCGGTACGCTTGTTGGCAAAACAACATTGGTTTCCGGTTCTGGCAACGTAGCAATTTACGCAGTTGAAAAGGCCCAAGCTAAAGGGATGAACGTTGTTGCGATGAGCGACTCCAACGGTTATATTTATGATCCCAAGGGTATTAAGCTGGATATTATTAAGGATATTAAAGAGGTTCGCCGTGGGCGTATCAAGGAATATGCCGAGCGGGTTGATTCTGCAACTTATACAGAGGGCAAGGGGATTTGGACTTTGCCTGGTGAGATTGCATTGCCTTGCGCAACTCAGAATGAGTTGGAGCTGGATGATATGAAAACCTTGCTGGATAATGGTTGTCAGGTGGTTGCTGAGGGTGCTAATATGCCCACAACGCGTGAGGCCACTGACTATGCGATTGAAAAAGGCATTATGTTTATGCCTGGCAAGGCTGCCAATGCCGGCGGCGTGGCTACCTCCGCTTTGGAGATGTCTCAGAATAGCATGCGTCTTAGCTGGACTTTTGAGGAAGTCGACCAGCGTTTGCAGCATATTATGGCGGATATTTATAAAAAAACAGCTGATGCTGCTAACCGTTATGGTCAGCCTAACAATTTTGTTTTGGGCGCAAATATTGCCGGTTTTGAAAAAATTGCCAGTGCGATGACAGCTCAAGGCGTTTGCTAAATTTTATTTGTTGATAAAAGCTGTCTGCTTGTTTGCAGGCAGCTTTTGTTAATAAAAATCAGTAAGGGAGTTGTTGAATAAATGTCTGTTAACGTGACGATTAAATTGGCCGATCCGAAAAATGAATTGCAGATTAAAGATGTTCTTTTCAAAGGTATGCGTTATGGTATTATGGATGCTGCCTATAGATTGTCTGAAAATGAAATTGGGGAAGTGATGGTTATTTTTAGTGAGGCCAATCTTTGCCGTGGATATGAGATTACATTGCCGCCAGGACAAATAGAGCTGCGCTTGCCAATTCCCACTAGCGATACGGATATTCGTTTTTTCTATAGTTTGGTGCAAAAGTTGTGCCAAAAGTTTGCAACAACTGATTTTTGGCGCGAGGATGAAAAGGGTAGCTTTGCGGAAATTCCTGATTATATTAAAGAGGATATTGGTTTAAGCGAGCGAACTTTGCTGATGATGGAGGAGGAAATTGATGCTGGCAAGTTTAATTCCTTGTATCTTTTTGGCGTTCTCAATCCGATTGCGATCAGCAAAAATGATTTACGGGAAATTGACGGCAGCTTGCAGAAACTGGCAGATTTTTTTCAACGGCATCAAGCAATGGATGTTTACTATGCTAAACCTAGTGTTTACCAAAAAAATAACGAAAGCTTGTTTGGCGTGTATGTTCTGTCGGAAGATGTAGTGTCAGTTTTGCCTAATAAGCCTGGTTTGTTTATGGGACCTAAGGATATGCAGATAGCTGATTGGTATGTTGCCTTTGTTATCGATGATGATTTGGCTGGGACAATTTCCTATGCCGATTTTTTAGCCGACACTGAACCAAGCGCCGAATATGATGTTGAACATTTTATTATAAGTCTGAATAAAAGGCAGATGACCAAATTGCTGAGTTTTCATGCCGTACAGCCTTAAACAGTTTTAAGCAAAAGCCCTTTGCCGAAAATTTTTTCAACAAAGGGCTTTACAAATTGCCTAAAAAATGGTATAGTATATAGGTATTCTGCGGGTGTAGTTTAATGGCAGAACAAGAGCTTCCCAAGCTTTTAGCGAGGGTTCGATTCCCTTCACCCGCTCCATTTGAAAAGGTTGTCTGTTGCAGGCAGCCTTTTTGTGTATATAAATTCAGGAAATGAAAGCAATAAAATGAGAGATTTTATTAAAGATTTTACGCAAGCAATACAAAGCTTATTATAGTTGATTATACCAACAATATTTTTTCTGGAAATTATCTTTTTAGGAGGCAAATTTTTGACGAAACTATTTTAGGCAGTGTTGTCCGAAAAGATAATGAGCCGATGTTTGGTAGTTAAAATATATTTAGCAGAATGCGGCCATTTTCTAGGAAAATGGCCGCATTCGCTTGAGTATGAAAGAGTATTAACTTGATAGATTCTAATTATTTGTCAATTTCTGGATACTGTAAGGCGTCAAATCCCTCCTTACCGCTGCGCACCTGAATAACGTTCTGCACGTCATAAACGAAAATTTTGCCATCGCCGTATTCGCCAGAGTAGAGCACTTGTTTAGCAACTTCAACAATCGCATTTACGGGCACTTTAGAAACGATAACCTCCACCTTAACCTTAGGCACAAGCTTAGTTTCCATAGCGATGCCGCGGTAAAACTCTGTGGCTCCTTTCTGCAAACCGCAGCCCATAACCTCAGTGACGGTCATACCTGTAACGCCTAGGGCTGATAAAGCATTTTTTAGGGCTTCAAAGCGAGTGCGCCGGGTGATGATAACCACCTTACTGATACCGCTGTTGCAGGTTGCTGTTTCTGGAATAGTTTCCGCAGAATTGGGCAGTTTGACCGGAGCAATGTTGTTGTTCTGTGGTTCTGTATCTTCATAAATATTGTGAGTGACGGACATAAAATCTGCATAGGAGCTTACCAAACCATGTTCAGTAATATCTAAACCGGCAATTTCTTCGGCTGTGGTAACACGCAGGCCAATAGTTTTTTTCAGTATATTAAAGATGATAAACATTGTAACGGCCACCCAGGCGATAACACTGACAACGCCCAAGGTTTGCACTGCTAGAAAATGTATGCCATTGCCATAAAGCAATCCTTCATCTATGGAAAACAAACCAAGCAACAATGTGCCGCTAGCGCCGCAAACCCCGTGAACCGCAATGGCGCCAACCGGATCGTCAATTTTCAGCACTTTATCAATAAACTCAACCGCAAACACCACCAGCACGCCGCAGATAGCTCCAATAAGGGCCGCGCCTAGCGGCGAAACTGCGTCGCAGCCGGCGGTGATACCCACCAAACCGGCTAAAGAGCCGTTCAAGGTCATCGAAACATCTGGTTTGCCGTAACGTACCCAAGTCAACAGCATAGTAATCAAGGTGGCAGTTGCAGCGGACAGGTTGGTTGTTACAAAAATGGAAGCAGCTGATGTGGCGCTTTCCAGAGAGGATAGGGCAGTGGTTGAACAGCCGTTGAAGCCGAACCAGGCAAACCAAAGGATGAATACGCCTAATGCTCCAAGGGTTAGGCTATGGCCGGGAATGGCATGGCTTTTGCCGTTGCTGTCATATTTGCCAATACGAGGCCCAATGCAGGCAGCTCCAACTAGCGCGGCTACGCCGCCAACCATATGCACGGCGGTGGAACCGGCAAAATCGTGAAATCCCAGCTGGCTTAACCAACCGCCTCCCCAAATCCAGTGGCCGGAAACGGGATAAATGCAAGCGCTGATAAGCAATGAATACAGACAATAGGTGGAGAATTTAGTGCGCTCGGCCATTGCCCCTGATACAATCGTGGCGGCTGTGGCACAGAACACTGTTTGAAAGATGATAAAAGCAAATGAGGTGTAGCCGCTTTCAGCGCCATAATCGTTGCGGATTAAAAAATCCGGTGTGCCGATTATTCCGGCAATATCAGAACCAAACATTAAGCCAAAGCCCAGCAGCCAAAAGATAACACTACCAATCGCAAAATCCATTAAGTTTTTCATAATGATGTTACCGGCATTTTTGGCTCTGGTAAAACCGGTTTCCACCATTGCAAAGCCGGGCTGCATAAAAAACACCAATGCAGCGCCTAGCAACACCCAAAGAGTATCCAGTCCGATAATAATTTCTTCCATTGTAAAATCACTCCAATTTAGTATAGTAAAAAAATTTATATAAAAAAGACGTGCTTTGCGAGGAGAAACCTCACTTGGCACGTCTTTGTGTCGAATTGTAAAAAAATTTAATAGAACAAAAGCTGACTATAGGTGGGGAAAGGCCAGTATTTAGCGGCGCACAGACCCTCCAGCTTATCAGCAACAGCTCGCAGCTCATTCATTTTTGGCAAAACAGTGTCGTGATAGTACATTGCTTTAGCCTCTGAGCTTGGTAAATCGCTGTTGTTCAGCAAACTCTGCAAGTCGGTAATATTTTGAGATAGGTTATCAGTGCATTCGGAAATTTGAGTTAATAATTTTTCCTCAGCAACATAACCAACGCCAGCAATTTGTTTTTTAGCCAGCAGGCAATCGGCTAATTCGTGTGAATAGGTGAGAACAGCCGGTAAAATTTCGGTTTGAGCCATCTCTAGCATAGTCAAAGCTTCAATATGCAAAACCTTGTGGTACTCATCCATAATACTTTCTGCACGCGCTTGCATTTCCTTGCGGCTGTAAATACCTTGACGAGCAAACATAGCCACGTTTTTGGTTTCCATGTAGTGTGGCAAAGCCTCAGGTGTGGATTTTAGATTTAGCAAGCCGCGCTTTTCAGCTTCATCAACCCATTCTGGTGAGTAATTGTTGCCGTTGAAGATAATACGTTTGTGAGCGAGCAGCTGTTTTTTTAGGAATTTATTAAGGGCTTCGTCAAATTCAGCCGGGTCAACAGTTTCTAACTCATCAGCAAATACGCACAAGGTGTCGGCCACAATGGCATTCAAGATGATATTTGGGCAAGCCAGCGAGAAGCCGGAGCCTAACATTCTAAATTCAAATTTGTTGCCGGTGAAAGCAAAGGGGGAAGTGCGGTTGCGGTCGGTGCTGTCCTTGGGCAGTTTGGGCATAGCGCGCACTCCAAAATCCAGATAATCATTGCCCAGCTCCTCATAGGTTTTGTCGTTGGCCAAAGATTCAATAACTGCTTCCAGTTCATCACCGATAAAAACTGAAACAATGGCCGGCGGGGCTTCATTGGCGCCTAAACGGTGGTCGTTGCCAGCGCTGGCAACAGAAATACGCATCAAATCCTGATAATCATCCACTGCTTTGATGATAGCAGTTAGGTACGTTAGGAACTGCATGTTTTCGCGTGGTGTTTTGCCAGGCTCCAGTAGATTTTCACCCAAATCAGTAGCTATAGACCAGTTGTTATGTTTGCCTGAACCATTTACACCTTCAAAAGGTTTTTCGTGAAGCAGACAGGTCAGGCCGTGTTTGGCAGCCACCTTTTTCATCATTTCCATCACCAGCTGATTGTTATCTGTGGCGTTGTTGGTGGTGGAGTAAATGGTTGCCAACTCATGTTGGGCAGGAGCCACCTCATTATGCCGAGTTTTGGCTAAAATGCCAAGCTTCCAAAGCTCTTCGTCCAAGTCCTGCATAAAATTGATAACGCGAGGCCGGATAGCGCCGAAATAATGGTCTTCCAGCTCTTGCCCTTTGGGAGGCATTGCGCCAAAGAGGGTGCGGCCGGTGAAGCGCAGATCCGCCCTTTGTTTAAACATTTCCGCATCAATTAGGAAATATTCCTGCTCCGGCCCAACCGTGGTGCTGACGTGGGTGGCTTCAGTGTTGCCAAACAGGCGCAAAATGCGCAGGGCTTGTCTGTTGATAGCTTCCATTGAACGCAGCAGAGGAATTTTTTTATCCAGCACCTCGCCGCCATATGAGCAGAATGTGGTGGGGATACACAGGGTGTTATCCTTGATGAAAGCGTAAGATGTTGGGTCCCAGGCGGTGTAACCGCGCGCCTCAAAGGTGGAGCGCAAACCGCCGGATGGGAATGAGGAGGCGTCTGGCTCGCCCTGGATTAAGTTGCGGCCGGAAAACTCCATAATCACGTTGCCACCTTCAGTGGGCTCAATAAAGCTATCGTGTTTTTCTGCGGTGAAGCCGGTTAAAGGCTGGAACCAATGGGTGTAGTGGGTTACTCCTTTCTGGATCGCCCAGTCCTTCATGGCCACCGCAACGGATTCTGCCAGGGAAGGGTCAAGTGGGTTGCCGGATTGAATGGTTTTTTTCAAAGCTTTGTAAACAGCTTTGGGCAAGCGTTCCTTCATTACGTTTTCATTAAAGACATTGCTGCCAAACAACTCAGGAACATTAGACATAAAATGCACCTCCAAAATTTCTTCCAATCTTTTTATTTGTTAACGAATGTTAACGAAAATTGTAAACAGTTTTAATGAAAAAAAGCGCCGCAGGTAATATCCCCGCAGCGCCTTTGCTGAATACTCTAATATTATATGCCCTGCGCGTTTATTTGTCAATAGGGTAAATGCAAATATTTTTAATTTTTTTGTGCAAGTTACAAGCCTTTAGATGAAGCAAGATAAACTTAGTTGTTCATAAAACGGCTTAAAAATTCCTGTGTACGCGGGTTTTGTGGGGCAGTGAATATTTGCTTTGGTGGGCCAGCCTCGGCAATAACACCAGCGTTCATAAAAATAGTGTGTGTGCTCACGTCGCGGGCAAACGCCATCTCGTGCGTTACAATAATCATTGTCATGCCTTCCTCAGCCAGGCTGCGGATAACATCCAACACCTCGCCAACCATTTCCGGGTCCAGGGCGGAGGTGGGCTCGTCAAAAAGCAGTACCTCTGGCTGCATAGAAAGCGCACGGGCAATGGCCACCCGCTGCTTTTGGCCGCCGGAAATCTGGTTGGGCTTGGCCTTGATGTAAGGATCCATACCAACCTTGGTTAGGTATTTCATTGCCACTTCCTCGGCGTAGGCTTTGTTCTGCTTCAAAACCTGGGTAATACCTATCGTGCAGTTATCCAAAACAGTCATATTGTTGAATAAATTAAAGCTTTGAAATACCATTCCCACTTTGGCGCGATATTTGGTGACGTTATTTTTTTTGTCCAAAATATTAACGCCTTTGTGCAGAATTTCACCACCGGAAGGTGTTTCCAGCACATTAATACAACGCAAAAGGGTGCTTTTGCCGGAGCCGGAAGCGCCGATAATGCTGGTAACATCGCCGGGATAAATGGAAAAGTCAATATCCTTGAGCACCTGGTGGTTGCCAAAGGATTTTTGCAGATGCTTGACCTCCAAAATTGGTTCTCTGGTTGTTGATTGAATTGTTTGTTCTGGCATTATTTATACCCCCCTTTTATCGTGTTGGGTAGGAGCTGAAGTCATCCCGCTGGTGTGGGCCAATGTGTCGGTGGTGGATAAATCGTAATTATCCGCGCCGTCGATACGTTTTTCCACCAGGCGCAGCAGTCGGGAGGAAATCAGGGTCATTGTCAGATAAACGGCGCAGGCAATGCTCATTGATTCAAAATAGGTGTAATATACGCCAGAAACGGAGCGGGCGAAGAACATTAATTCAGTGGTGGAGATAACCGAAAGCACGGAGCTATCCTTAATATTAATGATGAAATTGTTGCCAATTTGCGGCATAATATTACGGATAGCCTGTGGCAGCACCACAAAAAGCATCGTCTGAACGTGATTCATACCAATAGCCTTGGCTGCCTCGGTTTGTCCTTTATCCACTGAAAAAATGCCGCCGCGCATAGTTTCAGCCATATAAGCGCCTGTGTTGATGGAGATAACAAAGAAGCCGGCAAAAAGCGGATCAATATGATAAGATGTGTATTGAATGATACCGTAATAAATGAAACCGGCCTGCACCATCATTGGAGTGCCGCGGAAAAATTCCACATAAACACCAATTAAACACTTGGCTAAACGGACGACAATTTTTTTTGCGGGGCTGTCATTTTTTTCGACTGGAATGGTTTGAACAATGCCGCAGATGAAGCCGATTAAACAGCCGAAAAAGGTGCCGACAAGCGCCAGAAGCAATGTGATTTTGGCGCCGTCCAGATAACCGGGGCCGTAAGTTTGTATCAAAAATTGAACTTTTTCAAAAAAATTTTTTTCTGCCATTTTAATCCTCTCATTTACAGGTTGGTCAGTACAATTACACGCTCAAAAGGAGAGGCTGAAAAACGTCTCTCCTTTCGGGCGGAAAATATTAAAATTTTTGCATCTTATTCATTGGTCAAAGGCTGAATTTCAATGGCTTGGTTCATCATTTCCACAAAGTCCTCTTCAGTCATGTTGTTCAAAACGCTGTTCAGCTTGTCCAACAGCTCGGTATTACCTTTTTTCAGGGAGATACCAATGTTGATGTCCTCCTGGGAGGCTACAAAATCTTTGCCTTCTTCCATTTCCAGCAGCACGAAGTTGGGGTAAACCAGCTTAGCGGCCATAGCGGTGGGTTGGTCTGTCACAATCAAGTCAACCGCACTGCTGTTTAAGGCAACCAACATCAAGGGTGCGCTTTCCATAGCCGGTTGAATGTCGGCGTCCGGGATTTGGGGCAGCATAACGTCGTACCAAACGGTTTTCAGCTGAGAGGTGCATTTGGCGCCGGCCAATGCTTCAACGGAAGTGGCGTTGGCGTATGGCGTATCGTCACGCGTAACGGCGATAATTGAAGCATAATAGTAAGGAGCGGTGAAATCTACGCTTTCCATACGCTCGGAAGTGATGGATTGGCCGGCAATGGCGCAATCAATAACGCCAGACTGCACAGCAATCGGCAGACTGTCCCAGTCGATTTTGTGAATTTCCAGTTCGTAGCCAATCTGGTCGGCCAGATACTTGGCCATCATAACGTCGTAGCCGTTGGCGTAGCTGTTGGTGTCCACAATCGGCACGGCGCCATTGCTGTCATCATTTTGCATCCAGTTGTAGGGCGCATAGCCACATTCCATACCAACTCGTAATACTTTACCTTGTTCTTGGTCTTGAGTGCCGCCCTGATTGGTGGCTGGTTCCTTGCTGGTGCAGGCGCTCAGCCCAGCCAGCATACCGCACAGCAACAGCGCGGCGGTGATTAAATAAGCTAACTTTTTCATTTTTTAATTCAATCCTTTCCATTTTTAGTAGCTTTTGGTTGGGGTTAAACTACATTTGTGACAAAATGCAGCAGAAAAACATTATATTATAATTTTAATTTGATATTGCATTGATGTCAAGAGAGAAAGCATAAATTAATAAAGAACTTTGTATAATAAATACTATTGAGATTGGATTGTATTTTTTTTGTTCAAGGTATGGTAATTTAAATTTAGCTTTGTTATAATTAATAAAACAGGTTGCTAGCAGATTGATCTCAATAAGTTTTCATTATTTAAGGGGAGGAATATTCTTATGAGTTTTATGGAAAAATTAACTGATATGGCCAAAAATGCCGGCGGGGTTGCTCAGGATTTGGCTAAAAACGCTGGTGAGGCTGCGCAGGAGCTGGCCAAGGCGGCTCAGGACAAAGCGGCTTATTTGAAGGAGTTGCAAGGACTAAAATCCGCTATTCGGGAGCAGGAAGGGCTTATTGCTAAGGCTAAGATAGCGATTGCCGATAAAATTTTGGAAGCCACAGACGGCCAAATTAGCCAAGAGGTGCAGGAGCTTTGCGCTAAGGTGCGTGAGGCCAAAAGTATGATTACTGGCCTAAAAAATCAAATTGAAAGCTTGCGCGCTTCAGCTGCGGTGAAAAATCCTGAAGTGGAAAAGGAGATCAATAAGGCGATTGCTGAAATTGACCGCCAAAATGCTTTGGATATAGCAGCTGATGTGGAGGAGGCAGCTGCCGAAGCAGAGGCCAAAATTGAGGCTGAAGCGGAAGTAAAGGCAGAATAAAGCTGATGTTTGGTTTTCGTAAAAAATCCCCTGTTGAATCAGGGGCTGCTGGTGAACCTGAAAGAGATTATACAGTATTTGCTGAAGGAATGCAGCAATTCTGGCGCCGCAGATTGCCTGGTGCAGAGTTGGGCCAAGACGGTGTAATTACAGTACCGGAGCTTGGTTTGCGTTTGTGGCAGGAGTTTTACCAACAACATCCGCAGATTTTGCAAATGGTTTTGCATTGCAATCATCCAGATTTTACAGATGACTTGACGGAGTTGCTGGTTGCCACTGGCGCCGATCCTGAAGAACAGCTGCAAGGCATGGCTGATCAGGTGGAGAGATTGGTGCTGGAGCCTTTGCTGAATGCTTTACAAGGACAAAATGGTACTTGGGAGGCTTGGCGTTTGCAAGGACGCGAGCATCTTTTTTTGGCTTGCGAAAGCTTACTTATGGGGCGTTGTAAAGCTCAAGAGATCTTTGAGGAAAATGTACCGCAAAGCAGTTTGTGGCAGCGTTTTAAAGCTGAAATCATTCCTTATCTGGGTTGTAAGCGCAATTACTGGCTAAAGCTTTATCAAAGCAACTTTGCCAATGAGCTTAATTGTGAGGTGCGTATTAATGAGCGATTAGTGCCGGAGCTTAGTGAGCTTTTAACTCAGGACGCGCAAAAATATGCTGTAACAGATTGGGATCAAAAGCAAACCGTTATGTTGTTGCAGGATACGGCCACCAGCCTTGATTATCCTTTTAGCGCAGCTAAGGTGCGGGAATATGCTTTGCAGGCATTGAGGATGTTTGCGGCTGGTCAGGATAGCGATACAGTTTTTCAACGGTTGTGGGCTGATTGTGGTGATGTTTCTTTGAGCTGTGATTTGGCACATTATTTGCCGGAAATTTGCTGCTTTAAATGTGTGCGGGAGGCGGATACGCCTAACAAAACTTTTATTCTGCGCAGCAAGGGTTGGGCAGATGATTTGCAGCTTCGGGAAACTCAAATTGGCTGTTACGATTGGTGTGAACAGGCCATTAATGAGTTTTTCTCGGTTGATAAGCCCAGCCGTGATACATTGACGCAGATAATTAGCTATGGCGCAACGGCCAAAGCGATGAATGCAGCTATTCAAAAGGGATCGCAGACCAAAAATATGCGTTTTAGCATGTTGTTTTGGGTACCGGATGATTATATACTGCGTTAAACATTAAAGTACCACTGCTTTTTAAGCAGTGGTACTTTAATGTTATTAATGATTAATTTGTGTGAAATCAGGCTTGTTCCGCCAGGCAAAGTCTGATAGCCTTGGCAATTTGGTCTGGACAGGAGGTTGGGCGGTTTCCACAGCGGGTGCCGTTTAGTAGTTCTGCTGTTTCCTGGGCTGGGCGGTTTAACACCAGCTTGGTGATGCCTTGCAGATTGCCGTTACAACCGCCTAAAATTTCCAGTTTGGTAATTAAACCGTTTTCAATTTCAATTTCAATTTGGCGTGAACATACGCCTTTGGGAATGTAAATCAATATGTTTCGCTTCCTTTCCAAAATATTCTTAAAAACTGATGTTATAATTATAGCATAATCTGTTATGAATTACAAACCTAAATCCATATTTGGAAAAAAAATTGTATCTTTCCTGATATTTTTCTAAAAAAATACATAATAGTACTTGATTTTTTTAGCGAATGTTGTTATCTTAATATTAAAGACTATTATTTTAATGTCTTAAATATTATTAGGGGTAAGATATTTTATTTGAGGAGGTAATTTACTATGATGAAAATTACAGATGAATGTATTGCCTGCGGCACTTGCCAAGGGGTTTGCCCAGCTGAGGCTGTGGAAACTAATGACGCTGGCGACGGCTTCAAAATTAATCCGGATCTTTGTCTGGAATGTGGCGCTTGCGCTGCTGCTTGCCCGGTTGGGGCCATTGTGGAAGAGTAAACTTTGGCTCAATCAACCAGCCGCCAGCCTCAAAGGGCGCGACTGGTTGAAATGGTTCTCACTAAGCTTTGTCTGCGTCCACTAAAGTGGACTTGCCAATCGCTAAGTGTTCACACAAAACATAAAACGGCTGCTTTTTGTTAGGCAGCCGTTTTTGTGTGAAAACATTCATTTAGCTTTAGGCAAATGGAATCTTTAATAAAATGGTTGTTTTGTAGGCAAAAGTATGATATAATAATAAGAATATTGGGATAATTTTTGGATGTGATTTTATGGATTTGGCTTATATTAATGATTTTTCGGCCCGATTGGGTTTGCCGTTTGAACCGGAACTGGTGCCAAAGCATGTGGCGATTGTGATGGATGGCAATGGTCGTTGGGCCAAACAGCGCGGTCAGGAGCGTAATTTTGGTCATCGACGCGGCGTGGAAGCATTGGAAAATGTGGTTATCGGTTGCCGCAAGCTGGGTGTGCGTTATCTGACGGTTTATGCTTTTTCTACTGAAAATTGGAGTCGTCCTAAAGCGGAAATTAGCATTTTAATGGGTTTGCTGAGCGAATTTGCAGATAAAAAGCTGGCTCGTTTGAAAGCTAATCAGGTGCGGGTTCAGGTAATAGGTGATTTTGCTGGTTTGCCAATGCTGCAACGCCTGGCCTTGCGTCATTTGTTGGATGAAACAGCTAACGAGCAGGAGTTAGTCTTAAACTTAGCCTTAAATTATGGTGGTCGAGCGGATATTTTACAGGCTATTAAACAGGCTGCTTATCAGTTGCCGCCAGATAAGTTGCAAGCTATGACTGAAGCTGAATTTAACGGTTTTTTGCAGACTGCCGGTCAACCCGACCCAGACTTGTTGATTAGAACCAGCGGCGAGTTGCGTTTGAGTAACTTTTTGCTGTGGCAGTTGGCTTACGCAGAATTTTATTTTACAGATGTACTTTGGCCTGATTTTGATGAAGCAGAGCTATTCCGGGCCATCTGTGCCTATCAGAAACGTTCTCGGCGGTTTGGAGCTGTTGTGGAGGCTTAACAATGAAGCGGAGGTTTGCAAATGTTTAGAGAGCGGGTTTTTAGTAGCATTGGCATTGTCCTGGTGCTTGGTTTGGGGATGTATGTGGGCGGATTGGTTTGGGTTGCTCTGATTACGCTTTTGATTTGGGGCGCGTTAAAGGAATATGCCGATATGCTTATGCCTCAGGGATACAAGGTGCCGTTGCCGCTTTTAATGCTTTTGGCGGTTTTTATGGCGGCTTTACAAAGCTATAATATTGGTATTATAAGCGAGCTTGCTTTGTTGGTAGCTTTTATTGCTATGGTGGTTTGGCTGGTTACCACACAGGATGGTTTTGCTAATTTTGCCTTTGGTTTTATGGGATATATGATGATCGCCTGGACGCTTTCCTTTTTGGTTTGTTTGGAGGCAATGGGCGAGGGATGGCGTTTTACATTGCTGGCTTTTTTGATAGTTTGGGCCACAGACGCTGGAGCTTACTGCACTGGAATGCTTTTTGGTCGGCACAAAATGGCGCCGGTTATCAGTCCAAAAAAAAGCTGGGAAGGCGCCGTTGGCGGCGTACTCTGCTGTTTGTTGGCTGTTATTGTATATAACAGCCTGGTGCTGGATTACACCTGGCGTTTTGTACTTTCGGCGGCTTTGGTTTGCTCTATTTTTGGGCAAATTGGCGATTTGTTGGAGTCCTGGCTGAAGCGTTGGGCTGGGGTTAAGGATTCTGGCAATTTGATTCCGGGCCATGGTGGTTTGATGGATCGTTTTGATTCTTTGATGATGGTAGCGCCGTTGTTGTATTATCTTTTGATTATCTATCATAGTATTAATATCTACTTTTAATACTATGGAGGCGCTAATGCTGGCTGCTCTGTTGACGCCTTTTTTGTTGGCGCTGTTGTTTTCTTTGGTTTTGGAACCGCCTATTGCCTTGTTGACTAAGTTTTATGGCAGCAGACGTTTGGCTGCTCTGTTAATTTTTGGTTTGTTTTTGGCGCTGTTGTTGCTGGGTGCAGGTTTTGGTTTGGCTCGTTTGTTTGCCGAAGCGCAAAAGCTGTTGCTTTATTTAACTCGCTGGGAACTGACGACAGATTGGTGGCGTTCTGATTGGGAAGTTTATCTGGCTGATTATGGAATGGAATTAGCCGCTGGCTTGGTTCATTTGCTACAGGCCACGCCATCGGCAATGGTTTCTTTGTTTGTCACGCTGTTTGCAACCTATTATCTTTGTGTGGAGCCAGATTTGCCGTTGCGTTTGCTGGCTTTGCTTTTGCCAAAGGCCTGGCTTGGACGCTTGCATTTGGTTTATCAAAGCGCTTTGGCTGCGTTCAGCGCTTATTTGCGGGCTCAGGCGGTGGTTATGTTGACCAGTACGCTTTGGGCAATGCTGGGGTTATATGTGTTAGGTGTGGATTATGTGTTGCTTTTAGGCTTGTTGATTGGCCTTTGTGATTTACTGCCGGTACTAGGTCCAGGAACTTTGCTGTTGCCTTGGGCGCTTTTGGTTGCTCTGCAAGGTGATAGCCATTTAGCAATAGGCCTTTTGGTTATTTACCTGGTGATTTTAATTAGCCGACAACTGCTTGAACCAAAGATTATGGCTGCTGGTTTGGGTTTACATCCAATGGCCGCTTTGGCGGCCGGTTTCGTGGGGTTAACTTTCTTGGGGCCTTTTGGCTTGCTGATAGGCCCTCTGCTAACCAGTCTGGGTTATTGTATTTATCGTGAAGGCTGGCGACAAGCCTGAGTTTTGCAGATTGGCAGTCTGTTTATAGCAGTTTATTGTTTAGGAAGTGAAGTTTTGCAATGAAAAACATAATTATATGCGGTAGCACCGGTTCGATTGGCCGACAAGCTTTGGCGGTTTGCGAATGGTTTCCGCAGCAGCTGCGTCCGGTGGCTTTGGTGGGTGGTAGCAATATTGAATTGCTGGCTGAGCAGGTGCGCAAATTTAAGCCGGAGGCTGTAGCTCTGGCTGATGAAAGTAAATATCTTGAGTTTAAGCAGATACTGGGTGATACGTCGACTGAGATTTTGGTTGGTGAAGCCGGCGTGTTGCAAGTTGCTGCTTGGCCAGGTGCAGATATGCAGGTGGCGGCGATTTCCGGCCTGGCTGGCTTAAAGCCAACTTTGCAAGGATTAGCTGCCGGTTTGGGGATTGCTTTTGCTAACAAGGAGGTTTTGGTTGCTGCCGGTGAACTGGTGATGGAACAGGTGGCCACAGGTCGAGGTTGCTTTTTGCCGGTCGATAGTGAACACTCAGCTATTTGGCAATGTTTGGGAGCTCCGGCTCGGCCTTGGGAGGCGCAGCCTGAGGTTGCTTCACTGTTGCTTACCTGTTCAGGCGGGCCTTTTAGGGAGGCTGACGCTGCCACGATTGCGAATGCTGGCTCACAAGAAACTTTGCGTCATCCAACTTGGCAGATGGGAGCTAAAATTACAGTTGATTCGGCTACCCTGCTGAATAAAGGCTTGGAAGTTATTGAAGCGCATTGGTTGTTTAATCTGCCATATGAGCAGATTGAGGTGATAATTCATCCTGAAAGTATCATTCATTCAATGGTACAATATCGGGACGGGGCTTTGCTGGCCCAGCTGAGCTATCCAGATATGTGCTTGCCAATTCAGTATGCACTTTCCTATCCAGAACGTTGGCCTAATCAGTTGCGGTCGCTAAATTTTGCTGAAATTGCCAGTTTGACTTTTCAAAAGCCGGATGAACAGCGTTTTCCTTGCTTCCGTTTGGCCAGGGAAGCTGGCCTGGCGGGCGGCACAATGCCAGCAGTGCTTTCTGGCGCTAATGAGGCTTTGGTGTCAGCTTTTCTGGCTGGTCGTATTCGATTAGGGCAAATTGCGGATGGATTGGCGGCGGCTTTGGCGGCGCATCAAAGCATCGCTAAACCGGATTTGCCAGCTATTGTGCAGGCTGACTCTTGGGCCAGAAATTTTGTAACAGAATGGCTACATAGGCATACGTTTTAAAAATTTTAGAATATTTTTAGAAAAATAGCGTTTTGACTATTTAAAAATAGCAGATAATTTTATATAATAAATAGATATTGATTGAATGTGAGATAAGTGTAATGTCAAGGGAGGTATTAGATGAACATTGTTTACACGTTGATTATTCTGTGTGCGTTGGTGTTGGTGCATGAGTTTGGGCATTTTGCAGTTGCCAAGCTTAATGATGTTTACGTTGAGGAATTTTCAATAGGGATGGGGCCAAAGCTGTTTAGTTGGGGTAAAGGGGAAACAAAGTATTCAATCCGATTGTTGCCCATTGGCGGTTATGTGAAAATGGTAGGCGAAGATGAAGATAGCGATAATGAGCGCGCTTTTTGTAACAAAAGCGTGCCGGCACGTTTGGCGGTTACTTTTGCCGGGCCGGCAATGAACTTTATTTTTGCAATTATCTTTTTTATGATAGCGTTTATGTATTTTGGCTCGCCAGCCACTAACGGGCTGATTGGCACTGTTGAGCCAGGTAGCTCGGCTGATTTGGCTGGCGTGCAACAGGGCGATGTGCTGGTGGCTTTGGATGATTTTCAGATAAACACTTGGGATGATATTAGCGCTTTTATGCAGCAGGCTGAGGTTGGCCAACAAGTTCAGGTTAGCTACACGCGTGAGGGAGAGCTTTTAGTTTCGCAAACACAGCTTGTTGCTAATGAAAATGGTCAGGCCATACTTGGCATACGTCAGGGAATACAGCGGGCTGATTTGTTTAGCTCAATTAAACGTGGCGTTGTGACCACTGTGGAGTTTACGGCGTTGATGTTGACCTCTCTTTGGCAGATGATAACTGGTCAGGTGGAAATGGAAGTGGCCGGGCCGGTTGGGATGGTTTCTATGGTTGGTGAATATGCCGATGTTGGGCTGATGTATTTGTTCCTGTTTGCGGGCATATTAAGCACTAACCTGGGAGTGATGAATTTGCTGCCTATTCCAGCGTTAGATGGAGCCCGGCTGGTGTTTTTGATTATTGAGGGAATTCGTCATAAGCCGATTGACCGCAACAGGGAAGCTATGGTGCATTTTGTTGGCTTTGTGCTGCTAATGACCCTAATGTTGGTGATTACCTACTGCGATATTGAGCGGCTGTTGAGTTAGCAAGGTTGGGATTACAACGGTCAAAGCTATGGGCAGAGATATTCTTCAGCCCAAGGACGTTTGCTTTATGCTTAAAAGGATTATCGACAATGAACAAATATAATATGATAGAACGCAAAAAGACTAAGCAGGTTATGGTGGGAAACGTGCCGATTGGCGGCGGTTCGCCAGTGGTTATTCAATCGATGACCAACACGGACACTGCCGATATGCCGGCTACTCTGCGACAGATTAACGAGTTGTCTGAGGCCGGCTGTCAGCTGGTTCGGATTACGGTGCCAGATGAGGCTGCCGCGGCAGTTTTGCCAAAGCTAACGGCGCAAAGCCCGGTGCCATTGATTGCTGATATTCACTTTGATTATCGTTTGGCGCTGGCTGCTATTCAGGCTGGCATTGCTGGCTTACGTTTAAACCCAGGCAATATCGCTGACGCGGATAAGGTGCGTCAAGTTGCGCGAGAGGCTAAAGCTGCTGGTGTGCCAATTCGAGTTGGAGTCAACAGCGGTTCTTTATCCAAAAAAATGTTGGCGCAGCATGGTGGCGTTGTGCCGGCCGCTTTAGTGGAAAGCGCTTTGGAAGAAATAGCTCAGCTGGAGGCGGAGGATTTTTTTGATATTGTGGTTTCGCTGAAAGCTTCCAACGTGCCGTTGATGTTGGCTGCTTATCGTGAGATAGCGGAGCGTGTAGATTACCCCTTGCATATTGGTGTAACAGAGGCTGGCACGCCTAAACGTGGTAGTATTAAATCTGCGGTGGGAATTGGCGCTTTGCTAGCCGAGGGGTTAGGCGATACTCTGCGGGTTTCTCTGAGTGGGGATCCTGTGCAGGAGATTTTTGTGGCTAAGGAAATTTTGCGTAGCCTGGGATTGTATAAAACAGGCGTGGAATATATTGTTTGTCCAACTTGCGGACGAACAAAAATAGACCTACCGGCTATTGCGGAGGAAATTGAGCAGCGGGTGGAGGCTTTGCATATTTCCAAGCCGCTAAAATTGGCTATAATGGGTTGTGTGGTAAACGGACCCGGCGAGGCGCGCGAGGCTGATTTTGGTTTGGCCGGCGGCAACAATGAGGGCGTTTTATTTGCTAAAGGGCAAATTATAGGCAAGTATCCAGCGGCTGTTCTGGTGGACGAGTTTATGAGTTTAGTGCAAAATAATATAGATATAGAAGTTCTTTAAGGAGGATTATTTGATGAAAGCAAGCAATATGTTTGCCCCCACATTAAGGGAGGTTCCGGCTGAGGCGGAAATCATCAGCCACAAGCTGATGCTGCGGGCTGGTATGCTGCGCAAAACAGCTTCAGGCGTATATACTTATTTGCCTTTGGCTTGGCGTTCCATTCGCAAAATTGAGGAGATTGTGCGCCAGGAGATGGACGCCAAGGGCGGGCAGGAGCTTTTAATGCCGGCGGTGCAGCCGGCGGAAATTTGGCAGGAAAGCGGGCGTTGGGATGTTTATGGTGCGGAGCTGTGGCGGGTTAAAGACCGCAATGGCCGCGATTTTTGCCTGGGGCCAACGCATGAGGAAATGATTAGCATTATTTTCCGCAATGATGTGCGTTCCTACAAACAGCTGCCGCAGCTGTGGTATCAAATTCAAACCAAATATCGGGACGAGCGGCGGCCGCGTTTTGGCTTAATGCGCAGCCGTGAGTTTATTATGAAAGATTTGTATTCCTTTGATTTGGACGAGGCCGGTTTGGCTAAAAGCTATGATTTGATGTATGACGCATATAGCAGAGTGTTTGCGCGCTGCGGTTTGAACTTCCGCCCGGTGGAAGCAGATAGTGGAGCGATTGGCGGCAAGGGCAGTCATGAGTTTATGGCTTTGGCGGAAAGCGGCGAAAGTGCAATTTTATATTGTGATACCTGTGATTGGGCTGCCACTGACGAGATTGCCGGGCGCGAGCCTTTGCCGGTGCCGGCGGAAGAGATGTTGCCTGTGGAAAAGGTGGACACTCCTGATTGTGGTACTGTGGAGGATGTGGCTAAATTTTTGCAGGTTCCCACCAATCGCATTGTCAAAACGATGTATTATCAGGCGGACGAGCAGCTGGTGATTGCTTTGGTGCGTGGAGATCGTCGAATTAATGAAATTAAGCTGCAAGGCTTGCTAGGTTGTAATGAGCTGACATTGGCTGAAAATGCCGCTTTGGAGGTGCATGGTCAAAAGGTTGGCTATCTGGGGCCGGTTGGTGTTGATGGCGTTAAGATTGTGGCCGACGCTGAAGTACCGTTGATGTTCAATGTGATTGTTGGCGCAAACGACGGCGAACGCCATTTGTTGAATGTAAACTATCAGCGGGGTGATTTCCGCATTGACCAGGTGGCTGATTTGCGTTATCTGGAGGAGGGCGAGCAGTGTCCGCATTGTCAAGGGCATTTGAAGTTAGCACGCGGTATTGAGGTTGGTCAAATTTTTAAGCTGCACACCAAGTACAGCGATTCTTTGCATGTTGTCTATGCAGGCGAGGATGGCCAGGAGCACCCGGTGGTGATGGGTTGCTATGGTATTGGAATTGGCCGCACTTTGGCCGCGGTGGTTGAGCAATGCAATGATGCCGATGGTATTATCTGGCCGATGGCTGTGGCGCCTTATCAGGCGGTTATTATTCCGGTAAACGATCGAGAGCCAGAGCTGAAAGAAGCGGCAGAGCGCATTTATGCTGAGCTTGAAACGGCTGGTGTGGAAGTGGTTTTGGATGACCGTCAAGAACGCGCTGGGGTTAAATTTAAGGATGCGGATTTAATTGGTTATCCAGTTCGCATTACAGTTGGCGCCAAAGCGTTGGCCCGTGGTAATGTGGAAGTGCGTTTGCGCAAAAATGGTGAAATGCAGGAGATTGCTTTGGACAGCCTGACAGATTGGTTGAAAGCTTATATTTTGGTTGAAAGCTTATATTGAAGCTGAAATTGCTGCTTGCAACTGTAAATAATTTGGTACGTTTTGGGGATTATTGAACTGGGGGTTTTTATGTTAGAGCTTGGGCTGCAACATTCTGCTATGCAGGAGCGCCTGCTGGCAGTGCGCGCGCATCTTGATAAGGTTTATCAGCCTTATGCTGAACGATTGCCGCTATTTTGTCAGCCAACATTGGATTGGTTGAATCAAGATTTGCTGCCAACGTTAGTTTTGTTGCCCAATATTGGGGAAGCCGCCGAGGAAGCGCACAATTTGGCATTGGCGCTGGAGATTAGTTTTTTGGCTGGCCGGGTGCATGATTTGGCGGCTTTGGCCAGAAAATCACAACCATCATCAAATAAACTTACCAGCCAGGCTATTTTAGTGGGTGATTATCTTTATGCTGCGGCGGCGATTAAAATGGTGAATTCTGGTTACAATCAATGGTTGGGCCAGGTGGGCCGCACGCTTTGCCGACGCTCAGAGGGCAAGCTGGCTCGTTTAAGTTGGCAAACGCGTGCCTATGTGCCGGAAACAGAGCGTATTCTTAATATACATAAGGAGAATGCCGAGGGCCTTGCTTTGGCGGCGGAGTTGGCAGTGGCTAAATTGGCTTGGTCGCCGAAAGAACGTCAGGCCTGGACGGAATTTGGGTTTTATGTGGGGCAGGCTCAGGGCATACTCTTACTTGAACCGCTTTTGCGACGGTCTGATTGCTTGGCTTTTGAGGACGCTTTGTTGCAGGCTGAACGAGCTTTGTTTAATTTGCCAAATTTGCAAGCTGTTGCTAAAGAACTTATTCTGAAGCGTTTATTTAATTATGATGGAGATAATAAGAAAAATATTAAATGAAAAAGCTGTTAAATAGAAAAACCACTGAACAAAAACTTTCTGCCAAATGGCGCCGGATTGTTAAGCAGGAGCTTGGCTGTTTGGAGGGTTATCTGCGGGATAGTATAACATCTGATGATGTTTTGCTGCAAAATGCAGCTTTGGGGCTGATTGAAGCTGGTGGCAAACGTTTGCGTCCGGCTTTGGCCTATTTGGCGGCGCGGCTGTGGGATGCTAAGGTTGAAGATTTACTGCCTCTGTTGGCCGCCTTGGAGCTTATTCACACTGGCAGTTTGGTGCATGATGATATTATTGACGAAGCAAAATTACGGCGCGGTCAGCCAACAGTAAATCACGTTTATGGTGATTCGGCGGCTTTTTATGTAGGTGACTATCTGATTGGCCGAGCAATGGAATTGATTGCTCTTTGTCAGGATGAGCGGCTGGATTTAAGCTTGAACCGAACAATTTTACAGATGTGTTTGGGTGAGTTAAAGCAGGAACGGGACTTTTTCCGGCAAGAACAGAGTTATCGGGATTATTTTAATCGCATTCGTCGCAAAACGGCCCTGTTGTTTGCTGGCAGTTGTGAATGTGGCGCTATTTTGGCTAAGGCTTCTGTTGAGGGCGTTGATTCTCTTTGGCGTTGGGGTTATAATCTGGGGATGGCTTTTCAGATTATTGACGATATGTTGGACTTGGCGGCAGATGAAAAAATGCTGGGTAAACCGACCGGCAATGATTTGCGACAAGGTAATCTTTCTTTGGCGGTGCTTTACACAATACGTCGGGGCGATGAGGTTGCTGATTGTTTGGCTCATTACATTAATGCACTGCAAAATGGTGATGAATCAGTGTTGCCACAAGCTTTGGCGTTGGTGCGTCAATCGGGCGGATTAAGTTTTGCAGCGGAAACGGCAAATCGTTTTTTGCAAAATTGTGAAAGGGAACAAGACAACTGGCCAAACACTGCTGGTTATATAAGGCAGGCCTTAAATGAGGTGTTACAGGAATTTAGGGTTCAGATGAAAAATCTGGTGGGAGATTTTTAGCTAAAATAGCTGATTATATATTAAAATTTTAGGAGGAATAAACATGGCAATCGAAAAATATTTGGAGCATTTGCCCAAAATCAATCCCAAAAGTTATATTGCGGATTCGGCTGTAATTATGGGTATGGTAGAGCTGGACGAGGGCACTAGCGTGTGGCCAAACGCCACTATGCGTGGTGACGTAAATTATATTAAGATGGGCAAATTCAGCAATGTGCAGGACAATGCTGTTGTGCACGTGGCAGCGCAACCATGTCCAACTATTATTGGCGATCACGTGACCATTGGCCATGGCGCTATTGTACACGCCTGTATTATTGAGGATAACTGCCTGATTGGAATGGGGGCTGTTGTGTTGGACGGCGCCATTATTGGGCGCGGTTCCATTGTGGGCGCCGGTGCAGTGGTGGCGCCTGGAAAAATTATTCCGCCATATTCCAAGGTTATGGGTATCCCTGGCAAAGTTGTGGCAACTATGACTGAGGACGATGAGCAGGAGCGTATTAAGCACGCCCGGCGTTACTGGAACCTGGCCGCTCAGTATATTGAGGGCGGCGAGGCTTATATGCTGGATGAGCCGGAAATTCCGATTGAAACCGACGAGCCCTATCAAAAGTATCTGTAAGCGGAGGTATGTTATGTCTGATAAATCAACAGCTTTAGAGGCTGCATTGCAGCAAATTGAAAAAAACTTTGGCAAGGGTTCTATTATGAAGCTGGGATCTGGCGCTGCTCAGGGTATTGAGGTTATTTCTACTGGTTGTTTGCCGTTGGATATTGCCTTAGGCGTGGGAGGTATTCCACGTGGGCGTATTATTGAAATTTATGGGCCGGAATCTTCCGGTAAAACCACGGTGGCCTTGCATATTGCGGCTCAAGCGCAGAAGATGGGTGGCGTGGCTGCCTTTATTGATGCTGAGCACGCTTTGGATCCGGTTTATGCGCACAATTTGGGTATAAACTTAGATGAGCTTTTGGTTTCTCAACCAGACACAGGCGAGCAGGCTTTGGAAATTGCCGAGGCATTGGTGCGCAGCGGCGCGGTTGACGTTGTGGTGGTAGACTCCGTGGCTGCATTGGTGCCGCGGGCAGAGTTGGAAGGCGATATGGGGGATTCTCACGTTGGTTTGCAGGCTCGTTTGATGAGCCAGGCTTTGCGCAAGCTGACGGGAGCTGTTAACAAAAGCCGTACGGCAATCGTTTTCATCAATCAACTGCGCGAAAAAATTGGTGTGATGTTTGGCAACCCAGAAACTACTGCTGGTGGACGAGCCTTAAAATATTACGCTACAGTGCGTATTGATATTCGCCGCTCAGAAACTCTCAAGCAGGGTAGCGATATGGTTGGCAATCGCACAAAGGCGAAGATTGTGAAGAACAAAGTGGCGCCGCCATTTAAAATTGCCGAGTTTGATATTGTATTTGGCGAGGGTATTTCGCAGGCAGGTTCGTTGGTTGATTTGGGCGTGAATTTAGGCGTTATCAAAAAGAGTGGCTCTTGGTTTTCATATAACGAAGAAAAAATTGGCCAAGGTCGTGAGAATGCTAAAAAATACTTAAAGAATAACCCGGAAATTTTTGCAGAAATTGAAACTAAGGTGCGTGAGCTTTCGGTAACTTCCAACCGTTTGTCATTTGGAACTACTGATGAAGAAAACGCTGAAAATGCGGAATCAGAAGCACAATAAATTAATTTACTAAATTTAATTATCCACAAAAAACAGTGTGCAATTTTCACACTGTTTTTTGTGTGCTTTTTTATATGTTCGGTTCGTTTTTGTTGACTAACCTGTGGAAAAGCCTATATAGAGAGGCTTTAAGGGGTCTAAACCTTTGTTCGGTGGATTTTTTGTGAATAGTTGTTAAAGCTGTGGAAAATGTGGAAAATAGACCGATTTGACCTAAAAATTTTTGCTAAAATCCTTTAAGTGAAAAAAAATTATTATAGTGTTTTTAGATACCAAAGCCGAAATTTATAGTCCTCAAGGTTGTTATAATCCACAAATTATTTTGGTTGTTGGGTAAAACTCCCTTTTTATAGCGTATAAACAGTCTGTTTTTGTAGTTAAAAAGAGGGCAAAGAGGCTTGCTTTTTGAGCTAAAAATGGTTAAAATTATGTCAAGGGTGTTAAAAAGTGGTTTAAAAGTGTTGATGTGTGTTAAAAAGTGGTAAAAAAACTTGGTCACGGGAGGTGAGAGCTAATGTCATTCATGGGAACGTACCAAAATAATGTTGACCCTAAAGGTAGAGTGAGCATTCCCGTGAAATACAGAGAGGCTCTCGGTGAACGTTTTTTTGTGACCAAAGGTTTTGACAGCTGCATCGATATTTACACCGTGGAGGAGTGGGAAAAGTTTGCTGAAAAGCTGCATAAGCTCTCTGTCACCAAGCGTGATATGCGTGATTTTGTGCGTTTTATCTTTGGCAACGCCACTGAGGTGGAGCTTGACAAGCAGGGACGTATTCTGCTGCCGGCAATGCTGCGTGAAACGGTTGGTATCGAAAAAGAAGTGATAGTGATGGGCGTGGGGAACAAGGTGGAGATTTGGGACAAGGTCGCCTGGGATGAACGCCAGCAGGCAATCTCGCAGCATATTTCAGAGATTTCAGAAAATCTGGGCGCCTTTGATGTGGATTTTGATTTTTAAGCCAAATTTGTAAATTGTTTTCCAGATCGTTTTAGTGTAATAGTGTTAAATATAATTTGAGATTTGCTAAATTAAGATTATATAATGTGAGCTTTAAAAGCGGATTAAAGAGGTGACTAATTGGAGTTTCAGCATCAACCAGTTTTGAT
Source organism: Peptococcaceae bacterium (assembly GCA_022797295.1). Taxonomy (GTDB): domain Bacteria; phylum Bacillota; class Dehalobacteriia; order UBA4068; family UBA4997; genus Avidehalobacter. Next base: position 224,648 of record JAAWKH010000001.1, read on the forward strand.
GAACCAAACATTAAATAGCTTAAAGCTGCGGCCAGGTGGTGTTTATCTGGATGGCACGCTAGGTGGCGGTGGCCACACTGAGGCCATTTTGCAGGCTACGGAGCCTGATGGAAAAGTGATTGGTTTGGATCAGGATGATGAGGCTTTGGCGGCCGCCAGCCAGCGGCTGAAACCTTTTGGTGAGCGATTTTGCCCAATCCGGGCCAACTTTGCTGAAATGGAGCAGGTGTTAGCGGCGGAGGGTATTGCCGGGCTGGATGGGGTGTTGCTGGATATTGGCGTTTCATCTCATCAGTTGGACGAGCCCGACCGAGGTTTTTCCTATATGCAGGACGGCCCGCTAGATATGCGCATGGACAGGCGCGGCGGCCAAACGGCGGCAGACCTTGTGGCAGAGCTTTCCGAATCGGAGCTGGCAAATTTAATTTATCGTTATGGTGAGGAAAAATTTTCACGACGAATTGCTCGGCGGATTGTGGAGCAAAGAGCACAAACGCCGATTGAAAGTACCAAACAGTTGGCGGAGCTGATAAGCGCGGCAATTCCTGCGGCTCAACGGCGTAAGGAAAAACAACACCCGGCCAAGCGTACTTTTCAAGCTTTGCGAATTGCAGTAAATGATGAATTAGGTGTTTTGGAACGTGGCCTGGTTGCAGCTTTTGCTAGTTTGAAATCAGGTGGCAGATTATCTGTAATCACCTTTCATTCGCTGGAGGACAGAATTGTTAAAAACTATTTTGCGGGATTAGCCAAAGGCTGCGAGTGCCCGCCGGAGTTTCCGGTTTGCGTTTGCGGCAAGCAACCTCAGGCTTTGCTCATTACTAGACACCCGCAAACAGCCACAGAGGATGAATTACAAAGTAATCCACGGGCTCGCAGTGCTAAGCTGCGTACAGTTGAAAAACTTTAAGTTGAAAATTTTAAATTGAACAGCTTTAGGAATTAGTTAAGATTAGGATTTTTAAGGAAAGCAGATAGATAATGCTTTCAGAAAGGATGTGGCCCAAATTGCAGACAGCCTACAAATATAAGCCAACAGAAGCAGAACAACGTCGAGCAGAATTCAGGGTCTATGAATCCGGAGCTGAAAGCGACAAGCAGAAAGCACTAAAAAAACGTAGAAGATTACGTTTTCGTCAGCGAGCACAGGTTTTGGCTTCAGTATTTTTAATTTTTATGATGAGCATGGGGTATATGATGTTAAACACCCAGATAACAATGCTAGGTTATGAAATCAATAAAACAATGGCGGCTATTGATTCATTGTCCAACGATAATGCCAAACTGCTGCTGGAGATTGAAACTGCAACCTCGCCGGAAAAAGTGAATGCTTATGCAATGGAGCATTTTAATATGGTTGCGGCAACTGAGGATTCAGTGGTTTACTATGAAAAATCTTTGCAAAATGATTATCAGGTGGCAAACAACGGTATGGCGATGGATCCTGCGGTGCTGGGTTATGGCTCAGTTGAGGTTTTGGAGCAGGATTCGGAGAAAAATATCTTAGATACAATCAGTTCGCTTTGGCGTTCTTTCACCACTGATGACAGAAATGTTCAGGTGGGTATGAGGAATTAGCTTAATAATAACCGGGGAATAAAGCCTGTTTGCTTGCTTTTGATTGCAGTAAAGGCTTTATTCTCTGCTTTTAAGGGAATTTTTTAGCTACAAGGTCAATATGTTTATAAGTAAAAGGAGGGGATGCTTTTTTGAAGCACAGTAATTTTGCCGTCAAAAAAAATTTGGCTGGGGTTTTTATGCTAATTACTTTTTGCTTTGTGGCAGTTGGCGTTGGTTTGGGTTATCGCACCTTGGTGCAAGGGGCGGAATTGCAATCTAAGGCGGAAAACACCCGTACTCGTTCGGTAACCGTGGCGGCTAACCGCGGCACAATATATGACCGTACTGGTTCAGTGTTGGCGGTTAGTGTTAGCACTGATTCTGTGGCTGTTAATCCAAGTCAGATTGATGATAAGGATCTGCCGGGTGTGGCTGAAAAGCTTTCCGCCATTTTGGAGCTGGAATATAACAGTGTATATCAACGCCTAACCAAAAATTCGTATTTTGAGTGGATTAAGCGCCGGGCTGATTTTGAAGATGTGGAGGAGCTGAATAAGGAAATTGAGGCTAAGGAATTGCCTGGTGTAATGATGGTGGAGGAAACGCAGCGTTATTATCCCAAAGTGACCCTAGCTGCCAATTTGCTGGGCTTTGCCGGCATTGACAACCAAGGATTGGAGGGAATTGAATATTCCTATGATGAAATTCTAAAAGGTGTGGATGGTAGTATTGTTACTGAATGTGATAGCAACAATAATATCATTCAACAGGCTATTCAGGAATATAATCAGCCACAGGATGGTTATAATATATATCTGACGATTGACGAAAACATCCAATATTTTGCGGAGCGGGAGCTGGATAACCTGATGAACAGCGAAACCCCGCCTAAGGCGGCGGCTGTTTTGGCGATGAATCCGAAAACAGGCGAGATTTTGGCCTGGGCCAATCGGCCAACCTATGATCCTAACAATTATAAGGATTATGACGACAGCTATCGTCGTAATATGTTGATTACGGATGTTTATGAGCCAGGCTCAACATTTAAGATTATCACTGCTTCGGCCGCTTTGGACAGCGGCGCAGTAACAGTTAACGATCGTTTTTATGACCCTGGCTACGTACAGATTGGCTCCAACAAAATCAGTTGCTGGCGTGATTATCGTCCACATGGTAGTCAAAGCTTTGCGGAGATTGTCCAAAATTCCTGCAATCCGTGTTTTGTTAATTTGGTGCAGCGAATGGAGGAAATGCAAAAAGGCACCTTTTATAAGTATATCGACGCTTTTGGCTTTGGTCAAATAACTGGCCTGGGCTTACAAGGCGAGTCTAAAGGTTTGGTTATCAATCCTGATAAGGTGTCAACATTGGATATTTCCACAATGTCTATTGGTCAAAGCATTGCCGTAACCCCTTTGCAGTTGGTGACAGCTGTTTCGGCGGTGGCTAATGGCGGCATTTTGTTGCAGCCACAAATTATTTATCGCATTACTGACCGGGAAGGCAATATTGTGCAGGATTTTGAGAAAAAAGAGGTACGTCGGGTTATATCAGAGGATGTAGCGGATACTGTTTGCTTGATGTTGGAAAACGTGGTTACGAAAGGTACTGGTTCAAAGGCCTATGTGCCTGGCTATCGGGTTGGCGGCAAAAGCGGTACAGCTGAAAAGCCTGGTGTGGGCGGTTATATGGAGGGGAAATATATTGCCTCGTTCTGTGCGATTGCACCGGTGGATGACCCTCAGGTTGTTATGTTGGTTATATTGGATGAACCAAGCGGCGACCTTTATCAGGGCGGCCAGGTGGCAGCCCCGGTTTTGCAGTTGATTATGGCTGATACATTGCGCTATTTGGGTGTGGTTTCCCAATTACAAGATATTAAAACCGAAAAAATAAATTTTAAGGCAGAGCAGCTGACTTCTGTGCCTGATGTTCGTAATCTGACCGTGGAAGAAGCCCAAAAGGTAATCTCCGTGGCTGGTCTTAACTATGAATTGCAGGGCGGCGGTACTTATGTGGGTAGTCAAACGCCGGCTTCTTTCAGTCAGGTTGCCGTAGGTACAACTATTTTGTTGGATACTGTTGGCAGCGCTGGCAGCGATAGTGTGATAGTACCGGATTTAACTGGTAAATATGTGCGTCAGGTGGCGGAAATTTTGAATGCAATGGGCTTAAAGGTGAAAACCGAGGGCGGCGGCAGAGCCTATGAGCAAAGTCCGGTGCCAGGCTCCAGTGTAAAGCGCGGCGATGTGATTACGGTATATTTTCAGAATGAAAATCAACTACCTGTAGAAAATTTAGAGGAACCTTACTAAAAATGGCGAATTATATATAGTTACGTATTTTTATTGTTATGACTTTAATGCGTCGACGTTAATGGGACAGAGAGGAGGCAAGAAAATGAGATTAAGAGATATTGCAGTTTATTTGGGTATCAGTCCTGATAGCGTGCCGGATATTAATGTGAAAAATTTGCATTATGATTCGCGCACAGTGCAGCCGGAGGATGTGTTTATTGCTTTGGTTGGCACGAACACAGATGGACATAATTATATTGAACACGCTGTTGCTAATGGAGCGGTTGCGGTGATTGCTGAATATGCACCGCCTAGTGTGGCTGCTCATACGCCGGTGCTGGTGGTAAAGGACACCAGAGAGGTTATCTCTTTGCTGGCTGAGTTGGTGCACGATTTTCCTGACCGCAAGCTGAACATTGTGGGTGTTACTGGTACCAATGGCAAAACCACTACCACCAATTTAATTCGTTATTTTTGGCAGCGCCGCCAGCTAAAAGCAGGCTTGATTGGTACTATTTGTAATTATTGTAATGAGCGTCGATTGCCGGCGGTGAACACTACGCCGGAGCCTCTGCATTTGGCAGAGTTACTCTCGCAGTTGGTGGAGGAGGAATGTACACATTTGGTTATGGAAGTTTCCTCGCACGCTCTTAAACAAAAGCGGGTGGATGCTTTGCGTTTTCAAGGGGCTGTGTTTACCAATTTAACACAGGACCATTTGGATTATCATCGTACCTTTGAGGATTATCTGGAAGCTAAATTGCAGCTGTTTAGGATGTTAGGCCGTGACCAAGCCAGCGAGGCAACAGCTGCTCAGGCGCGTTTTGCGGTTGTGAACATTGACGACCCACGCGCTACGCATTTTTGCCAGGCGGCCGAGGAAGCCAAAGCGCAGCTTTGGACGTATAGTCTGGAACAACCGGCCACCTTACAGGCTCAGAATTATCATCTGACCAGGCGCGGCGCTGAGTTTGAACTGCTTTATCAGGGGCAGTCTTATGCGGCAAGCTTGCCGCTTTCCGGTAAATTCAACGTTTATAATGCAATGGCGGCTTTGTGTGTTTTGCTGGCTGAGGGATTTGCTTTGTCTGAACTTTTGCTGGATTTGCAGGAGGCTCCACAAGTGCCTGGCCGTTTTGAAAAGATTGAGGAAGGGCAGCCTTTTAGTGTGATTGTTGATTATGCGCACACGCCGGACGGTTTGGAAAATGTTCTGCATACGGCGCGTGAGTTGGTGTCTGGCCGTTTGATAACTGTGTTTGGTTGTGGAGGCGACCGTGATCATGGAAAACGCCCGCAAATGGGTGAGTTGGCTGGCCGTTTGAGTGATTATGCGATTATTACTTCAGATAATCCGCGTACCGAAGACCCTCTGGCCATTATTGCGGATGTTGAAGCAGGTATTAAACCTGTAAGCCAGAATTACATGGTGGAACCGGATCGGCGAGCAGCTATCGGCATGGCTTTGGCAATGGCAGGGCCGGATGATTTGGTGTTGATTGCCGGCAAAGGCCATGAGGATTACCAACTTGTGAATGGCCGAGTGCTAGATTTTGATGACCGCAAGGTGGCGCGAGAGTTTTTAACTGACGCAAAATAAGTTTTTTTGATTGGCGGAGGCTTGGTTTATGGAGAAAGCGATGATTGCTTTGGCAGCGGCGTTTGCTGTGGCTGTGCTGTTGGGCCCGGTTTTAATTGCCGGGCTTAGGGTGCTGAAATTTGGACAAACCATTCGAGATGATGGGCCAAAAAGACATTTGCTGAAATCTGGCACGCCAACAATGGGCGGGGTTATCTTTTTGCTGCCCTTTGTGCTGGCTTCGTTGCTGCTGACTGACAGATCGCCGGTGGTGATGCTGTTTGTTGGCACAGTGTTGCTTTTTGGCTTGATTGGTTTTGTGGATGATGGTATTATTGTTATGCTACATCGTTCCTTGGGTTTGACAGCCAAACAAAAACTATTGCTGCAATTTGTTTTCGCTTTTGGTTTCATTTACTTGGCCGAACAGCATTTGGGGCGTGGTACGGATTTGATTTTTCCTGTCACTGGCTATAAATGGGAGCTGGGCTGGGTATATTATCCTTTGCTGGCCACTTATATGGTGTTTATTGTAAATGCGGTTAATTTAACGGATGGTTTGGACGGTTTGGCCGGGGGTATCAGTTTTTTGGTGCTGCTGGGCTATTTGCTTATTTGTTTGACCGCGTCCTTGCAGCCGCCGTTGCCTGGTTTGGATTATCAAATGCTGGCAATGACGGCGGCCGCTTTGGCTGGTGGCTTGCTTGGCTTTTTGCTTTTCAACAAATATCCGGCTAAAGTTTTTATGGGAGACACAGGCTCTCTGGCTTTGGGCGCGGCGGTGTTTGCGCTGGCGATACTCACCAAAACCGAAGTTGTTTTTGTGCTATTGGGTTTAGTGTATATTGTGGAAGCGCTTTCGGTGGTTATTCAGGTGACTAGCTTTAAGCTTTTTGGCCGCCGGGTGTTTAAGATGAGCCCTTTACATCATCATTTTGAGATGTGCGGTTGGAGCGAGGTGCGTATTGTGCGCAGCTTTTGGGCGGCAGCAGCTCTTTTTGTGCTGCTGGGTCTGTTGCTTTTAGCGATAAGCTGAGTAGCCTGCTTGTTGTAATAAATAAAACCTGAAAAAGGGGTGGGGATAATTTTGCAAGATTTGTCTAATAAAAAAGTTTTGGTGATTGGCGCTGGCCTTTCCGGCCGGGCAGCGGCGATTTTTTTGGCGACCAAAGGCGCTAAAGTTACTTTAACCGATAACAAAACTGCCGCAGATTTGGATGGTTTGGCAGATTTGTCGGAAAAAAATGGGGTGCGCTTGCTGTTGGGCGGTATGCCAGAGGGCGAGGCTGTTGAGGATTATCAGTTGGCTGTTATCAGCCCTGGAATACCGTTGGATAATCCCACTGCTTTAAGCGTACAACAAGCCGGTGTGCCGTTGCTGGGCGAGCTGGAGCTGGCTTATCAGTTTAGTCACAATCCTTTTTTGGCAATTACCGGCACTAATGGCAAAACTACCACCACCTCGCTTTTAGGTTACATACTTGAGCAATCAGGTAAACAGTGCATAATCGGCGGAAATATAGGTAAACCTTTGGTGAATACGGTTGAGGATTTGCCGCCGGACGCTTGTGTGGTGGCGGAGCTTTCCAGTTTTCAGTTGGAAACAGCGCAAGAATTTAAGGCTCACATTGGCGCTTTTTTGAACCTGACCCCCGACCATTTGTATCGACATGGGGATATGGCTAATTACGGTGCGATTAAAGCCAAAATTTTTGCACACCAAACCCCGGCTGATTTTGCAGTTTTGAATTATGACGATGAATTGGTACGGGCCTGGGCGCCGAAGCTTGGCGGCACGGTGGTGTTTTTCAGCCGGCAGGTAGACTTATCGGAGGGTATGCTGGCGCAAAACGGACGTTTGCTTTGGCGTTGGCAAGGCCGGGAAGTTGATATTATGCCTGCGGATGAAGTTTTAATTAAAGGGCCGCATAATTTAGAAAATGCTTTGGCGGCGGCGGCAATGGCTCTTTTGGCTGGAGTGGAGCCGCGACAGGTGCGTTTGGCTTTGCAAAGTTTTCCCGGTGTTGAACATCGCCAGGAGCGGGTTGGGGAATTTGGCGGCGTGCTTTATGTGAATGATTCCAAAGGAACCAATCCTGATTCCACTATTATGGCTCTTAGGGCGTGCACCAGGCCAACGGTGCTTATCTTAGGCGGCTATGAAAAAAATTCTGATTTTAGCTCTTTGTTGCCTTTGATTAAGGAAAAGGTTAAACATATTGTGCTGGTGGGGCAAACGGCGGAGCGAATTGCTGAAACCTTGCAGGCCGGCGGCTTTAAGGCATATGAAAGCGCTGGGATGGATTTTGAACGTTGTGTGCAGTTGGCGGCGGCTGCCGCTGAGCCTGGTGATGAGGTTTTGCTATCGCCAGCTAGCGCTAGTTGGGGAATGTTCAATAATTTTGAGGAACGCGGTGAATGTTTTAAGCAGTTGGTGCACAAGCTTGGCAACTTATAGGTTTAACTGGAATAATCTTGTTGATATTGGTATATGAGGGCGGTCTTTAGCATAATTTTTAGATAGCTCGGTCTGGAATATGGGGAGGGCTTTTTGTTACAATAATAAAGGAATTTAAGCATCGTCAGAAGAGGAGGAATTGGCTTGGCCAATAAAAAAGGACGGATTGATTACTGGCTGTTTTTAATTGTCTTCATTTTGGTTTGCATTGGCCTTGTGATGGTTCTTTCGGCCAGCCAATATACCGCAACCTACGAAAAGGGCGATTCCTATTATTACCTTAAACGGCAGCTGGTTAATGGAGCGTTGGGTTTGGTGGTAATGGTTTTGGCTATCAATATTGATTATCGCGTTTATGGCAAAATGCACAATATCATATTCTGGACTGGTGTTGCTTTGATGGTGCTGGGTATGTTTACCACGATGGGTGAAACCGGCGGTAGCGGCGAGGGGTCTAAACGTTGGCTTGAAATTGGCGGTATTCGTTTTCAGCCATCAGATGTTATGAAGCTTTCTATGATTGTGCAAATTTCCTATTTGCTTTCAATCCGCACCAAACCTTTTAAGAGCTTTATGAAAGATTTTGTACCCTATTTGATATTCACTGGTTTTTGCTGTGGTCTGGTTGCCTTAATGGATTTGGGTACCGGCATTGCAATGGGTATTACTTTAATGTTGATATTCCTGATTGTGGGCGTGCCAAAACGCTATTTGCTGGCTTTGATACTTGCTGCTCTTGGGGCGGTGGCCGGATTGGTTGCGATGAAGCCTTATCGCTTGCAACGCTTAACCAGCTTTTTAGACCCCTGGGCAGATTACTATGGCAAAGGCTATCAGGTTATTCAATCCCTGCTGGCCATTGGCTCCGGTGGCCTGATGGGCGTTGGCCTGGGCCAGGGCGGCGCCAAATGGTATTATCTGCCGGAACAGCATACGGATTTCATTTTTTCCACTTTGGTAGAGGAGGGCGGTATGTTGGCTGGGTTGGTGGTGCTGTTGTTGTTTTTGGCTTTCACCTGGCGTGGTTTGACTATCGCCTTGAAAGTTAATGATTATTTTGGTACACTGTTGGCTACTGGTTTAACTTTGTTGGTTAGCGTGCAAGCTTTGGTAAATATTGCCATTGCTTTGGGCCTGATGCCAGTTACCGGTATTACATTGCCGTTTATTAGCTACGGCGGCACTTCATTGGTAATTTCTTTGGCGGCGGTGGGTGTTCTGCTGAATATATCACGTCACGCTAGGTTGGAAAAATAGTTAGCAAAATAAATTTTAAAATAAATGGAGGGATATTTATGAATGTAATGCTAAGCGGCGGCGGCACTGGCGGGCATATTTACCCAGCTTTGGCTGTGGCTGAGGCTATTCGTCAAAAATATCCCGACTCACGTTTGGTTTATGTTGGCAATGTTGATGGTATGGAGCATGAGCTGGCCAAGGAGGCTGGTTATGAGTTTATACCGGTGAGCGTGGCCGGTTTTAAAGGCCGAGGGCCGCTGCAAATGTTGCAAATGCTCTACAAAAATTGGCGCGGTTTGGCTGAGGCAAAGGCGTTACTGCGACAGTTTCACCCGGATTTGGTGATTGGTACCGGCGGTTACGCCTGCGGGCCGTTGCTTTTGGAGGCCACTCGTTTGCACATTCCAACTCTTTTGCATGAGCAAAATGCAATTATGGGCAAAACTAACAAGATTTTGAGCCGTCACGTGAATAAAATTTGCCTGACATTTCCGATTGCTAATTTACCGGATGCTGTGTCTGCTAAGTGTGAACTGACTGGTTTGCCAGTGCGTCGGGCAATTTTGGAAACGGATACCGCTGCTGCTCGTCAGCATTTAGGCTTGGCTGTTGATAAGCCGGTGCTGGTGGTAACTGGTGGTAGTCAGGGGGCCAGGCATATTAATCAAGCAATGGCTGAGCTTTGGCCAGAGTTGTTGGCGGCTGGTGTGCAAATTGTGCACATTACAGGAGAAAAGCTGTTTGATGAAACAGCACAACTGGCCCGCCGGAACGGCTTGCCAGTTGATCCGAAAACCCAGCAGGCCAAAGATGGTTTTTTGTTGTTGCCTTATCTGCATCATATGGAATATGCTTTGGCCGCTGCGGATTTGGTAATCAGTCGGGCGGGAGCTTCCTTTTTGGCTGAAGTTATGGCTTTAGGACGGGCGGCTATTTTGGTGCCTTATCCTTATGCGGCGGGAAATCATCAGGTTTATAATGCGCAAGCATTGGTGGAGGCTGGGGCCGCTTTGTTGATTGAGGACGCGGCGTTGTCTGCTCAGAGTTTGCGGCAGGCTTTACAAAAAGCGCTTTTTGATATAAATTTAAGGGAAAAAATGGCGGCAAATTCCGCTGCTTTAGGCAAACGGGAGGCCGCAACAGCTATAATTGGCGTTGCAGCTGCCGTAGCCAGGCTTTAATGGCCTAAGGTTGATTGGGGAGGAATAGGTTTTGTTGAATACGGTTAAGCATGTACATTTTGTAGCCATTGGCGGCATTGGTATGAGCGCCTTGGCTCGCATACTAAATGGCTGGGGCGTTAAGGTTTCCGGCTCGGATGTGGTGGATAGTGTTATGACGCGTGAGTTGGCTGGCCTGGGGGTTACGGTATACCAAGGCCACGATGTGGCAAATCTGGCAGATGATGTGGATTTGCTGGTGTATTCGTCAGTTATTCATCAAGATAATCCAGAATATGCTGAAGCCAAGCGGCGGGGTATCCGTATTATGTGTCGCGCAGAGCTGTTGGCAGAAATGCTACGTTTGCGTCAAGGCATTGCGGTGGCAGGCGCGCACGGCAAAACTACTACCACCGGTATGATTGGCACCGCTTTGCTGCAAATGCAGCAGGAGCCCACGATTGTGGTGGGTGGGGTGCTTTCCACAATCAAGGCCAATTCCTGTTGGGGGTTGGGCAACTATATGGTTGCCGAGGCTGATGAAAGCGACGGTTCGTTTTTGATGCTGCCAACTAAGGTGGCGGTGGTTACCAATGTGGAAAATGATCATCTTGACCATTATGGTAGTATGGAAAATATTATTAAGGCCTTTGAGCAGTTTGTAAATCAGTTGCCGTCGGACGGCCGGGCTGTAATAGGGTTGGATTGCCCTGTGTTGCGGGAAATGTTGCCTAGAGTTTCCAGCCAGTGCGTAACATTTGCTTTGCATGACTCAAAAGCGGATTATACGACCAGCGAAATTCATTATCAGGGATTTGGCAGTTCAACTCAAGTTTTTTGTCGCGGCCAGCTTTTGGGTGATTTGCATTTGGCTGTGCCAGGTGAATATAATGTGGCCAATGCTTTGGCCGCAGTGGCCACCCTGCATAGTTTGGGCTTTGCTTTTGCGGATATTGCCGCCGGTTTAGCTGCTTTTAAGGGCACGGTGCGTCGCTTTGAAAAGTTAGGTCAGGATACGGCGCGACAGATTACGGTTTATGATGACTATGCACATCATCCCAGTGAAATTAAGGCCCTGTTGCAGGGTGCGCGTAATTTGGCAGCCAAACGTTTGGTGGTGGTTTTTCAGCCGCATCGTTACAGCCGAACGCAGCTTTTGTTCCGAGAATTTGCCTCTGCCTTTGACCAGTCCGACGTTTTGGTGCTGAATGAAATTTATCCGGCTTTTGAGGAGCCGATAGACGGGATAAATTCACAAGCTTTGGCCAAGGCTGTGCGTAGCCGGGGTAAGAAGTTTCCGGTTTACTATGCACGTACTGAAAAGGATGTTTTGCAAACCCTGGATCGAATTGTGGAGAATGGCGATTTGGTGCTGATTGCCGGAGCTGGTAATATTAGGCATACTGGCGAGGTTTATGCTGCACAAATTGAAGGTGGTAATTAACAGAGAGAGTTGGGAGAAGATTGACTATAGCTATAAATAATCAGGATTTGAATGGGAAAATGGCGGAGCTGTCTGCTGAGTTTATCGGTACAATTCGTCAGAATGTTTCAATGCAGGAATATACATCTTGGCGGATTGGCGGTTCTGCTGATTGGTTGGTGGAGCCGGCTAATCAGTCAGAGGTTATACGTGTGCTGGATTTTTGCGCAGACAATGCGGTGCCTTTAACGATAATTGGCCGCGGAAGTAATTTGCTGGTTTCTGATGCGGGCATTGCCGGACTGGTGTTGCGTATTGGGGAAAATTTGAGCCGTGTGGAGATTGAGCCTCAAGCTGATAATTATTTAGTGAGGGCGGAATGCGGCGTTCTTTTAGCCGCTTTAAGCCGGCAAACAGCGGAGGCTGGCGTTGGCGGTTTGGAATGGGCTTGTGGAATTCCTGGCAACTTAGGCGGCGCTTTGATGATGAATGCTGGCGCTTACGGCGCTTCGATTGGTGAATTTGTCACTGAGGTGCAGGTTGCTGCATATACTGGGGCAGAAAAACGGAAGGCGGTTTTGCAGACTTTGCATGGAGATGATTTGCATTTTGCATATCGCAGTGGTTGTTTACCAGAAAACACAGTGGCGCTTAATGTTGCTTTGTGTTTACCTGCTGGCAATCGCGAGGATTCTTTGATGCGTATAAGCGAGATTTTAAGCTCTCGCCGGCAAAATCAGCCTTTGGAGTATCCCTCTGCTGGTAGTGTTTTTCGCAATCCGCCGGGATCACACGCTGGCTATTTGGTTGAGCAGTCTGGTTGTAAGGGTTTAACTGTGGGTGGCGCTCAGGTTTCAGAAAAGCATGGCAATTTTATCATCAATTTGGGCGGAGCCACGGCAGCAGATGTGCTTAGTCTTATTGAACAGGTGCAACAAATTGTGGCCAAAAAAACTGGCTATGATTTGGAAACGGAGGTGCGTTTGCTGGGCAGACAAAATTAAACGGGCCGGGGGATGCGACGACATAGGGGAGGCTGGCCTGATGGAAAGACTTTTGATTAATGGCGGCAGAAAACTAGATGGAGAAGTGCAGATAAGCGGCGCTAAAAATGCTGTTTTGCCAATTTTGGCAGCATCTTTGCTAACTAATGGCTGTTGCGTTATTAAAAATGTGCCAAAGCTGGATGATGTTTACGTAATGCTTTCAGTTTTGGAGGAGCTCTCGGTGCGTGTCAGCTGGCAACGAAACGAGCTGCGTTTGGACTGTTCCAGAGTGGCGCCAGCTGCTCCAAACCCAGAAATTTTGGGTAAGATAAGAGCCTCCAATTTGATTTTGGGACCGCTTTTGGGTCGTTTTAAGGAAGCTGAAATTGGAGCCTGCGGTGGTTGTTCCATTGGTAGCCGCCCAATGAATTTGCATTTTGCGGCGTTGGAGGTTTTGGGAGCCAAGGTTTTGCCTTTGGAGGCAGGTTATTTTGTTTTTGCCAAAGCTTTGCGTGGTGGCGAGGTACATTTAGCATTTCCTAGTGTTGGAGCAACGGAAAATTTGTTGATGGCCGCCAGTTTAGCTGAGGGTAAAACGGTGCTTTATAATGCTGCGACTGAGCCTGAAATTGTTGATTTGGCAGGTTTTATCAATGCTATGGGTGGCAAAATTAGTGGCGCAGGTAGCGATGTTATTACGATTGAGGGAGTTAAGAGACTCGGCGGAGCGGAATATACAATAATGCCAGACCGTATTGAAACAGGCACTTTGTTGGTGGCTGGGGCGATGTGTGGTGGACGTTTGCATTTGTCTGGCGCTCGGCCGGAGCATAATCAGGCTTTATTGCAAGCATTGCAGCAGGCAGGAATTAGTTTTACATATAATATTGGTGACAGTAAAGAAAGCTTTATTGAGATTTGCGGCTGTGCTGGCCGTCCCTTGCCTTTACAAATAACCACAGCATCTTATCCCGGTTTCCCCACGGATATGCAGCCGCAGCTTGCGGCAATGCTTAGCTTGTCACAAGGGCAATCTGTAATTTGTGAACGAATTTTTGAAAATCGTTTTCGTTTTGTGGATGAATTAAAAAAAATGGGAGCCTCTATACAATTACGTGGTAATTGTGCTATAATAGATGGTGTGACGAGGTTGCACGGAATGTCAGTTTGCGCTACTGACCTGCGGGCAGGTGCGGCTATGGTGTTGGCAGGTTTGGCGGCAACTGGGCGAACAGTGGTTGAACAGGTTGAATATATTGACCGTGGCTATGAGGATTTTGCAGGTAAGCTAAACTGCTTGGGAGCTGATATTTGTCGGCTAGATAATTTTGGTAATGAAAAAGGCTGTAAATTGGTGGTTTGATTTTTAGATTAGCGAATAAAAACGTTTGGTTTGTTGGCAGGTGGCAAATTGGGCAAAGTAGTTTCATTTGAAGCAGAAGTGAATAAGCGAAAAAAACGTCGGGTGGGCAGTTTGGCCTGGATAGGCTGGGTTTGTTTGATGCTGATTGCCCTAGCGTTGGGCTATGGTTTTGCCCAATCATCAATATTTAATGTGCGTAGTATTGAAGTGAATGGGGTTAGCCGAATTTCAAAGGAAGATATTGTGGCGCTTTCTGGTTTCACTTTAGGAGGTCATATTTATGAGGCAAACCTCAACAAGGCGCAAACGATGATTAAAACCAATTTGTGGGTGGAGCAGGTGAGCGTTGAACGACGCCTGCCCTCCACGTTGGTAATCAATGTGATAGAACGGGTGCCAGTGGCTGCTATCATCACGCAGGATTCCCTTTATATTGTGGATTTTAGTGGAACCCTGCTGTTAAAGCAAAAGCTTTTGGATGGTTTGGCGGTTATTGCTGTTTCCGGGATTACTGGACTTGATCCTGATATTAAATTAGGGTCGGTGCTGGAACCGGAGGGGGTTGGAGTGGCTTTGTCTGTTATCAAGCAGATGGACGAGCGTTCAGCGGCAGTGGTTTCAGAATTAGACGTCAGCAACACACAAGATATTGTGGCCCATTTGAGTTATGGCGTTGATTGCCATTTGGGAGACAAAAGTGATTTTGGCAAAAAATTTACAGTAGCAATGGAAATTATTGATAGTGAACGCCGTAAGGGTTTGCTGGAAAGTGTGGATTATATTGATGTTTCCTTGCCTGAGCAGCCGGTTTTGTCGTATCTGAATTTGGAACCAACGGAACCTTGGCCGGTTTATTGATGATAAATAATATAGTGACAAATTAAAAAAAATAAAAAAACAGCTTATGATAGCAGGATTTAGAGAAAATGTGCCGAAATAATTCAAGATTAAGTATGTTAATTAGCATTTTTTGTGTAGCATTATTTTAATTTAGTATTGTAGTTTAGCATTGAAAGTTATCAACAGGCGGGTTATATTCAAAATTTTACTTTGCTTTTATGGCGTTGTATGGCCCGGAAAGGGGTTAGAAGAATGGGAAACCAAGAAACTGGTTATCAAAATGACAATGCGAAGATTTTTGTGGTTGGTGTTGGTGGCGGTGGCAACAATGCCGTGAACCGTATGATAGATTGTGGGTTGGATACAGTGGAGTTTTTGGCCTTGAACACAGACAGCCAAGCTTTACAAGTTTCGCGTGCCAAGCAAAAAATTCAGATTGGCACTAAGCTGACTAAAGGCTTGGGCGCGGGGGCGGATCCGGAAGTTGGCCGCAAAGCGGCTGAGGAAAGCCGCGAGGAAATTAAGAATAAACTTCAAGGCGCGGATATGATATTTATCACTGCTGGAATGGGCGGTGGCACCGGCACCGGCGCTGCGCCGGTTGTGGCTGATTTGGCCAGAGAAATGGGCGCTTTGACGGTTGGCGTGGTGACCAAACCATTTAGCTTTGAAGGGCGCAAACGTGCTCAGCAGGCGGAAATGGGTATTACAGATTTGAAAGAAAAGGTAGACGCGATTATTACGATACCTAACGATAAAATTTTGCAGATGATTGACAAAAAAACTTCAATGGCCGAGGCCTTTTCCTATGCAGACGAAGTTTTGCGTCAAGGTGTGCAAGGTATATCTGATTTGATTTCTAAATCGGCATTTATTAATGTTGACTTTGCGGATGTTAAAACTATCACCAAGAATGCAGGCACTACAATGATGGGTATTGGTATTGCCGATGGTGAGAACAAGGCTTTGGAGGCTGCTCAAGCAGCTATTTCCAGCCAGTTGTTGGAAACCAGCATTGACGGCGCCAAGGGCATTTTGTTTAACATTACTGGTGGTAGCAGTTTGTCTATGATGGATATTAATGAAGCTTCTGACTTCATTTCCAGCGTGGCTGACCCAGACGCTAACATTATTATGGGCGCAGGCTATGATGATTCTTTGGGTGAGGCAATCCGGGTTACCGTAGTTGCAACCGGCTTTGACGGCAAACCTAAGAGTAGCACTCCGTTTACGCTTCCCACTCGTAATTTGAATGTACCGGTGGGACGTGCTGTAAACACTCCCAGCAATAATGGTGGTGGAATTAATCTGCCAACACGCCGGGAACAGCCTGAAGTTCCTGCTGCTCCGGCTGCGCCAGAGCCTCCGTCTTTCAAGGTGCCTTCTTTTGATGATGTAGAACTGCCGTCGTTTTTGCGTAAATAGAGCCAAAAATTGCCAATGAATTTTAGCTGAAAATAAAACATGGTAAAGCATAAGGCGGCTTTTCTTTACGGAAGGCCGCCTTTGATATTAAAATGAATAGAACCGTCTTGATTGGTAACGAACAGGAGGGAAAAAATGAAATCTGAACAACAGGTTGCGACAACCTTTGATGAATTGTTGGCGCAAATTCGTGAATATAATCCCAGCTGTGATGAGGAACGTATTCGGCAAGCCTATGAATTGGCTGATCGCTTGCATAAGGATCAGTTGCGGGATTCCGGCGAACCTTATATTATGCACCCAATGGCCGTGGCTAGTATTCTGGCCAGTTTGCATATGGACGACACTACAATTATGGCTGGTTTGATGCATGATGTGGTAGAAGATACAGAGATGACTCTGGATGATATTCGCGAGCTTTACGGTCCAGAAATGGTTCTGCTGTTAGATGGTGTTACCAAGCTTTCTAAACTGGCTTTTCGTTCTAAACAGGAGCGTCAGGTGGAAAACCTGCGCAAAATGTTTTTGGCAATGAGCAAGGATATTCGTATTATTATTATCAAATTGGCTGACCGTCTACATAATATGCGTACGCTTGCTTCGCATCATTCAGAACTGCGCAAAAAGGAAATCGCTCTGGAAACTCAGGAGATCTTTGCTCCTTTGGCGCACCGTTTGGGCATTTATAAAATTAAATGGGAGCTTGAGGACCTATGCTTGCGTTATCTGGAGCCGGACGCTTATCGAAATTTGGTGGAGCAGATTACGATGCGACGAGATGAGCGCGAACAGTTACTTAATCAGGTTGGCGAAACCATTCAGAAGCATTTACAGGAGGCAAATATTAAGGCTGAGATTAGTGGGCGGCCAAAAAACTTTTACTCAATATATCGAAAAATGCAGCGTCAGAACAAAAACCTGAATGAAATTTATGATATTCATGCGGTTCGGGTACTGGTGGACAACGTGAAAGATTGTTATGGCGCTTTAGGCACTGTTCACACTCTTTGGAAGCCAATGCCTGGCCGGTTTAAGGATTACATTGCTATGCCAAAGGCCAATATGTACCAAAGCCTGCATACAACTGTTATTGGGCCGTCTGGCCAACCTGTTGAGGTGCAAATCCGTACCTATGAAATGCATAGGGTGGCGGAATATGGTATTGCTGCACACTGGAAATATAAAGAGGGCAAGGTTGGTTTGGATAACACCAGCAATGTGCGCGATATGGATAATCGTCTGGCTTGGATGCGTCAAATGTTAGATTGGCAGAAAGAGGTTAGCGACGCCAGAGAGTTTGTGGAAAATGTTAAGGGCGATTTGTTTGGCGATTTGTCGGTTTTTGTGTTTACACCAGCTGGTGATGTGATGGAGTTACCCTATGGCGCTACGCCGATTGATTTTGCTTATCGTATTCACACTCAGGTGGGGCACCAATGTGTTGGCGCTAAAGTGGACGGTCGTATTGTACAGTTGGATACAACGTTGGAAAATGGTAATATTGTTGAAGTTTTAACTACCCGTGGCACTGGACCAAGCCGGGATTGGTTAAAAATCGCTAAAACCAGTCAGGCTAAAAACAAAATTCGTCAATGGTTCCGACAAAAAGGTCGGGATGAGTTTTCTGTGCAAAAAGGCCGCACGATGCTGGAGAAAGAGGCCGAAAAACAGAATATGGACACGGCGGCAATGTTCAAGAGCGATAGGATTGCGGATATTAGCAAAAAAGCCAATTTTGTTTCGGCTGAAGATATGTATGTGGCTTTGGCGGAAGGTGCTATCACAGCGATTGGCATTATTAACCGTATAAAAGATGACAATGCACTGCGCAAAGCGTTGTTTTTAGAGCCTGAACAGCAAGCTGTTAGCAAAACGGCAGCCTCAACAATGAAGCTTCGTCCTTTTAGCAATGAGAATGCTACCCATGATAAAGGCGTTTGGGTGAAAGGCGAGGCTGATTTAATGGTGCGTATTGCTAACTGTTGCCGTCCACTGCCTGGTGATGAAATTATTGGTTATATTACCAGAGGGCGCGGTGTTTCCGTGCATAAGGTGGATTGTCCCAATATGAATTATTATCGTCGCCATGAATCGGAACGTTTGGTGGATGTGCAATGGGATAATGAAAACACTGGCGTTTTCCAGGCGGAGCTGGGTTTGACGGCTGTTGACCGTGACGCGCTTGCGATGAATGTTATGGCGGCGATTTCGGAAACCAAAACTCGTATCAATTCCATTAGCTTTGATGTTGATGCTGATAAAATTTGTCATGGCACAATTCGTATTGAAATTAATAATTTGAATCAGTTGGAATATATTATAAATAAATTAAAGAAAATTCGCGGTGTTACTAATGTTTACCGTAGAACTCAGGGAGAAAAAAACTGAGATGAGAGCAGTTGTGCAAAGAGTAACTTCAGCTAGAGTGTTGTTGCAGGAGCAAGATGGGCGCGAGGCAGGACGAATTGGTCGTGGTTTGGCTGTGCTTTTGGGCGTTGGCAAGGAGGATGGGCCGGCGGACGCCCGCTGGTTGGCTGAAAAAATTGTTAATCTGCGAGTTTTTGCTGATGCGGATGGTAAAATGAATCGCGGCCTGTTAGATGTTGGCGGAGAGGTTTTGGCAGTTTCCCAGTTTACGCTTTATGGTGATTGTCGGCGCGGTCGACGGCCGGGGTTTGACCAAGCGGCTCCGCCAGCGGAGGCTGACGCGCTTTATCAGCTTTTTGTGGCGGAGTTGCAAAAAGCTGTGCCAGTAGCCTGCGGCGTTTTTCAAACGGATATGTTGGTGGAGATTAATAACGACGGCCCGGTAACGTTGCTGTTGGACAGTCAAAAACTTTTTTAATAGATGACGGGGAGGTAGTTTGATTAATGTTTGAATATAAGTTGACAGATGAAAATTTGCTTTTACAAAGGTTTGAGCTGGGGCAGATATATACAAACTGCTACTTGGTGGCAGATAAAGAGGCAAAAGAATTGGCTGTGGTTGACCCCGCCGGTGATTTTGATGTTTTGCAGGCTGCGATTGACCAGACCGGCTGTGAGGTAAAATATATTTTTAACACTCATGGCCATTGGGATCACGTGGGGGCCAATGCGCAACTACGCGAATATACTGGTGCGCCGATTTTAATTCATAAAGATGACGCTCCGATGTTAAAACAGGGATATGACACTGTTTTTCAAGTGCGAACAGAACCATCAGCTGCTGATAAGTTTCTGGAGGAGGGGCAGACATGGTCTCTTGGCCGTTATAATATAGAAGTTTTGCACACGCCAGGACATACTAAAGGCGGCGTTTCGCTGGTGATACCTGGGCAACTGGTTTTTTCCGGCGACACTCTTTTTCAGCTTTCTATTGGACGAACTGACTTGTTGGGCGGTAGCTTCAACGAGCTTATGGATAGTATTCGCAACAAGCTTTTTAAGTTGCCCGATGAACTACTGGTTTTTTCCGGCCATGGCGCACATACCTATATTGGCGAGGAGAAGAAATATAATCCGTTTTTGAATTAAATTAAAGCCTAAGCTTTTGGAGGTTGTAAGATTTATGCTGACGAAAAGGCCGCGAGGTACAAATGATTTTTTGCCGGAGGACACTGCTAAATGGCAGTATTTGGAAAAGCTATTACGGGAAATTTGCCAACAGTTTGGTTATGCAGAGCTGCGAACGCCTATATTTGAGGAAACCGCCTTGTTTCTGCGGGGCGTTGGCGATACGACGGATATTGTCCAAAAAGAGATGTATACATTTGAGGATTCCGGCGGGCGTAGCCTGACATTGCGGCCGGAAAACACAGCTTCTGCGGTGCGGGCTTATGTGGAAAACAAGCTTTTTGCTGGTCAACAACCAGTTCGCTTGTTTTATATGGGGCCGATGTTTCGTTATGAACGTCCACAGGCGGGGCGTTTTCGGCAGTTTCATCAATTTGGAGTGGAGTGCTTTGGTGCGGCTTCACCGGCGGCTGACGCTGAGGTTATTGCTTTGGCCTGGGAGTTTTACCGTCGGCTTGGTTTGCAAGGTTTGGAGTTAAATTTGAACAGCGTGGGCTGCCCAAACTGTCGGCCGACATATCGTCAGGCCTTACAGGATTTTCTGCGTCCGCATTTGGACGAGCTTTGTCCAACCTGTCAGGAGCGTTTTGAAAAAAATCCCTTACGGATTTTGGATTGCAAAAATCCGCAGTGTCAACAGTTTTTACATGGTGCGCCAACCACTTTGGATGCGCTTTGTGATGATTGTCGGGTGCATTTCGACGCGGTGCAGGAATATTTGCAGGCTGCGGCTATTCCTTATCGTTTGAACACCAATCTGGTGCGAGGTTTGGATTATTACACTAACACGGCGTTTGAAATTTTGCTTTCTGATATTGGAGCACAAAGTGCTGTTTGCGGCGGCGGGCGTTACAATGGCCTGGTTGAGGAGTTGGGCGGCAAGCCGGCGCCTGGCGTTGGCTTTGCCTTAGGTATGGAGCGCGTTTTCAGCGCCTTAAATGCGCAGGGATTGGAGCTGCCAGTTGCACCAGGGCTGGATGTTTTTGTGGCAGTGCTGGACAAGCAAGCTCAAAAGCAGGCCTTTCAGTTGGCCTGTGCGTTGCGAAGTCAGGGTTTGGCCGTGGGTTATGATACCTTGGAGCGCAGCCTGAAAGCTCAGTTGAAATATGCGGACAGTCAAAGGGCGGCATATACGTTGCTGGTTGGCGGCGATGAGCTAGCTCGTGGCAGCGTAGTGCTGCGTGATATGCAAAGCAGTGAGCAAAGCGAATTTCCCATTGAGGAGATTGGTGCGGTTTTGACAGCACGATTGTTGAATTAAAATCGAAAAAAATAATTATTTCGGACTTGTTTGTAGATAAAATTGTGCTATAATATTTATATATTTTGTTGCTGTTATTAGGAGGAATATTTAATGAGCGAGTCTTTGGCAGGATTGCGCCGTACTATGATGTGCGGTGAGGTTGGATTGCCTCAAGTTGGTAGCGAGGTTGTGCTGATGGGCTGGGTGCAGCGCCGGCGCGACCATGGCGGCCTGATTTTTATTGATTTGCGCGACCGCACAGGTTTAGTGCAGATTGTTTTTGACCCTGAAAGTGGGCCGGATGCTTTTGGCAAAGCGGAACGGGTGCGTAATGAGTACGTTTTGGCAGCAGTGGGCAAGGTGCGCCCGCGGCCGGAGGGCACGGTGAACCCCAATTTGGCAACTGGTGAAATTGAGGTTTATATCAGTGAGCTAAGAGTGCTTGCCGCTTCCGCAACGCCGCCGTTTGCTGTGGAGGACGATGTGAATGTTGACGAGTTGGTGCGTTTGCAATATCGTTATCTGGATTTGCGCCGCCCGCAAATGCAGGCTAATTTGCAGTTGCGTCACAAGGTTGCTTTTGCTATGCGCGATTACTTGAACCGCAACGGCTTTTTGGAAATTGAAACGCCGGTTTTGGGTAAGAGTACGCCGGAGGGCGCTCGTGATTATCTGGTGCCTAGCCGAGTACATCCAGGCGAGTTTTATGCTTTGCCGCAATCACCGCAGCTTTACAAGCAGCTGTTGATGGTTTCCGGTTTTGATAAATATTTTCAGATTGCTCGTTGCTTCCGGGATGAGGATTTGCGGGCAGACCGGCAGCCTGAATTTACCCAGCTGGATTTGGAAATGTCCTTTATTGATGAAGAGCAAATTCAGGGGCTTATGGAGGGCCTGGTGGCAGAGGTTTTTGATAAAGCGCTGGGAGTTAAGATTCCCACTCCTTTTAAGCGTTTGACTTGGCACGTGGCTATGGAAACCTATGGTTCAGACAAGCCTGATTTGCGTTTTGATTTGCCGCTGATTGATGTGGCTGATTTGGTTATTGATTCCGAATTTAAGGTGTTTGCTAATGTGGCTAAAAGCGGCGGCCGAGTGAAAGGCATTAATGCCAAAGGTTGCGCTAAATATTCTCGCCGGGAGATTGACGCTTTGACGGCCTATGTGGCTATTTACGGCGCTAAAGGTTTGGCTTGGCTGAAAGTGACAGAAAACGGTTTGGAATCATCAATCAGCAAATTTTTCACTGCTGAACAATTGGAAGCTTTGTGCCAGCGTATGCAGGCGCAGCCTGGTGATTTGCTGCTGTTTGTGGCTGATAAACCGTCGGTGGTGGCGGATGCGTTGGGCCATCTGCGTTGTGAAATTGCTAAACGCGAGGGCTTGATTGACGATAAAGAATTTAACTTCTGCTGGGTGGTTGAATTCCCGCTGTTGGAATGGTCTGAGGATGAGAAACGTTACACGGCAATGCACCATCCTTTTACCTGCCCAATGCTGGAGGACGTGGAATATTTGGACAATGAGCCTGGTCGTGTGCGGGCTCGTGCCTACGATATGGTGCTAAATGGCATTGAGTTGGGCGGCGGTTCCATTCGTATTCACAGCATGGAATTGCAGGAAAAAATGCTTGAGTGCTTGGGCTTTACTAAGGAGCGGGCCCATGAAAGCTTCGGTTTCCTGTTGGACGCTTTTGGCTATGGCGTGCCGCCGCATGGTGGTATGGCTTTTGGCCTTGATCGTATGATTATGTTGATGACTGGAGCTGAAAGTATTCGTGACGTTATTGCTTTCCCCAAAACACAAAGCGCTTCATGTATGTTGACTCAGGCTCCCGGCGAGGTTACCGATAAGCAGCTTAAAGAGCTGGCAATTCGGGTTAGTATGCAAGCAAAAGTTGAAAAGCAAAAGTAAACTTTCTTATGCTTGCAATTACGCAAATTTTCCTTTAGCACAGCAGAGGTGAACCGTCCAAAATGGTATGGCTGAACCCAAATGATTGTAAAAGTCAAAAATATCTTGAATTGAGGTTAAACGCGCCAAAAAAATGAAAAGATATTTCTGGAATTTAATCCTCTTAACTGGTAAAAATTTGACAAGCTAAAAGGCTAATATAACAAATATCCCTCAATTTAATTGGGGGATATTTCTGCTTACTTTATTGAAGTGAGTGCAAAGTTAGTAATTATATGCAAGAAATGTACTATACTTCAATTTTTGAACAATGTGAACACTCTTTCACAAAGGAGATATTTTTATAATGGAGAAAATAAAAGATTTTTTGGCAGCTCCAGATAAAAAACAGGATGAGTTTTGGGAAAGCGATGTCCTTGTTTGGATTGATTGGCGGGAATATGACGAATATATTATTCAATATTTTAACGAAAAATTGCCTGATGAAGATAAAATTAGCTTTGAGTGTGTAGATATAGACAAAAAAAGAGGCGTTGACATTCTTTTGAAAAAAAATGGTGTTGAAACACCAATTCCTTATGCAGACGATTTTATGGATCGGGATATTACAATAAAAAGTGTTCAGAAATATTTATATCCAAAATATCAAATTCGTTTATATATTGATTCTTCGGGTTGTGATACACTTGCTTTTTGTATTTATCCAACTGAGCAATGGAATCAGCTGGAGCAGGAATTTGGTGCAGAAAAGGTCGCTTCTTATTTTCAGCCGATAAAGGCGAATAGTAAAATGTTTTAAATAAATATAGTTTTATGTTGCATTATTTGTTTGTTTTGTTGTTATAACTATATTTTTTAAGTTTTATATATCAATAGTCCAAAATAAATTGTTTATTCTTGTTTGTTTTGAAAAAAAGCGAATAATTGGCCTAAAATTTTTATTGATATTTTCAAATATTGGTGCTATAATGTTAGCAATAGCGGAATATAATATACTTGCCCGACAGTGTGCGAAGAGATGCTGATAAGTTTTGAGCCAACACTCAAAATATGGGATTCTTATATTTGTCTGTGGACTTAATGCCTCCATCGAGTGGACTAAGGAAGCAGCTTGCGGAAGCCCACCTGCATATGCAGGTTCAAAACATCGGCGTTGGACCGGCATTGTGGGGCATTTTTTTATTAGGAGGGGATTTTGTGGCTTTAACACAACAAGAGGCTAAGGAAAAAATAATTGTGGCATTGGATGTGCCAAACCGAGAGCAGGCCTTACAGCTGGTGGAGCAGCTTTATGATGAAGTTGGCGCTTTCAAAATTGGTATGCAGTTATATAATGCTGAGGGGCCAAGTATTGTGAAGGAAATTCAGCGGCTTGGCGGCAAGGTGTTTATTGATTTGAAGCTGCATGACATACCAAACACTGTGGCCGAGGCTACCAAAGTGTTGACTAATTTGCAGGCTTTTATTATGACTCTGCACGCAGGCGGCGGCAAAAAAATGCTGGCTGCGGCTGCCAAAGCGGTGGCGGAAAGTGTGCCGGAAAATGGCTGCAAACCGTTGGTGGTTGCGGTGACAGTTTTAACCAGTTTGAGTCAGCAGGAATTTACAGAAGAAATTGGTGTTGAGCGGTCGATTGCTGAACAGGTGGTTATTTGGGCAAAAATGGCCAAAGAAGCAGGTTTAGCTGGCGTTGTGGCTTCGCCGCAGGAAATTGAGGTTATCCGTCAGGCTTGCGGACCAGATTTTGTGATTATTACGCCGGGAATTAGGCCGCTTTGGGCCGCGGCAAATGACCAAAGCCGGATTATGACGCCAAAGCAGGCTGTGCAGGCAGGCGCAAATTACTTGGTGATTGGCCGGCCAATTACGGCGGATAAGGAGCCAAAGGCTGCTGCACGCCGTATTGTTGAGGAAATTATGGAGGTTCATTAAGCTTGAGCGATAAACAACAACTTTTATACTGTGCGGACAAGGCCTTGTGTAGCTTGCAAAAAGCGCAAAAGAAATTATATAGCGCTCATAATATGGGTGTGTTTGATATTTGGGGAGGCGGTTTGCTGACCAGTATGGCTAAGCACGGTGATTTGAACGAAGCCAACTATTATCTGAAAGAAGCCAAACAAGATTTGGAAGTTTTGAAGGATCAGATGGGTGGGGTTGATTTGCAGATTGATTTAGGCAGTGGATTGGAAGCTATTGATATTTGGCTTGACAACATATTTATAGATTTGACGGTTCAGGATAAAATCTGCGCTGCTCAGACGCAGGTTCATCAGGCTATTTCTCAGTTGCAAAGTATTATTGCAAAGCTTAAAGATTAGCTGTTAATATGCCGGCCTATCAGGCTTGCAAATCGCTAAGTGTTCATTAAGGATTCCATTTGCCTAAAGTCAAAATGGATGTGTGAACACTAAGCTCTTGCTACGCCTATCAGGCTTGCAAATCGCTAAGTGTTTATTAAGGATTCCATTTGCCTAAAGTCAAATGGATGTGTGAACACTTAGCTCTTGCTACGCCTATCAGGCTTGCAAATCGCTAAGTGTTCATTAAGGATTCCATTTGCCTAAAGTCAAATGGATGTGTGAACACTAAGCTCTTGCTGCGCCTATCAGGCTTGCAAATCGCTAAGTGTTCACACAAAAAAGAGCTATCGCCTTTAATTGGTGATAGCTCTTTAATAATATACTTGGTTGACAATCAGGCCTTGGCCTGAGTCTTTTTCATTTTTATAACACCTTGGCTTTTTGTTTGTTTAACAAAGATGATAGATAGCACTAGAGCCGCCAAGCAGAACAAAGTGATAACTGTAAATGAAATTTGGATACCATATAGATTGGCAGTTATATAATCATCGTTTGGGCGCAGGCTAGCAAAGCTAGTCATAATAGCCACAAAGAAAGTGGTGCCAATAGAGCCGGCCACCTGACGCAATGTGTTGTTGATAGCTGTGCCGTGTGCCATACGTTTGTTGCTGAGTGTGTTTAAGCCCCAAGTTGTAATTGGCATCATTGCCATAGAAATGCCAACCATACGCATAGTGTAAATTAAACAAAGCAGTGCAAACGGCGTACCGGTGTGCATAAATATAAAAGCAGCAGCTGATATGGTTAGCAGAGACAGGCCGGAAATCGCCAATCCTCTAGGACCATATTTATCAAATATGCGGCCAGAAACCACGTTCATAACCGCCATACAAAGCGCGCCTGGTAGCATCGCCAAGCCGGACTGCATGGCGCTGAAACCTTGAATATTTTGCATAAAAATGGGTAGCATTACAGCGCCGGAAATCAGTGCGGCATTTACAATCATAGCGATGATGGTAGCGATTGCAAACTGAGGAAATTTGAGAATACGCAAATCCAAAAAGGGCTCTTTTAAGGTAAATTGCCGTTTGACAAAAGCCATTGACGTCACTATACCAATTAATATAAAAAACCAAGGTAAAACATGCAGCAAGCCCATATCGCCGGCAGCGCTGCAACCATATAGGAAAGATGCTAAACCAAGGCTGGAAAGCAATACAGATGGCATATCCAGTTTGGGATTGCTGCTTTCAATAACGTTTTCCAGCACAAAACCCGCCAAAACAATATCAAGCACTGCGAGGGCTGTAATAATGTAAAACATAATATGCCAACCCATTATATCAATAACCCAGCCAGCCAATGTTGGCCCAATGGCTGGAGCAAGCGCCATAACCAAGCCAATTACGCCCATTGCTGTGCCACGTTTGCTTAGTGGCACCAGAACCAACACCACAGTTTGGCAAAGCGGCATCATTATGCCTGCGCCGGCAGCTTGAAAAAAACGCCCTAATAAAATGACTGAGAAATTGGGAGAAATAGCGCATAGCAGGCAACCAAAGGCAAAAAGCGACATTGCGCTCATAAAAAGCCGTTTGGTGGGAAAACGATTAATGAAAAAAGCGGTAAGCGGAATCATAATTGCAGAAACTAAAATGAAGCCAGTGGTTAGCCATTGTGCCACATTGGTGCTGACGCTGGTTTCTTCCATAATACTAGGTAAGGCAGGAGTTAACACTGTTTCGGAAAACATAGTGATAAAACCGCCAGAAACTAATATGGCAATAATAAAAACAATCTTCTTAAAATTCTTTTGATAATCAGCCAAAGTAGACATTGCTTATGTACTCAACCTCCTTAAATAATGACAATATTAATATGGAATATTAGGGATAATTTATTATTATATCGCAGGTAAAGCTATCTGTCAATATTTATTTGACCATTTTTTTGGAAATAACATATATTATTATTTACTTTTATAATTTAAATGGTTTTTAGGCTAATTTGAAAAATAATTATTTTATTTTTTACCAAAAAATACAATAGTTTAAACTTTGTTTATAATTTTTGGTTAATATAATAATAATATTAGGGATGAATTTTGGGGAGGTGCTTAATATTGCAGAATTTAGCAAAACACAACTGGCTGTTTATAGCTGTTTTGCTGTTGTGCAGTTTGTTTTGGTTGCAGCCTGGGCAGGCCTGGGCCGATGGCAGCAAGCTGGTTTATGAAGCCAAGCTGGAAGGTGAAATTAGCCAGTATATGGTTTCATATTTGGAACGCGTGCATCAGGAGGCTGCTGCGGCCGGCGCTGATGTGGTGCTTTTAGAATTGGACACCTATGGCGGTTATGTTGACGCGGCTGTTTCATTAAAGCAGGTTATTATGGATTCGGAGGTGCCAACTTATTGCTATGTTAATGACAAGGCAATTTCTGCGGGTTCATTGATTGCTCTTTCCTGTGAAAAAATTGCAATGAAAACAGGAGGCTCAATCGGCGCTGCTGAGCCGCGCCTGGGTGATGAAAAGGCGGATGAAAAGGTGGTTTCCTTTTGGACAGCCCAGCTAACCAGCGCTGCTGAGAGTCATGGTCGGGATACTAAGCTGGCAGCAGCGATGAGTGATTCTCGCGTGGTGATTGAGGGATTAAGCGAGGCTGGCCGTTTGTTGACGTTGACTTCTGCTCAAGCCGTGCAATATGGTATGGCTGATTTTGTGGTTAACAGTAGCTCTGAACTGTTGAGTTCTTTGGAGCTGAGTAGCGCCAATATTGTTTCCATACCTTATAATTTTCAGGAGCAGGCAACCCAGATTTTAAATAACTCCGTTGTTTCTACTGTGTTGCTGGTGTTAGGCATTGGTTGTCTGGTGTTGGAGGTACTTTTTGCTGGTGTGGGAATTTTTGCTGCATTGGGCGTGACCTCTCTGGCCTTGTATTTTATTGGCGCCTTGCTTTTAAGTTACACTGCTTGGATTGCGGTGGCTTTGGCTGTGGCTGGTTTGGTGTTGTTGATTTTGGAAATTTTTGTGGTGCCAGGCTTTGGCGCTTGCGGTATTTTAGGTATTGCTAGTATTGTGGGGGCCGTTATCTGTGTGGCGCCAAGTATGATGGCTGCAATGCTGCAAATTGGTTTGGCTCTGCTGGTTACTTTGTTGCTGATATTTATTAGCTTGAAATTTGGGCGTACCAGACGAGTTTGGAATAGGCTTATTTTGCAGGATTCCACCTCCACTGAAAGCGGTTATGTTAGTCCACCGGTTGGTATAAATGATTTGCTGGGCGAATGTGGTATGGCCTTAACAGATTTACGGCCCTCTGGCGCTGCTTTGTTGAATGGCAAACGTACGGATGTTCTGACTGAGGGCAGTTTTGTCTTGCGTGGTACTAAGGTGCGCGTTATCAAGGTGGAGGGCAGCAGTGTGATTGTTGTTCCGGTTGAAAAAGATGAGCCTGAATCTGCGAAGGCTTAATTTTTCTTCATAAATAAAATATTGTAATTTGGTAAAAAATGTATTATAATTATAGCAGTATTAATATATTTTAGATAAAAAATTGAATGGGAGGAATGCAAAATGCCATTTAATTTGGCAGGTTTTGATTTTGCTGCGGTAGGGGCCGGGCTGATTATTTTTATTGTGTTCATTGCCTTGATGGTAATATTAGCTTTTGTACCGATTGGTTTATGGATTTCGGCTCTGGCTGCTGGCGTTAAGGTTGGAATTGTTGATTTGATTGGTATGCGTTTGCGCCGTGTGTCGCCGGCTAAAATTGTAAATCCGTTGATTAAAGCTGAAAAGGCTGGTTTGGATGTTAAGGTGACACAGCTGGAAGCGCATTATCTGGCTGGTGGTAATGTTGACCGAGTGGTGAACGCTTTGATTGCAGCTGAGCGCGCTAATATTCCTTTAGCCTTTGAAAGAGCTGCCGCTATTGATTTGGCTGGCCGTGATGTTTTGCAAGCTGTTCAGATGAGCGTAAACCCCAAAGTTATTGAAACTCCAGTGGTTGCGGCCATGGCTAAAGATGGTATCGAGGTTCGCTCAAAGGCGAGAGTTACGGTGCGGGCTAATATTGACCGTTTGGTTGGCGGCGCCGGTGAGGAAACTATTATTGCTCGTGTTGGTGAAGGTATTGTTACCACCGTTGGCTCCAGCGCTTCTCATAAGGAAGTTTTGGAAAATCCAGATATGATTTCTAAAACAGTGCTGGCGAAAGGTTTAGATACCGGCACAGCCTTTGAAATTTTGTCTATTGACGTGGCGGACGTTGATGTTGGGCGCAACATTGGCGCTAAATTGCAGGCTGATCAAGCTGAGGCTGATAAGCAGATTGCACAGGCCAAGGCTGAGGAGCGGCGAGCAATGGCCGTGGCTCAAGAGCAGGAAATGGTGGCTGAAATTCAGGCTATGCGCGCTAAAGTTGTGGAGGCGGAGGCTCAGGTTCCTTTGGCTATGGCTGAAGCTTTTCGCAATGGTAATTTGGGTGTGATGGATTATTATAATATGATGAACTTGCAAGCTGATACCAAAATGCGTGAGGGGATTTCCAATTCCGGCAACCAGAAAAATCAGTGATATTAAAAAAGCCTTGAAAGGCTGGTGAAAACATTGGAATCTCTAATAATAATCATTCTTTTTCTGGCTTTATCCAGTATTAGTGGCGGCAAAAGACGCAAAAAGCATCCGCCGGCAGGATCGGAACAACAGCATAACGAACAAAGCCTAACCGGGCAAATTCGTCAGTTGTTTGATGAAATGCTACAAAATGACGCATCATCACAGCGGAGTTCAACTAGGCAGAGACGAACACGTTCAGCTGCTCAATCAGCTGAGCAGCAGTGCGGCTATTGCACTGGCGAGGTTGAAGTGGCGCAAGCTGTTAAGCATAAATCAACTACTGAGCCATTACAAGCGCTTGTACCACAAAATGATATACCTTTAGTTGATGTTAAGGCTGTGCAACAGGAAATGGGGCTTTCGGATTTGCAAAACGCTATTTTTTGGCAGGAAATTTTGGCTAAACCGCCGGCGTTGCGTGGTAATCGTCATCGATAATAAGTAATCCGGGCAGCTAAAGGTTGCTGCCCGGATTTCCCTGTGCCAGATTTGTTTGGCTTTTAGCCCTCGTATTCAAAAGATTCACAGTCAGTGCATTCCACCATTGTGGGATGATTTTCGTGCGTACCAACCCGAATGGCTTTCAAAGAGCAATAATTTTCATTGCCACAATGGTGTTTGCATTCGTTAATTGTGCATTGAATGGACGGATTTTTACTCATTTTGATTGCCTCCAAAAAAAATTGTAGCGTAATGCCCAGGCTTAGTATGCACTGGTGCAGAGCAATTTATTAGCTTATTTTTATTTTGTTGCTAAAATTTATGTTGATAAAAAAGAGGTTTGACGATGCTAAATTACCAACTCTTAAAACAAGACGGTGAGGCTAGGGCGGGATTGTTGCAAACAACTCACGGCCTAATTGAAACGCCAATATTTATGCCGGTAGGCACACAGGCCAGCGTTAAGGCGATGGCTCCGCGCGATTTGGATGAGGTGGGTGCGCAGATTATTTTAAGCAATACCTATCATCTTTATTTACGCCCTGGGCATAAACTAATTGCAGATGCCGGCGGTTTGCACGGTTTTATGCAATGGCCTAAGCCAATTTTAACTGATAGCGGCGGTTTCCAGGTTTTCAGTCTGGCTAAACTGCGGGATATTAGCGAGGATGGTGTGGCTTTTCGTTCGCATATTGACGGCTCCAAACATTTTTTTACGCCAGAAAAGGTTATGGAAATTGAGCAGGATTTGGGAGCCGATATAGCAATGGTTTTTGACGTCTGCTCGCCTTATCCGGCGCCTAAAGAACAGGTTGTGGCCGCTTTGGAGAAAACAACCCGTTGGGCTGCTCGTTGCAAGGCCTGCCATACTCGTGAGGATCAAGCCTTGTTTGGCATTGTACAGGGTGGACTTTTCAACGATTTACGGCGGCGCAGTGCGGAAGAACTTTTGGAGCTTGATTTTCCAGGTTATGGCATTGGCGGGCTTAGTGTGGGTGAACCAAAGCCTTTGATGTATGATTGCTTGGATAATTTGCTGCCAATAATGCCAAAGAATAAGCCACGTTATTTGATGGGCGTAGGCAGTCCTGATTGTTTGGTGGAGGGTGTGGCTCGCGGTGTGGATATGTTTGATTGCGTGCTGCCAACCCGCATTGCTCGCAATGGCACCGTTTTTACTCGCCAAGGTAAATTGGTGGTACGCAACGCGGAATATGCCCGTGATTTCAGGCCGCTGGAAGAGGGGTGCGATTGCTATGCTTGTCGCAATTTCAGCCGGGCTTATATTCGTCATCTGATTAAGGCAAATGAGATTTTTGGTTTGCATTTAACAACTATTCATAACCTGCATTTTCTGTTGCGCTTAATGAAAGAAATGCGTCAACATATTTTGGCGGGTACTTTTGCGGTTTTTTATAAAGAATTTTTTGCCAACTGGCAGGAATAAATAAAAAGCAGGCGAATTTTTATAAGGTTAATCTATATAATAAAAAATATAAAAAGGTGGTTAAATTTTAATGGATTTAGTATACTCTATTGGCTCATTTGTGTTTATGATTCTGATTTTCTATTTTTTGCTGATTCGTCCGCAGCAGAAAATGCAGAAACAGCGTCAGGAAATGCTAAATAATTTAAAGGTTGATGATAAAATTGTTACCGTAGGCGGTATTATTGGTATTATTACAGAGGTTAATGAAAAAAGCGTGTGGCTTGAGGTTTCGGAGGATGTGGAAATTGAGCTGAAGAAATCAGGTATCGCAGCGCTGGATAATGAACAAACTGACAGCGAGAAAACGCTGTAAAGAATTAACGTTTTTAGGAGGCAACAGTTAAATGAAAAGAGGAGGTATCTGGCTTTGCCTGTTTGTGGTGGCGCTGGTTGCTGCGGTGGCAGGTTCCTGGGGTTATTTAAAAGATAATCTCAATTTGGGCTTGGATTTGCGCGGCGGCGCTGAAGTGGTTTTACAGGCAGTGCCAGAGGCAGGGCAAACTGTTTCAAGCGACGATATGGAAGCCTTGAAAGAGATTATGCGCAAGCGTGTGGATAATATTGGCGTGTCGGAGCCAATTATTCAGTTGGAGGGTGACGACCGGATTATTGTGCAGCTGGCTGGTGTGGACAATCCCGATGAAGCCATCAATATTTTGGGACGTACCGCTAAGCTGGAATTTCGCAGCCCTCGGGGCGAGGTTATTTTGACTGGTTCCGATTTGGCGGACGCTAAGGGCGTACGCAATCCGGGCGCAACTGATCCGCGGCAGGAAAATGTAATTTCATTGCAGTTCTCTGACGAGGGCTCCAAAAAATTTGCGGAAGCTACCACCAGATATTTTGGACAAGTTATTTCCATTTATATTGACGGGCAAGAGGTTATGAGCCCCGTTGTAGAAACTGTTATTAGCAACGGACAAGCCCAGATTTCCGGCGGCTACACACTTGAGCAGGCCATTGCTGAGGCGGCGGTGCTGAAAGGCGGCGCTTTGCCGGTGGATGTTGAGGTGATGAGCAAGCGCACCGTTGGCCCGTCTTTGGGTGCGGATTCCTTACAGAAAAGCCTTTACGCCGGTTTGGTTGGTATGGCTTTGTTGCTGATTTTCATTATTGCCTATTATCGTTTGCCAGGTGTGGTGGCTGCTATCTCTTTGGTGGTTTACACTTTAATTTTAACTTGGCTAATTTGCTGGCTGAAAATCACGCTGACACTGCCTGGAATTGCCGGCTTTGTACTGAGTATCGGTATGGCGGTGGACGCTAACATTGTTATTTATGAACGCTTAAAAGAGGAAATTGCCAATGATAAATCGTTGCCGGCTGCGGTGACGGCTTCTTTCCGGCGGGCGCTTTGGACAATTTTGGACTCTAACTTGACCACTTTGATTGCCGCTGCTGTGCTGTTCCAGTTTGGCACTGGTTCAATTCAGGGCTTTGCTGTTACTTTGGCAGTTGGTATTGTGGTGAGCATGTTCTCAGCGCTGGTAGTTACGCATTACCTGCTGAAATGGTGTGCTGAAATTCCTTCTTTTGCGCGTCATGTTGGGCTTTTTGCTCACGTGAAAGGGGGCGTTGGCCGTGCCTAAACTTCATATTGATGTGGTTAACAAACGCAAGCTTTGGTATGCAATTTCTGCGGTGTTGTTGCTGGTTGGTGTGGTTTCATTGCTTTTCCGTGGGCTTAACCTGGGCATTGATTTCACCGGCGGCAATATTATGCAGCTTCAATTTTCACAGACTGTGACCTCCGAGGAGTTGCGCTCTGTTGTTTCTAGCTATGTGGAAGCTACGCCAACCATTCAGGCTAGTGATAACAATGTTTTTTTGATACGCACTGAGGATATGCCTGAGGAACAAAGCAATCAGCTGTTGACTCAAGTGGAAAGTGAGCTGGGCTCTTTTGAGATTTTGCGCAATGAACGAATCGGCCCGGTTATCGGCGCAGAGCTGATTGCCAACGCTTGGTGGGCGTTGTTGTTGGCATTGGCATTGATGTTGCTTTATATTACAATTCGTTTTCGTTTTAATTTTGCGGTTTCGGCTATTGTGCCTTTGATGCATGACGCCTTGATGGTGCTTGGTATTTTCTCGATTTTACAGGTTGAGGTGGACAGTACTTTTGTGGCGGCCATTTTAACGGTGCTTGGTTATTCAATTAATAGTACGATTGTTATTTTTGACCGTATCCGAGAAAATCGGGAGTTGCACCCAAAGCAGGGTTTTACTGATTTAATCAATGAAAGTATCAACCAGACGTTGGGGCGTTCAATCAACACCTCGGTGGCTGTGTTGTTGCTGGTGCTTTGTCTGTTCCTGTTTGGCGGCGATACCACCAAGGCATTCTCTTTGGCTTTGGTTATCGGTGTGATTGCCGGCGCTTATTCCTCAGTGTTTATTGCCGGTTCCATTTTGTCTGATTTAACCCGCTTGCGCGGTGTAGATAAAAACGAAATTCGGGCTGCTAAAAAGGGTAAAAAAAATGATGATAAAATCCTGGTTTAAGGCATTGTTGTCTTGAGCCGGATTATTAATGAAGGGCTTTCGCTGTGCGTTGCGGCGAAAGCTCTGTCAGTATAAAATGAAAAAACACCTGAAACTAAGAAAGGTTTGTGCATATTGGGAAAGAAAAAATGGTTTTTGCGTGGTTGTCGGGTGGAGGCTCCCGAAATCAGCCAGCTGGCTAAAGACTGCGGACTGAGTATGACAGCAGCTCGTTTGTTGGCTGTACGTGGCTTGGTGGAGCGCAAGGATATTGATGAATATTTTGAGCCAAGCCTATCCACGCTACATTCACCAGAATTGTTGAAAAATTTAAATTTGGCTTGCGAGCTTTTGCTGCAAGCAGTACAGCAAAAGCAACAGATTGCTGTTTTTGGTGATTATGATGCTGATGGCATAACTTCAACCAGTATTATGATGTTGGTATTGCAGCGAATGGGCGGCAAGGTGCGTTACTATATACCACGACGGGATAGCGAAGGATATGGATTAAATTCCGCAGCTGTGCAAAAGCTGGCTGATGAGGGTGTGGAGTTGCTGCTTACGCTTGACAATGGTATTGCAGCATTTGAACAGGTTAAGCTGGCTAAAGATTTGGGCCTTACGGTTATTGTGGCAGATCATCACGAGGTGCCATTTGAAATCAGCCCAACTGGCAGTGTTTACAAGCTTCCGCCAGCGGATGCGGTGATTGATCCTAAACAGCGTGATTGTCAGTATCCGTATAAGTCAATCTGCGCTGGTATGCTAGCTTATAAAATGGCCGAACGCCTTTATGAATTGGCTGGCCTGAATTGGCAGCAGGATTTTTTTGAGTATCTGGTTTTTGCTGCTATTGCCACTGTTTGTGATATTATGGATTTAGCGGATGAAAACCGAGCGTTGGTTAAATTTGCTTTGCAACATTTGACCGAAACGCCAAATTTGGGTTTGCGGGCTTTATTGGAGGTAAACGGCCTTAATCCTGAGCAAGTTTCATCCTATCATATTGGTTTTGTGTTGGGGCCCTGCATTAATGCAAGCGGCCGTTTGCAAACGGCTGATATTGCCGTGAATCTGTTTTTAAGCAGTAACTATGCTGAGGCTCAGCATTTGGCAACTCAGTTGGTGGAATTGAACAAACAGCGCAAGCAACTGTCATCTGATGGAGTGGATAAAGTTTGCCTTAGTATTGAATCTGAGGGATTAGCTGATGATAAGGTGATTTTGGTACATCAGCCAGATTTGCCAGAAAGCGTAGCTGGTATTGTGGCGGGACGGATTAAGGAAATTTATGACCGGCCGACTTTTATTCTGGCTGGCGAGCAGGAACTGGTCAAGGGGTCGGGCCGCTCCGTTGATGGTTATAATATGTTCAATGCTTTGGTGGAATGCAATGAATTGTTGGAGATGTACGGCGGGCATTATATGGCTACCGGATTAACCATCAAACGGCAAAATGTTGCTGAGTTGCGCCGCCGTTTGAATGCAAATTGTCAGCTTTCCGTGGAGGATATGTTGCCGATTACCTACATAGATATGGCTTATCCAGTTGAGCGAGCCTTGGCTGGGATGAGTTTTGCTCAGCTAATTGCGGATATGGCTCCTTTTGGCCACGGCAACCAAGCTCCACTGTTTGGTGACCGAGATTTAGAGGTTCGACGGATT
This sequence comes from Peptococcaceae bacterium, assembly GCA_022797295.1. Classification (GTDB taxonomy): domain Bacteria; phylum Bacillota; class Dehalobacteriia; order UBA4068; family UBA4997; genus Avidehalobacter. The sequence continues at coordinate 260,693 of JAAWKH010000001.1, forward strand.
CAGCTTTTGGGCGATGAAAAAAATATAATTCGTTTTTATTTTGCCGACCGTTTTCGGCAGGGATTAAGTACGGCTATATCTTTCCGCAAAAAAGCGGAGTTTGAACAAATGGTTTTGGAGCAGGGCGGCGAAGCAATGTGGCAACGTTTGTTGAGGGGCTTGCCGGTAAACTTATCTGTGGATATTGTTTACAGCATTGAAATTAACGAGTTTCATAATACCAAAAGTGTGCAGCTGCAAATTAAGGATTTGCGCCTGCACCAGAGCAGATAGCTTTAGGGGTTGGGCGAATGAAATATTATATTAAAACTTTTGGCTGTCAGATGAATGAACACGATTCGGAAATTATAGCTGGTATTCTGGAAAGCGCCGGTTACCAACCAGCTGAAGATTTGGCAGCGGCAGATGTGATTGTTATTAACACCTGTTGTATTCGAGAAAGTGCCGAGAATAAAATTTGGGGTTATATTGGTAATTTGAAAGCCTGCAAATATCAAAAGCCTGGCGTAATTTTGGCGGCTGTGGGTTGTATGATGCAACAAAAAACTATTGTTGATTTATTGAAAAGACAGGGACGGCATTTGGATATTGTATTGGGTACCTACCAACAACATCGTCTGCCGGAATATATTTCACGGGTGCTAGCCGGTGAAAGTCCGATTGTGGATATTTCCGAGGATAATCAAGATTTTCCAGATGAATTGCCGTGTCGTCAAAGCAGTAAATATTCAGCTCAGGTTAATATTATCTATGGCTGTAACAATTTTTGTTCTTATTGTATTGTTCCGCACGTTCGCGGTCGGGAGCGCAGTCGGGATTTTTCTGCTATTATGTCTGAATTGCATAGTCTGGCAAAGACTGGTATTAAAGAGATAATGCTGCTGGGGCAAAACGTAAATTCCTATGGCAAGGATTGGCGACGGCAGGGGCAGACGGAAGCGCCTGATTTTGCCGACCTTTTGCAGGCTGCCAGCCAAGTGGAGGGCATTGAACGAATCCGCTATATGAGCTCGCATCCAAGGGATTTTTCACCACAGCTAGTTGATATTATCAGTGATTTGCCCAAGGTGCGTGATTACTATCATTTGCCATTGCAATCTGGTTGTGATCGCATTTTGCAGGCGATGAACCGAGGTTACAGCACGGCGGATTATCAGGCAATTTTAGCTCAAATACGCGAAAAAACTCCCCAAGCAGCGGTGACCACTGATTTAATTGTAGGTTTTCCGGGAGAAACAGAAGCTGATTTTCAGCAAACTTTAGATTTTGTAGCTAAGTGTCGTTTTGACGCCGCCTATACATTTTTATATTCGCCACGCTCAGGAACACCAGCAGCCACAATGGCGGAGCAGGTGCCGCTTGCTGTTAAAAAGGAGCGTTTGCAGCGTTTGGTAGCTTTGCAAAACAGCATAAGCTTGGAACATAACCAGGAATATTTGGGCCAAAACGTGCAAGTGTTGGTGGAGGGGCTAAGTAAGAATAATCCTGATTTTTACACCGGCCGTACGTCCAGTAACAAAATTGTTATATTTAAAGGTCAGCCAGAGCAGATTGGCCAGCTAGTTGATTTGACTATTACAGGCGCCAAAACCTGGCATTTGGAGGCGTTTTAGCTATGGCGCGGCATTTTCCGCTTTTTGGTTGCGGCGGCAACAGCGACAGCTTTTATGCGGCTGGTCACAAAAGCTCGCTAGAGGCTTGTGAATATCTTTATGGTTTGGGACTTGCTGCCTATGAATATGAATGTACGCATGGGGTGAGGCTCAGCGACGCATTTTGTGCTTCATTGGCCAAAAATGCCCACGATTATGCAATAAGCTTAAGTGTTCATGCACCCTATTATATTAATTTAGCCAGTGAAGATGAGGGGATTAAGCAAAAAAGTATAGTTCATATATTAAAAACGCTAAGAGTTGCCGAAAAAATGGGAGCCGGCAAGGTGGTTTTTCATCCAGGCACCCAGGGAGAGCTCAAGCGGGAGCAAGCAATGGCCAATGCGCTGTCTTTGTTGGAGGCGGTTATTTTTCAGGCTGAGCGGGAGGGTTTGTTGGATACGGTTTTGCTTTGCCCTGAAACAATGGGTAAGCCAGGTCAGTTGGGCACCCTAGGTGAGATTTTGCAACTTTGCGAGGTTTCAGAACGGGTGCGCCCAACAGTTGATTTTGCGCATATTCATGCTTTAGAGGGTGGCAAATTGCTAACCAGACGAGATTTTGAACGGATTATGTTGAAAATTCAACGCCGTTTAGGTGAAGAGGCGGCGCATTATTTGCATATACATTTTTCACCGATAGAGTTTGGCAAGCAAGGAGAGCGCCGCCACCGATGTCTGATGGATAAGGTTTTTGGTCCGGATTTTGAACCTTTGGCGGAGGTTTTGCTGGATTATCACTTTGCTCCAACCATAATTTGTGAAAGTGCAGGTCAGCAGGCTGAGGACGCTGTGATTTTTCAGACTATATATGAAAGTATGCGTCAAGAACTCCAGGTTTAACTAAATTTGGTGAAAAAAAAACTAAAAAAAAATTGTTAAATTCTATTTAGTAGCAGGATTTTTCTGTATAGATAGCGAAAATCTTTTTATAATCAGCATTAATTCGCCTTAATCGACTTTGGCTTTTTTTGGCTGGATTTCGATTGGGCATTTTTTGTTGATGAGGTTTTTTCAGGGATTTAGTTAAGTAGTAAAGAAGTAACAGGGTTTTGTAGTTTTATGATGGAAAGGGGATAAAAAATTGTCAAAATTAAGCTTTTTTCTTAGGCGGTTTCATTCTTTAATCGCACTGGTACCGCTGGGACTGTTTATTTGCGTGCATTTTTTGCTGAACAGCTCAATCTTTTTGGGCAATGAAGCCTATTTGACTATGGTCAATTTTATGAAGCATGCTCCGTTTGTTATTATTTTGGAATTGGTGTTGATTGCCATTCCACTTATTTTCCACGGTATTTATGGTATATATATTGTATATTTGGCGAAAAACAATGCTTTACAATATAAATATTATCGAAATGTTGCTTTTTATCTGCAAAGAATAACCTCCCTGATTTTGCTGGCTTTTGTAATTTGGCATGTTTATACCCTGCGTCTTACAACAGGTTCACCGGAGGATGTTTACGCGGTGCTGCTGGCAACTCTGCAAAATCCGTTGACTTTTGTGCTTTATGTTATCGGTATTGTTGCTTCTATTTATCATTTCACTAATGGTATTTTCACTTTCTGTATAACCTGGGGTATTTGCGTGGGTGACAGAGCCCAGAAAATCTTTGCGATTTGCGCAATCCTTTTGTTTGTTTTCTTTTCGCTTTGGGCCGTGGGCATTTTGCTGGCCTTGGCGGCAGCTTAGGATTAGGGGGTAAGTGTACTTATGGCAAAAGCAAAAGCTGTGGTTGTCGGCGGCGGTTTGGCCGGTTTGATGTCCACTATTAAAATAACTGAAAAAAATATTCCGGTAGATTTGATTTCTTTGGTGCCGGTTAAACGTTCGCACTCGGTTTGTGCTCAGGGTGGCGTTAATGCAGCCTTGGATACCAAGGGCGAGCATGACAGTGTTGACCAGCATTTTTATGATACAATTTACGGTGGTGACTTTTTGGCTAATCAGTCCCCAGTGCGTGGTTTGGTTGACAATGCTCCTGGCCTGATTTATGCAATGGACAGAATGGGCGTGATGTTTACTAGAACTAGCGAGGGCTTGTTAGATTTGCGTCGTTTTGGCGGTGTAAAAAATTACCGTACCGCTTTCGCCGGCGCCACTACTGGTCAGCAGCTGCTTTATGCTCTGGACGAGCAAGTGCGCTATAAAGAGGTTTTAGGCCTGGTAAACAAATTTGAAAATTGGGAAATGATTGACCTGCTGATTGACAATAACGGTGTTTGTAAAGGTGTGGTTGCTCAAAATTTGGCCACAATGGAAATCAAGGAGTTTGTGGCTGATGCAGTGGTGATTGCCACTGGCGGCGCTGGCATGATTTATGGTCGGTCAACTAATTCCATTATTAATACCGGTTCCGCCGCGGCAATTTTGTATCAGCATGGCGTGCCATTTGCTAACGGCGAATTTGTGCAAATTCATCCGACTGCGATGCCAGGTGATGATAAGTTGCGTTTGATGTCAGAATCTGCTCGTGGCGACGGCGCTCGCATTTGGACCTACAAGGACGGTAAACCGTGGTACTTCCTGGAGGAGAGATACCCGGCTTACGGTAATTTGGTGCCGCGTGATATTGCAGCCCGTGAAATTTATGATGTGTGCGTAAATATGGGTCTGGGTGTTGACGGCAAAAATATGGTTTATCTGGATTTGAGCCATTTGTCAACTGATTTCTTGAATAAACGTCTGAAAGGCATTATGGATATTTATGAAACTTTCTACGGTGATGATCCACGCAAAGTGCCAATGAAGATTTTCCCGGCTGTGCATTATTTTATGGGCGGCATTCACGTGAATTGGGAGCATCAAACTTGTATTCCTGGTTTGTTTGCTGCTGGCGAGTGCGATTATATGTATCACGGCGCTAACCGTTTGGGCGCTAACTCTCTGCTTTCTGCTATGCACAGCGGTACGGTAGCCGGCCCGGCAGTGGTTAAATATATTAACGGTTTAAATGCCACAGCTGAGGAGACGATTGGCAATCTGGGCGAACAGATTGTGAAGAAGCAGCAGGCTGAGCACGAAAAGTTGATGAAGATGGATGGCAAGGAAAATCCCTACAAGCTGCATGATGAAATGAGCGATATTATGTATCGCAATGCTACTATTGTGCGCATTAACAAGGATTTGGAAGAAACCGACGTTAAATTGCAGGAATTCCAGCAGCGTTGGAAAAATATCAATGTTACCGACAACGGGCCTTACTCCAACCAGACTGTTATGTATGTGCGTCAGTTGCGCGGTATGATGGATTTGGCGCGGGTGATTGTAGGCGGCGCTTTGCGGCGTAATGAAAGCCGCGGCTCCCACTACAAGCCAGAGTTCCCTAAACGTGATGACGAGAACTTCCTGAAGACAACTTTGGCAACCTACAAAAATGGTAATCCAACGTTTGGTTGGGAGGAAGTTGATATTAGTATGTTGAAGCCTGTCGAAAGAAAGTACTAAGGAGGGAATGTTGTGGTTAATTTAAAAGATGTGCAATATATTAAATTGAAGATTAAGCGCCGTAACAGTCCGCAGGAGGCTTCATATTGGCAGGATTTCCAAATTCCTTATCGTCCGAATATGAATATTGTTTCCGTTTTGATGGAAATTCGCAAAAATCCAGTTACGGCAGACGGTCAAAAGGTGAATCCTGTGGTTTGGGAGTGTAACTGCCTGGAAGAAGTTTGCGGCGCCTGTACCATGCTGATTAATGGTGTGCCGCGCCAGGCTTGCGCAGCCCTGACTGACAAATTGATTGAAAAATATGGCGATCGACCCATTCAGCTAGAGCCTTTAACCAAATTTCCGGTTATCCGCGATTTGATGATAGACCGTAGCAAGATGTTTGATAATCTGAAGCGGGTGCGGGCCTGGGTGCAGGTGGACGGTTCCTGGACGATTGGCCGCGGGCCGCGTTTGCCTGAAAAAGATCAGCGCATTGCTTACGAGATTTCTCACTGCATGACCTGTGGTTGTTGCCTTGAGGCCTGCCCGAACTACAACTCCAAATCTGATTTTGTTGGGCCTAATGCGATTGCTCAGGTGCGGATGTTCAACCTGCACGCGATTGGCCGGATGCAGGCTGATGAACGCCTGGAGGCTTTGACAAATAAAGGCGGTTTGCAGGATTGCGGCAATTCCCAAAACTGCAAGCAGGTATGCCCCAAGCATATTAATTTAACTGCTCATATTGCAGCAATGAACAGAGCCGCAAATGCCTATGTGCTGCGCAGCTTTTTAGATAAATAATAAAATCGATGTAAAATGCAAAAGCGGCTTTGGTTTAATCCAAGGCCGCTTTTTTAATGTTAGTCACAATCCATCCACAGAAGGTGCTTACCGCAGTGCAGGCAGCGGAATAAGTAACCCTGCAAACTTCCGCCATTGCACATATCCTTTAATTGTTCTTCTGATGTTATGCCAAATTCGTTTATAATAAAATCGTCCAGCACTTCATCTAAAATATCCATTTGTTTAAGCTCCTGATAGCCAACATAGCCAACAAAAGCACAGTAATCGTGGCAGTGGCTGCGCCAGGTTTCCTGTTGCCAGCCGGAATAGCCAGGCGTGCGATGAATTAATTCATCTAGCTTTGCCGGATCGTTTACATCATCTTCCAGGGAAAGTTCATCCTGAAATTGACCGTCAAATTTTTCGGCAGCCTTGCCATTGGCAATACAATCCGGGCAAAGATAGTTGATATTGTCAATAGTATAAAATGGGCCGTCATAGTAAATTTTGGTTGGTTTTTGGCAGCAATCGCAAATTACATCATTTATGGACAGGTGAAAGGCTTCGGTTGCTAGTGGGTTGGGATGATAGCGAAAATGGGGCAGGGTGGCCAACAAAGCTGTTTGGCGATTTTTAGCTTGATCGCTTTGAGGACGCGGCAGGGCAAATCTGTCGCCTTGATATTGCAGGCCATGCAATTTTATCAGTTGTTTTTGCGCTTTTTTATCTGTCTGTTTGACCAACGGGCGTAAAATTTCATAGGCGCTTTTGTAAAGCTTTAATGTTTCGCACACATTAACTAACACTGACAAAGCCTCTGGGTCAGTTTGTTCCTCGAGATAATCCTTATATTCATAAAGAGCTTGCACGCTGGTAGCATTGCCATCAGAGCGTTCATATTCTTTTTTTAATTCAATATATTTTGTTTGAAATTCATTCATTATCTTATTTTCCTTTCATATATCAATATCTTTTGCTTAACTTGTAATAGATGAACAAATAAGTAATGATTTGGAAAACAATGTAACCGGCTAGATAGAAGATTATCAAACGGCTGCTTGCCACAATATCCAAAGCTCCTAATATGGAGAAAACAACCATTGATGCGCTGATTGCGCATAGGCCAAACAAAAAGGTAAGGCGGCCAGATCTATCTCGAAGTTTCACTTGCAGTTCATCGTGTAGTATAATGTTTTCATGACGGATTTTTTCCTGGTATTTGGGAATATTCTCCGGTCGGCTCCAATAGAAGAATTTGCCAATCATCATTAGTCCAGGCGTGATTAAGGCAAAGGCAAATCCGAAAAGCAGAGAGTTCAGTTTACTTTCCGGCGTTAGGATAGCATAAACGGCCAGCAGACAGCCCAACAGTACATATATGACGCCGACTTTTAAATTATTTTTACTCATTTTCATTTTGCTCCTTTCTTTTTTGGTGAATGAATATTTCCTCAATGCTTTTGTCAAAAAAATCAGCAATGGTGAAAGCCAGCTCCAGCGAAGGATTATATTTGCCGTTTTCAATGGAACTGACCGTTTGCCGAGAAACCTTAATGGCCTGGGCAAACTCATCTTGCTTTAAGCCCATTTGTTTTCTGAACTCCTCCACGCGGTTTTCCATTTTAACCTCCTTTGCTTTTGGTAAAGGTTCCTTTACATTTTTTATTATAGCATGTTTAAAATAATTTGTCAAGCAACCTTTACATCTTTGTAAGTGTAAAGGTAAAATTTATACTTACAAAGATGTAAAAAGTTCTTGACTTTTTCTGCAATATTAATTATAATAAAAATGTAAAAAGTTCTTTACTTTGGGGATGATTAAATGAAAGAAATTTGGCAAAAGCTGCGTTTGCGCAAGGCCGATGAAATGGAGCAGTTTATCCTTTTTAAGGCGCAAAGAAACGCCTATTATTTTCTGATTTTTTCACTTTTAATTTGGTCGCTATATGAAAGCTATCAGGTTTTTGCTTACCACGGCCGCCTAAATTTACTTCCTTGTTTGCTGCTGGTTGTGGCAGTGAATATTCAAAGCTTTTCCCAGCTCATTTTGACGCGCAACGCGGTGAAGGATGATGAAGATTCCTATGAAACAGGACCGCTTGCCAAAATTGTTCTGCTGGTATGCGTTGTCGTTAGCCTTATAGCCACGGTTGTGGCCGCCCTGGTGCTAGTGGGTGTTAAGATATGAAAAACAGGATAAAGGAGCTGCGCAAAATTCAGGGCTATCGTCAGGAGGATTTGGCCACGGCTTTGGGAGTTTCACGCCAAACCATTATTGCTATTGAAAACAACAAGTACAATCCCACGCTGGAATTGGCAATGAAGCTGGCGCGTTATTTAGGAACCACTGTGGAGGAGCTTTTTAGTTTGGAGGATTAAAGATGAAAGCAAAATTATTGAATATGCTGCCGTATCTAATTGTTTTGGTCGTTGATTTTTATTTGCTGCCGGTTGCAGCCCAAAACACTGGCGCGGCAATGCTGCTTATGCTGTGCGTTATGCCTTTGGTGGCGATTGTTACTGGTGTGGCTTATGGATTGCGCAGCGGTTTTTCTTTGCTGCTGTCGTTAATGGCCCTGATTTTGTTTATACCGACAATTTTTATTTATTACAATGCGTCGGCCTGGGTATACGCACCGTTTTATGCGGTTATCGTGCTAGTTGGTAATGGTATAGGCAGAGCATTCTATATGAAAAGATAAAAAGGTATCCCTCGGCTTAGTCGGGGGATACCTTTTAATATAAATTTTTTTAGTGAATTAAGGTTGGCAAGTGCCGCAAGGAGAATAGCCCTGCCTGATCAGCTCGTCGCGGGAGCCGGTGAAGCTTTGTTGATTGCGACTGTTGGCGTCTTGCAAACCGGAGCAATTAGGCTTGTGGAAGCGCAAACTGTTGGTGTTGATAATGTAGGTTTGCTCGCCTGTTTCATAATTGTAGCCGTCATCCGCCGGGCCAAGTGGTGTAAAGGTTATGGTTTCGCCATCGCTTTGAGCAATGATAGTACCCTGTAAATCAGTACGGTAAACGGCAATGCCAGCCTTGTGCAACTTTTGCATTGTTTCCTGATGCGGATGACCGTAGGAGTTGCCGGTTTCACAGGAGATGACGGCATACTCAGGATTGACAGCGGCCAAAAAATCATCGCTGCTGGATGTACTGCTGCCGTGATGGCCTACCTTGAGCACTGTGCTTTGTAAATTGCGGCCAGCCGCCAGCATATCTTTTTCCGCTTCTGTTTCAGCGTCACCGGTGAACAAGAAAGAGGTTTTGCCATAAACCACACGCAAAACAATAGAGGTATCATTGGTTTCCTCATAATCATAAAGCGGCCCTAAAACGGTAATTTCAGCCTCGCCTAGGGTCAACTTATCACCAGGATTAGGAATGGTTATTTTCTTGTTTTGGCTTTCCACATATTTAAGATAATTTCGGAAAGCTTTACTATCATAATTTGTAACCGGAGCAAATGCATAGTCGATTGTAGCTTCATTAAGCGCACCGGCCAATCCGCCAACGTGATCCTCATGAGCGTGGGTGTCGACTATGTATTTCAGATGATTGATATTATGCTTTTGCAGATAAGCATAAATCAGGTCAGAATCAGCCACGTTGCCGCCGTCAATTAGCATTGCTTCGTCACCGCAGAGCAACAATGCACAGTCTGCCTGACCAACGTCAATGAAATGCACTGCCAGGCCATCGGTGTGAACTGGCATTTTGGCCGGTTCCTGCACATAATCGGCAATAAAATAGAGCAGCAGCAAAATTAATAATAGCGGTAAAAACTTTTGGGGTGAATGTTGATTTCTTTTCAAGTATAACACCTCGCATTTTTGTAAAATATTGTTAATATAATAACATTTTTTATAGGTAAATGTAAAGATGTTAAATATAATTTAGCCTTTTTATAATATAATTTGTTGTTTTTTAAGAAAAAGGCTTGACAGATAATGTTATATCGTTTATACTGTTAATATACATTATATACAGCAAGTACGGTATGAACAGTTATCAAGCAAACAGCTTGTGAGGCGTAAAAAAAGATGGAGAAGCGAGGTGATTGTTTTTGGATATTATAATTTCCAACGCGGTTGACCAGCCGATTTATGAGCAAATTTATACGCAAATTAAAAACCAGATTATTTCTGGTAAGCTGGCCGAGGATGAAATGTTGGCCTCCATCCGGGCGTTGGCTAAGGATTTACGGATTTCAGTTATTACCACCAAACGCGCCTATGATGAGCTGGAAAAAGAGGGATTTATTTACGCGCGCTCTGGCAAAGGCTTTTTTGTGGCCAAAAAGAATTTGAAGCTAATGCGAGAGAGCAACTTGAAACTGATTGAGGAATATTTGTTAAAGATTGATAATCTGGCGACTGCCTGTGGTCTTTCAGAAGAAGAGATTATTGAAATGTATAAGGTGATTAAAGAGCAGTAGTGACGTCAGAAAAAAATGATGAAAAAAGTATGATAGGAGTTGGCTAAAAGATGTGTGATAGTTTTTGCGTGGCTCTGATTCCGGCATATGAGCCTGATAATTTACTTTTAGATTTACTGTGTGATTTGCGCACAGCCGGTGTTAAAACAATAGTTGTGGATGACGGCAGCGGCCCGGCTTATGCTGAGGTTTTTCGTCAGGCGGAGGAGTTCGCCACTGTTTTAGGGTATGCAAATAATCAGGGAAAGGGACATGCTCTAAAATACGGTTTTAATTATATTAATGAGCATATTCATGGGCGTTACGTGGTGGTGACAATGGACGCTGATGGTCAGCACCGGGTTGTTGATGCCGAAAAAGTTTGTGATTTAGCAGAGCAACATGCCGGAACATTGGTTTTAGGCAGCCGTAAACAAGGCGAAGGTTCGCCTTTGCGTAGCCGTTTTGGTAATTTTGTTACTCGCAAAGTATACAGTTTGAGCACTGGGCGCACAGTTTATGACACTCAAACTGGCTTGAGGGCTTTTGACGCCAAGCTACTTCCTTTTTTGTTGCAGGTGCCAGGAGAGCGATATGAGTATGAGATGAATGTGCTTTTGGCTGCCGTGCGAGAGGGTATTGCGATTGAGGAAGTTAGTATCAGCACAATTTATCTGGAGGACAATCGTAGATCCCATTTTTCAGCCGTGCGGGATTCTTGGCGGGTCTACAAGGAAATTTTGAAGTTTTCTGCGGTATCACTGATTAGTTGTTGTGTTGATTATCTGGCCTATACATTGCTACTTCTGATTAGTGGCGACCAGCTAGCTTTTGCTAATATCAGCGCCCGTTTTATCAGCGCAAGCCTAAATTTCAGCTTAAACCGCAAGTATATCTTTAAAAGTGAGGGACGGCTCTGGCAATCGGCTTTGCAATATTTTGTACTCGCTACATTTATTTTGTTTAGTAACACCGTTGTGCTAAGCCTGTTGGTAAACAGTGGCGTAAACGAATATATTGCCAAACTGATTACAGAAATTATGTTTTTCAGTATGAGCTGGCTGGTGCAGCGCTTTGTTATCTTCCGTAAAAAGCGCCCGCTTGGTAAATATAAGACCAGCGTTTTATAAAGGTTTAGGGGGAATTGGTATGTATGTTAATGAAACCAACAATGCTATTGAGGTGCAGGGGGTGAGTAAGTTTTTCAGTGCGTTTTCCTTGCAAGACGCTACTTTGCAACTGCCAAAAGGCAGTATTTTAGGGCTGGTTGGTGAAAATGGCGCTGGCAAAACAACGCTGATTAAGCTTATAATGAATGTGATTGAACGCAATGCCGGCAAGATTTATGTGCTGGGGCAGGATAATCAGCAGCCAGATTTTACTCAGTTGAAACAGGAAATTGGGGTGGTACTGGATGAAGCCTATTTTCCCGCTGTTCTAACAGCCAAGCATGTTAACCAAATTATGCGGCGCACATACAACAAATGGGATGAGACTTACTTTATAGAGTTGATGGAGCGCTTTGCATTGCCTCAAAACAAAAAATTTAGCACATATTCCCGTGGTATGAAAATGAAACTGGCGATTGCAGTAGCCATTGCACATCATCCCAGTTTGCTAATACTAGATGAACCAACCAGCGGATTGGATCCGATGGTGCGAGAAGAAATTTTAGACATATTTAATGATTTCACGCGTGACGAGGCTAATTCTATCCTGTTTTCATCACATATCGTTAGTGATTTGGAAAAAATTTGTGATTATGTGGCTTTTCTACATCAGGGTAAGCTTCAGTTTTGTAAAGAAAAGGACCAGTTGCTGGAGGAATATGCACTTGTAAAATTAAGCCAGGAGGATTTTGAAGCATTGCCGGAGGAGGCAGTGTTGAGCAAAAAAATCTCCAGCTATGGCGTTGAAGCGTTGGTGCTAAAACACCAAATTGCCGATGTTTTTGTAACTGAACACACCAGTCTGGAAGATATTATTCTGTTTATGGCGAAAGGAGAGCGAAAGTGATGTTGGCTTTGTTGCTGAAAGATTTATATACATTAAAAGCGCAGATGAAGGTTTTCCTGTTTATACTGATAATTTTTGCTCTGGCTTTTCAGGCGGAAGCAGGCGCCTTTGCCGTTTTTTATGCAACACTGTTACCAGTTACTTCTCTGGCCTATGATGAACAATCTAAATGGCCACAGTTGGCTTTAATGTTGCCATATTCTATAAAAGACATAGTTTTAAGCAAGTATCTTTTAGGTTGGTTTCTTTCTTTTGTAGTGAGCATGCTTTATGGGCTGGTTTCACTTCTGATTGATGGTGGAGATTATTTTTTGGTAGTAATTTTTATGAGTTTAGCTTTGTGCTTTTTAGCCTTAACACTGCCGCTGGTTTTCTGGCTGGGTACAGAAAAGGGACGTTTGCTTCTGGTTGCCGTTTTAGCTGGCATTTTTGGAATGATTGGAGCAACGGGCTACATCAGTGTTTTATATGGTATGCAAGAAGTGCCTTTTGGCAGCGTACCAGCTTTTTCTGGAGTTTGTCTGCTGGGAACACTGTTGTTCAATGTGCTTTCAATCTTTCTATCAATCTTTCTTTACAAACGCCGTCTGCTGCGTGGATAAATTGATATTTTAATATTAAACGATAGGTGGGATTTAGTTTGAAGAAAAAAATATTCCTAATTATGTTATCCTTAATTTTTGCCTTATCTGGTTGTTCCGCTTCAGATAATAATGTTGTGCATAAAGAAGGCAATTTGATTATTACCAACTATTCCGAGCGTGAAATTGCTAATATCACAATTTCGCATGCTGGAGAGGTTATTTCCGTTTCGGCTGAGCCGATTAAGGACACTCAAGTTTGCTATTTTTCAATCGAACCTGAGGATGAATATGCTTACACTGTTTCTTTTATAGATAATGATGGTAATGAGCTTTCTCAGGAATTTACCGATGACTTTACGGAGGAAAACAAAATCTTAATTGCCGTTCAATATAGCGATAACGAATGGTCTATTGCTTACGATAAATAAAAAAGGTTAGTGTGATTGGTGTGATAGGGGTTTTGATATGTTAAAAAATTTTTTGCCATTAATAGCTGATATGCTTGCTTTGGCAGTGGTGATGTTGCCATTGTTGCTGGTTTATTTGCAAACGGTTCGCTATTGGCGAGGCGAGGCTTACCGAACCGGCCAAAAATGGATTATTATGTTGTTTGCTTTATATCTTTTAGCAGTATGCTCTGTGGTAGGCATACCATCTATAAAGTATATACACCTGGATTTTAGTTTGAATTTGCTGCCATTACTAGATATTGTTGATAATCCGCCTGGCTATATTAAAAATACCATTTTAAATATCATTTTGTTCGTACCTTTGGGAATTTTTTTGCCAGCCGTTTGGCCACAATATCGTTCGTTACGTCAGATAGCAGCCGCTGGATTTGGTTTTTCACTAAGTATTGAGCTGTTGCAACTTTTTAGCTGGCGTTTAACTGACGTTGATGATTTGCTGACTAACACATTGGGAGCTGTTTTAGGCTTTTATCTGTTTAGCTGGGTATATTTTGTTATAAAAAAACAACAGTTTACGGAAACAGCGCAAGATGGCAGCAAAGACGCCTGGTTGATTTGGGCTGCATGTCTGTTAATGACTATCTTTGTTTATCCTTTTTTGCCAGAGCCATTACGAAATTGGTTTCTATACACACCATTTTGGCAATAATTTTATGAAATGAAAATAACAGTGCGCTATCTTTCATATATAAAGTGATGGCGTACTGTTTTTTTTATAAAAAAATAGATTTTTTTTAATATTTTTATAGCACTTTTTTTCGTAAAATGATATAATAGTTGCGATATAAGCTTTTTAAAAGCTAATTTATTAGCCGAAGGAGCGTGTTTGGCTTGAATAAGAGGGCTTTATTGTGCTTGTTTTGTTGCTTTATATTGTTTTGTTCTGCTTGTGGTAAAAATAGTCAAGAAGCGGAGCAAACAGCGTTGCCAGAAAATGTGGAACTTCTGGTTTGGGGAGCTGAGGAGGATAAAGAGCTTTTGCAGCAGATTTTTATCAGTTTCCAAGCAGAATATCAGGGGCAAGCTAATTTTTACATAACTTATGCGCCAAAAAGTGAATCTGCCTGTAAGGATTCCTTGTTAGAAGATCTTGAACAAGGAGCGGATGTTTTCACTTTTGCTGATGACCAGCTAAACGCTTTGGCAGCGGCCGGAGCTTTGGAACCGTTGGCGGATCCTCAATCAATAAAAGAGGCTAACTTGAGCAGCGCTGTGGAGGCAGCTTCAGTTGGCGATGTACTTTATGCCTATCCTTTGACAGCTGATAATGGTTATTTTTTATATTATAACAAGCGTTATATTACAGATGAAGATGTGCGCACTATGGATAGTCTGCTTGATGTTGCGGCCAGAAATGGTAAAAAAATGACTATGGATTGGTCGTCGGCTTGGTATGTATACGCTTTTTTTGGCAATACAGGCCTTGAGGTTGGCTTAAACAATGATGGAATTACCAATTTTTGCACTTGGAACCAAACTGGTGGCCCTATCAGTGGTGTTGATGTTGCTCAGGCAATGCTGAGAATTGCCGCAAGCAACGGTTTTGCTAACCGAACTGATGTGCAGTTTTTGGAAGGTGCGCGTAACGGTTCGGTAATTGCAGGGGTTAGCGGTGTGTGGAATGCCGTGGCCTTGGAAGAAGCCTGGGGGGATTATCTTGGTGCGGCAAAGCTGCCAACCTTTACCTGTGCTGGTCAACAAATACAAATGGCTTCCTTTTCCGGTTGTAAGCTGGTGGGAGTGAACGCTTACTCTGAGCATAAGGAATGGGCTAACAAGCTGGCAGAATGGATTGCTAATGAGCAAAATCAACGCCTGCGTTTTGAGATGCGCGGGCAGGGGCCGGCTAACATACAAGCGGCAGCCTCGGCAGAAGTGCAAAGCTCGCCGGCGATTGCTGCACTTTTAGCACAATCTGAGTTTTCACAGCTGCAAAGAGTTGGCGGTAAATTTTGGGACCCAGTAAGCCTGTTTGCTCAAAATATGGCGGCGCACAACCGAACTGGCGAGGATTTACAAAAACAGCTGGACAAAATGGTGGAAAATATAACTGCGCTTACGTAAAAATAAAGCTATTTTAGAGGGAAAAAATGATGAAAAGTAATCTTAAAGATAAACTTACTATTCAGCAGCGTCTGATTTTACCCATTATTTTGTTGGGTGTTGTGGCGTTGATTTCCAACGTTTTAGCAATTTTTAGTTTACATAATGTTAATTCCAACGCTAGGCATATTGTTGACAACTATATGGTTGGTGAGGAACGGCTTAGTGAAATACGCTATCTGATTATGGATATTCACAAAATGGCCCTTTCGCATATTGTAGCCACTGATTATAATACAATGATTGAAGTGGTGGGTGAAATTAAAGAGGACGAGGCCCTATTGGACGTCAGTTTAGCTGAGTATGCAGCCTATGTTGCCGCAGATGATGAAGAAGTCTACCAACAGCTTTTAGCAAATTATGATTCCTTTAAGCATGCGTTGGTCTATCTGTTGGG
>JAAWKH010000041.1 GCA_022797295.1 Peptococcaceae bacterium
GAGGGCTAACCGCCAGCTTGAGTAAAAATTCAGCTCTTTGTAGCCTGTATTATACTACTTTTTTCGTCAAATAGCAAGACTAAATATATAAAAGCAACCCCTATGCTTCAAATTGCAACGGCTATTTTATATATGAAATATTACAAACAATATGGACAGGTGTAATCCGGCGCAAATCAAAGCAAAGGCAATCATTTTTGGTATATTTACCATTATTTAGGCTATAAATATATAAAATGGCCAAATTCAGAGCTTGCGTTGACTCGCATAATTATATATCATATTAGCAGTTGTTAGCACTCAGACCTTTAGAGTGCTAACAAAAAAAAACAGTCTAACGAAACTAATTTTTATAGAGTATTTTTCAGGAGGGAAAAACAATGAACATCAGACCCATTGGCGAACGTGTGGTTATCAAACCAATGCAAAAGGAAGAAAAGACCCAAAGCGGCATTTTGCTGCCGGACAGCGCTCAGGAAAAACCGATTGAGGGCGAGGTTGTGGCAGTTGGCCCTGGCCGTATCAATGAAAAAGGCGAGCGCGTACCGCTGGAAGTTAAGGTTGGCGACGTGGTTGTTTTCGCCAAATTTATTGGCACCAACGTGAAACAGGATGGCGTTGATTATCTAATTGTCAACGGCGAACGCGATATTCTTTGCGTAATTGAGTGAGCCTAAACGATTGCCAAGGACAGCGCAGCTGGACGATGGCAGAATTTTAGAGCGAACTCATATATACGCCGGCTTCTTCGTCGTATATATGAGTTAAAAAGTTGAAAAAAGTAATCTTACAAAATTTAGGAGGCAAATTTTAGAATGGCTAAACAAATCATTTTTAAGGAAGACGCCCGCTATGCTCTGAAAAGAGGCGTTGACGCGCTGGCTGACGCCGTTAAAGTAACCCTGGGGCCCAAAGGCCGCAATGTAATTTTGGAGCGCAAATTCGGCTCCCCACTGATCACCAACGACGGTGTAAGCATTGCCAAGGAAATTGACCTGGAAGACTCCACCGAAAATATGGGCGCTCAGTTGGTTAAAGAGGTTGCAACCAAAACCAACGATGTTGCCGGCGACGGCACCACCTCCGCTTGCGTTTTGGCTCAGGCAATCATTGACGAAGGCGTGAAAAACGTTACTGCTGGCGCTAACCCCATCATCCTGAAACGCGGCATTGACAAGGCTGTGAACGCTACTGTTGAGGACATCAAAAAGAGCGCGCGTCAGGTTGAAAACAAAGAAGCAATCGCTCAGGTTGCCTCTGTTTCCGCTAACGATAAGGAAATTGGCGAGCTGATTGCCGACGCTATGGAAAAAGTTGGCAAGGATGGCGTTATCACCGTTGAGGATAGCCAGACCTTTGAAACCACCTGCGACGTGGTTGAGGGTATGCAGTTTGACCGTGGCTATATCAGCCCTTATATGGTAACCGACACCGACAAAATGGAAGCCGTTTTGGACGATCCTTTCATTCTGTTGATTGAAAAGAAAGTTGCCACCGTGCAGGAGATGCTGCCGGTGCTGGAGAAAGTTATGCAGGCTGGCCGTCAGCTGTTGATTATCGCTGACGACGTTGAGGGCGAAGCCGCCGCAACCCTGATTGTAAACAAACTGCGCGGCACTTTCACCTGCGTTGCTGTTAAAGCTCCTGGCTTTGGCGACCGCAAGAAAGCTATGTTGCAGGATATTGCCACTTTGACCGGCGGCAACATCGTTTCCGATGAGCTGGGCATTAAGCTAGAAAATATCACTTTGAATATGCTGGGCCGCGCTCGTCAGGTTCGTATCAACAAAGACAACACCACTATTGTGGGCGGTTACGGCGATGGCGACGCTATCAACAGCCGTATTAACCAAATTCGCGCTCAGATTGCTGAAACCACTTCTGATTTTGACCGCGAGAAATTGCAGGAACGCCTGGCAAAATTGTCCGGCGGTGTGGCTGTTATCCGCGTGGGCGCTGCCACTGAAACCGAGCTGAAAGAGAAGAAGCTGCGCATTGAGGACGCTTTGAACTCCACTCGCGCTGCTGTGGAAGAGGGCTATGTGGCCGGCGGCGGCACCGTGCTGATTAAGGCTATCAAAACCCTGGAGCAGCTTTTTGCCGAAGCCAACGGCGACGAAAAAACCGGCATTGGCATTATCAAAAAGGCATTGGAAGCCCCGGTTAAACAGATTGCCGCCAACGCTGGCGTGGAAGGCGCTGTGGTGGTTGAAAAAGTTAAGGAATCCGCTGAGGGCATTGGCTTCAATGCTGCCACCGGTGAATTTGAAGATATGGTGGCCGCTGGCATTGTAGACCCCGTTAAGGTGGTTCGTTCTGCCCTGACCCACGCCGCTTCCGTGGCTTCTATGCTGCTGACCACTGAGGTTCTGGTTGCAGACATTCCCGAAGAAAATAACGCACCGATGATGCCTCCGGGCGGCGGAATGCCGATGATGTAAGTGAACACTTAACGATTGGCAAGGCCAAAGGCCGCAGCCAGAGTTTAGTGTGAACTTATCCCTGAGGGCGCAGCCCGAATGGGATTATCTGAAGCATAGTTAATATAACCTTGCATAAAGAGATAAGTTAAACTATCCCTGAGGGCGCAGCCCGAATGGAATTATCTGAAGCAGTGTTAATATAACCTTGCATAAAGAGATAAGTAACTAAAATACCCTGGTATGTTCAACATTCCAGGGTATTTTGCTATATATAAGCTCAACTTCTTTACATAAACAATTTTAAGGTTTATTTTTAATGATTACTATGCTAAAATGAATAATTGTAAAAACCAAAAGGAGGACGGAAAATTTTATGCTTAATCCAATCGTTTTTGTCGCCTAGACCAAACTATCGCGACAAATAAAACTTTATCCGTGTTGCCGATAGTTTTGGCCATTCCGATTAATAAAAAACCAGGAGTGCAATAAATGAACTATAAAAACGCAACACAAATTTTACCCCAAGAATTATTAACGCAAATTCAGAAATATATTGATGGAGAATTTATCTATATTCCTCGTTTATCTGAAAACAAAAAACCCTGGGGAACAACCACCACAACGCAACAGGAACTTACGAACAGAAATTACAATATTTACGCCGACTATTTAGCTGGATTTAATATTCAAATTTTGGCTGAAAAATATTTTCTAGCCGAAAAAACCATACAGCATATTATCAGACAGCTAAAAAATGACTAAACGTCGAACCAAACAAAATGCCAACTGGTCAAGATTAGTCAAAAATTGCCCAAAGTGCAGAAAGAAAACTGCATTTATCTGCTTAGGCAAATTCCGCATTAATGCTCAAAAGAAATTACTTGATATATGGCTGATTTATAAATGTTCCGTTTGTGGTAAAACCTGGAAAGCTAGTGTTTTTTCACGCCTAGCTGTTGCCTCTATACCTACAAAATTGCTGGAGCGTTTTCAAAACAATGACCCAGATTTAGCGGAATACTATGCAAAACAGCAAAAAACACGCCGATAACCTGTCCCTGTTAATTAGCATAATCCCCTACCAAGCTGCATAACCATTATAATGACAAAAGGAGGGCGGTTGCTTTATGTATCAAATTGGGGACAAAGTGGTTTATCCGGTGCACGGAGCCGGTGTGGTGGAAGCGATTGAAAGCCGGGAAATTGGCGGACGCAACAGGCAATATTACGTTTTGAACCTGCCTTATAGTAGCCTGCGGATTATGGTGCCAATGGAGGAAGCGGAAAACGTGGGCCTGCGCAGCTTAATGCCAACAGAGGCATATGACAAAGTGCTGCAAATTTTGGAGGGGCGGCAGGAGGGCAAGGCCAGCCCGGCCGTGCAGGCAATGAAGCTGGAAAAATGGAACAATCGTTTCCGAATGCAAATGTCCAGCATAAAAAACGGCGATGTTTACGAGCTGGCGGAAATTGTACACAGCCTGGAAGCCCGCAACCGCCTGCGGCCGCTCTCCGCCGGCGAGCGTAAAATCTTTGACCAGGCGCGGGAAATTCTGTTCAGCGAGCTTTGGTTGGTCAGCCAAGCCTGTCAACCGGAAATCGCGCAACGTATCCAGCAAATATTGGACGCCCCTCTTTAACAGAGGGGCGTTGTGTTTTTAGAATTACTGGAAAAATCCTTGCCATAGCAGGAAAAATCAAATATCTGTCGAATGTAATTATGTTAAATTATATTAATAGGAAATGCAATAATTCAGGAGGCAACAATGACAGAAATTTTAAGAAAAAGCCTTGAGATTGGCGGACGTACGCTGACCTTGGAAACCGGACGCATGGCCAAACAGGCCAGCGGCGCCGTTTTTGTAACCTATGGCGACACCGCAGTGCTGGCGACAGCCACTGTGGCAGCCAAAGCCAAAGACGGCATTGACTTTTTTCCGCTAACAGTGGATTACGAAGAAAAAATGTATGCTGTGGGGCGTATCCCAGGCGGCTTCATCCGCCGCGAGGGACGCGCCAGCAACCAGGCCATTTTGAACGCGCGCCTGATTGACCGGCCCCTGCGGCCCCTGTTCCCCAAGGCTTATCGCAAGGATGTGCAGGTGGTGGCCACCATCCTTTCCGTGGACCACGATTGCCCGCCGGAAATCACCGCTATGTGCGGCGCTTCTGCGGCTCTGCACATCTCCCACGCGCCTTTCAACGGGCCGATTGCCGGTGTTATTATGGGTATGGTAGACGGTCAGTTCATCATCAACCCCACCGTGGAGCAAAAAGCCAACAGCGTAATGCACATTGCCGTGGCCGGCACCAAGGAAGCTATTATGATGGTGGAGGCCGGCGCAGCCGAAATCCCGGAGGAAACTATTCTGGAGGCAATTTTGACCGCGCACGAGGAAATTAAGCGTATTGTTGCCTTTATTGAAGATTTTCGCACTGAAGCCCTGGCTCTGGGCCTGGCCAAGGAAAAGGAAATATTTGAAGAAGTTCATCCGGCCGAGGAGCTGGAAGCGGCTATTCAGGCCTACAAGGAAGAGTTGGCCGCCGCCGTGCACAAATGTGCGGTGGAAAAACTGCCCAAACAGGAACGCGAGGATTTGCTGGAAAGCACCAAAGCGGCCATTGCCGAGCGGTTCAGCGGCGAGGAATATGCTGATGAGCAGGATAACATCGCCAACTTTATCGACAAAATGGAAAAAGAAGTTTTCCGTACTATGATTGCCAGGGACAAGCTGCGCATTGACGGCCGCGCTCTGAATGAAGTGCGCCCCATCACCTGCGAGGTGGATATTTTAGCCAAGGTGCACGGTTCATCCTTGTTCACCCGCGGTCAAACTCAGGTGCTGAACGTTTGCACATTGGGTATGCTCAGCGACGCTCAAACCCTGGACGGACTGGGCCTGGAAACATCCAAACGCTATATGCACCAGTACAACTTCCCGCCTTACAGCACCGGTGAAACCCGGCCGATGCGCGGCCCCGGCCGGCGTGAAATCGGCCATGGCGCTCTGGCGGAACGCGCTCTGGAGCCGGTTATCCCCAGCCCGGAGGATTTCCCCTATGCGTTGCGTCTGGTATCTGAGGCGATTGAAAGCAACGGCTCCACCTCTATGGCTTCCGTTTGCTCCAGCACGATGAGCTTGATGGCAGCCGGCGTGCCTATTTCTGCGCCTGTTTCCGGCGTGGCAATGGGATTGATCAGCGACGGCGAAAACATGACTATCCTAACTGATATTCAGGGAATGGAAGATTTCCTGGGCGATATGGACTTTAAGGTGGCTGGCACCAGCCGTGGCGTTACCGCCATCCAAATGGATATTAAGATTGCCGGCATCAACAAGGAAATTTTAACCCGCGCCTTGGCTCAAGCCAAGGAGGGCCGCGCTTTCATCCTGGGCAAAATGCTGGATTGCATTGCCGAACCCAGAACGGACATTTCCCCCAACGCTCCCCGGATTATTTCTATGCAAATTCATCCCGACAAAATCCGTGAGGTTATTGGCAGCGGCGGCAAAGTTATCAAAAAGATTGTGGAAGAAACCGGCGCCCAAATTGATATTGACGATGAGGGCATGATTTCCATTGCCAGCGTGGAGGGCGAGGCCGGCCTGAAAGCCAAAGCCATCATTGAATCCATCATCGCTGAGCCAGAGGTGGGCAAAACCTACACCGGCAAAGTGGTTGGCATTAAGGATTTTGGCGCTTTTGTGGAAATTATCCCCGGCGTGTTTGGCGGCAAAGGCAAGGAGGGCATGGTTCATATCTCTGAGCTAGATAAAACCCGTGTAGCCCAAGTGACTGATATTTGCCACGAGGGCGATATGTTGACGGTTAAAGTAATCGCCATTGATTCCCAAGGCAAAATCAAGCTTTCCCGCAAAGCTACCCTTTAAAACTTTTTTTAGGTAGCTTTATCAAAGACAAAGCTACCCTTTAAAACTTTTTTTAGGTAGCTTTATCAAAGACAAAGCTACCC
>JAAWKH010000014.1 GCA_022797295.1 Peptococcaceae bacterium
TATCCTCCATATCATACCAGACATCGGTTTGCAAAAGGATGTTCATAACCTCAAGATAAATTTCTGGATTTACAAGCATTAAAATACCTCCTAAAGTCTTGAAATAACCCTCGGAAGCTGGTATAATGGATTTACCGACCTCCGAAAGGTTGGGGACAATAACAGTATTGCGTGGCTTTTCCAGGGCGTTGCGATACTGTTATTTTTTGCTCCAAAGCAGATGTATTCCTTGCCTAATAGCTTCTCCTCTGGAAATGTTGTGCACATTGCAATATTCCTGCAATTTTTTTTCCGTTTCCAGGTCTAATCTAATAGTCAATTTTACATCTTTAGGATTATCTACTTTGGGCCTCCCAGTTCTAGGACTCAATTCATCACCTCACTTTTTGCCTTGCATAAATTTTACTAAATGCCAGACAAAAAGTCAAGAGTTTTTTAGAAAAAAATACTTTTTTTATTTTCTTAGGAAAAAAGAAATTGCAACTATTTTTAGAAACCTTAGCCCAAACACTTCCGCAGCACTTTTTCCAACTCATCCAAATCCACCGGCTTGGCAATG
This sequence comes from Peptococcaceae bacterium, assembly GCA_022797295.1. Classification (GTDB taxonomy): domain Bacteria; phylum Bacillota; class Dehalobacteriia; order UBA4068; family UBA4997; genus Avidehalobacter. Next base: position 560 of record JAAWKH010000014.1, read on the forward strand.
TGGCCGTTCATACCAGAAGCCAACGAGTTCTGCACATCCTCAGCTAAAGCGTTGGCAGAAACCGCATAAATTGGCAGAGTTTGTGCGTCGGCGTGCGGCAAGGCCCTAATTTGCTGCGTAGCCTGGTAGCCGTCCAGCACCGGCATCTGAATATCCATCAGCACCAAATCAAAGTAACCGCCAGGGTTGGCCTGCACCAAATCCACCGCCTGCCGGCCATCCTCGGCTTTGGCAATTTGCACTTCAAAAAGGCCCAGCAACTCCTCCATAATCTCCATATTCAGCTCATTATCCTCCACCAGCAACACCCGCTTATCCGCATAGGTTGCCATTTCAGCCGGCGCAGCTTCATCCTGCGCCAACAGCAGCGGAAAGGCCAGCTGAATAGTTGTGCCACAGCCCGGTTGACTGTCCACCTCAATGTGGCCGCCCATCGCCTCCAGCAAGCTTTTGCTGATGGGCAGCCCCACGCCGGTGCCGGCGATTTTGCTATCAGTGGTGTTGCGAGCACGCTCAAACGGCATAAACATTCGCTGCTGGAAGTCCTCATCCATACCAATGCCGGTGTCCTGGCAGCAAAAATGGTAAATAACCTGGTCGTCCTGCGGCGGCTCCGGCTGAGTGAGCGTCAAATGCACCCGTCCGCCGGCAGGCGTATACTTCACCGCATTATCAATAATATTCAGCAACACCTGACGAATTCGCAGCGCATCGCCAACCCCCTGCGGATTGGCCAACTGAAGCGGCTCTGCCTCCAGCTGCAAGCCAGCTTCCTGCGCCTTGGGCTGCATCAACTCCAAAGTTTCCGCAAACAGCTTGTCCAGATTGCAAGGCTCCTGCCGCAAAACCAGCGTTCCCTGCTCAATCTGTGACATATCCAACACGTCGCTGACCATACTAATCAGCTGCAAGCCGGATATTTCAATTTTCCGCAGACAATCCTGCATCTTATCTGGATTGTTCACATTCTGCCGGGCCACCGCCGTCATACCAATAATCGCATTTAACGGTGTGCGTATATCGTGCGACATATCCATCAAAAAGCGGCCCTTGGCTTTGTTGGCGCGGTCGGCTTCATTCAAAGCCTGTTGCAGCTCATTGGTGTGCAAAGTGTTCTCATGCATTTTAATAGCATAAAACACCGCCACAATCAGCAGCATCAAAGCCAACAACAAACCGGAAAAAATCAACGTTTTTTGCAAAATACTGTTGGTTTGCGCAGAGATCATCCGCTCCGGCACCACCGAAACCAACAGCCAGCCGGCATCCAGCTGCAACGGTTCATAACAGAAAACCAACCCAGTTCCATTGTAGCTAAACCGAGCCCAGCCGGTTTTCAACTGCTGCACGCTCTGCTCAAACTGCGCCAGCACTTGCGGGTCATTTTCCGGGCCGGCAACCATATCAAACAGATTGTAAACCGTTTTGTTGCTGTTGCGGTGCTCAGAACGCACCATAATATTACCGCGTTGATCCACCAAATAGGAAAAACCGGTTTGGTCATAAAATGAAAGTGTAAACTGATTGGCAATCTCTCGCGTGCGATATTCCTTAACCAGATAAGCCAGGTTGCCATCCGCCAGCCGGCCCTGCACAAACATATTAAAAACATTTTCCCCGGTCAGGCTGTTAATATGCGACGGCACCAAACCAGCAAGCTGTTCCTCACGCAAGGCCGATAAATAGCCGGTGGCTTTTTTGTCGCCGCCCTGTTGGCGTTTGGCCTGATAAAAGCGCAAATCAGGATCCACCGCCTGGTAATAGCGCAACATTTCCTCCCGCGCCTCTGGTTCAGCCTGCGCCAACTGCCGCCAAATTTGCTCCAAATCTTCAAAATCTCGCTCAAACTGCACGTTCAAAGCATTCGCGCCCTGATGAGTGCTCTCAATAATGGTGCGCATTGAAGCCTGCCAAAGCTGATTGCTCACTCCGGTCACAAAACCGTAAACACCAACGCTCAGCACCACCACCAGCAGCCCCAGCAGAAGCAGCCAATTTTTTTCACTGCGCACCTCCCCTCAAGCCCAAACAAACCTAATTAATATCTGTTTTTCACCACTTGTTCATCCATTTGTTGCAAAGCGGTTGTCAAATCCTGGCCGGACAATAAATCTCTGGCCGTTTCCTCCGCAATGCCCCAAATGGGAAAATTAAGACCACTATCCGAAGCCAACACCAGCGTATCATTGCGATAACTGGCCACGATTGGCTGAACCTCCCGCAGATTAGGCCGATAATCACCCAAAAGCGGGCTAAAGGAAGCCTGACTGTTAGCAAAACGAGTTATGTTCTCTTCCTGCAAAAAGTAAGCGACAAAATCCTGTGCCAGCGCCAAATTTTCACTTTCCGCAGCCACACTCAAGCGCACATCCGGGTTAATAACCAGCACGCAGCCATCCTCCAGCACCGGATAGGCCATCACCAGAAATTCAAAATCCGGCTCCATACCCTTAACCCGGCCAGCGGCCCAAGCGCCCGTCAGCATAAAAGGACTTTTTCCCTGCACAAACTCCCGCAAATCGTCGGATGTGGTGGAAGTTTCCAACGCCTTAGCCATATCAACATAGCCCTTGGCGCAAAACTCCTGCACCAGCTCCCAGCCCGGCCGCAGATAATCGCTCAAGCTGGCCTCGCCGCTGTTCAAAAGAGCAAAAGCCGCCGCCTGCTCCACTTGCTGATAAAGTGGATAGAACCCTTTGGCCAAGGCCAGCGTTTTCAGGGATACGTCATTGTTAGCCACAATCGGCACAATCCCCTGCCCCACAAAGTAATCGCAAACCGCTTTCCATTCAGCCAAATTTTGCGGCACCGGCTGCTTATGCTCCGCCAGCAAATCCAGGTTGCAGTAAAGCCCAAAAGCGGAAACCATGGTGGGCACCCAGTAAATACGGCCGTCTGGCTCGCGCATCTGGCTGAGCATTTCCTCAGAGAATGGCGCCGCTTCCGCCAGCTCCGTCAAATCCGCCAGCCTGCCGTTGGCCTTAAAATCCAGATAGCTGTCGTGATTAATCATAAAAACATCGTCCAGGCGGCCAGCCCGCGCCCGCCGCGCCAAAGCCGAATAGTAATTATTACTTTTCAGACTTTCATAGGAAATCAGCACCGTTTGATTTTCCTGCATATAAGCAGTAAGTATTTCCTCAATCACCGAAACATTAGAGGCCTCGTATTTGTTGCCAAAAAAATGTAGATGATGTTCTTCCGTCTGAATGTTAGCATAATCATTTACCACATTGTCCGGGCCGCAACCTCCCAACGCCAAAGCCAGGGCCAACAGACAAAATAGCTGTACTCTAATTTTTCCCATAAAAACCCTCTTGGTAAAAAATTACATTCTTATTATTGTATCATAAAAGAAAATAAATTGCAATTATATTTTACAAATTACAACTATGACATAACTCAGCACTTTTCAACTTATCTAACATCTCTTTTATACCGACAAATTCTGGGCAAGCCTGGCAAACTCAGCCAGCGTCAGCGTTTCCGCCCGGCGGCCAGGCTCAATATCAGCCGCCAGCAAAGCCGCGCTAATCTGCTGTTTATCCAGCTCCAAACCGGAGCTTAGCGAATTAAGCAAGGTCTTGCGCCGCTGCCCAAAGCCAGCCCGGATAACCGCAAAAAACAGCTGCTCGTCCTCCACCTGAACCGGCGGCTGGGCTAAACGCTCCAGCACAATCACAGCGCTGGCCACCTTGGGCCGGGGCGTGAAAACCGTTGGCGGCACCGTGAAAGCCAGCCGCGCCGCCGCCCGATATTGCACCGCCAGCGAAAGCGCTCCGTAATCCTTGCCGCCCGGCCCGGCCTGCATACGCTCGGCCAGTTCCTTTTGCACCATAAAAACCAACCGCCGCCAGGGCAGCTGCGGCTGCTCCAAAAAGCGCATCAGCAGCGGCGTGGTGATGTAATAAGGCAGGTTGGCCACCGCCATAAAGCCCGGCCGCAAATCCTCCCGGCCGGCAAACTCAGCCAGCAGGCCGGTCAAATCCGCCTCCAGCGCGTCGGCGTGCAACAGGCGCACATTTGAGCAAGCGGCCAAACTCTCCGCCAGCGCGGCCAGCAAGCTTTGGTCAATCTCCAAGGCCAAAACCTGCCCGGCCGCCGCGCTCAGGGACTGCGTCAAGCTGCCCAGGCCGGGGCCAATCTCCAACACCAAATCCTGCTTATCACAGCCGGCCGCCGCCACAATATCGGCAATCACCTGCGGTTCAATGATAAAATTTTGGCCCAGACTTTTTTTGGCGCTAACGGCGTGGGTTTGCATAAGCTGCCGGGTGACGCTGGGAGTGGCCACCGGGCGAGCCGTTTTGCCGCTACTCATACGGTTTGGGTGCCGCAGTCTGGGCAAAATTTGGAGCTTACCATTTTGCGGCATTGCGGGCAAAAACGGTCTCCTTGCGGCTGTGGATTATTTTGGTTATTTTGATTATTATTGGCAAAGGCCTGGTTCATCTGCTGAGCCATCTGGTTGCCCATCGCAAACTGAGCGGCCAGCCCGGCCGCGCCGCCGCCGTTTTGCCCCAGATTATCAGCCAGATTAATAGCGGCGTAACGCCCCACGTCGCCCACAAAGGCTTGGGCGGCCACTCGCTCCGCCATCCGCTGCACCTCCGGCGGGTAGCTAATGCCGATGATGTTAAAATCGCGCACCCCAAAGCCAATATCCAACAGCTCGCGATCCAGCTCAGCCTGAATCCGCCGGGCCAACGCCCGGTTGTTCTGTTGCAAGCTGAGCAGAGCATTCACACCCACCTGCGGCTGGCCGTTCAAAATGGCCTCGGCCAGCACCGGGTTCAACTCGCCCATAATCCGCTCCGATATGTCGTTTAAGGAATAAGTCTGCTTAATGCCGGCAATCCGCTCAATGAATTGTAGATAATCCTTAAATTCAATCACCATATTGCCATTCATACCAATCGGCAGACCGGCCGGCGCAGCGTCGCAGGGCAACATCAGGCGTTGCCGGGTGCCCCATTTCAGCAGCAGCTCCTTGGCGTTAACAAAATAAACCTCCGCTCGCAGGCCGGTATCACCCCGCAGCTGCAAAATCCCTTTCAGAGTGGACAAAAAGGGCACAATCTCGCTGTAAATATCGTAATCGCCCGGCTCCTCAAAAACGCCCTCCACCCGGCCGTTAGCATAAAAGATTGCTTTCTGGCCGGGGCGGATAATCAGCTTGGAGCCCTTTTTCAGTTCGTTTTCCTTCCATTTGTAAAACAGCACATCCGGCCGGCTCTCCTGCCATTCCACAGTAGAGCGGCCCTGACCAAAAAATCCCATCGTTTATTGCCTCCATCTTACTGACTGTCGCTAAACGCTCCTCAGCAACAGTCTTACTACTTAATATTTCTACATTATTATAACTATTGTCCTTTTCCGCCGCATATGAGCTTTCGCTGTAACAAAACCAGAGAACCAGCAGGGCCAACACCGCAATCAGCAAAGAAAGCAGGCCGATTTTAACGGCGGAATAAGGCCGCTCGCCGCTAACCTTGCCGGTTTCGCCGTTGATGGCGTAATGCCAGCTTTTGTTGCCGTGGCTGAAAGCGGCCAACCACACCGGCAACAGCACCTGCTTATATGTAACGTTGGTGTAGCTGGGGCTTAGGCGCGTAATGCTGGCCTGCTGAAAACCGCGGCCCAAAATCTGGTTGCGGGCGGCTGTTTCCAGTGCGGCTTCCATTTGCCCCTGAGCCTGCCGGTAGCCCTCATCCAAATTGATAGCATAACGCTCCGCCTGAGCGCCGGCCAGATAAGCCACATCATATGGCTTTGCGCCGCGGCTGGTGCCAAACGGCATAATTTGCTGCACCAGCTCGCGCTGTGCGCTGGCAGAGGCGCAAATGCGCACATCGTCAAAGCTTTCCGCCACGGTTCCGCTAACCGGATACCAATTTATGCGGGTGTGTGTTTTACCGTTCATCCGATAAGTCTGCAAGCGGCCGCCGCGTCCCTGAAAGCTGGCGCGGGCGTTAGCGTCAAACGTCCAGCAGGGCAGATAAACCGCATTCAGCCGCCCCTCCTGATAGCTTTTTTTCAGACTGTTGGGCGCAAACCAACGCTTGCGCAACCATTGACGAAAAGCGTCCTGGGCCTGATACTGGTCAACTTTGAAAGGAATAATCCCATCCGGCGGCAAACCGGCGGCCTGTTTGGCGGCCGCAATGTGGGCGGAACCGCACATTGGGCAAACGGTGGCTGTTTGGTGCGGCCCAAAGCTGATTTCCGCCCCACAGCTTTGGCAGCTGATTTCCTGCGTTTCCGCCGCAGGCGCATTGTGGCTGGCGGCCACGGCCTGCTGACCGTAAGGGTGCTCGGTGGGCGGCACCTCGTTCAGCTTAAAGGGCGCAGGCGTGCCACAGCTGGAGCACACCAGCTGCCCTTTGGCAATATCATAGCGAATACCGCCGCCACAGTTGGCGCAGGTGTAACTGCGCGGCGGGTTGTTATCCATGTTTGGCATTGCTCTGCACTTACTGGTTGGCGTTCATCGCCGCTTTCAGCTTGGCCAACTCATCCTCCACCGGGTCGGCCGCCGCAGCGCCGCCCAGAGCATATTTACGCTCCAGCTCCCGGCGTTCCGCCTCCGGGTCCAAATCCTCAGCCAGCTGGGCTTTGGCGTCAATAGTATCAATGCGCTTCTGCACTGCGTCAAACAGGCTATCCATATTGTTAAGGCTGCTGCCGGCGTTGCCCAGACGGCTGTTCAGCTGTTGGGCGCGCTCCTGGCTTTGGGCAATGCTCATCTTGGCTTTCAATTCGCTCATCTTGCTGTTGGCCGCTTCAATTTCCTCGGTCAGCTTCTGGCTCATCAAACGCATTTTTTCGGAGTTCTCCTTGGCCCGCTGATAAGCCGCTTGCAGCTCGGTCAGCTTGGCCGCGGCCTGCTGTTTGTAGCCCAAAAATTTGCGGGCGTCGCCATCATTGCCAGCGCGCACTGCGGCCTCGGCATATTGGGTATATTTAGTCACGTCCGCCTCAGCGTCGGCCAACTTGCGGCCCTGGGCCATTTCCTCGGCAATCACGGCGGCGGTTTCGCTCTTCAGCTGGTCCAAATCGCGCCGGGCGTCGGCAATATATTTTTCCAGCAGCTTATCAGCATTTTTTGCTTCCGCCTTGCTCAACACGGAATTAATATTGGCCGACATAATATCGGCAAAACGAGTAATAATGTTTGGCATAGTTTGAACCTCCAATTTTAAAATATTTCTACTATAATTATAACGGATAGGGTTTGCTAATACAACAAAAATTTGCTATAATATTGCTAAGATTTTGCTTAAATTTTAAGGAGTGAATTTGATGTTCCATTTTTTTGCTTATATCAGCCGGCTACACCTGATTAAACGCTGGGGCCTGATGCGCAGCACACGGGAGGAGAACACCCAGGAACACAGCTGGCAGGTGGCGGTGGTGGCCCACGCCCTGGCGGTGATTAGCAACCGGCTTTTTGGCGGCCAGCTGGATGAAGGCCGCGTGGCCGTGCTGGCCCTTTACCACGATGTGAGCGAAACCGTCACCGGTGATTTGCCCACCCCTGTGAAGTACGCCAACAGCGAGATTGAGCGAGTTTTTCACGCCCTGGAGGACGCCGCAGTGGAGGAATTGGCCGGCAAGCTACCAGCGGAACTGCAACCGCACTTTCGGCCGGTGCTGCTGCCCCAGCCCGGCCCTGAGGAGGAACTGGTGCATATTGCGGACAAGCTTTGCGCCTATCTGAAATGCGCCGAGGAATTGCAAAGCGGCAACCAGGAATTTGAGGTTGCCTTTGCCGCCGCCGCGGCCAAAATGGAAAAATACGCCGCCCGGCCAGAGGTGGCGTATTTTATGGAGCATTTTGTGCCCTCGTTTTCCTTAACGTTGGATGAATTGAAAAAGTAGCGCTAATACTTAGCTATTGGTAATATTGCCGATGTCCTTTCGTCTCTGATAAACGCTGCAAAGCTCCTCCAACAAAGAAAAGTTACAGCAGCGAGCCAACAAATTGCCATAATCTTTGCCGGAAACAATCGCCTGATAAAGCTTGTTTGCCTTTCGCAAAATGACCTCCCGGTGTGAATTACACCAGGAAAGCTGATTAGCCAACAGGTTTTTATAGGCAATTTCCGCCGGTGAATCGGTTTCAACAATTTTGAGTTCAATTTTTTGCAATTCGGCCGCGGCAACCGGCAGCATATTATTAAAATTAAGCGCGCCCCACTGCCCACCATTGATTTTTAAAAAATCCAACCGATTTTTCATATGCAAATGCTTCGGCTTAGGCGAGGTCAGCGGCGCATAATAATTGAAGCCGTTAAGCTCAAAAACAACGCCCACAAAAGGCCGTGTCGATTTATCCGCCCTTGTGTATGGAACAGCTGGCTCCTGAGCCCGCAAAAAATCGCAGTAAACGCTGCTTACCTTATAAAATGAAAAACGCATAAAAACTTCCTTATTACAAAAAGGGCCAAGGCTTACGCCCTAGCCCTTAGCTTTTTTAACTCCCACTTAAACGGTAGGGTTCACCGCTTTTTTAGCCCCCACTTAAACGGTAGGGTTCACCGCTTTTTTAGCCCCCACTTAAACGGTAGGGTTCACCGCTTTTTTAACTCCCACTTAAACGGTAGGGTTCACCGCTTTTTGAGTGCAATCACTCTTTAATATTATTATACACGTTTGCTAAAATTATGTCAACAGTTTTTATCAGGCCGCCTGCACGTCCAGCTCGTCCAAAAAAGCCAGCAACAGGTCAATATCCGTGGCGTAGATTGGGCGGCGGCCCTGGCTGTAATTATCCAAATATGTTTGCGCTTGCATAATAATTTGCTTTTCATTTTTTTTCAAAATCTGCTCGGCCCGCAACATAGCCGGGTTATCATCAATATGATATTTTTGCAGATACTGCTTGCGAATGGGAAACATTTTGCTAAAATGCAAGCCGTGGCGGTGCTTGGGCCGGGTGGTGTGGCGCGGCGGCAGGGCAAAGTAATTGCTTTTTTGCTCGGCCGGCGGTATGTTGGAGCGAAAAGGCACGGCAAAATCCACCTTGCGCCCCTTATATTTCAAGCGCAACATCAGCAAACAAGGACGGCCGCTTTTGTTCAACAACATTTCCGAATCCAAACTGCAAAGCTCGTCCGCCATTTTTTTTTCAACTGAGATAATCCGCATAGCGCACCTCCCGGATAAGTTTCCATTTGCCTGGCGGCAAATGGATTTGTTCGACTACAACTCTGTCTGCGCCCAGCTTTGCTGGGCTTGCCAATCGTTGAGTCTACACAAAAAAGAAGTCCCTCCAAGGTGTAGCACCAGGAGGGAAACATACAAGTGAGCGATATTCTACATTTTTACTACCCCGTCGTTCGCGGAGGTAAAACATTATATACACTTATAAGGTGTATGGCACTAGTATGTGCAGTCGCTTAAATGTTTATTCCTGCATTCCCCGTACCACTATAATTATTATACTCAAAAAGGTGCTGAATGTCAAGTGTTTTAAGCGCTTAATAACAAATATTTTTCAAAAAAATTTTGCTCAGTTTTTTAAGCGTCCTTTCAAGCCTGCGGCTGAGGCTGCGGCAACAAATTAGCCTTGCCGTTTTCATCCAAACGCAACTGCAAACCCATAGCCGCGGCAAAAAAATCCTCCGGCAGATAAAGCTCCTGCTGATAAATGCGCCCGGCTGAGCTAAGGTTCAAAGGCTGGCCGCCGCACCAAACGCCCAGGCTGCCAATCTGCCCGGCCTCTGCCGGGCCGGTGCCAAACCAACAAACGCCCACACAAGCGCCACTCGTCTGCGCGTCCGTTTTTAGCAGCAGCAAGCTGCCGCCCCAAAGCGGCCCGGCCACATCATCGCCAACCTCCGCTTCCGCGGCGGCCTCAATTTCACAGCTTTGGCACTGCCAACCATTATTTTCCGCCACCGTTCGCACCGGCAGCAACACCTGGCCGTCGTCGCTGATGATGGCGGCTTGGGCAAGCTGCTGCCCATCCTGATAAATCGGCAACAAAAAGGAAAGGTCCTGATTTTGCCGCTGTCCCAACCAATGATTAAACCCCAGCACCAAGGCCGCCAGGCAGGCCAGCGTAACCAAACGGCCCAGCCAACGTTTGCCGCCGGCCCGCCCTGGAGATAATGAATTTAAACTCATTTTAAGACTCCTTTCAGATTAAGCTAAACTGTTTTGGGTTTGGCTTGCTTAAATTAAATATGTATGCTATAATATATTAGCTGGGAGGATAAGAATATGAAGATTTACCAAAATAAATTGCTTTTGGCGCTGGCTTTGCTTTTGCTAATTTTCGGCTTAACTGCCTGCCAAAACAAGCCCCAACAGGAACCCGGACGCAGTGAGCTGACGACGGATTTGCTCTCAAAGCAGCCGCAAACCTCCGTCACGGCTTTTTTCAAAGCGCCTGATTGCCCAGTGCTGGTGCCGCTGGTGTTTGGAATTAATTCCAGCCGCGACACAATTTGGGTGGCGTTGGAAAAATTGCTGGCCGGCCCGCCAGACGCCTTTGTGGAGGCGGTTATTCCCGCCGGTATCAAAATGAAAGATTTGTATTTTGCTGACGGCACGGTGCACATCAAGCTGACCGGCGACGTGCCGCTGCAAGTTGAGCAGGTTAATTTGCAGGCCTTTTGGAGCACTGTCAATATGGAACTTTTGGAGCAGGACAACACCACGGCCGCCCTGCTGCTTTACTACAATGACCAACCACTGCTAAACGAACCATATACCGCAGCGGCAGTCAACGATTTTGGCGGCGGCCAAGCCGGCGCTTACGTTTACTTTGCCGACCCGCAGGCAATGTATCTGGTGCCGGTGTGCTTGCCGGTAAACCGGGCCGATTTTGAGCAGGAGGCGGATTTCTTCACCGCTCTGCTGCAAGCCTGGGCCAGCCCGCCGCCAGCGGAAAGCGGTGTATACTCAACGCTGGCCACGGTGGAGGGGTTGGAGCTGCTCTCTGTCAGCTGGCAGGCCGACGGCCAAAGCGCCGGCCTGTTGACGCTGGATTTCAGCAACGCCCTGGCTGGTATTGCCAGCAGCGCCCAGGAAAACCTGCTGCTGGATAGCCTGCTGGCCACTTTGGCTCCTTATCGCCAAGTGCAAGAAGTGCAGCTTTTAGCAGGCGGCCAACCGTTGGATTTTCTGCCTAGCGGTCTGGAAATTGACCAGCCTTTGCCGGTGAAACACTCGTTGGACGCCTTTAACCGCGTTGGACAATAAATTTTTTTAAGGAGTAAAAAAATGCAAGATAACAACTCTCAAACTCTGTTTTTCCTGGGCAGCGGCAACATGGCCTCTGCCATTGGCCGCGGGCTGGTTGCCCAAAACTCCTCTCTGAACCTGGGCTTTTATGACCAAGCCTGGGCCAAGGCTCTGGCTATGACGGTGGAACTGCCAGGCACAAAATCAACCCGCTCCCTGCCGGATGCGGTGGCTTTTGCGGATGTGCTGCTGTTGGCGGTTAAGCCGCAAGATATGCCGGCGCTGGTGGATGAACTGGCTCCGCTGTTACGCCCCGGCCAGCTGGTGCTGACCATTGCCGCCGGCCTGCCGCTGGCTTGGTATCAGGCCCGGCTGCCGCAAGGCACGCCTTTGGTGCGGGCGATGCCCAACACTTCCGCCGCCGTGGGCGAGGCAATAACCGGACTGATGGCCGGCGAATTTGCCACAGACGCACACAAAACTCTGGCGGAGCAGGTTTTTGCCGCCGTGGGCAGCTTCATCTGGCTGGCAGAGGAAGAAATACACGCGCTGACAGCCATCTCCGGCAGCGGCCCGGCTTATTACTATTATTTCACCGAGGCTTTGGCGGCAGCCGGCGAGGCATTGGGCCTTTCCCCGCAAACGGCGGCGGCCCTGGCCCGGCAAACGGCCATAGGTGCAGGCCGGCTGTTGCAGGTGCAGGCAGATAGCAGCCCAACCCAACTGCGCGAACAGGTGACTTCCAAGGGCGGCACCACGGCGGCTGCTTTGAGCGTTTTTGCGGAAAACGAGGCCCTGCCCCAGCTGGTGCAGCAGGCCTGCCGGGCTTGCGCTGAACGCAGCCGGGAAATGGCAGACGAAAATTAATAAGGAGAAACGAATGATAAAAATTATAGCTGATAGCGCCTGTGATTTACCGGCTGAGCTGGTGGCGGAATATGGCATTTTGATTATGCCGATGCACATTTGCTTTGGCGAGGACACCTACAACGACCAGGAAGAAATCAGCACCGCGCAATTTTACGAACGACTGGTGAGTGGCCGGGAGTTTCCGACCACTTCCTATCCCGCCATTGGCCGCTTTCAGCAAGCGGTGGACGCAGAATTGGCCGCCGGCAACCAAGTGCTGGTGATTACCATTGCCCGGCCGCTTTCCGGCTGCTATGACGCAGTGAAAGTGCTGCTGGCAGATTATCCGTTGGATCAAGTGGCGGTTTTTGACAGCCAAAGCGCCACCCTGGGCGAGGGCGCCATCGTGCTGGCCGCCGCCCGGCTGATTGCCGACGGTTGCAGCTGGCCGGAACTGCTGGCCAAAATGCCGCAGCTGATTGCCCGCAGCCGGGGCTTTGGCGCCATCAACAACCTGACATATCTGGCCAAGGGCGGGCGCATCAGCGGCGCAGCGGCCACCGTGGCCACGGCCTTGCGGATTAAACCGGTAATCAACATCTGCCCAGACGGCTCGTTGGAAGTGGCCCAAAAGCTGCACGGTATGGCCAAAGCCATCAACTGGCTAACCGAACGCTTGCAACAGGACGGCCAGGATTTCCGCCGCACCACCCTCTTTGTCAGCTATATCATTCAGGAGGAAAGCGCGGCCAAGCTGTTGGAGCAGTTGCGGGCGCAAATGCAGCTGGGCGAAGTTATCTTCTCACAAATCGGCCCCACCGTGGGCACGCATTTGGGGCCAGGCTGCGTGGCTCTGTTTTATCTAACGCCGCCGGCGGAAGAATAACCCCAAACCGACCGGCTAATAATAAATTATATAAGAAAAAAATACACAGAATAGGATAGCAACTAGGAATGCAAGAGATTTATTTTGACAATGCAGCCACCACCCAGGTTTTGCCGGAAGTGGCTGATTTGGCCCTGCATATGATGCGGGAGGAATACGGCAACCCCTCCGCCCTTTACCAAAAGGGCTTGCGGGCGGAGCGGTGCGTCAAACAGGCGCGCGAGCAAATTGCAGCCCAAATTGGCGCCAAACCGCAGGAAATCATCTTCACCTCCGGCGGAACCGAATCCAACAACATGGCGGTGCGCGGCGTTATGCACAACCGGGCCAAGCGCGGCCGGCATTTAATCATCTCCTCGGTGGAACACCAATCCGTTATGCAAACGGCCCGCGCCCTGCTGGAAGAGGATTTTGATTTTGACCTGTTGCCGGTGAACGGCCAGGGCGTTATCAACCTGGCCGCCGTGCCCAAAATGATTCGCCCAGACACTGTTTTGGTCAGCGTTATGCTGGTGAACAACGAGGTTGGCGCGCTGCAACCCATTGCCGAGCTGCGCCAGGCGATGAACTCTGTGCGGGCCAACCTGCTGCTGCACGTGGACGCGGTGCAGGGCTTTGGCAAAATGCCGCTTGACGTGCACCAGCTGGGCATTGATTTCCTTTCCGTCAGCGGCCACAAGCTGCACGCTCCCAAGGGCACTGGCTTTTTGTATGTGCGCCAGGGGTTGCGCGTGCCGCCGCTTTTAACCGGCGGCGGGCAGGAGGGCGGCTGGCGCTCCGGCACGGAAAATGTGCCGGGCATTTGCGCCCTGGGGTTGGCCGCCCAACTGGCCGGCGAGCAAATGCAGGCCCGCCGGGAACAAATTGAAAAAGTGCGCCAAACCTTTTTGCAAGGTCTGCAAAACCTGGACGGCTGGGAAATCAACGGCCCCACAGCAGAGGCCGCCTATCTGCCCAACATCCTGAACATTTACTTCGCCGGCGTGAAAAGCGAAATTCTGCTGCACCTGCTGGAAACAGAAGGACTGCTGGTTGCCGCCGGTTCCGCCTGCGCCAACAACCACAAGGATTCCCTCAGCCATGTGCTGCGAGCTATGCAGCTGAGGCGCGCCCAAATTGAGGGTTCGCTCCGCTTTAGCTTCTCCCACCTAAACACAACGGAGGAGGCCGAGCGCGCCTCCCAAATCATTTGCCAACAAGTGCCGCCGCTTAGAGAAACCTTACATCTGGGACGTTGATTTTGCAAAATATATATAAACGAGGTATGATTTATGAGCCAGCTATTGATGATTAAATATGGCGAGCTAGGCCTGAAAGGCAAAAATAAAAATCTGTTTATCAACCGGCTGGTACAGAACATTCAGCAGGCCCTAAATGCCAGCGGCCTACCGACGCGCCAGGTGCAAACCACCCGCGGCCGGATTATGGTGCCGGTGCTGGAGGAGGCGGAACTGCCCGCCCTGCGCGAACATCTGGGCCGTGTTTTTGGCATTTACGCCATCTGCCCGGTGCAGCGCACCACCAAGGAATTGCCAGCCATCCAACGCACCGCTCTGCGCGTTTTGCAGGAAAGCCTGCCAAACGGCGGCGAATTTAAGGTGGAAAGCCGCCGGTCAGACAAAAGCTTCCCTCTGCTTTCGCCGCAAATCAGCCAGGCTGTGGCCGGCTACATCTTTGACCAAACCAGCGCCAACGGCGCGCTTTACCGCGCCCAAATGCGCCACCCGGAGCATATTTTGCAGGTGGAGGTGCGGGATGAAGCCGCCTATGTATATTGCGGCAGCTGGCCCGGCGCTAAAGGTATGCCGGTGGGTACCGGCGGCCGGGCGGTGGTAATGCTCTCCGGCGGGATAGACAGCCCCGTGGCCGCTTGGCTGGCAATGAAGCGCGGCGTAACGGTGGAGGCAGTGCATTTTGAAAGCTTTCCTTTTACCAGCGAGCGCGCCCAGGAGAAGGTGCTGGATTTGGCCCGTGAGCTGGCCCGCTGGCAAAACGGCCAGCTGAAAGTGCATTGCATTCATTTCACGGAAATTCAAAAGGCCATCCACGCCGCCTGCCCGGAGGAATACGGCATCACCATTATGCGCCGCTTTATGTTCCGCCTGGCGGAACGCGTGGCCCGCAGCAGCGCCGGCCTGGCTATCTACACCGGCGAGAGCGTGGGCCAAGTGGCCAGCCAAACTCTGGAGAGTATGTATGTAATCAATGAAGTTACCAAAATGCCAGTGCTGCGGCCGCTGGTGGGCTTTGACAAGGAAGAGATTATGGCGCGAGCCAAACAGCTTGGCACCTATGAAACCTCCATCCGGCCTTACGAGGATTGTTGCACGGTGTTTTTGCCGGCGCACCCCAAAATCAAGCCGCGGCTGGCTGAGGCGCAGGCAATGGAGGAAAAGCTGCCCATCAAGCAGCTGATGGATGAAGCGTTGGCGGCCAGCAAAACCTGGTTGGCCACCCCAAAGGGAGTTGAAGAGATATGAGGAAAAAGAATGCCAAAAAGCAGGCCAAAAACGAGCTTCACGGCCCCGGCCCTAAACGCCACAAAAGAGACCAGCAAGCCGAGCGTGCCAATGTGGTGCAAGGCTTTTTTATGGCCGCTCAAGCCGGCTATGGCTTTGTGCGCACCCACCGGCCCGGCTGGCCGGATGTTTTCATCCCCCGCGATTTGGTGGGCCCGGCCCAAGCCTGCGATTGGGTGGAGGTTGGCCTGAGCAACCACGTTGACCTGCGCAAAATCACGCCGGAAAGCCGTATTTCCGGGCGAATTCGCCGGGTTTTGCAGCGCACCGACCCCTCCCGCCTGGTAGACGGCTCCGGCGAGGATATGCAGCTGATTATCCGCCAATTTGGTGCGCCGGGTGAATTCCCGGATGAAGCGCTGGCCGAAGCCGCCGCCGCGCCGCAACAGGTTAGCCCTGCTGAAGCGCAATCGCCCGGCCGGCGCGACCGGCGCGAGCTGCCGCTGGTGACTATCGACGGCGTGGACAGCCGCGATTTTGACGACGCTGTGTTCTGCCAGCGGCTGGAAAACGGCAACTTCTTCCTGAGCGTGCAAATTGCCGACGTGGCGCATTACGTGCCGCTGCACTCCGCCCTGGAAAAGGAGGCCTACGCCCGCGCCACCAGCATTTACCTGCCGGATCGGGTGCTGCCAATGCTGCCCAAACAGCTTTCCAACGGCATATGCAGCCTAAACGCCGGGCAGGACCGTTTGGCCCTGGCCTGCGATATGGAATTTGGGCCGCGCGGCCGGCTGGTTAAGCACGAGATATACCAGAGCGTTATCCGCGTGCAGCAACGGCTGGATTACAACACCGTCAACGCCGCCCTGCTGGACGACGACCCGCAGGCGCAGGCAAAACTGGGGCCGGCCTTGCCCATGCTGCGCGATTTGGCGGCTCTGCAACAGATTTTGGCCGCTTATCGCCACCGCCGCGGCGCTTTGGATTTTGATTTCCCGGAGCTCAAGGTTTATTTAGACGAGCAAGGCAAAGTGGCCGATGTGCGCCAAAGGCGCAGCCGCCTGGCCGAAAAGATGATTGAACAGGCGATGTTAGCCGCCAACGAGTGCGTGGCTGAGCACTTTTTCCGCTTGGGTCAGCCGCTGGTTTTTCGGGTGCACGAGGGCCCCAACGCCGACCGTTTGCTGGCCCTGAACGAGGCCTTGCTGGCCCTACACCTGGAGCCATTGCCTGCCGACGGCGATTTCAACCCCAAGGCTATGCAAAAGCTACTGCACAGCGTGGAGGGCCTGCCCACCGCGGAATTTGTACAGGTGATGGCTCTGCGCAGTATGAGCCACGCCAGTTATGCGCCCAAGCGCAGCCTGCATTTTGGCCTGGCTGCCAAATTTTACTGCCACTTTACCTCGCCCATCCGGCGCTACCCGGATTTGCTAGTCCACCGGGTGATTAAAAATGCGCTAACAGCGGGCTTGCCCGCCAACAGCGGCGAGGATTTGCTGCCCCGGCGGGAAAAACGCTGGCCGGCTTACGTGGAAGCGGCGGCCGTGCAATCCAGCGAGCGCGAGCTGCGAGCAGAGGAGATTGAACGGGCGGCCGTCAAGCTGAAATGCTGTCTGTTTATGCAGGACAAGATTGGTCAGCAATTTGCCGCCAAGGTTTCCGGCGTGACGGCCAAAGGGGTTTTTGTGGCTCTGGAAAATGGCATTGAGGGCCGCATTGCTCTGGAAAGCCTGCCCGCAGATAGCTACGAATATCTGGAAACGCTGCTGATGTTGCGCGGCCGCGAGCATAGCTACGCCCTGGGCGACGCAGTGCAAGTGCGCTTAACGGCAGTGGATCTGCTGGAGCGGCGTTTAAACTTCGAGGAGGTGAGCCAGTGAGCGGCCGAACGATTATTGACAACCGCAAGGCGCGGCACGAATTTGAATTTTTGGAGAAGTATGAGGCCGGCATTGAGCTGGTGGGTACCGAGGTAAAATCGTTGCGTGCCGGCAAAGCCAGCCTGGTGGACGCTTACGCCCGAATTGAGGGCGGCCAGGTGTGGCTTTACAATCTGCATATCAGCCACTATGACTTTGGCAACATTAACAACCACGAGGAAAAGCGGCCGCGCCGCCTGCTGCTGCACAAATCGGAAATTGCCCGGCTTTACGCCGCTGTGCGGGAAAAAGGCCTGACATTGGTGCCGGTGCGGCTTTACTTCAATCAGGCCCTGGTTAAGGTGGAGCTGGCCCTGGCCCGCGGCAAAAAGCTTTACGATAAACGGGAAAGCCTGGCCGAACGCGACAGTAAACGACAAATTGAGCGCAGTTTGAAAGAGCGCAGCCGTGATTTTTAAGTTTTTTTGAAAAAAACCAACAAAAAAAATCATCATTTGTCGAAAACTTTTTGTAGCCATTTGCAGGTTTCACCTTGCAAATGTGGTATAATTAATGTATAATATTTTGGCGGAGGCCCTATGGGGGTGTTTTCTGGATTCGACGTGGGAAGGATTGGTCCGATAAGCGAGCCGGGGACGTCATCAGCCCGTTAAACTATGGCAATCGTCATTTTTAAATGGCAACAGAAACTTTGCTTTAGCAGCTTAATTGCTACCTCTGCCCAAGCCCAGCTTGCCGGCGAAGGCAAAGAGGTCACCCTATGCAAGCTACTTCAACGCTGGCGCCTAGCGGCGTTGGGGGAACCAAAACTGGGCTGGCGACTGTAATGCTTTGTTTGTTGCGCATGCAGTTGCGAGATTTTGGCAACAGACTACGCTCGTAGAAAGTCTGATGGGTTCTCTTGCGGACGCGGGTTCAACTCCCGCCACCTCCACCATCACTTTAATTTTATTCTCACCATAGGAAAGCGCTTTCCGGGCCGGCTGGCCGCGGGAAGCGCTTTTTTCAAGATATATTTAGGGTTATTGCCAAAATGCAATAACCCGTTTTTTCTATTACCAATGATAAATTTTTTCCATATTGTCGCACCTCTCAATGAGCGAGGAGAAATCCTCGCCAATATACGAAGCTAATGCCCCGTAAAGATAGGCAAGCAGCTCTGCACGTTGATTGAGCGGAACATTGACCTGACCAAGCATCGGAATTTTAACGTTTAAATCTCTATCAAGCGACTGAGAGTCATGCGCATACAGGTTTTGCAACAGCGTTTTAATAACCCTATTTTCATAAACTTTTTCCATGCTGTAATACAACTCAATAAGATTAACGCTGTATAGAGAAACTTCGGTGTTTGGATTGAGACAAATTTCATCACTTAATTCTAACAAAATCAGCTCAATTTCATATTTTCTCCGAGCAATTTCATATTTTTCCCAAGCAGCTTCATATTTTGATTCACCAATCTGTTCACACGCCGCAATATAGCCGAAAAAATCATACTCAACAAACAATGATAAGGTTCTATAAAGCTGGCAAAGCAGAAGTACGCGTTTGGGAAACTTAGCTTTTGAAGTTTCAAGCGTTTCCAGACTAGATAAAAAGCTCTGCGGCTCAAACTTACATAAATCTCGCCTGAGCGACCGAACATCCCGTGCATAAAGGTCTAAAAACAAGAGATTAATAATTTCTTTTTCGCGCTCTTTGCTCCAGATTATAAACTCATCTGCAATCATCCGAGTGTACGGAGCAACATCGGCGTATGGATTGTGACAAATTTCTCTTTTGAATTTTAGCAGAATATCTCCGCATCTTTCATTATACGGCCGTATCAGCGCCGCCATATACGATAACCTCCTTTTTTCCTGGCTCAACCTGCCAGCTCACTGCTCACTCCCAAGGTAAACCCTGTAATATCTGGCCGCCAAATCTCCTTCAATGCTAATTTGCCTGTTTGTGGAGATAAACACTGCGTCCGTCACGCCGTTTTGTTCAAAGCTTTTCAAGGCCTCTTTTGCCTCGTCAACCCGGTCAAATGTGCGTAAGCATATCCAGGACACCACCTTGCCGCTGCCAGCGTCACGCAAATGCGGGCGGCAAATGCAAATCTTTCCCGGATGCTCTCTCTTCAAAGTTTGAAATGTCATATTCCTCTCCCCTTCTTTCAGTTCTGCGCATTATAAAATCAAGCTTCATTCCTTCATTCAAACACAATCTCATTCTTAACCACTTTCCCAATCACCCGCACCGCAGTTTGGCTGGCATCGTAAATCTGGGGCAAATGCTGTGGATTGGTGGATTGTGGCATCAAAGTCACCGTGGAGCCCTGGCGGTAAAAACGCTTAACCGTAGCGTCGTTATCGTCAATCATCACCACGGCAATTTCACCATTTTCCACAAAGTCCTGCTTGCGCACAATCAGCAAATTGTTCTCAAAAATGTGGGCGGCGTTCATACTATCGCCCTGCACGCGCAAGGCAAAATATTCCCCAGGGCTGTTCACCTCCACCAGCACACTGCCCTCCACCTGCTCCTCGGCATAAAGAGGCAGCCCGGCAGAAATCCGCCCCAAAATCGGCACGCGCAGGTTCGGCAGATATTCTACAAACTCATCACCACGCCAACCCAAAAGCTCGTTTGGCGTGGTGCGCAAGGCCCCCGCCAAGCGCCCCAATTTTTCGGTTGGCACGTTAATCAGACCGTTCTCATAGCGGCTTAGCGTTTGCCTTGTCACACCCACAAGGCCGGCCAGCTCCTCCAAGGTCAAGCCCAGCTTCTTCCGCCGCTCGCGCAGCAAATTTCCAGTATTCATAAAAAATCACCTCTTGCCTGCTAGTATAACAGATAGTAACTTAAAATGCAACACTTTTTTGGAAAATATTAACAAAAAGTACTTGACAGGTTACAAAATAAGTGGTATATTTGTTACAGGATAAGTAACGCGCATTTCAGCAAACGGTGTGGTTGGTACGCGCCAGGTTATCCCTAATATTATAAACTTCTATAATTATAAG
This sequence comes from Peptococcaceae bacterium, assembly GCA_022797295.1. GTDB lineage: Bacteria > Bacillota > Dehalobacteriia > UBA4068 > UBA4997 > Avidehalobacter. The sequence goes on from JAAWKH010000014.1 coordinate 20,844, forward strand.
GGAGGTCATAGGCATTGGACAAACAAGCATTTCAACAATATCGGCAGCTTTGCCGGGAAATACGCGAACTGGAGGCGGAAAAGGAGGCGTTGGCCGCCGGCAACCTACCGGCCAGCTGGCCGCTTGGCGGGCTGAAAGGCAAAGGCCGGCATACGGACACTGTGGGGGAAGCGGCAGCCCAGCTTTGGCAGCTGGCACAGCTTTTGGCCCAACGCCTAAACCAGCTGGTGGCCCTGCGCAATGAAATTGAAAAAACAATAGAGGCACTGCAACCAGAGGAAAGACGGTTGCTGCGCCTCTACTATATAGACGGGCTTAACTGGGAGCAAGTGGCGGAAAGGCTGGATTACAGCACGCGCCAAATCAACCGCAAACAACAGCAGATTATGCAGCGGCTCTTTCCAGAGCCAACGCCCACGCCGCCGCCAACCACAAGCTGTTTAGCCCCGGTTTAAGGACAATCTCGGCGGTAATGCAGCCGGGAAAGCCTACAGGGGCCTCTCGCGGCGAAAGTTAATCTCCGTGCTGCGCAAATACATCGTGCAAACGCCGTAAGCCAGCTCCTCCCCCTGCTCATTCCAAACGCTGCCGGCATAGACGGCAAAAGGCGGCTTGCGGCTAAGCTCGCCAGCCTCGCCAAAAAGGCGGCCGTGCAGAGGAGCCTTAGGCTCAAAAAAGGTGATGGAGCTTTGGGCTGTCACACAAAAATGGCCGGTGTGCAGGCAAGGCTTGCCAATCAAAGGATCCAGAAAAATAGCCAGCCAGGCAGGGTCCAACCAGCCGTCCGCGCCCACGTGCTGCGGCAAAACCGGCATTTCCGCCTTGGCAAAGCCCGGCCCATATTCCGTCACACAAATGTCCTCATTATAGTAAAAATTTTCATTTTCATTCATATATTCTCGTTTGCCGGGCCAATCGCTATCCTTAAAACAAGGGCGCAGGCCCGGCACTTCTGCGTGCAGGTCGGCCCTCTGCGGCGGATAAACCGGCATTGGCCGCGCCTGCTTGCGCTCCGCCAGGAGAAATTCCGGCAACTCCAGCAAGGGCAAAGGCACCAGCAGCCCCGGCAAAGGCAAAAAATCCACCCGGCCGCTGGCCACCAAAATATCCTCGCTCACCTCCTGGGTGCTGGCGTGGTCGCCGTTCAAGGAATGATCGCCCCGGCAATGCACCTCCACGTCGCAGGTTATCAGGTTGGGGCCAAATTGCTTAACACGCGCCAAAATCCGCAGCTGCCCCTCCTGCACCCCGTGGTGATAATTCATATTCAGCTTGCACGGGCGCACCTCCTGGCCGCGGCTGCGCGCCGCCTTGCCCGCGGCAATCATAATCAACGCCGCCTGCCAACTGCCGTGCAGACGCCCCTGAGAGTTCAAAAACATTGGCGTTAGCTGCATTTCCAGGCAAGCAAAATCCGCCTCATATTCCACCAGACGAATATCATAAAGCCGGGCAAAATTATCGGCCTCGTTCAGATAAGCCATCTTCTGCGGAAAATCCGCCTCCGCAAAGCTTAAATTAGTCATATCATCCTCAATATTATTTACAGTTATTTTTCAATACAGGCAAATTCCAGCACCGCCTGACCTTTCACCACAGCCTGACCATTGGCCGCCAAATGCCGCAGCAGGTGCCAAACCTGCGCCGGGTCGGCCGCCAGCTGTTCCGCCCAAACACCAGAGGGCTGGAAAACGCCCGGCTGCTTGGCCAACTCCGCCAACAGACGGTTTTTCAGCTCAATAATCTCCCCGGCCGCCTTTTTGCCAAACTCCACCGCCGGCTGATGATAGGCGTTAATCCCCACAAAGGAGGCGTAAAAGCCCACGGCCCGCTCAAACAGAGCAATCAGCATGCCAACGTTAAACGGGCTAACCTCGCGCACCGTGATGATGAAGCTGTTTTTGCCGTGGTCGCGCAGAGCTTTGGAGGTGCCCAGCATAAAGGCCTGCAAGTAGTCGCCGGAGGTGCTATCATCCCTCACCACAGGCTGGTGCAGCGTGTTCTCCCGGTCGCGCAGCACCTCGATAAAGGTGACGAACACATTCTCCGGCCCGGCCACCAGCTGCTGCACATAGGAATGTTGATCGGAGGAGCCTTTGTTACCGAACACCGCCAGGCCCTGCTGCACCTTGCGGCCGGCCAAATCCAACTCCTTGCCGATTGATTCCATAATCAGCTGCTGCAAATATTTGGCAAACAGCTGCAAACGGTCCTTGTAGGGCAAAACCGCCATCGCCGTGCCGCCCTGGCCGCCGCTCAGGCTGTGCCAAGCCAGGGCCAACAGCAAGGCCGGGTTTTCCTCCAGCAGCTGCCGGCCCAGCTCATCGCACTTGGCCGCGCCAGCCAAAAGCTCGCGGCAATCCACGCCCTGCAAAGCCAGCGGCAGCAAGCCCACCGCGGAAAGCACGGAAGTGCGGCCGCCCACCCAATCCCACATCGGAAAGCTAGCCAGCCATTTTTCCGCATCGGGCGCGGTGTCAAATGGACTGCCCTTTTGGGTAATGCGCACAGCGTTGGCAAAAAAGTTCAGGCCGCGCTGCTCAAAAAAGTGGCGCACCTCCACCTGGCCGTTCTGGGTTTCCACTGTGCCGCCGCTTTTGCTAATCACAATCACCATTGTCTGCGCCAGCTCCGGCTCCAAACGCCCCAGCACCATATCCATCCCGTCCGGGTCGGTGTTGTCAATGAAGAACAAGCGCAGCCGGTCGGCCGGGCTTTGCAAAGCCTCGGAAACAAACACCGGCCCCAGGCTGCTGCCGCCAATGCCCACCACCAGCACATTGCGGAAAGGCTGACCCTTGCAGCCCACAATCTGGCCGGCGTGCACCTGCTCGGCAAATTGCCAAATGGCCGCCTGCACCTGCTCAATCTCCTGGGCTATCTCCGGCGTGGGCGCCAGCTTGGGCGCGCGCAACCAGTAATGCCCCACCATCCGCTGCTCGTCTGGGTTGGCAATCGCGCCGCCCTCCAAGGCCTGCATATCCTCCAGCGCCTTTTGCAGCATAGCCAAATCGCCCGTCACATCCAGCGGCTTTTGCAAACCGCCAAAGTCCAGGCTCAGGCCAGTCGCCGCGTCAAAGTAAAAGTCCGTCATATACCGCCACCTCTTTCTTCCTAAATTATATATCTATCGCGTTATATCGCGTTATCTGTTCGTCTGCTTCACCCAAGCGGCCAACTCCGCCGCCAGGGTGATTTTGAACTGCTGCCATTCCGCCCGCCAACGCCAGTTACCAAGCGCCTGGCCGGGAATATTCAACCGGGCCTCGTCGCCCAAAGCAAAAATATCCTGCAACGGAACAATCACCAACGGGGCCGGCGTTTGATAAAGCAGCCGCAAAATATCCTTAACCTGAGCTTCCAGCGGTTTTTCCTCAACCGGCGCAATTTCCGCCTCTCCGGCCGCCGCTGCCTTTTCCTGCTCCGCCGCTTTTTGGGCCGTCTTATCTTTCAGCCAACCGCAAAGCGTCTGGTTATCGTGCGTGCCAGAGTACACCGCCCGATTGAAAGCCTCCGCCTCGTTGGCTTCATCAGCAGCGGCCTCGGCCAACGCCTCCAACCGCTCCGGCTCAAACTGATAAACCGACATGCCAGGATAACCGCAAAGCCGCAGCAGATTGTAAACCTCTTGGTCCAGCAGACCCAAATCCTCGGCAATCAGCGGCAGGCGGCCCAATTCCTGTTCCAGCTCCGCAAAAAATTCCTGCCCCGGCCCTTTCAGCCAGCTACCCTGCTTAGGCGTTTGCCCGGCCGGCACCGCAAAAAAGGCGGAAAAACTGCGGAAGTGATCCAGCCGAATATAGTCGTACATCTGCAAAGCCAAGCTCAGGCGGCGTTTCCACCAGGCGAATTTGTCCGCCCGGTGCCGCGGCCAGTCGTAAAGAGGATGGCCCCAGTTCTGCCCGTCCTCGGCAAAGTAATCCGGCGGCACGCCCGCGCCAGCCAGCGGCCAGCCATCCTGCTGCAACAGGAAAAGCTGCCGGTTGGCCCAAACATCCGCGCCGCACGCGCCGGCGTAAATCGGCAGGTCGCCAATCAGGCGCACACCGTGTTCATTGGCATATTGCCGCAGCTTGCACCACTCCTGCCAAAAGCAAAACTGCCGCTGCCGGGCCGCTTCCATCCCCTCGGCATATTGCCGCCGCAGTTGGGGCAAATCCGCCGGTTTGCGGTCGCGCTCCGCCGCCGGCCATTCCTGCCAGGGCTTTTCCGCCAATTCCGGCGTTTCGCTAATCGCCGCAAACAAGGCCCAATCATCCAACCAATCGCTCTGCTCCTGACAGAACTTCTCATAAGCCAACAAATGCTGTGGAGCCACCCGGCCGCCAGCCAGAGCCAAGGCCTCTGCGGCCAACTGCTCCTGCCCGGCAAACACGGAAAACGGCGTGTAGGGGGAGTTGCTTTCACCCACCGGGTGCAGCGGCAACAGCTGCCAAATCTTCTGCCCGGCCATCGCCAGATAATCCACAAAACGACGGCCCGCCGCCGGCCAACCGCCCTCCGTGGGCGGCAAGGAGCTCAACGGGCAAAGCACGCCGGCCGCCCGCTCCGGCTGCCATTGCTGCGGCGCACGGCTGCGGAACAGCCACACCTGACAGGAAAGACCCGGCAAGGTTTGCAGCAAACCAACCTCCCCGGCCACCACCGTTTCCCGGCCGGAGAGCAGCTCCAACGCCCAGCCCGCGCCATCCGGCACCGGCAATTCCAGGCTCACCGGTTGCTCAGCCCGGTTGCAGACCACCAAAATTTCTTCATTCCAATCGCGCCAGGCCGGCTGACCGGCCTCCTTCTGCTGCGTCTTAGTCCAAAAACGGCGGCAGGCATAAACCTCCGAGGCCAAAGCCAGCGGCCAAAAAGCCCCGTCCGTCAGCAACGCATATTCCTGACGCAAATTAGCCAGCCGCTGATACCAGCTCAGCAGCTCCGCATTTTCCCGCCCCCAAGGATAAGGGCCGCGGTTAAAGGGATCGGCCAAACCCTCCGCGCCAGCCTCGTCGCCGTAGTAAACGCAGGGCACGCCCAACATCGTAAACTGCAACAGCGAGAGCAGCTTCAACCTTTGCAAGCCTTGGGCCCGCTGTTCCGGGCTCAGGGCAAATTCCTCCGCCGCCTGCCGGCCCGCCGCTGTGTTCCGGTCAAAATTGGGCAAGCCAGCCGCGCCGCAACCCAACACCGTCAAAATGCGGGCGGTGTCGTGGGTGCCAATCAAATTCAAATTGCAGGCCAAAGCCTCCGGCGGATAGTTCTCCAGCTGGCTAACAAACCGCTGCGCCAACTCCTCCGCCCCAATTTGCCCCAACAGCCAAGCCTGCGCCCCATCCTTAAAAGGATAGTTCATCACGCCGTCCAGCTCGTCGCCAAACAGATAGCGGCGGTGCTCGCCGTAGCTCTGCTTGTTGCTGGCGTCCTCCCAAACCTCGCCCAGCACCAGCGCGTCCGGCTTTTCTGCCTTAGCGGCCGCCGCCAGCCCGGCAATGAAAAAGTCCGGCAGCTCGTCGGCCACATCCAGCCGCCAACCGCTAGCCCCCAGACGCAACCACTTGCGCACCACGCTGTTTTTATCGCCAAAAATCAACTGCTGATAGGCCGGGTTGCTTTCATCCACCTCCGGCAAAGCGCCCACGCCCCACCAGCCGGTGTATTTGTCAGGAAATTCCTGAAATTTATACCAGCTGTGATAGGGCGAAGCCTCGCTTTGATAAGCGCCAATATCAGCATAATTGCCCAGCTTGTTGAAATAGCGGCTATCATCGCCGGTGTGGCTGAAAACGCCGTCCAAAATCAGCCGAATACCCAAACGCTCCGCCAGCGTTGCCAAACGCTCAAAATCGGCCTCGTCGCCAAAGCTGGGGTCGATATGCAGATAATCCGCCGTGTCATACTTATGATTGCTGGTAGCCTGAAAAATCGGGTTCAGATAAATGCTGGAAACACCCAAACTTTTCAGATAAAGTAACTTGCTGCATATTCCGGCCAAATTGCCGCCAAAAAAGCCCCAGCGGGTCACCTCGCCCTGGGAGTTATAGCTGTAAAAAGGCTTGTCATGCCAATTTTGCTGCACAAAACGGGTCGGTCCCTGCCAACCGTCCGGCTGCTTGGCCCGGATTTGGCACTGCTGCCAATCCTCGCCCCGGCAAAAGCGATCCGGGAAAATCTGATAGCAAATCTTATTGGCAAACCAGCTGGGCTGCCGCTCCAAAGGCTGCGGCCGGTAAACGGTTATCTGAAAACTCGGCGGCTGATTTGTTTGCAAACAACCCTCGCCACCTAAGCCAGCCGCATTGTTACCATAAAAAAGCAGTTGGCCGTTCGCCAGGTGCAGCAAAAAGTAATACCACACCAGGCCGCTCTCCTCCGGCAGATTAACCTTGGCCGCAAAACGGCGGCGGCCATCCGGCAGGGGCAAGGGCTGCATTTCCAGCAGCTCCTCGCCCACGCCGTCGCGCCAAAGGCGCAGCTGAGCTTTGGTCAGCCATTCTCCGGCCTCAGCCGTTTCCTCATCCCAAACATCAAGGGCCAACCGCACCGAGGAGCCGCATAGCGCCGCCCCAAACGGCTCACGATAAACCGTCAGCTGTGAATTATGCAAAACCTTCATATATCAAGCAGCTCCTTGTAAACCTCGGCATATTCGTGGGCGCTGCGCTGCCAGCTGAAATCCTGCTGCATCGCCTGCCCCATCAGCCGTTGCCAAATTTCCGGCTTCTCCCGGTAAATCGTCAGCGCGTTTTGCAGGGTGAAAAGCAGCTCATGCGCATTGTAATTGGCAAAGCCAAAGCCGGTGCCCTCGCCGGTAAAACGGTTGTAGGGCTGCACGCTGTCTTTCAAGCCGCCGCATTCCCGCACCACCGGCAGCGTGCCGTAGCGCATCGCAATCAGCTGCGCCAAACCGCAAGGCTCAAAGCGGGATGGCATCAGCAGCAAATCTCCGGCCGCGTAAAAATTGTGGGCCAAATCGTCGCTAAACTCGCAACGATAAGCCACTTGCTGCGGGAAGTTATGGCCAAACCAGCCAAAATCGTGCTCGTAGCGTTCATCGCCCTGGCCCAGCACCGCCAGCTGCAAATCCGGCTCCTCCTGCAACAGCTCCTGTAAAATATGCAGCAGCAAATCCAGGCCTTTCTGCTCAGTCAGGCGGCTAACCAGCACCAAAAGCGGCGCCTGCGGATTTTCCGGCAGGCCCAGCCGCGCTTGCAAAGCCGCCTTACATTCCGCCTTGCCAGCCAAATCGGCCGCGCTGAAACGAGCCGGCAAATACTTATCCTTTTCCGGGTTGTAAGCCTGATAATCAATACCATTCAAAATGCCGCGCAACTGCTCCCGCCGGCGACGAAACACGCTGTCCAGGCCTTCGCCGTAAGCCGGGGTGCAAATCTCCTCGGCGTAGGTGGGGCTCACCGTCAGCACGCGGTCGCTATAGCACAGCGCGCCGCACATATAATTCAAATCGTTGTCAAAAATCAACTGCGACATCGCCGCCCCAGAGGCCAAACCCAGCAAATCACCCAACAGATAACCGCCAAACTGCCCCTGAAACTTCAAATTGTGCACGCTGAACACCGTCTTAATCTTGGCATATTCCGGCGAGGCCATATATTGCTCGCGCAGAAAAACGGGAGCCAGCGCCGTGTGCCAATCGTTGCAATGGAGAATATCCGGCTCAAAATCCGGCAGATATTGAATAGCCTCCAACACCGCCTTAGCAAAAAAGGCCATGCGCTCCGCCTCGTCGCCAAAACCATAAAGACCATCGCGCTTAAAATAATATTCATTATCCAAAAAGTAGTAGGTAATATATTTATATTTCAGCTCCTCCACGCCGCAATATTGCCAACGCCAGCCCACCGGCACCTTAAAATCAGCTACATGGCGCAGCTTGGCGGCAAAACGCTCCGGCAGAGCCGCCGCCTTGGGCAAAATCAGCCGCACGTCTGCGCCCTCTCGCTTCAGGGCCGCAGGCAGACTGCCGGCAACCTCGCCCAGGCCGCCGGTTTTGAAAAATGGCGCTGCCTCAAAGGCGGCAAACAGAACCTGATATTTCTTCTTCATGCAACAATCAACCTCTTTTATATCAAAAATTTAAGCAAAATTGCTTATATTTCACTGTTTTTAGGAATAACCAGCGGTTTGCCCGGCGTGCCGGAAAGCTTGTTGCCGCTGCTGATGGTCACAAATTTGTCACAGATTACATTTTCCAGCAGAGCGCCCGGTTGAATAATCCCTCTGGACATAATCACGCTGTTGCGCACCACCGCGCCCTTGCCCACGCGCGCGCCGCGGAACAAAATGCTATTCTCCACCGTGCCCTCAATAAAGCAGCCCGTCGGCACCAGAGAGTTGCGAACCACAGTTTCCCCGCTGTATTTGGCCGGAGTGTTGTCCTCAATTTTGGTGCGGATTTGCCCCGCGTTGCCAAACAGCTCCTGGCGCACCTCCAGATTTAACAAATCCTGCGAGCAACGCATATAATCGCTGATGTTGCGCACCTGGCCCAGATAGCCCTCAAAGGGGAATGCCTGCACCTGCAAATTATCCAAATTGTCATTAATAATATCCACCAAATCAACGTGGCTGAAATTGCGATACCATTCGCAGAAGTTCAGCAAAAGCTTGCGGTCAATCAAAAAACAATCCATAAAACAGTTGACCGGGCCGGCCGCTTCCCTGGTAATCGCCTGCACCATCTCGCCGGAAACCTCCAGATACGTGCCGGATTGACCCTGCGCGTCGTTGACGGTTTTGTAAAGCATTGTAATCCCGCCGCCCGCCGCGTCATGCGCGGCAAACATCGGCCGAAGATCCATATTAAAAATTTTGGAGCTACCACAAATCAAAACTGTTTCCGCCCGCGTGCGCTCCAGATAAGAGCGGTTTTTGATAATATCCCGCAACACAAAGCTGCTCTGCTCCGATTTAGGGCCAAAAATACTGCCCGGCAGCAAAAACAGGCCGCCGTGTTTGCGGTCAAGGCACCATTCCTTGCCGGCCCCCACGTGATCCATAATGGAGCGATAAAAGTAGGGAGTCACCAAACCAATGGTGCGAATACCAGCGTTCACCATATTGGATACGGCAAAATCCAGCAGCCGGTAACGCCCGCCGAAAGGCAGCGAAGCCAATGAACGCGCCGCCGTCAGCTGGCCAAAGCTATCATCATTATAATTGCAGGAAATCAAGCCAATAATTCTGCCCGCCATATCAATACCTCCCCGACCATAAATCATCTGCAACATGTTCATTATCGCCAACCACAACGATAGGTTGTTCTTTGTCCTGGCTGCCAAAGTAAGCGTTAGTTTCAATCACAGCCCGCTCGCCCACAATGGCCCGCATCACGCGCGCGCCGCTCTCCACGCGGGCTCCCGGCAGCAAAATCGCGTCCTCCACCTTGGCGCCAGGCCCCACGTAGGCCTCCGTGCTCAAAATGGAGTTGCGCACCTCGCCCAGCACCGTGCAGCCGTTGCACACCAGAGAGTTCTGCACCACCGCCTTTTCGCCCACATAATGCGGCGGAAAGATGTTGGCGTTGCTGTAAAGCTGACGGCCCTGCTCAAAAATATCAAACTCCGGCTTCTCCGCCAGCAAATCCATATTCGCTTCATAGTAGCTATCAATGGTGCCAACGTCGCGCCAGTAGCCGGAAAAGGGATAAGCAAACAAGCGACGGCGCTGAGCCAACAACATCGGGATTACATTCTTGCCAAAATCGTGCTCGGATTCCTCATTGGCAGCGTCCTCCTGAAGCGCGCTGCGCAACACCGGCCAATCGAATATGTAAATACCCATTGAGGCCAAAGTGCTGTCAGGATTTTTCGGCTTTTCGGTAAACCGCTGAATTTCCCCATCCTCGCCCGCCGTGATAATACCAAAGCGGCTGGCTTCCTCCAACGGCACCTCAATCACCGAAACCGTCAGCTCGGCTTGGTGCTGCTTGTGGAACTCCAGCATTTTGTTGTAATCCATTGTATATAGGTGATCGCCGGAGATAATCAGCACATATTCAGGGTCGTAGTTATCAATAAAATCCAGATTTTTCAACACTGAATCCGCCGTGCCGGCATACCACTCGCCGCCAGCCTGGGTGGCATAAGGCGGCAGCACAAACACCCCGCCGTCCTGTTCGTCCAAATCCCACGGCGCGCCGGTGCCCAGATAAGCGTTCAGGGCCAGCGGCCGATACTGAATAAGCACCCCCACGGTGTCAATGTTGGAATTTACGCAGTTGCTCAAGCTAAAATCAATAATACGATACTTGCCGCCAAAAGCCACGGCCGGTTTGGCAATCCTGCTGGTTAAAGCCCCCAGACGGCTGCCCTGGCCCCCGGCCAACAGCATAGCAATACATTCTTTTTTGCGCATAAAAACCCTCCTCCCTATTTATAAAACGAACTTAAATTAAACCTGCTGAAATTGCTCCGCCGCCTACAGCCCCCAAATATCTCTCACATATTCATTGATTGTGCGGTCGCTGCTGAAGTAGCCCGCTTTGGCGCAGTTCCGCAAGGAAACCTTGCGCCAGGCCGCCTCGTCCCGATACAAATCGGAAAGGCTGTTCCAGGCCTTCACGTAGGAGTCAAAATCCTTCAACACAAAATATTCGTCATTGTTGCGCAGCAGCGGGTCGTAAATACCCCAGAAGTCGCCGCCCACGCCGGCAAAATGGCCGTTGGTCAGCTGCTCGGTAATCCGCTGCAAACGCAGGTCGTTCTTGCACTGGGTAAAGGCCAGATAACTGCCGTCCAGATAGTAATTCATCACCTGTTCGGAGGTCAAGCCAAAAATGCAAACGTTGTCCCGTCCCACCTGCTCCAAAATCTCAATATTCGCACCGTCCAAAGTGCCCAAAGTCACCGCGCCGTTAAACATAAACTTCATATTACCAGTGCCGCTGGCTTCCTTGCCGGCCGTGGAAATCTGCTCGCTGATGTCGGCCGCCGGATAGATAATCTGAGCCTTGGAAACGTTGAAATTCTCAATGAAAACCACCTTAATCTTGCCCTGGCAGATTGGGTCGTTGTTCACCAGCTGGGCCACGCTGCAAATCAGGCGAATAACCTCCTTGGCAAACACATAGCCCGCCGCCGCCTTGCCGGCAAAGATGAAAGTGTGCGGCAAAATATCCCGCTCCGGGTCGTCGTGCAGCTGGTTGTAAAGGTCCATAATCTTGAAAACATTTAGCAGCTGCCGCTTGTAGGCGTGAATACGCTTCACCTGCACGTCAAAAACAGAGTTCGGGTCAACCTCAAGGCCCTGCTCCTGCTTAATAAAATTCGCCAAACGCTGCTTGTTGGCCAGCTTAACCTCGGCAAAACGCTGCAAAAAGGCCTCGTCCTGCTCGTAGCGCAACAGATTTTGCAGTTGGTTGGTGTTGGTGCGCCAGCCGTCGCCAATGGCCTCGTCAATCAGCTTGGTCAAAAGCGGATTGGCCTCCATCAGAAAACGCCGCGGCGTAACGCCGTTGGTTTTGTTGTTAAACTTATCCGGCGTCAGCTTGTAAAAATCTTTCATCACATCGTTCTTCAAAATCTCGGTGTGCAAAGCGGCCACGCCGTTTACAGAGTGGCTACCGATAACGGAAAGGTTGGCCATACGCACCCGGTCGTCCCAAAGCACGGCGGTGGAACGCAAATGGTCATGCCAGCCGGGCCATTTCAGGCTTTCGCGGAAGCGGCGGTCAATCTCCTCAATAATCATATAAATCCGGGGCAGCAAGCGGCGCACCAGGTCAATAGACCAAGTTTCCAAAGCCTCCGGCAAAATGGTGTGGTTGGTGTAGGAAATGGTGTTGGTGGTAATCTCCCAGGCCTCGTCCCAACCCAGTCCCAAATCATCCATCAACACGCGCATCAGCTCAGGCACGCACAGGGCCGGGTGCGTATCGTTGATGTGGATAGCCACCCGTTTGGGCATCTCCGCCCAAGCGTTGTCGCCGTAGCGCTCGCGGTAACGCCGGATAATAGAGCCAATGCCAGCCGCGGAAAGGAAATATTCCTGGTTCAAACGCAGAGCCTTGCCGGAATCGCTGGTGTCGTCCGGGTAAAGCACCGCAGTCAAAGCGCTAATTTCATTGCGGTCGCGCATTGCTCCGCTGTAATCGCCCCGGTTAAAGGCCTGCAAATCAAAGCTTTCCTCCAGGGGAGCAGCGTGCCACAGGCGCAGTTTGTTCACGGTTTTGCCGTCCCAGCCCACAATCGGCACATCATAAGGAATAGCCGCCACCGCCTTGTAGCCGTGGTGCTTAAAGGTCAGCTTGCCGTCCTCCCAGCAACGCTCAGCCACGCCGCCCAGGCGCACCTCAATCATATCATCCTCGTTGCGCAGCTCCCAGGGATAAGGCTTGGCCAGCCAAGCGTCTGGCTGCTCGGTTTGGCAGCCAGCCTCAATCTTCTGGCGGAACAAACCGTAATCGTAGCGCAAACCCATACCATAACCGGCATAACCCAAACTAGCCAATGAATCCAAAAAGCAGGCGGCCAGGCGGCCCAAACCGCCGTTGCCCAGGCCGGGGTCCGGCTCGTAATTGCACAAAGCGTCCAAATCCTCGCCCATCTGCTCCAATCCCTCGCGCACCATCTCCTCAATGCCCAGGTTAATCAGATAATTTTTCAGCAAACGGCCAATCAAAAACTCCATAGAAAAGTAGTACACCCGTTTGGAACCGCTGGCCAGCTGCCGCTGTTGCGTCAGCACCGATTGGTGCATCGCCTTGGTGCAAATTAAACGGGAAAGCGCCATATACTTCTGCCAGGGGTCGCTGGTTTCAAAGGACTCGCCCACGGAGCGCAAAAACTCGCTGCGATATTCCTTAATAAATTCCTCTGTGTTCTTAAACATCTTTTCTCTACCTCCTATAAACCACCCTTGAAACTATTTTATTTTAGCATAAACTAATTTAACTATTTTTATTTAACCGATTTAATAATCAAGCCACCCACCGGCGGCACATTCAGCTTCAAAACATAAGGCTGGCCGTGCCGGCGTTGCTTTTCAGCGGTTAAACGGCCGGGGTTCAGCTTGCCGCTGCCACCAAATTCCGGCGCGTCGCTGTTAAAAATCTCCAGATAATCGCCGGCCTCCGGCACTCCCACCTCATATTCCTGATATGAATTGGGCAAAAAGTTCAAAACCACCAACGTGTAATCACCGCGCCCGGCCCGGTCAAATGGCAAACGGCTGCGCAAAAACAGCAACACCGATTGCTCCGCATTGTCCGCCTCCAGCCACTTAAAGCCGTCCCAGCTGTAATTTTGCCGCCAAAGCGCCGGCTCCCGCAGATAAAGCTGATTAAGCTGGCTCACAAAGTGCTGATATTGCGCGTGTTTTTCGTAATCCAACAAAAACCACTCCAGCTGCTCCGCAAAACGCCACTCGATAAATTGGGCCATCTCATTGCCCATAAAATTCAGCTTAGCGCCGCTGTGCGTCATCTGGTAAAGATAAAGCAAGCGCAGGTTGGCAAACTGCCGCCAGTAATCGCCCGGCATTCGGCCAATCAAAGAATGCTTGCCATGCACCACCTCATCGTGAGAAAGCGGCAAAACAAAGTTCTCATTAAAAGCATACATCATTGAAAATGTAAGCAGGCGGTGATTGTAAAACCGCCCCGGGAAATCTATTGACATATATTTAAGGGTATCGTTCATCCAGCCCATATCCCACTTGTAGTGGAAGCCCAGGCCGCCGTCCGCCGGCGGATAAGTCACCAGGGGCCAGGCGGTGCTTTCCTCCGCCACTGTAAAAACATCGGGGTAATATTGGCTGATGGTTTGGTTCAGCTTCTGCAAAAAAGCCACCGCCGCCAAATCCTCCTCGCCGCCCTTTTCATTAAAGCGGTGCGGCTCGTCATCACCCACGCCATAATTCAGATAAAGCATACTGCTAATACCGTCGCAGCGCAGGCCGTCTGCGTGGTAAACATCCAACCAGAAGATAGCGTTGCTGATTAAAAAGCTCAAAACCTCCTGCTTGCGGAAGTTAAATTTGTAGGTGCCCCATTCCAGGTGCTCCTCCATCTCATAGAGATTGCCGCCGTCAAACTGCACCAAACCGTGCTCGTCGCGGCAAAAATGGCCCGGCACCCAATCCAAAATCACGCCAATGCCCGCCTGGTGCAAGCAATCCACCAGATACATAAAATCCTGCGGCCCGCCGTAGCGGCTGGTGGGGGCAAAGTAACCGGTAATCTGATAACCCCAGGAGCCGTCAAAGGGGTGCTCCATAACCGGCATAAGCTCCACATGCGTGTAGCCCATCTTTTGCAGATAAGCCGGCAGTTGCTCCGCCAGCTCCCGATAAGACAAAAAGCCTTCCGGGTTTTCCGCCGTGCCATCCTTGCGCCGCCAGCTGCCCAGGTGCATTTCGTAAATGTTCAGCGGCTTTTCAAAATGGCTGCCGCGCCGGCGTTTGGCCAGCCAATCCGCGTCCCGCCAGGAGTAGCCCAGCTCAACCAGCTTGCTGGCCGTGCCGGGGCGTTTTTCCGCTGCAAAAGCAAATGGATCCGCCTTGTAAAGCAGCCGCCCCTGCTTGGTTTGCAGCCGAAACTTGTAAAGGTCGCCCAGCTTGGGCGCAGTGGTGAAAAGCTGCCAAAAGCCGCCCGGCAAAGGCTGCATGGCAAAGCCCTCGCTCTGCCAGCCGTTAAAATCACCCACCAGCCAAATGTTAATCGCCCCTGGAGCCCACACCACAAAGCCCCAGCCCGCTTGGCCGTCTATTTCCATCCTATGCGCGCCCAGCGAGTTATAGGCATGAAAATAATTACCCTGATTATACAGAAAAGCCTCGTCGGCGGCAATTATTCTGCTTCTATTCATAAGCATACCCCCATTAATCTGCATTCAAATGCGTTAAAGATTTTTTTTGGGGAACTAACTGGGGTCTGTCCCCCATTTTCTTCCTTTATTATAGCATACAATACACGGCACTACAATCATTTTTTTGCAAAACTTAGTCAAAATTTACAATGCTTGGCTCACAAAAGCTTGACAAATTACCCGTCAATGAGTTAAAATATATAGCAAACAACTAGGCAATAGAAAATTTCGCTAAAATGCCCGGTTGATAGATATTGCCCAAAATTGGAGGTATAATAAATTGATAGAAAAGGTGAAACAATATCTGGCAGAACAAGGCTATGCCGACCGTCTGCTGGAATTTGCCGAACCCGGCGCCAGCGCCACGGTGGAACTGGCCGCGCAGGCCGTGGGCTGCCAACCGGCCCACATTGCTAAAAGCCTGGGCTTTTGCGTGCCGGAGAACAGCCAGCTTTCCGAGCAAGGCTTTCGCTGTCTGCTGGTGGTGGCCGCCGGCGACGCCAAGGTGGACAACTCCCGCTTCAAGCAGCAATTCGGCTTCAAAGCCA
This sequence comes from Peptococcaceae bacterium, assembly GCA_022797295.1. Lineage (GTDB taxonomy): Bacteria > Bacillota > Dehalobacteriia > UBA4068 > UBA4997 > Avidehalobacter. Next base: position 36,202 of record JAAWKH010000014.1, read on the forward strand.
AAATGTTGCCGGCCGAACAGGCAGAACCGCTGATTGGCCACGCGGTGGGCGGCGTTTGCCCCTTTGCCTTAAACCCCGGCGTAGCCGTTTATCTGGACGATTCCTTAAAACGCTTTGCCACCGTTTATCCCGCTGCCGGCAGCAGCAACAGCGCCGTGCGCCTGTCCCTGCCGGAGCTGGAAAAGTTGAGCCAATCCCTCAGCTGGGTAAACGTCTGCAAGGCCTGGCGTGAGGACGAGCAATGAGCAACACCAAAAGCCTGTTGGCTGATTTCCTTTACGCCGTGCTGGCCGGTATGGCCATCGCGCTGGGCGGAGCCGTCTTTCTGGCTCTGGATAACAAAATCCTGGGGGCCTTGTTCTTCACCGTGGGCCTGTTCACCGTTTGCGTAAACGGCTTCAACCTGTTCACCGGCAAGGTGGGCTATGCTCCAGATAATCACTTTCGCCCGGCTTATCTGCTTTTTCTGCTGCTGGTCTGGCTGGGCAACCTGGCCGGAACCTGGCTTGTCGCCAGCCTGCTCAGCCTCACCCGTCTGGCCGTCCCCTTTGCCGAAAAAGCCGCAACTCTCTGCACAGTCAAACTGGCCGACGGCCCGCTCAGCATCTTCATTTTGGCCGTTTTCTGCAACGTGCTAATGTATATCGCCGTGGAAGGCTTCCGCTCCAACGGGCATGAGCTGGGCAAGTATCTGGGCCTCTTCTTCGGGGTTTCCGTTTTCATTCTGTGCGGTTTTGAGCACTGCGTGGCCAATATGTTTTACTTTTCAATGGCCGGCCTTTGGGGGCAAGCCCACACTTGGGTCTGGCTGCTGATAATGACGCTCGGCAACGCTGTCGGCGGCTTGCTGCTGCCGCTCTGCCGAATTGCCAGAAACAAGCTGAAAGGAGAAACCAATGCTTGAGCTTAAAAATATCTCGTTTGCCGTGGATAACCGGCAGATATTGCAGGAAGTCAATCTGCAACTGCCCGATAGCCGCTTTGTGGTCATCACCGGCCCCAACGGCAGCGGCAAAACCACTTTGGCCCGCCTGATTATGGGCATTGAACAGCCCACCGGCGGCCAAATCATCTTCAACGGGCAGGATATAACCCATCTAAACATCACGGAGCGGGCGCGGCTTGGTATCAGCTTTGCTTTTCAGCAACCAGTACGCTTCAAAGGCCTCACCGTGGCCGATTTAATCTCCCTGGCAGCCGGGCAAAAGATGTCTACCGCCGACGTCTGCCAGTACCTATCCGAGGTTGGCCTCTGCGCCCGTGATTACGTCAACCGCGAGGTAGACGGCAAACTTTCCGGCGGCGAGCTGAAACGCATTGAAATCGCCGGCATTCTGGCCCGCGGCAACCAAACCAAACTTTCCCTGTTCGACGAGCCGGAGGCCGGAATTGACCTTTGGAGCTTCAACAATCTGATTGAAGTTTTTACCAACATGCGCAAACAAAGTCAGGCCGGCATTGTCGTCATCTCCCACCAGGAACGGATTTTGGCTATCGCTGACGAGCTGGTAGTGCTATCCGGCGGCCGCATTGTGCAGCGCGGCCCGCAAAGTGAAATTTTGCCTTGCCTGCTAAACGTAGATTACAAATATAGCGCCTGCAAAGGAGGAACGCGCAATGACTAAGCCAGACGCCATCACCCAAAATTTGTTGGCCGCCGTGGCCGATTTACACGACGTCCCCAGCGGAGCCTACAATCTGCGCTTAAACGGCGAAAGCGCCGGCCGCCGCAGCACCGCCAACATCCAGATTGAAGCCAAGCAGGACAAGCCCGGCATTGATATTCACATCAAGCCCGGCACCAAAAATGAGAGCGTCCACATCCCGGTGGTGCTCAGCCAAAGCGGCCTGACGGAAACTGTTTACAACGATTTTTACATCGGGGAAAATGCCGACGTAATCATCGTGGCCGGCTGCGGTATTCACAACGCCGGCGCAGAAAAAGCCGAGCACGACGGTCTGCACCGCTTTTTCGTCGGCGCAGGGGCCCGCGTGCGCTATATCGAAAAGCATTACGGCGAGGGCGATGGCGCCGGCCAGCGGATTATGAATCCACACACCGTGGCCGAGCTAGCCGAGGGCGCTTATCTGGAAATGGAAACGGTGCAAATCAAAGGGGTGGATTCCACCATCCGCCGCACCGACGCAATTCTGCAAGCCGAGGCCACCTTAGTGGTTAAGGAAAAAATTATGACGCACGGCAGCCAGCTGGCGGAAACCCACTTCAACGTGGAGATGAACGGCCCCAGCGCCTCTTGCAGCCTGTCCTCTCGCAGCGTTGCCGCCGGGCAAAGTAAACAGGTGTTCTGCTCCAACATTGTTGGCAATGCACCTTGTAATGGCCATTCAGAATGTGATGGCATTATTATGGATGAAGCCCAAATTTCCGCCATTCCCGAAATCTCAGCCAATCATCCTGACGCCAGCTTAATTCATGAAGCTGCCATCGGCAAAATAGCTGGTGAACAGATTTTGAAGCTGCAAACCTTAGGGCTGACGGAGGCTGAAGCCGAGGCCCAAATTATCAGCGGCTTCTTAAAATAGTTGCAATAAGCCCCGCAAAAATCTAAAAATTATGTTTACAAAATCCCCTAAATATGTTAAAATATACGTAAGGTTCGGGTTTTAAGATTTAAGAGGGAGATAATTTGACATTAACGGCTTGTTACAAAACAAAGGATGAATAGCATATGGATAACATTGATTTGGTCATACTGAAAATTTTGCAGGACAACGGACGTGAAACGGCCTCCAGCATCAGCAAGCGTATCCACCTTTCGGTTTCGGCTGTGCTGGACAGAATTCACAAACTTGAGGAAAACGGCGTGGTGAAGAAGTACACCGTGCTGTTGGATTCTCGCAAGCTGGGCTATGATGTTCTGGCGGTTATGGAAGTCCGCCTGGAACATCCACGTTTCTACGATAGCTTTGTGGAAGCCGTACAAAGCAATCCCAACATTGTGGATTGCTACTACCTAACCGGCGATTTTGATTTTAATCTCAAAATCTGCTGCAAATCTTCAGAGGAACTGGAGGATTTGCATCGCTTTGTAAAAGAAATTCCCGGAGTTTCCGGCACCATCACACATTATGTGCTTAAAGAGGTCAAAAATATTTATGAAGTTTCCCCAGCCGTTGTAGATAATGGGAAATAATTTATAAACAGATAATTTTTACACAAGAACCTCGCCCGCCGAACCATTGATAAATTTCTGAATAAAAATAACAAAGCCGCTTCCCGAAAGAAGCGGCTTTGTTACGTGAACACTCCCTGCACCAGCAGCATATAAAAAACCGTGCCGCCGGCAATGCTCAGCAAGGTGTTCTTGCGCCAACGGTGCAAAAACACAATAAAAGCAATCGCCAAAAACTCCGGCAAACCGTGCCAATCGGTAAAAACTGCGTCCCTCAGGCAGTAAACCACCAGCAGAGCAATAACTGCGTAAGGCAGAACCGTCCCTAAATAGGTTATGTACTTAGGCGGTTTTCGTCCCTCCGGAAAAATCAAAAACGGCAAAAAGCGCGTCAACATCGTGCCTGCCACCACCGCCAAAATCGTGATGATCTGCTGCTCTATCGTCATCAAGCCGCCTCCTTAGTGGTTTGCTCCGCCCGCTTGCGGTCAAACGTAAAGCACAAAACAATCAAGGCCATAGCCGGCAGCACAAAGCTGTCGCCGCCAAAAAGCAACAAGCACAGGCAGGCGCAGCCCAACCCCACCAAAGCCGGCCGGTGCTCCTTGGCCTCGTCCCATTGGCCCAAAAACATCACCACAAAAAGCGCCGTCATCACAAAATCAATACCAGTAGTGTCAAACTTGATTATGTAGCCCAAAAGGCTGCCCAAAGTAGCGCCGGCCACCCAGTAAATCTGGTTTAGCAACGTCACAAAAAACATAAACCAGCCGCTGTCCACATCAGCCGGCGGTTTCACCGTGCAATTAATGGTAAATGATTCGTCGCACATACCAAAAATTAAATAGGGCTTTTTCCAACCCAAGCCCTTATATTTATCCAACATTGAAATGCCATAAAACAAATGCCTGGCGTTCACCATCAAAGCCAGGCCCAAAGCGCGCCAGGGGTTAAAAGGCAACAGCAGCAAATGAGCCGCCACAAACTCCATAGAACCCGCAAAGATAAACAAACTCATCAACATCGGATACACAAAGGAAAAGCCCAGGCTGCACATTAAAAACCCATAAGACACACCCAAAAACAAAAACCCCACCGCAATCGGCAACGTGTGGGGCAGGGCCGCCTTAAACGCCTGCATTTTCACTCGCCATTCCTCCCAATTTCATTAAATTATTTTCATATTATATTATAAAAATACAAATAAAGCAAGAATTTTTTCACAATTTTTTCCGATTTTACCAATCCGCACCATCATAAATATATTGACAAATGTCCGCCACAGGAATATAATTATATTGAATACGCTAAATTTTACCGTCTGAAAAAGGAGGAATTTCTATGAGCCTCTCGATCATGGGGTCGGTCAACACCTACACTAAAACCATGAAGTTGCAGACGCAGTGGAATCTTAAACAGCAAAGCGGCGATTACACCAGCCACAAAAAATCTCTGGACGAATGGATCAGCACCGCCCAGGAAACGCTGAAAAAATCCCGCCGCGGCCTTTACGGCAACCAAGACGATGATGAGGAAGGCAACAAAAAGCTGAACAACATCATGCAAAAAATCTATGCTGGCAAAAAGCTGACCCAAAAGGAACGACAGTATCTGCAAGCCAAAAATCCGCAGGCCTATGAAAAACTACGCGCCAGTGAACAGGAGCAAAAGGCTTTTGAGAAAAAACTACGCCTTTGCCGCACCAAGGAGGAAGTGCAGCGGCTG
>JAAWKH010000015.1 GCA_022797295.1 Peptococcaceae bacterium
GCTGGCGCATAGGCGGAGTGCGCAGCAAAAGACGCGGTTTGTTTGACACGGTTCCTATCGCCGTAAACTCTGCCACTTTGCTGTTTGCTGGACGAAAACGGCAAGGACACTTTGAACGGAAAAGCTAACGCACGCCAACCTGTTAAAGGTTGGCTGTGTTAGCAAAAAACCTTGGATTTTCGCAAATGGTGAGAAAAAACAAGCCTACTTCCTGATTGAGCAGGGAAGTGGGCTTGTTGTGTGAACAATTTAAGTTGCACGTCTTGACAAAAGGGTTTGTATGGGTTAAAATACAAATGATGGCCGTTTCCAAAGTGGACGGAAACAGCAGGCACCACTTTACCGCAGGGTGCTTTTTTTATTTTCGCTCGTTTTAAATTGTACCTGCGATATAAGTTCTCACTAAGCTCTGCCGTCGCCTTTCAGGCTAGGCACTTGCTAAGTGTTCACTTAAAACGGTAGGCGGTTAGCCAATACCCTCCGAAAGGAGGTGAGGCCATGTCAATGCGAATAACGCTTCGTATTGGAACCTTTACGTTCACAATCGAACTTAAACGTACACATAAAAATAACCGCCACTACGGCCAATAGTGACGGTTAAACAACAATATTTAATTCGTAACTAGGCTAACCGCTTATCAGTGGTGCCTTTTATATTTATATTATATCTTAACCAATCTCCATTGTCAAGAAAATCAAGGCGGCTTTTTCAACAAAATGCCGCCTTTAATTTTGCTAATAATTGCCCTCAAACCGTCAGCAAAAACGGCTGATAAACCTTAAAGAAAACCACCGTCACCACCAGCAACAATGTTAAAAGATACACCACTTTGTTGCTGGCCTGGCGGAACAGTCCCACGCCAAACAGCAGCCCAAAGGCAAAATCAAACAAAGTCTGCCCCAGTAGCATATGCCGGTTCAGCAGCACCAACAAACAGGCCAACGCTTCCGCCAACAGGCCGCCAGCAGGCAACGCATATAAAACAGACCCCAGCAAGCCGCCCTGGTTCCAGCAGAACAACACAAAGCAACCAAAGGCGCAAAACAAGGAAAGGAGAGTGTAAAGTAAAAACAGGCTGGTCTGAAAATGCAGCTCCGGCTCCTGCCCCAAAATATCCAGCAGATATTTCAAACTGTAAAAACTGGCCGTCATTCCAAACAGATAAAGAAACACATTCAAAAAAGCGCCGCCGTTGGAGCTGCTCAGCCAGGTAATCGCCCCGGCGCTGGCAATCCAAAAGCCAAACAGGGTGGCGATAGAGGAAAGGCTCCACAAGCTGTCATAAGGAAAAATATCGGAAAGGCGGCACGCCATGCCCGCCAAAATTCCCAGCCAAAACATTGCCAAATAAGCCTTTAAGCTATTCGGAATTTTCTTCATACACCATCACCTCCGCAAACTCATTCCGGCAGATGGTAAACCAGCGGATAATCCTTAGACTCAATATTCATAGTCTTGCCTGGCTCCCATTGCGGCCAGTAGGATATATGCAGCACAAAATGCAGATCCCTGCCCTCCGCACCCTCAAACCAAATAGCCGGAATCAGGTCGCCCACCGGCAGCGGCCAGTTCAAGTGGGGCCAGTAATATTTCTCGTGCAGCTCACGCTCTTCCTCGCTGGGATTTTCACCCAGACACAATCTGTCCACCTCCGCTTTTAGCTCAGGTGTCAAAAGCTCCGCCGCCATATCCCGCAGCTGACCGGTCTGCACATCGTAAAGATACCAGCCGCCATTATCCAGCAGCAGGAAACGCCCGTCCGTCCAGTAACACAGCGCGTTGGCATACTCATCCTGGAAAATATCCGCCGTCCGATATTCCGTCACCTCGCCGGTTTGGTCGTTAATACAAACCACGCCAACCTCATCATCAGATAGCCAAATATTGTCGTCCAGCAGAAAAGGCTGCGGCAACTCGCCCATAATCAAATGCGTCCGGCAGGTGCGCGCCGCCTCTGGCCGCCCCGCCGGCAGATAGGCAATCAAATTGTAAGTAAAGCTCAACGCGCCGCTGCCGCTGCCGTCAGCCTGAAACAGATAATTCCCCGCCGCGGTGCGCTCCACCGTAAAGTCCAGCAACGGATACCAGCCGTGCGGCGCCACAATGGATGGCAAATCCACCGTGCCAAGGTAGCCGGCGGTCTGCTCCTCCAGCCGCCCGTTTACCTGGTTCAGCGTGTAGGTTTCCCAGCTGAGCTTAGGAGCGGTCAGCCGCACCTGGTTTCCGGCCCACTCCACCTGATATTGCGTTTCCTCCGCCACAAACCGTAGCGGCACGTAAACCGTACTCCGGCGCATAAAGGGCGGGTTTTCAATCTGAAACTCGCTGCCCGCGCCGTCCGCAAAGCTAATCCGCACCTCCGGACTGTTCACCTGCATATAAATCACGCTGCCATTCGCCAGCGTAGCGGTAATTCGCTGGTCGTCATCTTCCCATTGCACCTCCGCTCCCAAGGCTTCAAAAATGGTGCGCATCGGCAAATAGGCCACACCGCCCTGCTCCAAGGCCGAGGCCGCCAGACGCTCCCCCTCCAGATACACCGGCACATTGGCCGCCTGTGCCAGCCCCGGCATTGCCAACGCCAACAGCAAGGCGCCCAACACAACCGCCACAAGCTTTTTCCTAACAATATAACACATTACTATCACTCCATTCCAATCTCAATATCCAGCTATCTCAAGCCGCCCACGGGAATACTATCCGGGAAATGGTATCTCGCCGTAACATATTCCCAACAGAACCAAAGCATTTCCTTGCCGTCTGGACTGATAGCGCCGCTGGCCAGGCCAAAACGCTGCGGGGAATCCAGGTTTTCCTGCGGCCGGCCGCCGTAGCCGCCGCTGTTAATCGTATCCGCCTCCCAGCTGACAAAATCGAACATCATCAGTTCAAAATGGCAGCCTGGCAAAAAGTCAGTGGCAGTCTCCGCCTTCTCAGGCGAGTATTCCACCACGTAAATGGCGTGGCCATAAGCCGCCAGCAGGCCGCCGCCCTTTTCTTTTGCCGCTTTATAAACGCCTAGCTCGTCGCCGTCCAAATCCACCACCTGATAGTAAATTCCGTCCTCACAGCTGCTTTCCAACACCACATAATCGCCCTTGGCCGCCTGCACCGGCCACACGCCCCGATACTCGTTAAAGGGGCTAGGCGTGGGCCAATCCTGCACGCAATTAAAAATATTACCGCGGATATTCGGCTCTTCGCTTAAATCCACTGTTACCAAGCCACCTAAATTGCTCAGCACCAGCAAACGGTTGCGCTCCTGGTCCACCTTAACGTCGCAAATCCGGCCCGGCAGCTCGGCAATCGGAATTTCATGGCCCTGCGTGCCATAAAGATGGCTCAGCTGCACTGCCCGCGGCTCAGCCTCCTCGCCGTAAACGCTACGCCACAGCAGATAGTCATCCTGTCCCAACCACAGGCACAGCTCCAAATCGCCCTGCGCCTCAACCTCCGGCAACGTCACCTCCTGTCGGTTTCCCTGCGGCGTGTCGTAGGTTTTGCCCGGCTCGGCGTCAAACAGCAAAAACTCGTGCCGCGTCTGGTTGCTTAAAACCGCCGTCTGCTGCCCCGGCAGATAGTAGGCTAACAGCTCGTCCTCCAAAGCAAACCAATCGCCAGCTTGCGGCTACACGCAGGCCGGCTCCTCGCCCGGCTTGTCCAGCCAGTACAAACGGCCTTGCCGTCCTTTTGCGCCCACGTAATCGCCATAAAGCAGGCAGGAACCGTCCTCCAGATACCAACCCTGGCGCAGGGCCAGGGAGTCGCCCTCGTCAAAGCGCAGGTCAACCATCGTCGTAGGCCCGTCGTCCACACAGCCGGCCAGCGCCAGCATTGCCAGCGCCAACAGCAGCGCCCAAAATTTTTTCTTCATTTATAACATCTCCTTTAACTGCTGCAAACCCAGGCTGACAGTATAGGAACCTCCGTTGCGGTGCGGCGCATGAGCGTAGCTGATATAATGCAGTTCAAAGTAAAAAACACCCTCCGTGCAATGGTCGTAGTGCAGCCAGGGCCGGGACACCTCATCATCGGTATTTTCCGGCAGCCGGATACGCTGCCAAAAGGCGCTCAGCTCAGCCTCATTGTAAACCTGCGGGGCGCTTTTAAGCAAAAACTGGTTAAGCAGCTCCGCGGAGCCGTCGGAAAGCAGCAGCGGCTGCAAATCCAGGCCCTTGTTCTCCTGGCTATCGTAAAAGGCAAAGTAATAACCGTCCCCCAGCAGCATATAACGGCCGTCCGTCCAGTAGCAGTAGGCCTGCTGAAGCGGCAGGCCCAACGCCTGCACCTTAGGCAGCAGCTGCAAAAGCTCCACCTTGGCCCCCGCCCCCGGCTTATCCTCCAGCCGCCAAACGCCGTCAGTGCCGCTCAGCCAAACCGTGCCGTCAGAATACACCGTTTCAGGCAGCGTCAAGTAGGCGTTAAAGAGGAACTCCTGCCAACAGTCCGGGGCCGTCGTCCTATGCACCGCGCCGCCTGTCGCGTTAATAAAATAGTCCGCCCGCAGCGGGCCGCCCTTAACATTCCAGCCCTCGTAGCTGTAATGCAACACGTAATTGCCGCCTGGCGTGCGCTCCGGCCAGATTCTAACATTAGACCATTTGGTGTCGTAATATGGCAAATCCAGCACGGCCAATTCCTGCCCGTTAAGCAAAAGCTGGCCACTGTGTAAATTCAGGTCAAACTTAACCCCGTTTTCGGGGTCAGTGTAATCCACGTGCGGTTCATAAAGGCTATAATAAATTGCCGTTTCGCCCTCGGCCAATTCCCGGTCAAGCCCCAAAACATTAGCCGCACTGTTATAGTTCATATACATTTGTCCATTCAGCATAAAGGCCACCAAAGCGTCCTCTGAACCGTCAAAGTAATGCATGCCGCCAAGGAGCTGAATTTCCTCCGGCCTGTCCGGGTCTATCCGCTCAATAAAATAGCCGTCGCGTCCCTCCCGCACGTAAAAGAACTCGCTGTTATCCAGCACAGCCCACACACATTGCTCCTCCTCATTCCAGTGGGCCTGGTAACCGCAAAGCTCCAGCATAGTGCGCAGCGGCACAAAGTAATCGCCCTCGCGCTCCACCGCCGTGGCCACCCGCTCGCCCTCCAGATAAACCGGCACATTGGCCGCCAGAGCCGCCGCCGGCCAGGCCCAAACCAGGACCAACACAACCAACACCAACCAAAACCTGTTCTTCATCGTCACCATCACCTTTCCTATTAAAATATTTACTTATAGTTTAACAGATAACGGCCAAAAAAGCAATAATAACAAAGCCGCTTTCCAAATGGAGCGGCTTTGTTAATTGTTCCTAAAAAACAGCACCCCGCCCAAACGCCAAGGTGCTGTTCATTAAATTCCGCAATCTTTACTTCATCAGCTCTTCAATCACAATCTTCACCGGGAAAGCCTTTGTCTGATAGTTAGGCTCCTGGCTGAAATCATAGTAGGTGCATTTAACGTCAAACTGCAAAACGCCATTTTCCGCCCCCACAAACTCCGCGTAAGGCACCGGGTCCTGAATGTTTAAGGCCTGCACATTGCCAAAGTTCGCCCAGTAATTGTCCGCCGTAAAGTTCTCCGTCAGGCTGTCTTTCAGCAGTGGCAAAACCTGCGCTTTCATCTCCTCCGTCAGCAGCGGCGCCGCCCGGCCCACGCCCGCCTGCATATCATAAACCACAAAAGTGCTTCCGCTGCCCAGCACCGCAAAATGCCCGTCCTGCCAGCAGCAAACGGCCGCCTCCTGGCCCGGCAAAACGCTGCTCAGCCACTGGCCCAGGTTATGCCGCTGCACCTTGCCGGCCGCCTCGTCAATCTGCACCAGCTCATTGTTGCCGTTCAGCCAAATCTGGCCGTCCAGCTGCCAAACGTAAGCCGCCGGCTCCAGCTCCGGCCGCAGGCTGTTGGCCAGGGCCGCCGCGCTTTGCTGGCCGTCCGCGCTCAGCCAGGCATTGGTGTGCATGCTGCTGGTCAGCGCGCCGCGCACAATGCCCTGCAAATCCAACAGCCAACCCCCGGCCGCCGTTTTACTCACCTTCAGCTGATTGTAAACAATATCCACATTGTTGTCATACGGCACCCGGCAAACGCCCAGCTTTTGGCCGTTCAGGGTCAGCTCGCCGTTGGCCGGATTAAAGCTGTAAACCTCGCCACCCTGTTGATAAGTCAGTTTAGGATAAGCCAGGTAAACCGCGTCGTCCCGCCAGTCCAGCTCCATGCTCAGCACCGTATCGGTTACAAAACGCAGCGGCACATAGGTGACGCCATTTTGCACAAAAGCCTGCGGCTCCACCTGATAGCCCATCTCGCCACCGCCAGCCCGCAGCAAAGTGGCCTCCGGGCTGCCAATCTGCATAATCATCCGGCTGCCGTCAGCCAGCGTGGCCGTAATCTTCTGCTGGGCCTCGTCCCAATCCACCGTGGCGTTCACGGTTTCAAACATCGTACGCAAAGGCAAAAAAGTGGAGCCACCTCGCTCCAAGGCCGTTGCCACCTGCTCTCCCTCCAGATAAACCGGCGCATTGGCCGCCAAAGCCTGCATCGGCACAGCCAAGGCCAGCGTCAGCACCAGCAAGGTCATCAACAATTTTTTCTTCATTTTACTATCACCTTTCTTTATAAATAAATTTGTCTAAAACGCCATATTATCCGCTTTCGCCAGCAGCTTAGCTTTCAAGGTGAGATATTCGCCGTCCAGCCAGCAGCCCGTCTGGCTCTCCGGCAGGTCGCCGCCAAAAGCCCGGCGGGAGAGGGACAGCACCGGCGGGGCCTGCAAACGCTTCGCCACCGCCAACCCGCGATAAAGCTGCCACCAATGCTCCAAATCCTCCAAAAAGGCAATATCGTCTGGGAACAGCTGGCGCAGCTGCTCCGTGCCGCAGCCCGTCACCTCCGGCAGGCGGCCCTGATCGTAAAAGGTCAGGGTGTCGGTGATGTCATGCCCCCATTCCACCCAACTGCGGAACAAATAATCGTGGTAGTCGTAATGGATTGGATCGCCCAGGCCCGCTTCAATGCTTTGAGCCGCCGAAAGCTCCGCGCTGGGCTTCAGCTCCAAAGCCGCCAGCGGAATCAGTCCGGTAGCCTCGTAAATATATTTAGCCAGCTCATAAACCTGGCACTTCCAGAGATCGCCCAACGGCGCAAAATAGCCCACTGAATCGCCGTACATTGTGGAATAGCCCACGGTCAGCTCGCTTTTGTTGGCATTGCAAATAACCGCGCCGCCAAAGGCCGCCGCAGCCGCCGCCAGCAGACCAGCGCCGCGCTGCCTGGCCTGCACATTCTCCAAAACAGCGTCGGAAAGGGGTAGATTAACGCCGGCAAACTGTTCGGCCAGCGCGTCAACCGCCGGCTGAATAGGCAAAATCTCGTAGCGAATACCCAGATTTTCCGCCAGCTTGGCCGCACATTCCTGCGTGGCCTCACAGTTGTAGCGGGATGGCATATTCAAGCCCAGCACATTCTCCTTGCCCAAAGCGGCCACCAGCAGGCAGGCGTTCAGGCAGGAATCAATGCCGCCGGAAAGGCCAATCACCGCCCGCTCCACGCCCAGGTTGGCCGAGTATTCCTGGATAGCCTGCACCAGCCCGGTGTAAAGGGCCGCGGTGGTGTCGGTTTCCGGTAAGTCCTGCACAGTGTGCGGCGCTTCTGTGTCAAAAATCAGCAAATCCTCCACAAACTGCGGCGAGCGGGCCAGCAAATCGCCTTGCGGGCCAAAAACCGCACTGCCACCGTCGTAAACGTAAACCGGCTTGCCAGCGTCCTGCACACCCACGTGGTTGACGTAAACCAGCGTCTTCTCATAGGTTTTGGCAAAAGCGGCAAAGCTTTGGTAAAACTGCGGCGTTTTATCCTGCACAAAGCAGGAGGTGGAAAGCTTCAACACCAACGGCGCAGCCGGCTGGCTCTGTTGCTCAGTCAGCAGCGCAAAATCCAACTGCTGGCCGCGCACCTGAGTCTGAAAACTACCGGCCGGCGAGGACAACTGCCGCCCATTTTGAGCCACATAAATAGCGCTGGTGGGGCTTTGGTTGCCATCCGGGCCTTTCACCAGGCCAATGCTGCCAAACACCACCACGGCCTCGTTCAGCTTGGCGGTTTCCGCAATCAGCTTTTGGTTGTATTTTTGAAATTCAGACAACAAACCAGGGCTGGCCCAGGCTTGGCCTAAAAAACTGCCGCTGACGGCCAACTCCGGCAGAACGATTAAATCCGCCTGCTGCCCGGCGGCGCGGCGGCAAAAATCCAGCATTGTCTGATAGTTCAAGTCCGGCCGGGCGGCCCGAACCTTGATTTGTGCAAGGGCTATTTTCATAACGTTTATTTCCTTTCCCCAAATTAAATTTTTCATAATTGACAAATTTAGGTAAGCGTACTATAATAATATTAAGAAAAGTGCCACTGATAAGCGGCTGACTTTTGAGTTTCAGCGTTTTAATTATATTTATGTGTGGAGTCTGTTTATATTTTAATACTTAAAATTGTCGATGTCAAGGAAAATAAAATATACTGAGTTTAGCAAAACTTTAGGATAAAATCAAAATTAAAGATATTGATTAGGAGGTCAGTATTATGAATATTTCTGGCGTATCAACAGCAACGAATTATGCTAACATACAATCTTCCAAATTGACGCAGCTTTCTTCTGGGCTGGTTGTAAAGCAGACAAGCGATAGCAATACTGCGCAAGGCTCCGCGCGGCTACTCCAGCTTGACCTCTCTGACCGCAAAGGCTATCGGGAGGACTACTCTATCCGTGATGCGGCGGAAAGTTTATGGAAACAGGAAACGCAAACTTTTAACCTCAAAGACCTAAACGACCCAACAAAGGCCAACGATATTATAGAAAATATGCGTCGACAAGCCCGGTGGGATTTGGGCCTTGAAACTGGGGAAACCAAAGATGAGGTTATGTCTGCCTATATTCAAAACCTGCGGCAAAACGGTTTGGGTGGCGATGTAAATTGGAGCGGATTATCTCGGGAATTGGAGGCATTTAAGACTACTTCCCCAGAAGAACTGGCGGACGGGTTGGACTATTTGGCATCCCGCTATGTGGCGGTGTTGGACAAACTGGAGCGTAATTATCAAGGGGAAGAACTGACCGCCCAGCGTACAAAATTAGAGGAAGTTTATCAAGCTGGAAAAGCTGAAATGATAAACGGCTATACGCAGCTTTTGCAAGATAATTTGGGTCTTTCAGACGGTGATGTGCAGGCGGTCAAAGACAGCTTTTCTGCTATTCTTGCGGAAAAAGTAGACGCTTATCGTGAAGCGCTGGAAAAAGTACATGGAGCCGTTTCCCAAACCGGCCCTGACAGCGTATGGCTGAAAAATCACGATGCCTATATCGCCTCCCAACTCCGGGCGGCGGGTTCATCAAATAAAAGCACGGCGGCATATTCTGTGCAAGACCTGACTGCTGCTGGCAAGATTGCCCAAATCTATCAAACGGAACTTTTCAATGCAGCCTCTTGCGGTCGGAACGAGGCAACGCTGGCCCTCAATCTGTCTATGGCGGATATGAAAGCGGAAACGATTATACAGAAGGGGCTGGTAAGTCAAAATATGGCGGCCTTGCTCCGCAACAGCCGCGCTCAAGGGCATAATAACGCGCTGGCTACATTGGATCAGGCTCTTTTCGCACGTGAGAAAAATCTTGCCCCCGGTGAACCCAAGGGAACTTTTGCGCCCGTTGACCGTACTGTATTTCAAGGAATTTACAATGCTGTGATGAACGCTTACCATGAAAATGGCGGCGATGGAGCTGGGGCTATTCGCGCTGGGGTTGCTTATGGGCAGTCTATCACCACCCAGGCTACCGTCAAAAACCCCAATGCTCTGCGCTGGGGCATCTCCATTGAGAGCTATTGGAAAGACTTCTATACTGACCCTGATGATAAGGAAATTTCTCCTCTGGTAAAACAGATGAATAGACTTCTGGTGCAAGCTGGACAGACTTCTGACCTCGGTTGCTCCACCTACCAGAAATATATAAATAGCTGGCAGGGCTTTCTTTCATCTGTTAGCGGCGGAGTGGATGTGCGGGCTTAAACTGCAAGACAACAATAATGGGCGGCAGTGACGCAGCCAAAACATCTGCACTATTGATAAAACAGCACAAGTGAACTATAATAATATTTAGAAAAACACCTTTCTTATAAGAAAAACCCGCGACCAGGCCTTGGTGGCGGATTTTTCTTATATTTATTATGTAGCGCCTGTCTATCTTTAGCAACTCAGCTTAAATTGCTTAGCAATTCATTCATTTTAGCTTGAACTGCTTGCAAGGCAATTTGATGAGATGTCTGAGCGTTTTGCACTCCGCCCACGGAAGCCAGCGCATAAGGATCAAACAAAGTAAGCCTGGCGCCGGTCAACAATGCCCGCTCCTGGCGATAGAACATATCCCGCTGCTCCTGCGACAAATCGGCCCGGAAAATAGCGGAATCAAAGCGCTTATATTTTTGCGCGATATGCTCCAGCCCTTGAACAAACGGATAGCTGCTGTTCTCTTTGTGTGCATCGGCATAAAATTCCGCAATGGTTTTTCTGGCGTCTATGGCAGGCTGCGCATAGGCCCGTAAATAAGTTTGCAGAGCAATCGAGCCGTCCGGGTCAACCTCTCTGTTCTCATTGATAACCAGACTCAAATCCTTTTGCCGTGTGCGAAATTCGGCAATTATTTCCGGCGCGCCCACTCGCACTGCGGCGCTAATGCGATCCAGCCGCTCCTGCGTATTAAGCGGCGAATTTGGGTCAAGGCTGAGAATTTTTTCGTTCATAGCTTTCTGATGCGGATTATATGTAGATGAATAGCGCGCCCAAACCGGGCCAACCTGCTTTTTAACTTCGGAAAGCGCATCGTCAGTCAGTTCCTGCTGCATGTTCACCGCAGCCAAATGGCCGTCCGCATATTCCACGCCCAACTCCTCGCCAGCAGGCGTGCTTAATTTGAGATGGTCATACAAGTTTTTTCCGTTATCACCGCGGTTCAGGGCTTGCTCTATCGCCTCCGTTAAAGCTTCATCCTCCAGCCCACTTACTTTAATAGAATAGCTGGTCGGATCCACAGTCAGACGGAAAGAAGTGCCGGCCGGAATTTCAGCGCCATTTTCAGCTAAAACCGCCTGAATAGATTGGTCTATTTGCGTTCGATTAGCCTCAAGAGCTTTCATAGCCGCGGAGGCCAGCGTCGGCGGGCCGCCGGCAGCAGGAAAAGCATAGGGATTGCCCATTTGCAGGTGCTTTCCGCCGCTCAGCATATCAAGCTCCTGGTCATAAGCCCAGGCTCGTTCGTCCTCCGACAAATCAGCCCGAAAATCAGGGGATTCCGTGTTCTTATATTTGTCCCAAATATGCGCGCTGGGGTTGTCGTAAGTCAAATTTTCCAAATGCTCCTCAGCATAATGCGCCCGGATAATATCTGTATATTCATTGGTAATCTTGCTAAATTCATCCGCAAATGAGGCAAAAGTCGTACTCAAATCACTGCCTGGCTCATTTGCAGCTTCCGCAACCGATGCAGACTGAGCTTTTTGCATAGCCTCCTTTGCTTCTGCGGAAATAGCTATTTCATCTTGCGCACCAAACATAACAGCCGTTTTATTTTCTGCTGGAGCAAAATCTGTTTGATAAACGCGATATGCTGCATTTCTGCAAGCAGTTGTATTTACAGAAATATTCATAACAAACTCCTCCTTGACTAAACGTTTCCTATTTGTATTATAATATGTTTGCCAGATTTTGTCAACCATTGGCCTTACAAAAAAAACCAACAAAAAAATATTTATCTGCTTTTTTGTAAAAATTAAGTTGTAATTGTTGGCCAAATAGTTTATTATATAAGGTAGGGAAGAAGTGTCTGTCAATCCGCCGGCGCTTCTTGCTGAAAAATCGCAGTAAATCTGTAAGGAAAGAAAGGAAGATGTAAAATGGCAGATTATAACCAACTGGCCCTGGAATTGCACGAAAAAAATCAGGGCAAAATTGAGGTTGTCAGCAAGGTGGAGGTTAAAACTAGGGATGATTTAAGCACCGCTTACACCCCCGGCGTAGCCGAGCCCTGCCGTAAAATCCGCGATAACGCAGACGACGTTTACAAATACACCGCCAAGGGCAACCTGGTGGCTGTGGTTTCCGACGGCAGCGCGGTTTTGGGCCTGGGCAACATTGGCGCAAAAGCGGCAATCCCGGTGATGGAGGGCAAAAGCATTCTGTTCAAGGAATTTGCAGATGTGGACGCTTTCCCAATTTGTATCGACACCCAAGATGATGAGGAAATCATCAAAATTGTGAAAAATATTGCTCCGGTTTTTGGTGGCGTAAACCTGGAGGATATTGCTGCTCCCCGCTGCTTTTACATTGAACGCCGCCTGAAAGAGGAAACGGATATTCCGATTTTCCATGATGACCAGCACGGCACCGCAGTTTGCGTGCTGAGCGCCATCATCAACGCCGCCAAAGTGGTGAAAAAGGATTTTGCCGACCTGAAAGTGGTAATCAACGGTTGCGGCGCCGCCGGCTCCGCCATCGCCCGCATTATCCTGGCCAAAGGGGTTAAGGATATGTTCCTGGTGGATATGGAGGGTATCATCAACAAGGATGTTCCCGCCACTATGCTGAACGATAACCACAAAGAATTGGCCGCCATGACCAACCACGAGGGCAGAGTCGGCAACCTGACCGACGCGGTGAAAGACGCCGACGTTTTCGTTGGCGTATCCAAGCCCGGCCTGCTCACCACCGATATGGTGAAAACAATGGCCAAGGACGCTATCATCTTCGCTATGGCTAACCCAACGCCGGAAATCTTCCCGGACGAGGCCCATGCCGGCGGCGCAGCAGTTGTCGGCACCGGCCGTTCCGATTTTGCCAACCAAATCAACAACGTTCTGGTGTTCCCCGGCCTGTTCAAGGGCGCTTTGAGCGTGCGCGCTTCCGACATCAACGAGGAAATGAAGCTGGCTGCCGCCGAGGCTCTGGCTGGTTATATCCCGGACGCGGAGCTGAACAATGAGAACATCATCCCCAGCGCGCTGGATAAAAACGTGGCTGCGGTTATCGCCAAGGCAGTAGCTGAAGCGGCCAAAGCTAGCGGCATAGCTCGCATTTAATTATCAGCAACTAAAACATTGAAAAAAAGATTTACTAAGGAGTGATTAAAATGCGAGAAATACAAGCAAGCGTGATTACCGACGCCGTGGAAAAGCTGTGTATGGACGCTGCTTACTACCTGCCGGAGGACGTTAAAACGGCCTTGCAGGAACGTCAGGCACAGGAAGAATCCGAGATTGGCAAATATATTTTGAATGAGGTTTGCGAGAACTTCAAAGTGGCCGCTGAGGAGCAAATGCCCCTTTGCCAGGACACCGGCACAGCCCTGTTTATCATTGAGATGGGCCAGGAGCTGGTGGTGACCGGCGGCGGTATGGTGGAGGCCATCAACGAGGGCGTGCGCCGCGGCTACACCAACGGCTATTTGCGTAAATCTATGGTGGCCGAGCCCATTTTTGAGCGCGTGAACACCAAAGACAACACCCCGGCGGTTATCCACACCGAGATTACCGAGGGCGACGGTCTGAAAATTACCCTGCTGCCCAAGGGCGGCGGCGCGGAGAATTGCAGCGCAGTGAAAATGCTACGCCCGGCCGACGGCTTGCAGGGCGTGATGGATTTTGTGGTGGAAACTGTTGACGCTGCCGGCGGCAAACCCTGCCCGCCTGTGATTGTGGGCGTTGGCGTGGGCGGCACCGCGGATTACGCGGCTTACCTGTCCAAAAAGGCTCTGAACCGGGAAATTGGCGCGCACAACCCCAACCCCAACTATGCCAAAATGGAAACCGAACTGCTGGAGCGTATTAACAAGCTGGGCGTTGGCCCGCAGGGCCTGGGCGGCGTTACCACGGCGTTGGCGGTTAATGTGGAATATTTCCCCTGCCACATTGCTTCTCTGCCGGTTTTTGTTACCATGAACTGTCATAGCCAAAGACACAAGAGTATTGAGCTGTAAGGGAGGCGATTGCGATGGCGGAAATGATTAAATTGACAACTCCTCTGACGGATGAGGACGTGATGAAGCTGAAAGCCGGCGATGTGGTGAGCATTAGCGGCGTGATTTACACCGGACGCGACGCCGCGCACAAACGGCTGGTGGAATGCCTGGAGCGCAACGAGCCTATGCCGATTGACGTTAAGGGCCAGATTATGTACTATGTGGGGCCAAGCCCCGCCAAGCCGGGCCAGCCGATTGGCAGCTGCGGTCCAACCACCTCCTACCGTATGGATCCCTACACTCCCACTATGTTGGAGCAGGGAATGAAGGGCATGCTGGGCAAAGGCCCGCGCTCTAAAGAGGTTGTGGAGGCTATGCAGAAACATAAAGGCGTTTACCTGGCCGCCATTGGCGGCGCAGCGGCGGTTATCGCCAAAGCCGTGAAAACCTGCGAGGTTATCACCTACGAGGATTTAGGCGCAGAGGCTATCCACAAGCTGGAAGTGGAAGATTTGGTTTGCTTTGTGGCCATTGATGCCCAAGGCGGCAACCTTTACGAAACCGGCCGTTTGCCTTATGCAAAAGACTGATTTTAAATAAATAATAAAACACCCGCCATTGCTTAAAGCAGGGGCGGGTGTTTTTTAACATCTATTTATCGTCTGTGCGTTTGCGGACTCTTCCTTGTCCTGGTGGCACGTCCAATGGTTCATCAATGTGTACGCCTAATTTTTTTAGGTAATCATCGCGGCCTAGTAGAAAATCTGTAGGCACGTCCAGAATATCGGCAATTTTAACCAACTTATCTAAGGTTGGTTTTTTTGTACCTGCTTCATAAAACTGATAAGTGCGCAATTCGACACCTAATAAATCTGCTATGTATTGTTGGGTATACTGATTTTTTATACGTAAGTTTCGTAATCTTTTGTTTAGCATTTTTTCTCCTGAAATACTTGACATATAGTAAAAGTATACGATATAATATCAATAATATATACGTACTAACAGAACGTAGAAATGGAGGCTAAAACAATGGCGGAAATTACATTAGAGGACGTGGCCCATCAGTTTGATGAGTTGTATTTCAAGATGGAGGCATTAAACAGCTTGGCTTATGTTTTGTTGTTGGCCAGCAACAGCGATAGCCTGGCCAGTGATTTTAATGGAGCTTTGACGATGCTGAGTGATGAAACTAGATACATATTTGACAAAGTGGACGGGCTTTATCAAAAAATATATGAGACTATTGAAGGGCAAAAAGTGAAAGTGAAAGATGAGGGATAGGCAAATAAGCTCACTTTTGCTTGGTGTAGGGGAATTGTTTTAGGGTTAAATATGCGATTGTAAAATAAACACCCCCACGTTAGTAACGCGAGGGTGTTTACTTTACAATCTAAATGAGATTAGGCCTGGGGGAACATTTCCAAAATGTGAGAAACGATTTCATCACCGATGCGGGCCTGGGCCTCCTGAGTGGAGCCGCCGATGTGCGGAGTGACGGAAACGCGGGGATGTTGGCAGAGAGCCTCATTTTTGGTGGGTTCCTCGGCGTAAACGTCCAGCGCTGCGCCGGCGATTTTGCCGCTGTCCAAAGCGGCCAGCAGGGCGGCCTCGTCAATCAGAGCGCCGCGGGAAGTGTTGACCAGATAAGCGCCGTCTTTCATTTGGGCCAGCGTTTCCGCATTAATCAGCGGCGGTTCGCCTTTGGCTGCCGGCACGTGCAGGGAAATGAAATCTGCTTGGGCCAACAGCTCAGCCTGGGGCACAATCTCCGGCGCTTGCACGAATGGGTCGGCGGCGATTACTTTCATACCAAGAGCCTGGGCCATTTCCGCCAGAGCACGGCCAATGCGGCCATAGCCGATGATACCGAGGGTTTTGCCGCCCAGCTCAATGCCCTCATACTTCTTTTTGTTCCATTCGCCTTGGCGCATGGTGTGGTTGGCGATGGCGATGTAACGGGCCAGCGCAAACATGTGGCCCAGGGCCAGCTCCGCCACGGAACGGCTGGAGGCGGCGGGGGTGTTGCGCACCCGGATTCCGTGTTCTTCGGCATAGGCAACGTCGATATTATCAACGCCTACGCCGCCGCGGATAACCAGCTTGAGACGGCCGGCGGCGTAGGCAGCGTCGATGATAGGCTCGCGCACTTTGGTGGCGGAGCGCACCACCAGCACGTCATAGTTTTTTACCTGCTCGGCCAGTTGGTCGGCTTCATAGAACTGTTGGTCTACTTGGTAGCCCAGGTTTTGCAATTTTTCAACGGCGGCTGCTTCCATGCCGTCGGATGCTAATATTTTTACCATTATATTTTTTTCTCCTTTTGGAAAGCTCACTAGCACCTCATCTACGTTGTCGTAAGCCTGTTCAAGTCGTCGACGTATATTTATACGTCTGCCTCCTCTTACAGGCTTGCTCCTTGTATTTGAGGCACTATTGGGCTTCCTTTTATTTTTATTAATTATTTTTCTCAAACTCTGCCATAAACTTCAGCAAAGCTTCAACGCCCTCTTCCGGCATAGCGTTGTAAATGGAGGCGCGCATGCCGCCCACAGAGCGATGGCCTTTCAGGTTGGAGAGGCCGGCTGCGGCGCTTTCCTTGGCAAATTTAGCGTCTAGCTCAGGGTCATCGGTGCGGAAGGTGACGTTCATAATTGAGCGGGACTCCTTTTGGGCCACCGGCTTAAACAGCTGGCTGTTGTCCAGGTAATCATAGAGCTTGGCCGCTTTTTGACGGTTGCGCTCGGCCAGGGCCTCCAGGCCGCCGATGGACTCAATCCACTCCAGCACCAGCTTGCAGATGTAGATGGGATAGCAGGGCGGGGTGTTATACATAGAGTCGTTTTCGGCGTGGGTTTTGTAGGTGAGCATGGTGGGTGTGCCAGGCAGCGGTTCCTTGAGCAGGTCATCACGCACGATGACGATGGTGACGCCGGCCGGGGCCACGTTCTTCTGCGCGCCGGCGTAAATCAGGCCAAAGCGGCTGACGTCCACAGGCTCGGAGAGAATGCAGGAGGACATATCTGCTACCAGCGGCACGTTGCCGGTTTCAGGGATGTAGGGGAATTTGGTGCCGAAAATGGTGTTGTTGAAGCACATATGCACATAATCGGCTTCGGCGGAGAGCTGGAGCTCATCCTGATTGGGCACCCGCACAAAGTTTTCCGCTTTGGTGGAGGCGGCCAGGCGAATGTTGGGGCTGAACTTTTGGGCCTCCTCATAGGCCTTTTTGGCGAAATTGCCGCTGACAATGTAATCGGCTGTGCCCTCGGCGGAGGAAAGCAGGTTTAGCGGCACCATGGCGAACTGAGTGGAAGCGCCGCCTTGCAGGAACAGCACGCGGTAATTGTCTGGGATGTTCAGCACCTTACGGAAAAGGGCCTCGGCTGAATTGATGATTTCTTCAAAATATTTTGAACGATGGCTCATCTCCATCACTGACATACCTGAACCGTTGTAATTTAAAAGCTCTGCTGCGGCTTTTTCCAGCACGGGCAATGGCAGCATGGACGGCCCGGCGGAGAAATTGAAAATACGATTGGTGTTCATAGGAATTATCTCCTTTTAAAGAATTTAGACTTCGGCTTGGGAGGTCTATTAGTTTATTTTAACATGTTGGCGGCGGCTTGGCAAGGTTTTTTTGCAGAAAAGCGCGGCTGTGCAGGAATTTTGCGGCAAAAAATGGGAAGAAAATGTAAAATAGCCGAACCCTTTTGATGTGGGTTCGGCTATTTTTTCGTGCTGTGGGTGCTGCGGCGTGTTAGCCCTGGGCCTGGCCGCAGCAGAATTTTTGTTTTACGGTGTTGATTTTGTTTTGTTCTGCTTGCTCCGGGGCATACCAGCCTTTGGCTGACATTTTGTTATAGATGTTGTCCTGGATGGACAGGGAATTGTTGAGGGCGCTGTTGAATGTTTGGTGCACGTTGGCGGTGGATGATTCAATGGCGCCGTGCAAAAAGAGGTCGCAAACGCCTTTTTCCAGCAGCAGCATATTTTCCATCAGGTTTTTGTCATTGTTGTTTGGCATGTGGGGAGTCCTCCTTATAAAAGGCTTAAAAAGCTTTGGTAGATTTGCTGGTTCTGTTGCGCCATTTGCTGCACGCAGGTTTTTAAATCGGCGTCTTGCAGCTGGCCCAAGGTTTCCTGGCATTTGCTTTGGAAATACTGCGCGTGGCCTAGGGCGTCTTCGATATAGAGCAGTTCTTTGGTTGTCATGGTTTTACCTCCTCTGATTGAATGATGTTAGTTTGGCCGCTTGATTTGAATTTTATGCAATACGTCCTGGAATGTCTGATTAAATATTGTTAAAATGTTAATATGAAAAATTTTGATAAATATTAAAAAGGAGTGATTGTGTTGGCGGCAAGAGGCCGGCGGGCGGTGGCCTGCAAAACGGAGATTATGCAGTTTTTGACGGAGGTGATGCGCGGCGAGGTGCAGGACGGCAAGGAACCGCAGCCGCCCAAAGTGAGCGAGCGCACCAAGGCGGCGGAGCTTTTGGGCAAGAGCCAACGCATTTTCAGCGAGAAAGCGGCCAAGGAAAAGGCGGCAAGCAATCTGCTGGAGGTGCGGATTTGGGGCGAGGAGGATTTGTGATGCAGGAGATTTACTTGCCGGAGTTGGTGGGCGGAGGATACGGCGATTTTTGGCATTTTAAGGGGCGCTATCGCGTGGTGAAAGGCAGCAGGGCCTCTAAGAAGTCTAAAACGGCGGCCTTAAATTTTATCTGGCGTTTGGTGCAACTGCCGGAAACCAATTTGTTGGTGGTGCGCAAAACTTATCGCTCCTTGCGTGATTCCTGTTATGCCGAGCTTTGTTGGGCGATTAAGCGATTGGGTTTGGCGGCGGCCTGGCAATGCCGGGAGGAGCCTTTGGAGCTGACCTACTTGCCGACGGGACAGAAGATATTTTTTCGGGGGTTGGACGACCCGCAGAAGATAACTTCTATTGTGGCGCGAGTGGGCAGCTTGTGCTTTTTATGGCTGGAGGAGGCTTTTGAGGTGAACCGGGAGGAGGATTTTGCGATTTTGGATGAGAGTATCCGCGGCGAGGCTCCTTTTAAGCAGCTGACATTGACGTTTAATCCCTGGAATGAGCGACACTGGCTGAAAAAACGCTTTTTTGACTGTGGGCCGGACCCGGATATTTTGGCCAAGACGGTGGATTATCGCTGCAATGAGTTTTTGGACGCGGCGGATTTGCGGGTGTTTGAGCGAATGGCCCGGCAGAACCCCCGGCGTTATCAGGTGGCTGGGCTGGGGGAATGGGGCGTGGCCGAGGGTTTGATTTTTGAGAATTGGCGGGAGGCTGATTTTGACTGGCGGGAGCTGGCGGCCCGGCCGGGCGTGCGGCCGGTTTTTGGCCTGGATTTTGGTTATGTGAATGATGAAACGGCCCTTTTTTGTGGATTGGCTGATTTGGCGGGGCGGCGGCTTTACGTTTTTGATGAGATTTATCAGCGGGGCATGAGCAATGAGCAGATTTTTGCGGAAATCAGCCGGCGGGGCTATGCTAAGGAGGCTATTCGGGCGGACAGCGCCGAGCCGAAAAGCATTGACCGTTTGTGGGAGCTGGGGCTGCGCCGGATTAAGCCGGCCCGCAAGGGCCCGGACAGTGTGCGGCACGGCATTGATTTTTTACAGGATTTTGAGATTGTAGCGTCGCCACGTTGCCGCAGTTTTTTGGCGGAGATTGCCGCCTACTGCTGGCAGGTTGACCGGGAGGGGCGCAGGCTGAATGTGCCGGTGGATAAGAATAATCATTTGATGGACGCTATGCGGTATGCGGTTGAGGAGTTACTTAATGGAGAAACTTTTAGTTTTGAATGACAGAAGCCCACTAGCACCTCACCTGCTTTGTCATCAGCTTATGCGCCTCGTCAACGTACTTGAGTACGCCTCCTCGGCTTATAAGCTGATTCCGCGCATTTGAGGCACTATTGAGCTTCTGTTAGGTTGAGAGAAGTTTGGTTAAGAGAGGGCTGTAAACATGTCCTGGAATGTCTGCTTGTATAATGTTAAAATGGTAACATCGAAAAAGCTAAATGAAAGCTGAGTAATGGAGGAAATATAAATGAAGAGTTTGGCAGACGTTTGCCGCAGGCTTAGTGAGGCCGGCGGTTTTTTGACTGAAAGGAATATAAAAGCGGCGTTCCCCTTGGAAAACGCCGCTTTTATTATGCCTGAAAGGCCGCTGGAGGCGGATTTGGATTTGCAATTTTTGAGCTGGGAGCTGGGCCGCTGGCTGGACAGCCCCAAGCGGCGTTGGATGGAAGTGGGCGAGGAATATTTTGCCGGGAGGCAGGATATTTTGCGGCAGCAGCGGCAGGTTTTGGGACGGAACGGTCAGCTGGAGCCGGCCCACAACTTGCCGAATAATCGGCTGGTGAATAATCAGTATGCTAAGCTGGTTAATCAGAAAACCAATTACTTGCTGGGCCAGCCGTTGACCTGGGAATGCGACCGGCCGGAATTTGCCGCGGCCCTGGGGCGGGTGTTTGACCGGCCTTTTATGCGGCTTTTGAAGCGGCTGGGCAAGGCTTGCTACAATCAGGGGATTGCCTGGCTTTACCCTTATGTTGGAGTGGATGGGCGTTTGCGTTTTGCCCTTTTTGGCGGCCGGGAGGTTTTACCATTTTGGGCGGACGCTGAGCATACCCGGCTGGAGGCGGCGCTGCGCTTTTTCAGCCGGCGGTTTTGGCAGAAAGGCCGTTTGCAGACGCTTTGGGGCGCGGAGTTGTTTGGCCCGGACGGGCGGCGGCTTTTGGCTTGGAACCCGGCTAAAGGCCGCCTGTCCCCTTGGCCCTGGCCGACGGCGGAAGAGGCGGCCGGGCGGCAGGCTTATCTGAGCTGGCAAGGGCCGGCGGCCGAAAAAAGAACGGCTTTTAACTGGCAACGCGTGCCGTTGGTGGCTTTTAAGCTGAACGAGAGGGAGCAGCCGCTGATTTGCCGGGTGAAAGGTTTGCAGGACGCTTTGAACACGATGCTTTCCGGTTTTGAGAACGTTTTGCAGGAGGACGCGCGCAACACTATATTGGTAATCAGGAATTACGACGGCACGGATTTGGCGGAGTTTCGCCATAATCTGGCGGCCTTTGGGGCGGTGAAAGTGAAAACCGTGGACGGCGCGGAGGGCGGCATTGACACTCTGAGCGTGCAGGTGGACGCGGGCAACTATCAGGCTATTCTGGAGCTTTTGCAGCGGGCGATTATTGAAAACGGTCTGGGTTTTGATTCTAAGCTGGAGCGTTCCTTGCGGGCGGCCAATGAGCTGAATATTAAATCTATGTACAGTGATATTTGTTTGGACGCTAACGATTTGGAAACCGAATGGCAGGCCGCCTTGAGCGAGTTGCTTTGGTTTGTGAACAGTTACTTGGCTTTTAGTGGGCAGGGCGACTTTTTTGATTGTCATTGCCGTTTTATTTTTAACCGGGATATTATGCTGGACGAGAGCGAGGCCATTGACAACTGTCTGAAATCTTTGGGGCTGCTATCGCGGCGTTCGGTTGTGGCTCAGCACCCTTGGGTGGACGATGTGGAAAAGGAGTTGGCGAGGCTGGCTGCTGAAGAAGTTGGCGAAATTGGCGGAGTTGGCGCTGGCGGCAAAGGGGAGTGAGAAAGTGCGGCTGGATTTGCTGATTTGGGACGGCCGCCAATGGTTGCAGCCGGCCTGGCTGGCTGGGGCGCGTTTGCAGCGGGCGGCCAATGCGGCGGCAGTTTTGGATTTTTGTGTGGTAAAGAATGGTTTGCTGAATTTTTTGGAGGGTGCGCCGGTGTGCCTGCTGGCGGACGGAGAGGCGGTTTTTAAGGGCCGGGTGTTCGCTAAGCGGCGGACTCAGCCGGAGCTGATTAAGGTGCGGGCTTTTGACCAGCTGCGTTTTTTGCAGAACCGGGATTGTTGCAGCTTTCGGGATTTTACGCCGGCGGATTTGTTGAAGCGAGTGGCGGCGGAAAATGGTTTGCAGTTGGGGCGGCTGGCGGATTGCGGTTTGCGTTTGCCGGCCCGCAGTTACGACAACCGGCCTTATCTGGATATGCTGACCGACGTTTTGCGCGAGGTATATTTGGCTAAGGGCCGCCGCTATTTTGTTTATGACGCGGCTGGTTTGATTTGCCTGCAAAGCTGCTGGGATTTGCGAGTGAATATTTTGCTGACTGAAAATTGCCTGGGCGGCTGGGAATATGCGACTTCTGTCGACGAGGGGACATACAACCGGGTGAAGGTGATTTACGAGGACAAGCGCAAAGGCGAGCGACGGCAGTTTGTGGCGGAGAACGCCGAAAAGATTGCCGACTGGGGCCCTTTGCAGTTGGTGAGCAAGAATGCGGACGCTCAGGAGCAGACGCAGGCCAAAGCGCGGGAGCTTTTGCAGCAATGTTGCAGGCGGCAGGAAACTTTGCTGGTGCGCGACGTGCCGGGGGATTTGCGAGTGCGTGGCGGTGGTATGGTTGGGGTGCGTTTGAATTTGGGCGAGCGGGTTTTGGATTGTTGGGCTCTTGTGAAAAGGGCGGAACATAGGTTCATTGGAGGAAATATTTTAATGGATCTGAATTTGGAGTGCATAGAATAGAGCGAGGTGATTTTGGGGATGTATCATTACTTTATTGGCGATATGGAGCTGCCGCTGGCTCCTGAGAAATATACGTTGCGCTTGCCGCCGGCCAATCAGACGGTGCGTTTGGCGGACGGGCGGGAGCTTAATTTGCTGCGGCCTTTGGGACTGCGGGAAATTAGCTTTGAGCTGTTGTTGCCTTACTTTGCGGAATGCCCGCTGCTGCGGGATGGGGTGGCGGTGCAGCGGCCGATTTACTACTTGAACCGACTGGCTGAATGGGCCGAGAGCGGCGAGCCGCGGCGTTTGATTATTTACCGTTCCTTGCCGAGCGGCGAGGAAATCTTTAATACCAGCCTGCTGGTGAGCCTGGAGGAATATCAGGTTTTGGAGGCGGCCGACCTGGGCTTTGACGTGCGCGTGAGCTTGCGTTTGAAAGAATATCAGGAGCGGGTTTGTCAGAAATATGCGGCTAGTTTGTGAGCCTGGCGGGAAAGGAGGCGGTGAGTTTGCAGGGGGCGATGTTGGCGGAGGCTATTGCCGGGCTGGCGAAACGGGCGGCGGACAGCGAAACGGCGGTGAATTTTGCTTTTGGTAAGGTTGTGCAGGAATATCCTTTGCAGGTTATGTTGGAGCAACGCTTGCTTTTGCCGGAGGAACAGCTGATTTTGACGGAAAATGTGATTGGCGCGGCGGTTTTGCGCACGGACAAGGAAATTTATATTCGGGAAAAGATTTACGACGTGTTTCATAATTTGGAGGTCGGCGAACGGGTGTTGTTGGCTAATGTGCGGGGCGGACAGGCCTGGGTGATTTTAAGTAAATACTATGCGACGGAGTTGGACGAGCTTTTGGAACAGAACGGTTGAGGAGGTGTTTGGATGGAGGACTTTTTGGCGGAATGGCAGCGGCTGCTGGCTTGGGAGCGCGATTTGCAAGCTGAAAGCCGCGAGCTGGCGGAAAGGCTGGGCTTGGCGCCGCCGGGACTGGCTGCGGATGCGGCGGCGCTGAGTTTGGCCGACGGCCCTGGCCCGGCGGAATGGCGGCTGCTTTTGGGGGCCGGGCGGGAAAAGGCAATGGAAAGCCGGCCGACAGAAGGGCGAAAAAGCGGCCCGATGTTAAGCAAGCGACAGACTGGGCGGCCGCAGGTGCGCCGGGCAGACAGGCGCGAGCCGGAACTGCGGCCGGAAAATTTGCCTGCCCGAAAGGCTGGGCTGCGGCTGGAAAAGCCGTTGGGGGTGGTTGGGAATTGCTCAAGCAGGCGACCTGATTTGCTGGACAAGCTGCCGCCGCTGGCGGAAGCGGTGGAGAGTGAGGAGCGGCCGCTGCCTTTGCAGGTGAAGCTAGGCCGACGTTTGCAGGCTAATTTGGACGGTTTGCCGGCGGACGCGGCAGAAATGGCGGCGGATTGGGCGGGAAAGGAGCTGGGCGAGCCGGCGGCAGCCTTTAGCTTAATTTGGCCGGAGGAGGCGGTTGCCGTGCCTGGCAGCGAATTGAAGCCTGAACCGGAGGCTGAGGGGTTGGCTGCGGCTGGCGCTTTGAGCCGGGAGCGGGTCGCGGCGGCGGATTTTGAGGATGTGGCGCGGGTGGATAACCTGGCGGCTTGGCCGGAGAAGCAAAGCGAGGCGGCGCAGTTTGGGGTGGCGGAGGCGGCAAGAGCTGGGAATGCTGAGAGCGCCGGGAATATTGCAAATGGTGAGCAGGGGGCGGCGGCTGTTGATGTGAGCGTTTTGGCGGAGGCGGTGGCGGAGCTGCTTTGTGAAGAGATTGAGGGACAGCTTGCCAGCGCGGCGTTTATTGGTGGGAGGTGATTTTGATGGAGGGAAAATTGCGGGCTTTTTTGGCGGGCGCGGCCAAACGGGAGAATGTGCGCGTGGCTATTTCCGAACGGTTTGTGGATGAGGCTGGCCAGCCGCAGCTTTGGGAGCTGGCCCCGCTGTGCGCGGCGGATGTGCAGCGGCTTTTGGCTGAGCCGGGCAGGGAGACCGGCAAACCGGGCCGTTTGCTGTTGCAGCTTTTGGCGGAAAGTGTGGTTTGGCCGGATTTGCAGGAGGCGGAATTGCAGGACAGCTGGGGCGCTTTGGGCGCGGAGCAGTTGCTGCTGCGTATGCTTTCGCCTGGGGAATTTGCGGCTTTGCAGCGCGCCTTTGTGGAGCTGAACTTGCAGGGGCGCGGCTTGGGCGAGCAGGTGGCGCAGGCAAAAAACTGATTGCGGCCGGTGATTGGGAGGCGGCGGCTGCGGTGGTGGCTATGCTGCGTTGGGGCTGGCGGCCGGCGGAATTTTTGCAGCTGCCGGAAGCGGAAAAGGCCTTGGTGATTGCCGGCCTGCAATGGGAAGTGGATATTTGGCGGAAAGGAGGTGGTTAAGAAAATGAAAGAGGTTTTGCAAGGCCTGTTTGGCGATGTGGTGACGGAGGAAAATCTGCTGGAATTTGGCCGGCTTTTTGTGAGCCGGGCGGCCTTTGAGCGTTTGCAGCGGGAAGCGGCGGCGGATTTGGCTCTTTGGCAGGCTGGGGCGAAGAATTTGACGGCGGCAAAAGCTTTGTTGGCGTGGCAGGATGTGGATTTGCAGGCGGCTGATTGGCAAGAGCGGCTGGCGGAGCAGGTGCGGGAGCTGAAAACAGGGGCGGACACGGCCTTTTTGTTTGCTAGAGAGTTTGACGTTGGCGAGGACTGCGGCTGGTTGGGACTGGCCCCGGCGCCCTCGGACGGCCCGCTGGAAGATGTGGCGGGCCTTGGTCTGCATTTGGCGCAGGCGGGGGGGAATAGTTTGGAATCGATTAAGATTAAGCAACGCGCCCAGCGAGCGGCGAAAGAGAGTAATGTAATCTAAATATGAAAGGATTGATTTGAATATGACACAGGTTAGCGATATGGGAACAGTTTGGAATTTGCCTAATTATGCGGGCGAGCTTTTTTGCGCGGACGCTATGCAGACACCGCTTTTGGCGATGATTGGCGGGCTTTCCGGCGGGCGGCAGACCAGCAATTTTGAGTTTCCGACGGCGGTGCTTTTTGATTACCCGGAGGCGGTGCAGCCGGCTATTTCCGAGGAGGCCGCGGCGGTGGCTCCTCAAGCGACGATGGCGGCCCGCAGCCAGGAAAGTAATGTGGTGCAAATTCATCAGGAGGTGATCAATTTAACCTATGCCAAACAGAGCAACAGCGGGCGTATGCAGGGTTTGAACACCGCCTTGCCGGAGCAGGACGCTTTGGCGGAGGAGCGGGCTTTTCAGGTGCAGCACAAGCTGATTAAGATTGCCAGAGATGTGGAGCATAGTTTTATTAACGGTAAATTTCAGCGAGCCACCGACAGCAGCGTGGCCAACAAAACCCGCGGTTTGCTGGAGCTTTGCAGCGGCGGCACAACTTTGGACGCTAAAGGAGGCAAACTGAGCAAGGCGATGTTGCAGCAGATTTTTCGCGAGATGGCGGACAATGGCGCTTATTTTAGCAATATGGTGATGTTTTTGCCGGCCTATCAGAAGCAGGCGCTTTCCGAGTTGTTCAGTCAGCAGCTGGCCGGCTCGGCGGTTTATCTGCCCAGCCAGCGCAACGTGGGCGGGGTGAATATTAGCGAGCTGGAAACTGATTTTTGCCGCCTGGGCGTTTGCTGGAATCGTTTTATGCCGGCGGATAGTATTTTGATTGTGGATGTGGCCCACGTGGCCCCGGTTTTCCAAGCGGTGCCGGGCAAGGGCGTGCTTTTTGAGGAGGAATTGGCCAAAACCGGCGCGGCTGATAAAATTCAGCTTTACGGCCAGATTGGCCTGGCTCACGGCCCGGCCTTTTTGCATGCCTCGATTACCGGGCTGGACAGCGGCGCGGGCACGGTGCAAGACTAATGCTAGCGGAATTGCGGGAACGTTTGCAGGGATTGGGCTATCAGTTTGCAATTCCTGAAGCGGACGGTGAAGCGGCTGAAGCCTCTGAGGCTGCGCGGCTTGAGGAGGTTGCTTTGCGGGTGGCGTTGCGCCGGGCTTTGGCCTACACGCAGAACATTTGCGGTTTGCCGGAGCCGGGGCTGGGCGTGAGCGTGGAATGGCCGGACGCTTGGCCCACGGTTTTGCGGGAGCCAACCCTGGATTTGGCAGCGGCCTACTTTTTGCAGGCCCGTTTGGCTCTGTGCCCGGACGAATTGGCGGTTATGCCGGTGGTGACTTCTCTGCGACTGGGCGACGCGGCCCTTGGTTTTGCCGGCGGCAGCCAGAAAACCGGCACCGACGCATTGAGCCGGGCGGAGGGTTTGTGTAATTATCTTTTGCGAACGGCGCAGAGCGCCTTTTGCGGTTGGCGAGGGATTTTATGGTGAGCAAATTGAACGCAGCTTTTTATGCTAAGGCCGGGCGGGAGTTGGCCCGGCTTTTTGACGGCCGCTGCCGGGTTTATCATTTGGCGTTGCGCCCGCTTGGGCCGGACGGTTTTTGCCAAAGCGGCGGGCTTGGCGAGCAGCAGGAAAATTCCGGCGACGCTTGGCCCTGCCACCTGGCTTTTTTGCAGCAACCGCCGGCGGGGTTGACTGTCGACGGTTGCCCGGTGGAGGCCCGTTGCCGTTTGTTTTGGCCGCCGGAGCTGCCGGAGCTGCCGCCCGGCAGCCGTTTGCAGGTGGAGCAGCAGGGCCGGGTTTATGATTTGGTTTGCAGCGGTTTGCCGGTGCGTTACCCGACGCATTGGGAGACGGAGCTGCGTCTGTTGCCGAAGCGGGCCTGAGAGCGAGAGAGGAGGAGGTTTTTTGCAGGATTTTTTACAGGCTTTGGCTAAAAGGCTTAATCAACTTTTTGACGGAAAGTGCCCGGTTTATCTGGGCCGAATTTGGCAGGGCGAAAAAACGCCCTGCTTTTACTTGCAGCTGCCGGGTTTGAAACGTCACGAGCTGATTTGTGGCCGGGTGCGCCGTGAGATTGACTTGGAGCTGCATTTTTACGCGGATAGTCGGCAAGATGCGGCGGCTGGTTTGAGCTGTGATTTGGTGGCGGAAAAGCTGTTGCGTGGTTTGGGGGCCTTGGCGGGAGTGCGCCGCGCCTATCGGGGTTGGGATTTGCAATGCGGGCCGGCGGGCAATGGCGCTGGCCAGGAATATTTGCGGTTTAAGGCGCGCTATGTGTTTTTTACCACGCTGGAGCTGGAGGCGGCCGATGGTTTGAGCGATTTGCCGGCGGCGGCTGAGCTGATGAGCTACTTTAAGATTAACAATAAAGTGAAAGAGGAGGAATGACAATGGCGTTTGGTGGAGGCAGTTTTGTAACGCAAAATAAAATTCTGCCGGGGGTTTATGTGAATGTGAACCAGCAAGGCAAGGCTGGCTCCGTCCTCTCCGACCGGGGCGTGGCCGCCTTGGGCTTGGAGTTGGACTGGGGCCCGGAGGGCGAGCTGTTTTATCTGGAGGCGGGCGAGTTCCGCAGCCGGGCCCAAAGCCTGTTTGGTTACGCTTACGGCGATGTGCATTTGCAGGGCTTGCGCGATTTGTTTCTGCACGCGGCTGGCTGCTACTTTTACCGTTTGAACGGCGGCGAGCGGGCGGCTTGCAGCTTGGCGGAGGCCCGCTTTAGCGGCTTGCGCGGCAACGCTTTGCTGGTGACGGTGGAGGAGGCCGCCGGTGGAGCGGATGAGGCGGAAGCTGAGTTTTTGGTGCTTACCTGGTTGGACGGGCAGGAGCTTGACCGCCAGCAGGTTAAAAGCGCGGCGGAATTGCAAGATAACGACTATGTTTGCTGGAAAGCCGGCGCGGAATTGCAGACTGGGCATTTGCCGTTGAGCGGCGGTTCTAATAAGGCCAAAGTGGGCGCGGAGGATTATCAGAAGCTGTTGGAAGCTTTGAGTGAATGCGAGTTTAACGCTTTGGGTTGCTTGAGCTGCGATACTGCCGTGCAAAGTCTGTTTGTGCAATATACCAGAGAACAGCGCGAGGACAACGGCCGCAAATTTCAGACGGTGCTTTACAACTGTGCGGCGAATTATGAGGGTGTGATTAACCTGGGCAGCAAGGCCTTGACAGATGGTCTGCCGGAAAGCGGTCTGGTGTTTTGGCTGCTGGGTGCGGAGGCCGGTTGCGCGGTGAACGCCACGCTGACTAATGCGGTTTACGACGGGGAAACCAAAGCGGAGGCCACGGCCAGCCAGCGCGATTTGCAGCAGGCTTTGCTGGAGGGCCGCTTGGTTTTGCACCGCCTAAACGGCGAGCTGCGCGTTTTGGAGGATGTGAACTCCTTGCAGAATTGGCAGGAGGGCGGCTTGGAAGACCGGCGTTTTAATCAGACGGTGCGCGTGCTGGACCAGATTGTGTTGGATTTGGCGGCTTTGTTTTATCAGCGTTACTTAGGGATTGTGCCGAATGACAACGCGGGGCGAATCAGCCTTTGGAGCGACGTGGTGGCCTACTACCGCAAGCTGGAGGGGCTGAGGGCTATTGAGAGCTTTGACCCGGCGGATGTGACGGTGGCGCAGGGCGAGAACAAAAAAGCGGTGGTTATTTCGTCTTATCTGAATGTGACCAATGCAATGTCGCAGTTATATTTGACGGTTACGTTTAATTAAGGAGGGATAAAATGGGAGTGACTATGAACGCCTGGGACGCGCTTTCTGCCGGGTTGGCGGAATGTTATGTGACCATTGACGGGCGGCGTTATCGCTTTATGCAGGCGATTAACCTGGAGGCCAGCATTGAGAAGAAGAAAATGCAGGTGCCGGTGCTGGGGCGCATGGGCCGCGGCAACAAGGGCGTGGGCTGGAGCGGCAGCGGCAAGGCGACGTTCCACTACAACAGCAGCCTTTTTCGGGAGCTGTTATATCGCTTTAAGGAAAGCGGCGAGGATATGTACTTTGATATTCAGATTACCAACGAGGATCCGGTGAGCAGTGTGGGCCGCCAGACGGTTATTTTGAAAGATTGCAATTTGGACGGCGGCGTGCTGGCCAAATTCAGCGCGGAGGATGAATACCTGGAGGAGGAGCTGCGCTTTACCTTTGAGGATTTTGAAATCCCCGAAAAGTTTACCGAGCTGGTGGGTATGTGAGGGCCGCGGATTGTGAGGTGATTGGCTTTGGTGCAGCTGAGGGAGGTGCAGGAGGCGCGAACCTGGGCTTTGAGCGAGTTTGCTCCCGATGGCGGCGAATGCTTTGTGCAGGGGCGCTGCGATGGGCTGGAGGCCCTGCGCCAGGCGGTGTTTTTGCTGTTGCAGACGGAGCGCGGCCGTTGGCCGATTTTTTCCGCCGGCTTTGGGGTTGACCTGTTGGGGTTGGTGGGCCAGCCGGCGGCTTATGTTATCCCGGAGGCGGAGCGGCGTTTGCGCGAGGCTCTTTTGCAGGACGACCGGGTGCTGGGCGTGGAGGAATTTCGCTTTGTCCGGCAGGGCCGTAGTTTGGCGGTTAGTTTTTTGGTGCGCAGCGTTTACGGAGATTTGCAGGCGGAGGTGACAAACTTAAATAATGTATGAGAATATGACTTATGAAAATATTTTGGCGGGGATGTTGGAGCGGGTGGCTAGCCCGGTGGACAAGCGGGAGGGGAGCCTGGTTTGGGACGCGCTGGCTCCGGCGGCTTTTGAGCTGGCCCGGCTTTATCAGGCCTTGGAACTGGTTTTGCAGGAGGGTTTTGCTGACACGGCCAGCCGCGCCTACTTGGTTTTGCGGGCTAAGGAGCGGGGGCTGAGCCCCCGGCCGGCCAGCCCGGCCACGGCCCTGGGCTTGATTGAGACCCAAACGGAGGTGGCCGTGGGCAGCCGTTTTTGCTGTGAGCGTTTTAATTGGCGCGTGACCCGGAGCCTGGGCGAGAACCTTTTTGAGCTGGAATGCGAGGAGGCGGGCAGCGAGCCGAACGCTTATCTGGGGCGGCTGGTGCCGTTGGAATACTTGAGCGGGTTGAACAGGGCGGAATTGCAGCGGTTGA
Organism: Peptococcaceae bacterium; assembly: GCA_022797295.1. Taxonomy (GTDB): domain Bacteria; phylum Bacillota; class Dehalobacteriia; order UBA4068; family UBA4997; genus Avidehalobacter. The sequence goes on from JAAWKH010000015.1 coordinate 30,432, forward strand.
TTGTGCCGGGCGAGGATGAGGAGAGCACGGAGGCTTTTCGGGCCCGCTATCTGCGGGACTTGCTGGAGCAGCGTTTTGGCGGCAATGTGGCGGATTATGTGGCTAAGGCGGAGAGCGTGGCCGGCGTGGGCGCGGCTAAGGTGCAGGCGGCCTGGGCTGGCGGCGGCACGGTGCGATTGCTTTTGTTGGATGAAAAGTTGAGCGTGCCGGCGGCGGATTTGCTGGAGCGTGTGCAGCAGCTTTTTGACCCGCGGGGGTTGGCGGCCGGTCAGGGAGCCGGATTGGGCCTGGCGCCGATTGGTCATGTGGTGACGGTGGCGGCGGCGGAAGCGCGGACGGTGGATGTGGCTTTGCAGCTGACCTTGCGCGAGGGCTGGCAGGCTGCGGATGTGGCCGCCGCCGTGCGCGGATGCGTGGAGGGCTACTTGGCGGATTTGCGGACGGAATGGGCGGCGGCAGAGCATTTAACGGTGCGTATCAGCCAGCTGGAGGCGCGCATTTTGCAGCTGCCGGGGGTTTGGGACGTTAGCGGTTTGACTCTGGCTGGCAAGGCGGCCAATTTGCAGTTGAGCGATACGGAAATACCGGTGAGGGGGCAGGTGGATGTCCGATAAGGTTGTGGAAGCATATAATGATAATGAAGCGGCGATGGGGCCGGCGGGACGGTTGCGCGAATATTTGCCGGAGTTTTTGGGGAATATTCGGGAGCTGGGGCAGGTTTTGCAGGCGGAGCAGCCTTACTTTCAGCAAGCTTGGCGGGCGGTGGAGCAGGCCTTGGCGGAGCAGTTTATTCTGGGAGCCGGAGAGTGGGGCCTGGCCCGTTGGGAGCAGCTTTTACATTTGGAGGCCCCGGAAAGTTTGAGTCTGGATGAGCGGCGGCGAGCCTTGCTTTTGCGTTTGAACGAACAGCTGCCTTTTACCGTGGCCCGTTTGCAGGAGCTTTTGGCGGCCGCTGCGCCGCAAGGGCAATATACTATGGTGTTGGATGAAAAGAACTATGTGCTGCATATTTACATTACGCTGGCGGCAAAAGGCTGCCTGCCGGCTTTGCGGGCGCTTTTGCAGCGGGTGGCGCCGGCTAACCTGAGCCTACATTTGCAGCTGATGTTTAATACACACGGCAAACTGGCCAAATTTACGCATCAGCAGCTGGGCAAATGGAGCTGCTGGGCAATCAGAGAGGAGGTGCTGGACTGATGGCTACATATACGGCTAATTATCGGCTGAAAAAGCCCGGTTTGGCAGATTACTATAATATTCAGGATTTTAATGACAATGCGGATGTGATTGACGGCAAGCTGAAGCTGGGCGAGGAGGCCAAAAGCCTGGCTGAGAGCTTGCAGACCAGCCAGCAGGGTATGCAGACGACGCTTAATGGTTTGCAGGTGAAAGCGGTGATTTCCGTGGTGGTTTGGGCGGCCCCGAACACGCAGGTGGTTTTGCAGCAGGTGGGCGGCAACGGCGCTTTTTCCGGCACGGTGGGCAGTTCTATGGAGTTGCAGGCGGCCTTGACCGCCTTGGGCAAATGGCGGCTGACCTATGTTTACGCTGGCAAAAGCTACAGCAAGGAATTTTTGGTGGAGCATATTGGCCGCACTACGGTGGTGGCTGCGCCGACTTTGGCGGCCGCGCCCTGGCCTTATATTGCCAAGCTGGCCGAGGCTGGGCGGGCCCGCGAGGCTTTTATGTTGGGTGATAGTAAAAGTGTGAGCAGCAGCTTGGGCGTTTACGATATGCAGATTATTGGTTTTGGCCAGGATTATCTGGCGACGCCGACGGTGGGGCATGAAATGGCCGGTTTGACTTTTCAGATGAAAAGCAGCACGCCGCACAGTTACTCCTTTGACCCTAGCAGCACCTTTGACGGCGGCTGGGCCAACTGCCTGCTGCGGACGACTACCCTGCCAGGGGTGCTGAACAGTTTGCCGGCGGATTTGCAGGCGGCGCTGAAGCCGGTGCGCAAATATACCGCCAACATTGACAATGGCGCGGGGCAGACTACTACTGACAAGCTGTTTTTGCCCTCTGAGTTTGAGCTTTACGGATACTGTGCGCTTTCCAATCCGCAGCATTACAATGTGTTTTATGAGTATTATCAGGCTGGGCATGTGCCTAACAAGAATTACAACTACTGGACGCGCAGCCGGGTGAAGGGCACGGGCAACGAGGCCTATCCGGTGACGGCGGTGTCGGGTTACTTGCAGGCTTCCTCCTACCGGGCGGATAGTAAATATGGCTTGTGCTTTGCTTTTTGTGTTTAATTTAAGAATGATTGGAATTTAAGAATGATTGGCGGGAATTGATAAAGGAGTGATGAGGATTGATAATTTTACAGAGATTGGCTCGTTTGTTGGATGTGAAAAGCCTGGTGACGCTGGCTTTGGTGTTGGTTTTGTGTGTGATGACCATTGGCGGCCGCGAGATGAGCGAGCTTTTTGGTAGTGCGGTGATGTTGGTTTTGGGCTTTTTTTTCGGTAAAAATGTGCGAACCGACGGAGAGCGCAGTGAGGAAAATAATTTGGGAGGAAAATGATTTGGAGGGGAAATAAATGCAATATCCATTTAAGACGTTTAGATTGGGCACCCGCTATGGCGCGGTTGGCAAGCTTTGGCAGGCTGGTTGGCATAGCGGACAGGATTTTATATCCATTGCTGACGGCGGCGACGGTTTGGTTTATCCGCTTTATGCCGGGCATGTGCAAAAGGTTGGCCGCAGCGGCAGCTACGGCAACTGTGTGTATGTTAAGCATGCGGACGGATACCTGACGCTTTACGCCCATTTGCGCACGGTTTACGTGCAGCCGGGCCAGAAAGTGAACGAGGACACCGTTTTGGGCGTGGAGGGCGCGACTGGCAATGTGACCGGCCGCCATTTGCACTTGGAGGTGCATAAGGGAGAATATCGTTATCCGGCGGGGATTGACCCTTTGCAGTTTATACGCGAGGGCATTGCCGCTGAAAAAGAAAGGGAGGAGGAATTGGAAGTGGAAAAGCAGATTAAACTGCGCTTGAACGGCGTGGAAAAAACGGTGGCCGCTATTGAAAAGGCTGGGCATAATTACGTGCGTTTGCAGGATTTGCGGGACGGACATATCCGCGTGGATTACGACGCGAAAGCCGGGGAGCCGGTGGTGACGGTTGTGCCTGGAGAATCGAAAAAAATTTGACAATAGGGGCTGTAATATTTATTTTTCTGTGGTATAATGTGAATACACAGCGATTGGCGAGCTGTATGCGAAGCCAGAGCTGATGTTGAACCAATACCACAGTGCAATTTGTGCAAAGTGGTGTAATGATTATCTTTCTGTGGTATAATAAAGTATGTTTAATTTTACGAATAAAAAAAAGCTGCGGCGTTGGTGGGGTTTTGCCCTGCGCCATTTTGCGGCTGGCATATTCCGAGGCATGGGCTTTGCGCTGGGTTTCTTTTTGCTCAGCGCGCTGGCCTTGTATCTTTTGAACCTGCTGGTGGATTTGGGCATTCCCGTTTTGGGTGATTTTATTGCTCAGCTGCTGTTTTACGTGCAGGAAGTGCAGCGGGTTAAAGGCTTGGTTTGATTAATACTTGAGGAAATTGAGGTTGTTTGATGATTTTTGTGTTGATTATTGTGGTTGGGTTGGTTTTGGACCAGCTCAGCAAATGGCTGGTGGTGCAAAACCTGCCCCTGGGCGGCAGCGTGGAGATTTTGGGGCCGGTTTTGCAGCTGCACCATGTGCGGAACACCGGCGCGGCCTGGAGCCTTTTTAGCAACAGTACTTTGGGGCTGGCCGTGTTTTCCCTGGTGCTTTTGGTTTTGCTGGCGGCCTGGTTTTTTTTGACCCCGGCCGCTCGCCGCGGCCAACGCCTGGCCTTGAGCGTGGTGATGGCCGGAGCCTTGGGGAATATGCTTGACCGCTTCCGTTTGGGCTATGTGGTGGATTTTTTGGAGCTGCCGCATTGGCCGATTTTTAACGTGGCAGATATACTGCTTTGCTGCGGCGTGGCTGGGCTGGCTATTTTACTGTTTTTGGAAGAAAAAGCGAAATAAGAAACAAAATAAGAAACATAGTGGGAATGAATTATGAATGAGTTACATTTTGTGATAACGGAGGCGGAAGCCGGCCAGCGAATTGACCTGTTTTTGACGGCTTATGCGGCGGAGGGACAATCGCGCTCCTTTTGGCAAAAGCTGTTGAAGCAGGGCGGCGTGCAGGTGCAGCCTGCCGGTGGCGAGCCGAATTTGGCCAAACCGAATTACACGCTTAGGGCGGGCGACGAGCTTTGGGCCCAACTGCCGGAGGCTGAGCCTTTGCAGGCGGAGCCGGAGGATATTCCGTTGGATGTGGTGTTTGAGGACGCCGACCTGTTGGTGGTGAACAAGCCGCGGGGGATGGTGGTGCATCCGGCGGCCGGCAACTGGCAGGGGACCTTGGTGAACGCTCTGCTGGCGCATTGTCGCGACCTTTCCGGCATTAACGGCGTTTTGCGGCCGGGCATTGTACACCGCTTGGACAAGGACACTACCGGGCTGATTATTGTGGCTAAAAGCGACCGCGCCCACCAAAAGCTGGCCGAGGGCTGGCATGAGGGGGCGGTGAACCGTTGGTATCTGGCCTTGTTGCACGGTAGTATGGCGGAGCCGGGCGGCACCATTGACGCGCCGTTGGGCCGGAGCCCCAAAGACCGCAAAAAGATGGCGGTTTTGCCATCGGGCGGCCGCCGGGCGGTGACGCATTATCAGGTTTTGGAGCGCGTGGGCGGCTATACCCTGGTGCGCTGCAAGCTGGAAACGGGGCGCACTCACCAAATCCGCGTACATATGAAATATTTGGGTCATCCTTTGGTTGGGGACAAGCTTTACGGGCCGCGGAATACGCCCGATGTGGGCATGCTGCTGCATTCGGCGCGGCTACAGTTTGTGCACCCGATTACGGATGAAACGATTGAGTTGGAGGCTCCGCTGCCGGCTGATTTTGCCGCTTTTTTGGCAGAGCTGGAAAAGGCGGAGGCTTGAGTTGCTTTTTAGTTTGCGGTTAAGGAGGAATGCGAGATGAGCGAGCCTAATTTGTTCAGCGGGCAGGCGGACGCTAACCGTCGCCGGGCGGAACCCCTGGCGGCTCGGATGCGCCCCCGCAGCTTGGCGGAATATGTGGGGCAGGAGCAGATTTTGGGGCGAGGGCGTTTGCTGCGCCGGGCCATTGAGGCCGACCAGCTTTCATCGTTGCTGTTTTACGGGCCGCCGGGGGTTGGCAAAACCTCGCTGGCGCGGGTGATTGCCAACAGCACCAGCAGCAGCTTTAAGCAGCTTTCTGCTGTGGGCACCGGCGTGGCGGAGCTGCGGGCGGTTTTGCAGACGGCCCGGCAAAATCTGGAGCTTTACAATATGCGCACGGTGTTGTTTATTGATGAGATCCACCGCTTTAACAAGGGCCAGCAGGACGCTTTGCTGCCGGCGGTGGAGGACGGCACGGTGATTTTGATTGGCGCGACCACCGAAAACCCCTATTTTGAGGTGAACGGCGCGCTGCTTTCCCGCTCCCGCATTTTTCGCTTGGAACCTTTGCAGAAGCAGCATATCCGGGCGCTTTTGCTGTTGGCCTTGCAGGACAAGGAGCGCGGCTTGGGCAATTATCAGGTGGATATGCAGGCGGAGGCGCTGGATCATATTGCCGACGCGGCGGCAGGGGACGCCCGCAACGCTTATAATGCGCTGGAGCTGGCGGTGCTGACCACTGCGCCGGCAGAGGACGGGCTGCGGCATATCACCCTGGAGGTGGCGGCGGAGAGCATTCAGCAAAAAGCCCTGCATTACGATAAGCAGGGCGATAATCATTACGATGTGATTTCCGCATTTATCAAGAGCATGCGCGGTTCCGACCCGGACGCGGCTTTGCATTATCTGGCGCGGATGATTAGGGCCGGCGAACAGCCGGAGTTTATCTGCCGGCGGATTATTATTTGCGCGGCGGAGGACGTGGGACTGGCCGACCCGCAGGCTTTGCAGGTGGCCACGGCTTGTATGGACGCGGTGCATTTTGTGGGCTGGCCGGAGGCGCGTATTCCCTTGGCGATGGCCGCGGTTTACGTGGCGCGGGCACCAAAAAGCAACAGCGCTTATCTTGGCATTGACGCGGCTTTGGCTGAGGTGGACAAGCTGGGTGATTTTGCCGTGCCGCGTCACCTGCGCGACAGCAGTTACCCTGGGGCTAAGCAATTTGGCCACGGGGCGGGCTACAAATATGCGCACGATTTTGGCGGTTACGTGCAGCAGCAGTATCTGCCGGATGAGCTGAGGGGCCGGAAATATCTGAACCCGACCGGCAACGGAGCCGACGCCGCCGCGCCCTGGTTTGCAGATAAGCGGCCAGGCCGGGATTAAGCTGGAATATTAGCTAATATATTTAATATAGAAGAAAAAGGATAAGGGGCTGAGATATTTATGAAATACATAGTGATTTTGGCGGATGGCATGGCGGATTGGCCTTGCCCGGAATTGGATGGCAAAACGCCGATGACGGTGGCCGACAAGCCGCACATTAACGCGATGGCGGGCGGCGGCCTGACCGGACTGTGCCAGACGGTGCCGCCGGAATTTGCGCCGGGCTCCGACGTGGCTAACCTTTCGATTATGGGCTACGCGCCGCAGGAATTTTATCGGGGGCGTTCCTCCTTGGAGGCGCTTTCCGCCGGGGTGCCGATGGCTGAGGGAGATTTGAGTCTGCGGGCCAATTTGGTGCAACTCTCCGACGAGCCGGAATTTTTGCAGCGCACGATGGTGGATTACTCCGGCGGTGATATTGCCACTGAGGACGCGCGCGAGCTGATTGCCGCGGTGGCGGCGGAGCTGGACACGGATTTGGTGCGGCTGTTTCCGGGCGTTTCCTATCGGCATATTCTGCTGCGGCGTGGGGAAGCGGCGGATACTACCACCTATACCCCGCCGCATGATATGATGGGCGAGAAAGTGGCCGACCGTTTGCCGCAGGGCGCAGGCGCAGAGGAGATGTTGGAATTTATGCGCCGGGCCAGCGAGATTTTGGCCCGTCAGCCTTATAATCTGGCTAAAGCGGCCAAAGGCGAGGGGATTGCCAACGCTTTGTGGCTTTGGGGGCCGGGCACTAAGCCTCTGCTGCCTAATTTTCAGCAGCGCTGGGGCAAAAAGGGCGGCGTTTTGAGTGCGGTTGACCTGCTGCGCGGCATTGGTATTGCGGCGGGAATGGATATTTTACATTTATCGACGGCGACCGGCCGGCCGGAAACCGACTTCCGCGGCAAGGGCGAGGTGGCCGCGGCCTACTTGCAAGGCGGCGCTGATTTTGTTTACGTGCATGTGGAGGCCCCGGACGAGAGCGGCCATCAGGGTTTGCTGGATAAGAAAATCAGTGCGATTGAGCGGATTGACCAGGAAACGATCCCGCCGATTTTGGACGCGCTGGCGGCGATGGGCGAGGATTATCGTATGCTGGTGTTGCCCGACCATTTTACGCCTTTGGAAATTCGCACCCACGCGCGCGACGCGGTGCCGTTTGTGCTGTTTGACAGCCGGCACCACAGTTTGGCTAATCCGGTGGTTCATGATGAGGCGCGCGCGGCGGCTCAGGGCCTGTTTTTGCCGAACGGCCCCTGTTTGCTGGAGAATTTGTTCAATGATAACCTTTTCTAAAGATTTCCGCAATGGTTTAAGGGACGGCGTGCCGATTGGTTTGGGCTATTTTTCCGTGGCTTTTACCTTTGGCCTGGCGGCAGTGGCGGCCGGCCTGCCGGTTTGGGGCCCAGTGCTGATTTCTATGACTAATGTGACCTCTGCCGGGCAGTTTGCCGGTTTGCAGGTGATTTCCGTTTGCGGCGCTTTTTTGGAGTTGGCTCTTTCCCAGTTGATTATTAATATGCGCTATGCGCTGATGAGCCTTTCCCTCTCCCAGAAGTTGGACGGGACGGTGCGCCTGCGCGACCGCTTTTTGATTGCCTTTGTGAATACGGACGAGGTTTTTGCCGTGGCGGCTGGAAGAACTGGCGAAGTGGGCCGGGCTTATATGTTTGGCTTGATTTGCGCGCCTTACTTTGGTTGGGCCGGCGGCACGGTGTTTGGGGCAGTGGCCGGGAATTTTTTGCCGGACTCGGTGGCCTCGGCTTTGGGCATTGCTATTTACGGTATGTTTTTGGCGATTATTATTCCGCCGGCTAAGCAGAACCGGGCTATTGTGGCGGTTATTTTGCTGGCGGTGGCTTTAAGCTGCCTGCTGCAATGGGCGCCGGTTTTTGCCGGCCTGGGCAGCGGCTTTGTGATTATCATTTGCACTTTGCTGGCGGCGGCCTTTGCGGCCTGGAAGTTCCCGGTTAAGGAGGCGGAGGCTGATGAGTGAGTTAAGCAATGGTCTGCTTTTGGCTTATATCGGCGTGATGGCTTTGGTGACTTATCTAATCCGTTTGCTGCCGCTGGTGCTGTTTACGCAGAAGATTAATAATGTTTTTGTGCGCTCCTTTTTGTATTATGTGCCCTATGCCGTTTTGGGCGCGATGACGGTGCCGGCCATTTTTACATCCACCAACAGTGTGATTTCCGCCGTTTTGGGCGGCTTGACGGCGGTGTTTTTCGCTTATCGGGAAAAGAGCCTGCTTTTTGTGGCGGTGGCGGCCAGCCTGGTGGCGTTTTTGGTGGAGAGGGTTTTGGAGGTGTTGGTGTGAGATGAGGTTGGAATAATTGAATATGATATAATTTTAATAGGAAAAATTGCACCTCGTGGTAATGTTTATAAGGGGGTATAGGTATGTCACCGACGACTAAACGATTAGCTGAAATGATTGACTATTTGCCTGAACAGGAGCAGTTAATTCTTTTTGAAATTGTACGCCGTTTTTTGCCTGATGATGTGGCGACGCCGGAGGATTTGACGGATATTAAGGCAGCCAGAGAGGAATATCAGCGAGGAGAAACTACGCCGCATGAAGCTATAAATTGGTTTTGAAAACTATGGAGGTAATTTTATGGACGCGAATTTTAAGCAGGGAATGTTTGATTTGTTTGAGCAGCTGAAGCGCAACGCTGTGTATCTGAATTACAGCCCAGCAGCGGAACCAATGCTGCTGGGCAGCAGCAAATTTGGCGGGCGGCCTGATGTGCCGCAGGATTTTGTTTGGCCATATTTTGAAAGTGAGAACTATGACAAGGTGCGAGCTAACCGGCCGCTTTCCTTTATGGCCCAGATTAATTTGGCCGAGGCGGCGGAGTTTGATAAGGAGGGGCTTTTGCCCAAGCAGGGCTTGCTGAGTTTTTTTTACGAGCTGGAAACGGAACGCTGGGGCTTTGACGCTGAGGATAAGGCTTGCGCTAAGGTGTTTTGGTTTAAGGATTTGGCGGCTTTGCAGCAGGCTGATTTTCCGGCGGATTTGGCGGCGGAATTTTGCCTGCCGGAATTTGTGCTGGAGCTGGAGGCTGGCCTGAGCTTGCCTGATTACGGGGATTTTGTTCATAATCCGAAAACGCAGGCTTTGCCGGAGCAATATCCGGAGGAGGCGAAAGAGTTTGACTGGGACGAATATGACGGGCTGCTGGCAGAATATGGCTATCAGCCGCCGGAGGACGATTGGAGCGAAACCAGCAAGCTGCTGGGCTGGCCTAACACTATTCAGGGGCCGATGGAATACGAGTGCGAGGCGGTGAGCCGCGGGATTTACTGCGGCGAGCCGCATGAGCTGGACGAGGAACTGCGGGCGGAAATTGAGCGGGCCAGCCAGGATTGGCTTTTGCTGTTTCAGATGGGCACGGTGGAAAACGGCGATTTTGAGCTGATGTTTGGCGATGTGGGGCATATCTATTTTTGGATTAAGAAGCAGGATTTGGCGGCCGGCAATTTTGATAATGTGTGGCTGGTTTTGCAGTGTTCCTAAATTAAAGCATATTAAATCAAGCATATTAAAGGGGACGGTTGTTTTGTTTGAACAACTGTCCCCTTAATTTTTTTGTGAAATCTTAATTAAGCTTTAACGTTCAGGGCTGGCGGGTTGGGAGCTGGAGCTGGGCTGGCGGCATAGGCAGCGCGGCCGGTTTGCCGGCGGGCCCGGCGCACTTTGCGCAGCTCTGGCGAGTCGGTGAACTCGGAAGGGTTGGCCGTGCCGGTGGCGGCAGCGGGTTTTACGCCAACTTGCTGGCTGGTTTGGCCGATGGTTGGCTGGTAATCCGTCGATTGCTCCGTGCTGGTTTCCGGTTTGATTGCCGGTTTTTCCGTGGTATCCGGGTTGAGCTCCAGGTCAACGTCAGGCTGCTGCGGTTTGCTCGGTTTTTGTTCCGGCTTTGGCTTTTTGTGAACCTGCTGTTTTTCCTTTTCCTCCTTGTGGGCCTTGGCCTGTTCTGCTTCGGTGGGCAGGCGGTTGTATTCGCCGCTGTTTACAAAAGCCCGCGTGCTGGCTTCTATTCTGTCGCAACGCATTTTTTCCTGCATGCAGATTTCCAACTTTTTCTCCAATGGGATTTTGGAATTGTTTTGAACAGAGCCGACTATGGCCATTGAGGAGGCTAGCTGCGTCATTTTCAGCCGCTGCACTTCCTCCTTGGTGCGGCAAAGGCGTAGTTTTTTCTCAAAAGCCTTTTGCTCCTGTTCACTGGCGCGTAGTTTTTCATAGGCCTGCGG
>JAAWKH010000016.1 GCA_022797295.1 Peptococcaceae bacterium
AGTAAAAGCTCTTACAATTTAGACTGTAAGAGCTTTGTGTGGTGGAGATAAGCGGGATCGAACCGCTGACCTCTTGAATGCCATTCAAGCGCTCTCCCAGCTGAGCTATACCCCCAAGACTTTTATTATTCTATCATAAATTTTTAATAAAATCAATAGCTAAAATAAAAAAAGTTTAATTAATTTTGCACAAATTAAAAAGCTAGATAATTTCAATGATTATGCCAATCACATGAGGCGAAGTTTTCATCGAAGCGGTCATAGGCGCATTCGTAAAGCTCTGCTCCCCAGGCGTCGGAAAACTGGAATTCCATAAAACGGCCGCTGAAAACAATGCCCTCCGGGATGATTGACTGAAAAAGGCCGTCAAAATTAAACATCGGGTAAGCTTCACGCAGGCGGGCTTCCACGTCTGGCTTGGGCACGGTGCCATTGTTGGGCTGGTTATAAAAAGCATTACCCCACTTGTAAATATATTCCGGTTGGTCATAGATAACATTCTCTAGTTCGTCAGGGTCATAGGTGGCGAGAGAGCCAGGAAAGACGGCCTCTGGGATTTCCCAAAATGGATAGGCGCAATCTTCTAAATTTTCAAAAAGCTGGTAAAGCAGGCAATCATTAATTTCCTTGATGTGCTGTTGGGCTTCCTGTTCCTTTTGATTGTAGTAAGCGGCCAGGCCGGCGGCAATCTGCTGTTCGGTTGGCTTAGCAACTGTTTGCAAGTAGGGAAATAGCGGTTTGTAGGCCCATGAGTCCGGTTTGGTTAATTCTTGGCAGATGTGGGTGTAATCATCGCGAAATTGAATCATCGTATCGTCAAAAGTTTGGTTGGTGAAAGTGCCGGCCAAGCCCAGGGCAAAACTACCTTTGGCCAAAAATTTACCGTCGCGATAAATTACTTCAATCATTTTCGTTCCTCCTAGTGTAATCCTATGTTATTTTTTCTTTGAAAGATTTTTTCTTCCACAATAGAAATAATAAAATGAAATACCATACCAAATCCAAACATTAGAATAATGGTATTCATATCAAAATCAATGGTATTACTTAATGTTAACACATAAAAAATGCCGTAATATCCAAAGTTAATAATCAATGAGTTCACCATGTTATATACTGTTTTGCCCAGCCCGATAAAAATATTATCAATGATCGCATATCCTGCGTAAGCTATGTAAAAGGGGACAAGTTTTATGGTTAATCTAAATATTTCATCTGCATTGTTTAGGCTTTCGACAAAACGATAGAACGGTTGCCAAGTAGGAATGGAAAGCGTCCAAAAAGCGATAACAGCACATGCAATAAAATAATAATTAAAACGTTTCAATTTTGCATATCCGTTTTTACAATCAGAACGAATGACCTCTGTAAGCGCTGATATGGGGATAAGTAGCCAAGCCCAAATGAAATTGTTTGCAAGCCAGTAGTTGCCTTGTTCTTCCACCATATTTATCATTTTGCAAACCATAATGGCATAGATAAAGTTATCCAAGAATTGATTTAATCCTGAAAAAGCGCCAATTCTACACCATTCTCTAAGAAGAGTAAAGTCAGAATTTTGGAATCGACAAAATTTAAGATTTTTTTGAGTATATAAAAGTGAGATACTGAACATGGCAAGTACTGTGTTTACGACTATATTAGAAAGGGCCACTCCGTCAATATGCAAACGCGGAATCAGTAAAAAGTCCGCAATCAACGACAGCAATATTCTAATAATCAGGAAAAGATAAACATTTCTATGCTTTTCCGTAACAACAAACACAACATTAACAAAGCTTACAACGATTCCGATCATAAAAGCAGCCGTTTCTAAATAAAGGTATCGGCTGACAGTATTAATTTCAATGCTATCCGAGTTCATAGCCGCTATCAATATTTTCCCATAAAGAAAAACTCCAATGGAAAAAACAGCATACAAAGCAAAGACAATTAGCCCTGTTTTGAAGACGGCACCTGCAAATTGGTCTGTTTGCTTTTTAAATATCTTATTCAACACAGAATAAAGTGGAATAATCAGAAATGCTTGCAGAGTTTCATTTATCAGATCAAACCATTCCATTTGCCCGATAATATGGAATACTTCGTTTTGGTTGCTTGTAGAAATCAAAAAGGTCTTGATGGCTTGATATATGGCAGGAACCAATGCAAGTAAACATAACGCGAGCCATAAATGCCAATTAAAGCTTTTCAACTGCAAATATTTTTCTTTCAAAACCTTTCTGATGTAAGGTTTAAATTGTGTATGTATGGAAATCCCTCCATTTTTTCCAATTCTCTTTTGCGTTATTACTATCGAAAAAGGTTCTGCATTGTAAGGCTTCACGGATATGAAGAAGTCCCACTTTTCGATAAAATTCTTCGAAAAGTGGGACTTCTTTATATGGTCGGGATGTTCATAACGACACTCACAAGAAGCCGCACAAAATCTAGTTTTTACTGGCGTCAGCAAACATATTTCACTCAACAATCTAATTATAAAGGGTATTGGCGATGTAGTCAATATCTTTTTTCGATAAAATAACAAAAATAAAAATTTTAGACATACAATTTTTATAAAACCAAAACCAGCCATAGTTGATATAAATATTGATAAATTATCTTTTTCATGTTATTATAATTGTAAAGGCAGGTGATTACTCAAACTATGGAGGAAAATAATAAAAAACATTTAGAAGATTTGGAGCGTTTGAAGAATTTTTGCTTGTTTGATGATGATTTTATGACTAAATGCTTTGAGAGTGATACATCTTGCGTTGAATTTGTGCTACGTATTTTGTTGGAAAAACAGGATTTGCAAGTTATAGAATCCCATACACAGGTGTTTATGGCTAATCTGCTTAATCGTTCAGTAAAGCTTGATGTATTGGCAACTGATAGTCAGGGGATAAAATATAATATAGAAATTCAGCGTTCCGATAAAGGAGCAGGTCAGAAACGAGCCAGATATAACAGTAGTATGATTGATGCAAACCAACTTATTAAAGGCCATGATTTTGATGATTTGCCTGAAACATATGTTATTTTTATAACCGAAAATGATATACTAAGTAAAGGTTTACCTTTGTATAAAATTGAGAGAATGGTTTTGGATACAGGTGAAAGATTTGATGATGGTGCGCATATACTATATGTAAATGGTGCCTTTCGTGGAGATACGCCGGTTGGTAAATTGATGCATGATTTTTCTTGTACAGAGCCATCGAAAATGAATTACAACGTGTTGTCAAATAGGGTGAGATTTTTTAAGGAGAGTAAGGAAGGTGTTGCTATTATGTGTCGGGCAATAGAGGAAATGCGTATTGAAGAAAGGCGAGAGGTTGCTCGCCGAATGTTGGCAGCAGGCAAATATGCTTTAGATGAAATAGTAGATATTGCAGGATTATCACTTGAAGAAGTGCAGAAGTTGCAAAATGAAAAGACGGCTTAAAAATATAAAACAAAAAAGCAACGCCTAGAATGGCATTGCTTTTTTTAGGTTAATGGGCGGGGTCATACCGCCTAAACAACAAAGAGAGAATATCTTGACGAATATCCTCTCTTTTTGTCTATTGGTCGGGATGACAGGATTCGAACCTGCGGCCCTCTGGTCCCAAACCAGATGCGCTACCAAACTGCGCTACATCCCGGTAAACTCAATTAAATATTATAGGCAAAAAAATGCTGTTTGTCAATCTATTTGAGCAGATTTTTTCAAATTTTTTTGCGCCAACATATTGTTTAATGCCAAATTATGCTATATAATAAGTACATTACTTATTGAATTGTATAAAAGCAGGAGTTGAAGCAAATGAATATGCAGAAATATCTCAAGCCGCAAGTGGCCGCTATTCAGCCGTCGGTCATTCGCAAGTTTTTCGATTTGGCCGCCAAAATGGAGGGTGTGGTGTCGTTGGGTATTGGCGAGCCTGATTTTAGCACGCCGCTACCTTTTTGCGAGGCCGGCTGGCGGAGTATGCAGCAGGGCAAAACCGGTTACAGCCCCAATCCTGGCCTGTTGGAGCTGCGCCAGGCCATCAGCGCTTATTTGCAGCAGCTTTTGGGGCTTACTTACCGGCCGGAGGATCAAATTGTGGTGACGGTGGGCGGTTCCGAGGCTATTGACGCCACTTGTCGGGCTTTGCTTTGTCCTGGTGACGAGGTGCTGATTCCTGAGCCGGCTTTTGTGTCTTATGCGCCGTGTGTGGAGCTGTGCGGCGCGCTGGCGGTGCCGTTGCCGACCTGCGCGGCGGATGGCTTCAAGCTGACCCCGCAGCAGCTGGAGGCAGCCATAACGCCCAAAACCAAGGCCGTGGTGCTAAATTTCCCCAGCAATCCCACTGGCGTGGTGATGAGCCAAACTGAACTGGACGCGCTGGCGGCGGTGTTGCTGCGTCATGAGGTGCTGGCTATCTCCGATGAAATCTATGCGGAACTGATTTACGACGGCCTTAGCCACGCTTCTATTGCCAAGGCGCCGGGTATGCAGGATATGACCATTTTAATCAGCGGTTGCTCCAAATCGTTGGCGATGACCGGCTGGCGTATTGGTTATGTTTGCGCTCACCCAGATATTTTAAGCGGTATCTACAAAATTCATCAATTCTCCTTGTCTTGCGCCAGCACCACCGGTCAGTATGTGGCGTTGGAGGGCTTAAAAAACGGTCAGGCAGAAACCAGGCGGATGGTGGCGGAATATGACCGGCGGCGGCAGTTTATTGCGCAGCGTTTGGCGGAAATTGGTCTGCCGTTGTGTCAGCCGCAGGGAGCTTTTTATGCCTTTCCCTGCATTGCGGGCACCGGTCTTTCCTCCACTCAGTTCTGCGAGCAGCTTTTGCAGGAGGAAAAAGTGGCCTGTGTGCCGGGCAATGCTTTTGGGGCCAGCGGCGAGGGCTTTATTCGCTGTTCATACGCCACTTCAATGGAAAATATCGCTAAGGCCTGCGACGGCATTGAACGCTTTGTGAATCGGCACGCCGGCCGGGCGGCTGAATAGGAGGTGCGGGGATGATTATTGAAACCGAGGAGGATTTGCTCAAGCTGCAAAGGATTGGCCGCATTTGCGCCAATGTGCTGCGGGATATGCGGGCTGCGGCCCGGCCTGGTATCACCACCGGGGAGCTGGATGAGCTGGGCGGGCGGCTGCTTAAAGCTTACGGAGCTAATTCCGGCCCGATGGCGGAGGGCTTTCCGGCTTACACCTGTATCAGTGTTAATGAGGAGATTGCCCACGGGATTCCCGGCAGGCGGATTTTGCAAAGTGGAGATTTGGTGAATATTGACGTTTCAGCGGAGTTGGACGGTTATTATGGCGACACGGGGGCCTCGTTTCTGCTGGGTAAAGGGGACAAAATGGCTCAACGCCTGTTGAAGGCTTCCAAGGAGGCTTTAGCCAACGCTATTACGGCGGCGGTGGCTGGGCGGCCGGTTAATCATATTGGCCGGGCGGTGGAGAACACGGCGCGCCGCCATGGCTTGCGGATTATTAAAAACCTGTGCGGACACGGTGTGGGACACACTTTGCACGATGAGCCGGAAATGATTGATAACAATTATGAGCCTAAAAACCGGATGCGATTGGAAAAGGGGATGGTGATTGCCATTGAGCCATTCATCAGCGAGGCGGAAATGGTGGTTGTTCAAAGCAAGCGCGACGGCTGGACGCTTTACACGCCGCACCGCACGCGGGCGGCTCAGTTTGAACACACGCTGGTGGTGACGGAAAAGCGGCCGCTGATTTTGACGACGCCTGGCCCGGATATTTAAGCCGGTTTTAACATATTGTATAGAGAACGAATAATGAGGAGGTTTTGGGTTTTATGAGCTTTAAGCAAGTGAAAATTGAGGATTTGCAGCTGAACCCCTGGCAGACGATTGGCCAGGATTGGTTGCTGGTGACGGCGGGCGACGAGCAAAGGGCTAACACGATGACGGCCAGCTGGGGCGGCCTGGGCGTGCTTTGGCATGAGAACGTGGCGTTTGTGTTCATCCGGCCGCAGCGTTATACCAAAGAGTTTGTGGACTCGCAGCCCCGTTTTTCTCTGTCCTTTTTTGAGGGGCGCAAAAAGGAGCTAAGCCTGCTTGGTTCCGTTTCCGGCCGGGAGCGGGATAAGATTGCCGAGGCCGGCTTGCACCTGACGTTTTTAGACGGCGTGCCCACTTTTGAGGAGGCCCGACTGGTGCTGCTGGTGCAAAAGCTTTACGCCGACGAGCTGCGCCCGCAGGGCTTTATTCTGCCGGAGCTGGACGGCAAAAACTATGCTCAGCAGGATTATCACACGATGTATGTGGCAAAAATAGAAAAGGTTTATCTGTCGGAGTAAGGCTGCACAACAACAAAGGCATAGCCACAAGGGAGGATGGCTATGCCTTTATGTTAAAATGCAGATTATTTAAGGGCGGAAATTGTTGCGGGCCCGGCGGGCCAATTCCTGCTCCAGCTCCCGTTGCTGTTGCATCATTTGACGATGTTCCAGCTGGCGTTGGCGGCGTTGTTCCTGAGCCTGACGCTTTTTTTTGATTGATTTGTTAATCAAATAGGGCACCAGGGAAAGCACAAAACCACCGGCGGCCGCGGCAAAAGTGAGCAAAATTTTCAGCAGGAGCATTTTTAGCTTAATTTCCTGCCAGGAAAACAGGTGCAGAGAAATCAACAGGCTGAGGCCTAAAAACACGCCGCAGATAAACAGGCTGGGCTTCAGGCTGCGCCGTTTAACCACGGCGGCCGCCCAAAAGCTGCCGGCAAACACGGCCAGGCAGTACATAAAAGTGCTGGCCTGCACGTTGGTATCGCCGGGGAGAGTGCGAGAATAACAGTAAAAACCCCAAATACCAGTTTCCGCCAGCAGCACAATGGCCGCAAAAATCAGGCCGGAAATGGTGGCGGTAACAACCTTTGGCTGTTTAGCTTTGCCCGGCTGCGCGGCGGCTTGCCTGGTTTTGCTGGCCGATCGCTTTTTGCCAAATTGAGGCAGTTGCAGCTTGGGCAAGTGAAAACGCTGCGGGGGGCGGCCTGAGCGTTCCCTCGGCCTGCTGGAGCGCGGACGGCGGCTGACTGGCCGCCGGGCCGGCATCTCTCCGCCGTTGGTTAACCATTGGTCCACATCTTGGGTAGTTTTAAATTTGTTTGGGGCATTATTCATAGACAAATTCCGTTTCTTTAGATTATAACCTACTTATATTCTATTTTTGTTTTCATTTTTCCTGCTAAGCGGACAAATATTGGAGCGGATATAGTTATTTTGTCGAGAGGGATTGAGGGGGTAGATTAGTATTTATGAGCAATATGTTGGTTTTGTTGGAGCCTTTGCTGAAGGATGAGGTTTTGCTGGCCTTGCATTTTTATGAGCAAGAGGCGCGGGTCAACCTGCTTTTGGCCCCAAGGTTGGCTGATGTGACGTTGCGGCCAGGGGAAAATGCGGCGGCGGTTTATCTGTTGCCCAAAATTTTGGCTTGCGATAGCTTTTTTAGCCGGCGGGCCGCGGCTGGTTTGCTGACGGAGCCGCTTTTACAGGCGATGGCGGCGGAAATTCAGCTGTTGCAGGACTGGGTATCGGCTTACCAAACGCCGGAATGGATGTATTCTCCGGTGGGGTCTGGCTTGGCCGGGCAAGCCCCGGAGCTGGCCGAGTTTGCCGATTGGTTGCACCGGCCGGCGGCGGAATTGGCGGCGGCTTTGGCGGAATTTCATCGTCAAAACGGCTTTGGCTCGCTGGCCCTGCACCGGGTTTGGCGTTGGGAGGGCCGCCTGCTGCCTGTTGCGCAATATGACAATATTTGTCTGGACGATTTGGTGGGCTACCAAAGCCAAAAGGACGAGGTGCTGGCCAATTTGCGGCTTTTTGCGCAGGAGGGACGGGGCAATAATATGCTGCTTTACGGCGCGCGCGGCACGGGTAAATCGTCTTTGGTGAAAGCGGCGGCTAACGCTTTGGCGGCGGAGGGGCTTTGTCTGGTGGAATTGCCGCTGGAGCAGATGACCAGCCTGCCGCAACTTTTGGCTCTGTTGCAGCCGCAGCCCCGGCGTTATCTGCTGTTTATTGACGACCTTTCCTTTGAGCGGGCCGACCAAAGCTATAAAATCACCAAAGCGGTGTTGGAGGGCAGCGTCACCACGCTGGGGCAAAATGTGTTGATTTGCGCCACCTCCAATCGGCGGCATTTGATTGTGGAAAATTGGCAGGACCGCGAGGGTGTTGAGCACTTGGGCGGCGAGGTGCGGGCTAGCGATAGCATGAGCGAAAAGCTCTCCCTGGCCGATCGCTTTGGGCTGACGGTATTGTTCAGCGTGCCGCGGCAGGAGGAATATTTGCAGATTGTGCAGGCTTTGGCTGCGGCGGACGGCATTGAGTTGCCGGAGGCGGAGCTGCGCCGCCGGGCTTTGCAATGGGCGATGTGGCAAAAGCACAACGGCCATTCCGGCCGCACGGCCCGCCAGTTTGTAAACAGTCTTTCCGCTGCTTTGAAGGAGGTAAATGATGAGCTTTAATTGGGACGCTCTGCTGCTGGGCGCGGCCAGCTTTTTGATTATCGGTCTGTTTCATCCGTTGGTTATCAAGGGTGAATATTATTTTGGTAAGGGCATTTGGCCTTGGTTTTTGGCGGCCGGTTTGGGCTTTCTGCTGGCGGCGGCCGTGTGTCCTTGGTCTTTTGTCGCGGTGCTGCTGGCTCTGGTGGCCTTTTCCTGCTTTTGGAGTATCAAGGAGCTTTTTGAACAGGAGCAGCGGGTGAAGCGCGGTTGGTTTCCGGCGAACCCTAAGCGCCGCCGTTAAAACTGCATAAAATCTTTTAAGCTCTCATAAGCATAGTTAGTGGCTTGTGAGAGCTTTGCAGTTTTAAAAGGGGGCTTTGTGATATGCGGATTTTGTTCGTCAGCCGACGGATGTTGGTTAATTTATCCTTGCTGGGGGTGGTGGTCTGCCTGGTGGGCGTGTTGAAGCTGCTGGGCGGCAGCCCCACGGTGACGGCCTGGGTGAGCGCAGGCTTGGAGGCTGGGCAGGCGCCGCTGTTTTTGGCCGGCAACCCGCAAAATCAGGCGGTGAGCCTGTTGGTGCAGCTGGGCGCGGAATGTGACGAGCAGCAGTTGGGCCAAATGCTGCATATTTTGGCGGACAATTCGGCCAAGGCCACTTTTTTTGTGCCGGGTCAGCTGGCGGAAAAACAGCCGGAGCTGTTGAAATCAATTTTGGCGGGCGGTCATCAGTTGGGTTGTTGCGGCTATGACGATACCAGCCCGGCGCAGCTTTCGCTGGCGGAAAATCGGGCGGCTTTGGAGCGGGCCTGTGCTTTGATTGAGCAAGCCGGCGGCGAGCGTCCCTCGGTTTATCTGCCGCCCTGCGGGGTGACGGAGGCGGACATTCGGCGGGCGGTGGCTGAGGCTGGATTGGTTTTTGTGTTGGGCGGGGTGGATTCCGGCGATTGGCAGGCGGCCGAGCCGGAGGAAATCATTGCGGCGGTGTTGGCCAAGGCGGAGGCTGGC
The DNA here is from genome assembly GCA_022797295.1 of Peptococcaceae bacterium. GTDB lineage: Bacteria > Bacillota > Dehalobacteriia > UBA4068 > UBA4997 > Avidehalobacter. Next base: position 9,458 of record JAAWKH010000016.1, read on the forward strand.
AGCTTTATCAGCCTACACCTGGGAGAAAACACTCTGACCGCGCTGGATACGCTGTTGCAGGAGTTGGCCGCGCAGGATTTGGGCTTTTGCACGGTTTCGGAAAATCTGCTGGGAGTGCAGGCGGATGCCGGCCAGCCTGAGGCGGAGGAGCCGGCCAAATGAGCATATTGAATAAGAAGTTATTGGTCATATGCTTACTTCTGGCTTTGCTAGGCCGCCCCGCTTCTGCCTGGGCGGAGCCAGGCGTTTCCGCTCAAGGGGCTTTGCTGCTGGATGCGCAAACCGGGCAGGTGCTTTGGCAGCATAACGGCGAGGCTCCTTTGCCGCCAGCCAGCACCACCAAGATTTTGACGGCTTTGCTGTGCCTGGATTTGGCTCCGCTGGAGCGGGAATGTGAGGTTTCGCCGCAAGCGGCGGCGGTGGGTGAAAGCAGCGCGGGTTTGCTGGCGGGCGAGCGCTTTGCTCTGGGGGAGCTTTTGGACGCCGCGCTGTTGAAGTCTGCCAACGACGCTTGCTTTGCTATCGCTGAGGGGGCGGTGGGCAGCGAGCCTTACTTTGTGCAGCTGATGAATGTGAAAGCGCAGGCTTTGGGAGCGGCTGCGGCTAGCCTGCAAAACACCAACGGCTTGCCGGATGAAGCTCATCTGCTGAGCTGTCATGATTTGGCTTTGCTGACGCGGGAGGCTATGCGCCGGCCGGAGTTTGCCGACAGAGTGGGCAGCCAGCGGGCCACGATGGAAGGCGGCAGCTACAATCGCAGCCTGAAAAACACTAACCGCCTGCTGACAATGGATGAGCATGTGACGGGGGTTAAAACCGGCACCACTAAGGCGGCAGGGGCTTGCCTGGTGAGCTCTATGGAGCGGGACGGCCGCAGTGTGATTGCCGTGGTGTTGCACAGCGGCGACCGCTATCGGGAAAGCCTGGAGCTGCTGAATTATGGTATTGACGGTTTTTGTAATGTGCGCTTGGTGCAGGCCGGGCAGCGTTTGGCATATTGGCCGGCCGGTGGGGCGGACGAGGAGAACGGCGGCGTTTGGTTGCTGGCGGCGGCGGATTTGTGGCTGACTTTGCCCAAGGAGCAGGCCGCGGCCTCCAATTTGCGGGCGGAATATCATTTTAAGCAGCTGCGGCCGGGTGAGCAGGCGCCGGCCGGCGCTTGTTTGGGTACGCTGGATTTTTGCTCGGAGGCGGGCGAGGTGTTGGGCCGGGTTAATTTGCTGAGCGAGGCGGCGGTGCAGGCCCCTGGCGGTTCCGGTTGGGCGGATATTGGCAGCCGAATAGGCCGGGAGGGGCGGCAAATTCTGCAAATCCTGTTTGAATAAAGGATTTTGCCGGTTTAGGGCGAATATAAAAATATTCTAAAATAAAAAGTGGAGAATTTATATTATGACAATTTATAAAGACCTTTTGCCGAATGGTGTGCGGGTTATCACTCAGGAACTGCCTGATGTTTACTCCGTAACAACGTCCATTTGGGCGGGCACTGGCTCCGCCTATGAGGCGGCCGATGAGGGCGGCCTTTCCCACGTGTTGGAGCATATGCTGTTTAAGGGCACTGGCCGGCGCAATTACCAGCAGATTGCCCAGATGTTGGAGGATGTGGGCGGCCAGATGAACGCTTTTACTTCCCGCGAATACACCTGCTACTACACGCGCTCCCTTAATGAGAGCTTTGAGCTGTGCCTGGATTTGCTTTCCGATATGTATTTGGATTCGCAATTTCCGGCGGAGGAATGGGCCAAGGAGCGGGGTGTGATTTTGGAGGAAATTAATATGTATGAGGATGAGCCGGACGACCTGGTGGGAGAGCTTTTTAACCGCACCTTGTTTGCCGGCCACCCTTACGGTTTGCCGGTTATCGGCACCACGGCTTCAGTCAGCGGTTTTGAGAGGCAGCATATTGACGCTTACTGCCGGGCGCATTACGCGCCGGCGCATACTGTGCTGGCAGTGGCCGGCAATGTGAAGCGGGAGCAGGTGCTGGAGCTGGCCGCTAAGTATCTGGGCCACAGCTGGGCGGAGGAGGCCGGCCGGCCGCATTGGGACAAGCCGGAACTGCCGGCGCCGGAATATGCCGCCGGGCGTATTTTCACCCATAAGGAAATTGAGCAGGTGCATGTAACGTTGGGCGTGCCCGGCCTGCCTGGCGACGTGCCGGATTTTTACACTTTGAACATATTGAACGGCATTTTGGGCGGCGGCGTTAGCTCTCGTTTGTTTCAAGAGGTACGCGAAAAGCGCGGCCTGACTTACAGCGTTTGCTCCACTGTGGCTCCGCAGGCTTTTGGCGGCTCCTTTTCCGCCTATGCCTCCACCAGCCCGCAAAAGGCGGTGGAGCTGTTGCAGGTTTTGGGTTGCGAGATGGCCAAAATGGCGGCTTATGGTGTGACGGAGGAGGAGCTGGCTCGTGCTCAGATGCAGTTTAAGGCCGGCTTGCTGATGTCTTTGGAGAGTTCCGCCAATGTGATGGTGCGGCTGGGCCGCGCGGAAATTCTCTACCAAAAGGTGCGCAACATTGAAGATTTGGTGGCCGATGTGATGGCGGTGACGCCGCAAGCCGTGCAGCAGATGGCGGAGCGCCTGCTTAAACCGGAGAAGCTGGTTCTGGCCCTGGTGGGGCCGGAGGAGCCGAAGATTGCCTTGGAGGGCTTGCTGGCATGCTAGAGCAGCTGACAGTTAAGGTGAAAACCGCTCCGGCTTATGCCGGGCTGCCGTTGCCGGAATATGCCAGCGAGGCGGCGGCCGGGCTGGATTTGCTGGCTTGCCTGGCCCCGGAGGAGGAGTTGGTTTTGCAGCCAGGGCAGAGGGCGTTGGTGCCCACCGGTCTGTTTTTGGAGCTGCCGCCGGATTGTGAAGCGCAGGTGCGTCCACGTAGCGGCCTTGCTTTGCGCCACGGCATTACCTTGCTGAACTCGCCCGGCACTATCGATGCGGATTATCGGGGCGAAGTTGGCGTTATTCTGGTTAATTTGGGGCAGGAGCCTTTTGTGGTGCGGCGCGGTATGCGCATTGCTCAGTTGGTGTTTGCCCGTTATCTGCGGGCTTGCTGGCAGCCGGCGCTGGAGCTTTCCGCCAGCGAGCGCGGCGAGGGTGGTTTTGGCCATTCAGGCATATAATAAGGCTTGGCTGCATATGCTGAACCGATGGAGGTGTTGGCATGCGTTTAAGTCAGCTTTTGGGCAAACGGATTATTAATATTTACGATGGTGAGATTATGGGGCTGGTGGGTGATTCCGATTTGGTGGTAAACCCGGAAACCGGCGCTATCGAGGGCATTATTTTGCCGTTTCGTCCGGCCAGCGGCAACACGGGCAGCCGGCTGCTGCGGGGCGAGAACAAACATATTTTGAATATACCCTGGGAGAAGGTCTGCAAAATTGGCAGCGAGGTTATTGTGGTGGATATTGACTACAGCTGAGGCCTCTCCCGGAATTTTGAGGGAGAGAAGTTTTGATGCAGAAGATTAGTTTTTTGATGAACGGTTCGTCTGGCCGTATGGGACGGGCCTTGGCTCTTGGCCTGGGCAGCCGGGAAAATATGCGCCTGGCGGCGGCGGTGGATACTAAACCTGCCGCGGTGGATTACGGTCTGCTTTGCGGCCTGGGGCAGCTGGGCTTGCAGCAGGAGCAGGATTTGGCGGCGGCCATCCGGCGCGAAAAGCCTGATGTGGTGGTTGATTTTACCAGCCCGGCTGCGGTGATGAAGAATATCCGCACTTGCCTGGAGCTGCACACGCCGGCGGTGGTGGGCACCACTGGTTTTACGCAGGCCGATTACAAGCAGGTTGCCAAATGGTGCGCGGAGTTTAATACGCCGGTGTTTATCGCCGCCAACTTTGCGCTGGGAGCGGTGCTGTTGATGCGTTTTGCCCGCGAGGCGGTGAAATATCTGCCGCATGTGGAGGTGATTGAACGCCACCACGACCAAAAATTGGACGCGCCTAGCGGCACGGCGGTGACCACGTTGGAAATGCTGGCGGCGGAGCGGCAACCTTTGGCCCAAGGCAGCACGCAGGAGTTTGAGCGTTTGCCGGGCAGCCGCGGCGGCGAGTTGGACGGTATGCGCGTACACAGCGTGCGCCTGCCGGGCTATGTGGCCACCCAAGAGGTGGTTTTTGGCGCGGAGGGGCAGGTGCTTTGCCTGCGGCATGACGCGCTTTCCCGCGAAGCATATGTGCCCGGTGTGGCGATGGCGATGGAGAAAATCGTCACCGTTAAAGAGGGCGTGCTGATTCAGGGATTGGAAAGTTTGCTGGACTAATATTTTTGTATACAAAAAGAACCGCCACTCTGCACAGTAGCGGTTCTTAGCACTTAAATTTAAACCGTTATTGGCGAACCGCCGTTTATCGGCTTCACCTATACATATTATAAAGCACTCACAGGCTTTTGTCAAGCTTGTGGGTGCTTTTTGTGTGAACACTTAGCGATTGGCAAGTAAAAATTTTTGACCGCCCACTCTCTTACCGCATAAGCTGTAGCGTAAACGAAAATCAAGCGATATACAAGCAATAAAGAGTGGTGAAGATGAATGGCTGAAAAGATTGTGGCTTTGTTAGGCGGCGACCGGCGGGAGTTGCTGGTGGCGCCGGCGTTGCTGGAGGCCGGGTTTGCTTTGCGTACCTTTGGTTTGCCGGCGGCGGAGTTGCCGCCTGCTGCCAAGGCTTGTGCCAGCCTGACTGAGGCGGTGCAGGGAGCGGACTTGCTGCTGCTGCCCTTGCCGGGAGTGCGGGAAAACGGCCGTTTGCATACGGCTTTTTTGCCGCCGCCGTTGGTGACGACCAGTGATTTAGCCGGAGCGGTTGCGGGCACGCCCCTGATGGTGGGTGTGGCTTCCAATTATCTGCGCGGTTTGTGTCAGGCTTTGCAGCTGCCGCTTTATGAGATTGCCGAGGCCGACGAGGTGGCGGTGCCGAACGCTATTCCCACGGCTGAGGGAGCGTTGCAACTGGCTATGCAGCAGTTGCCGGTGACAATTCACGGCCTGCCGGCGTTGGTGCTGGGCTTTGGCCGGGTTGGCGCAGCTTTGGCTGAACGTTTGCGGGCCTTAGGGGCGGACGTGTTGGTGGCCAACCGGGGTGAGGAGCGCTTGCAAATGGCTCGGCGGCAGGGTTATGCAGCATGTGAATGGGCGGAGCTGCCAGCGGAGCTTGGCCGCTTTGCCGCAGTTTTTAACACAGTGCCGGCGTTGGTGTTGCCAGAAAAGCTGCTGTTGGCTATGCAGCCCGGCGCGTTGATTATTGATTTGGCTTCTGGCAGTGGCGGCACGGATTTTGCGGCGGCGGAAAAGCTGGGCCTGGCTGCGGTGCACGCGCTGAGCTTGCCGGGCAAAGTGGCTCCGCAGACGGCGGGCGAATTGCTGGCCCGTGCTTATCCACAACTGATTAGACGGGTTTTGGCCTCTGAACAGGAGGAAAGAAGCGAATTTTGGGGAAGGGCGGTGAAATTATGACGGAAAAGAGATTTGAGGAAAATAAACCGGCGCAGATTGATTACTTACAGGAATGGCCGCAGCTTTTAGCGCATAAGACTATTGGGGTTGGCTTGACAGGTTCCTTTTGCACTATGCGCAAAGTGTTAAATCAGCTGGCCCGGCTGGCGGAGCTGCCAGGGGTGGACATTTGGCCGGTGCTTTCCGGCAATGTGCAGCAGTTGGACAGCAAATTTGGCCAGGCGGCGGAATGGCGGGAGGCTCTGGCTGCTTTGGCCCCGGTGGTGCGGCCTCCGATTTGTACTATTCCTGAGGCTGAACCGATTGGGCCGCAAAGCCCGCTGGATGTGATGCTGCTTGCTCCCTGCACCGGCAACACGCTGGCTCGGCTGGCTATGGGGCTGACGGATGGGCCGGTGCTGATGGCGGCCAAGGCTCATTTGCGCAATGAAAAGCCGCTGCTGATTGCTTTGGCCTCTAACGACGCGCTGGGCTTGAACGCTAAAAATCTGGGCTTGCTGTTGGCGGCCAAGCAGATTTACTTTGTGCCTTTGGGGCAGGATGACCCGTTGAAAAAGCCAAATTCATTGATATTTGATGATAAGTTGCTGCTTCCGGCAGCAGCGGCGGCTCTGCAACGGCGGCAGCTGCAACCTGTTTTGCGCGAATTTTGAAGTTATCTGTCGAAGATGAATTGAGGCTTTTCAAAAATTACTGAAAAAATATAGTTGCAATATTTACTGAAAAATGGTAAAATAACCTGTAAAGAAAAAATCGACAGCCTAAAAACAGTTTAATTTGTAATATATCGGAGGTAGGTAACTTTGAAGCAATATAATGTGGCAATCGTGGGCGCAACTGGCGCAGTTGGTCAGCAGCTGCTGAAAGTTTTGGCGGAGCGTGAATTTCCGGTGGGGCAACTTACTTTGCTGGCCTCGGCTCGTTCAGAGGGCAAGCAGATTGAGTGGCAGGGACAAAATTACACCGTGCATGAGGCTCGGCCAGAGGCTTTTGAGGGTGTGGATATTGTGCTTTTTGCCGGTGGTAATATCAGCAAAACCTTGGCGCCGGAAGCTGTGAAGCGCGGCGCGGTGTGCATTGACAACAGCAGCACGTTCCGCTATGACCCTGAGGTGCCGCTGGTGGTGCCGGAAGTGAACCCGGAGGATGTGCGCTGGCATAAGGGTATTATTGCCAACCCCAACTGCTCCACCATTCAGATGGTGGTGGCCTTGAAGCCGCTTTATGACAAATTTGGCCTGAAGCGGGTGGTTGTGGCAACTTATCAGGCTGTTTCCGGGGCCGGTAAGGAGGGCCTGGATGAGTTGGCGGCGCAAATTAAGGCTTTGGCAGCCGGTGAGGAGGCTCAGATTTCCACATTTCAGCATCAAATTGCTTGCAATTTAATTCCACATATTGACATTTTCCTTGAAAACGATTACACTAAAGAGGAAATGAAAATGACCTGGGAAACTCAGAAGATGCTGCACGATGAAAGCATTTGCCTTTCCGCCACGGCGGTTAGGGTGCCGGTGTTCCGCAGCCACGCTGAGGCGATTCATATTGAAACTGAAAAACCGGTGACGGCCGCGGAGGCGCGCGCAGTTTTGGCGGCGGCTCCGGGCATTGTTATTCAGGATGATCCGTCCAAAAATTTGTATCCCATGCCGCTTTACACCTCAGATACTGATGAGGTTTATGTTGGGCGTATTCGCAAGGATATTGCGGTGGAAAACGGCCTTTCCCTGTTTGTGGTGGCCGATCAAATTCGCAAAGGTGCCGCCACCAACGCCGTGCAGATTGCGCAGCTGCTGGTGGCAGAGGGATTAGTTTAAGCTAAATACTACAAAGGAGCTGATGATGGTGTTCTTTGGCAAGCTTGTGACGGCTATGGTGACGCCTTATGATAAAACGGGAGAGGTTGACTATAAAAAAGTGCAGGAGCTGGTTGGGCACTTGCAGAAAACAGGCTCTGACGGGGTGCTGGTTTGCGGCACCACTGGCGAGAGCCCTTGCCTGACTCCAGCTGAGCGCGCTAATATCTGGGCGGCCGCCAAAGAGGCGATTGCAGACGATTGCTGCTTGGTTGTGGGAACCACTGATAATGAAACGGCTTACTCATGTGAGGTGGCCAAAAAGGCGCAGAAGCTGGGAGCCGCCGGCTTGCTGGCCGTGGCGCCTTATTACAATAAACCCTCGCAGGAGGGCTTGTATCGTCATTTTGCGGCAATCGCAGCCAGCTGCGACCTGCCGATAATTCTCTATAATATTCCCGGACGTACCGGGGTTAATTTGTTGCCGGAAACGGTGTTGCGGTTGGCGCAGGATTGCCCAAACATTACGGCAATCAAAGACGCCAGCGGCAATGTAGACACCGTTAGCCAGCTGATTTCTATTTTGCCCAGTGACTTTTATGTTTATTGCGGCGACGACGCGCTGCTGTTGCCCAGCCTGGCTTTGGGCGCCAGCGGGGTTATCAGCGTGGCTTCGCACCTGGTGGGGCGGGAGATGTGCCGGATGATTGAGCTTTACCAAATGGGCCGCACCACGCAGGCTTTGCAAATTCATTTAAAATGTTATGAGCTATTTAAAAAGCTTTTCATCACCACCAATCCGGTGCCGGTTAAGGCTTGCCTGAATTTGCTGGGCTGGGATATGGGTGATTGTCGCCTGCCTTTGGCGCCGTCCAGCGAGGCTGAGCTGAAAGTTTTGCGGGAAGTTTTGCAAAAATATGATATACCCAGGTATGGCGAGCTGTTGACTGAGGTAAAATAAAAGCAGCAATTTAATTGATTGAAAGTGACTGATAAGGAATATCATTGGGCCGTTCATTTGTGAAAACGGCGTTGTGATTAAAAATAATTTAAGAGCTTTTAAGCCGCAGAAATGGCTAAGGCCGTTCTGCGGCTTGCATATATAAGTTTATTGTCTATATCAATAAAAAAATAAAATAAAAAAGGAGTGTGATTATGGACAAGGATAATTTTGAGGCCACCGGACAAAGCCCCAGCCTGCGCAGCACGGCAGCTGATGTGATTAAAAATTTGGCGCGTAGCGCCAAGCGAGCCGTCAGCAAGGAAACGGTGGACGAGCCTGTGCCCTCGGCCGCAACCGCCAGCCCAGAGGCGGCGGCTGAGGCGGGCAATCAGCAGCCGCGGCGAGCTAATGGTCGTGGCCGGCAAACCAGCCGCCCCAAGTCGGATGAGCGTAAAAAATCAACCGTATCGAACCGGCCGGCAACCAAAAATGCGGCTGGCCTGGCCGGTAAAGCTTCGGTTGGCAAATCGGCCGCTGCCAAGGCGGCTGGCAAAACAGCTGCGGCTAAGGGGGCGGCCAATCCCAAAGCGGCTGGTTCCAAGGCGACTGGCTCAAAGCTTTCTAATCAAAAGCTGACGATTATTCCCCTGGGTGGTTTGGGGGAGGTTGGCAAAAATATGACCGCCTTTAAGTATGGCAACAACATTGTGGTGGTTGACGGCGGTATGACTTTCCCTGATGAGGAACAGCTGGGCATTGATTTGGTGATTCCTGATTACAGCTATCTGCTGGAAAACAAGAGTATGGTGCGGGGTATTTTTGTTACTCACGGTCATGAGGACCACATTGGCGCTCTGCCTTATGTGATGAAAGATCTGAAAGTGCCGATTTACGGCAGCCGTCTGACTTTGGGCTTGCTGCGGGGCAAGTTGAAAGAACACAATTTGAGCGCGGCCAACCTGCACGAGGTGAGCGCCGGCGAAACTATCACCGCCGGCCCGTTTAAGGTGGAATTTATTCACGTATCCCATAGTATTCCAGATTCTATGGCTCTGGCTTTGCACACCCCGGTGGGTGTTTGCTTGCACACCGGCGATTTTAAGATTGATATGTCGCCGATTGACAATCAGTTTATGGACTTAAACCGCATTTCTGAGCTGGGCCAGCAGGGCGTTTTGCTGTTGATGGCTGACAGCACCAATGTGGAGCGGCCAGGTTTTACGGCCTCGGAAAAATCGGTGGGGCCGGCTCTGGACAACATCTTTTTGAACGCCACTGGCCGGGTGATTGTAACCACCTTTGCCAGCAATGTGCACCGTATTCAGCAGGCCATTTGGGCTGCTGAGCGCACCGGGCGCAAAGTGGCCGTGGTGGGGCGCGGTATGAACAACGTGGTTGGTATTGCCAGCGAGCTTGGTTATTTGAAAGTTAAGGCCAATACTTTTATTGATATTAATGATATTCGTAAGTTTTCAGACCGCAAGCTGGCTATTTTGACTACCGGCAGCCAAGGTGAAACATTGGCCGGATTAACCCGAATGTCACAGGGCGAGCACCGCCAGGTGCAGCTGCGCACCGGCGATTTGGTGGTGATTTCCGCCAATCCTATCCCGGGCAATGAAAAAATGATTTCCAAAACGGTGGACAACCTCTATCATCAAGGGGTGGATGTGGCTTATGGCCGCGGCTTGGGCTTGCATGTGTCTGGCCACGCCAGCCAGGAAGATTTGAAGTTGATTTTCAATTTGGTGCGTCCGCGCTTCTTTATGCCGGTGCACGGCGAGTACCGTATGCTTTGCGAGCACGGCAAGCTGGCTAGCAGTATGGGCGTGCCGCCGAAAAACATCTTTATTATGGAAAACGGCCAGGTGTTGGAGCTTTCTGCCCGCAGCGGACGCATTGCCGGAGCGGTGCATGCTGGCCAAACCCTGATTGACGGCCGCGGCATTGGCGATGTGGGCACCACAGTGCTGAAAGACCGCAAACAGCTATCCAACGATGGCATTGTTATCGCCAGCATTGTTATTAACCGCGACACTTGCCGCCTGCACAGCATGCCTTATATCTTCTCCCGTGGTTTTGTATATGAAAAGGGTAACGATACCATTTTCCGCGAGGTGGAAAAGCGCATTGTACGCGTGGTGGAATCAATGGGCGAGCGTGATTATAATCAGGCGGCCCTGAAAACTAACATTAAAAACACCATTGCCCGCGTGTGCTCGGAGCGTACTGGGCGGCGGCCGATTGTGGTGCCAATTATTAATGAAATTTAAGTGCTTAAATTAGCTTGTATTTAGGAATAAATTATAGCGGCGTTCAATTTTGAAAATGCCGCTATAATTTTTGCTATTTTGGGGTAGTCTATTGCTAAAAAGGAGAGTGCGTTTGATGAGTAAAGAGGAAAAGCGGACGCGGGATATTATACCTAGCGACCCAACAGACCCTAACGAAGCAGATCCTCAGAGCGAAGGCGGCCAGGAAGCTGACAATGTAGACCGCTCCAAGGTGCTGGATGATTTGGGCGCCACCGACGTGCCCGATATGCAGAGCGACATCCACGTGTTGACGATTATTGGCCAGGTGGAGGGCCATTTGGTGATGCCATCCCAAAACAAAACCACCAAATATGAGCATGTTATTCCGCAACTGGTGGCGGTGGAGGAAAGCCCGGAGATTAAGGGCTTGTTGGTGGTGCTGAACACCGTGGGCGGCGATGTGGAAGCCGGTTTGGCTATTGCCGAGCTGATGGCCAGCATGCACAAGCCGGTGGTTTCCTTGGTTTTGGGCGGCGGCCACAGCATTGGCGTGCCTATTGCCGTGGCGGCCCGCAAATCGCTGATTGCTTCCACCGCCACAATGACCATTCATCCCATTCGGATGACCGGTTTGGTTTTGGGTGTGCAGCAAAGTTTTGACTATCTGGAGCGTATGCAGGACCGGGTGATTGGCTTTGTAACCTCACATTCCGGTATATCTGACCGGCAAATGCGCCAATATATGATGAATACCGGCGAGTTGGCCCGCGATATTGGCACGGTTTTGGCCGGCGACGAGGCGGTGAAGTGCGGCCTGATTGACGAGGTGGGCGGCTTGGCCGAGGCCTTGGCTTCTTTGCACCAAATGATAGATGAGCAAGCTTGAAGAGGAGGGATTGAGAATGTTGTGGAGTATTATCCCGGAGGACGTGGTTTTTAACGGCCTGGCGGAGGAGCCGACGGCGGTTGAATTAAACAATGAGCCGGAGGCTTGCCGCTGCTGCAATCCAAAAGATTTTCTTCAAAGTCAACGGCAGAATTTTGCTGCTGAAATAAAGGATTATCGTCATTTTTGCCGAATTAAAAACAGTTAAGATAAAAGAAAATATCTTGAATTAAAAAAGTTTTGATGAGGAAGAAGAAAGGTAATGGCAACGGCAAAAAAAACAACAAGCAAGGCGAGCAGTACAAGTGGAGCGGGCAAAAAAGCTTCATCCAGTAAAAGCGGCAGCAAAAAGACAGCGGCCAAAAACACCGGAGCTAAAAAAACAAAGGCGGCTTCCCAAACGGGCGGCGTTGAGCCGGTGGAGGCTGAGCAGAACCAAACCCGTTTGGTTGGCGTTGGGCTGATGTTGGTTGGCTTGATGTTGAGCCTGTGGTTTGCCCTGATTGGCCTGGGTGTTTTTGGCGCGGAGTCAACGCCGGGCCAAATGCTGCTGGCGGTGCCGGCCGGGCTGGCCAACATTACTTTGGCGCTTTCCGCAGTTTATCTGGGCTATACCCTATATAGTGAGCGCAAGGGGCGTTTTGGGGCCTGGCAGGTGGCAGGGGCTTGTTTTTTTCTGCTGGCTTTGGTGGGGCTTTTGCATTTGCCTTACTTTGCGGTGGAGCCAACGGCGGAGGCTTCCGGCTTGGCGCAAGCCTGGCAGGCTGGTTTGCAGGGCTTGGGCGGCAGTGTGTGCGGCTTTTTGGTGGCTTTGCTGGTTTGCTGGCTGCCAGGGCAAGCCGCGCCTTACATAGTTTTGTTGGCCTTTTTGCTGCTGGGGATTATGTTGGCCACGGATATGCGGATTTTTGGCGCGGCGGCCAAGAGCTGGCATAAATCTCGTTTGGCGGCGCGGGAGAAAAAGCAGGCGGCAGCGGCGGCCAGAGAACAAGCGGCGGCTGAGGCTGCTTTGCAGGGCCCGCCTAAGCGGCCAACCAGAACCAGTTTTGAGGCGGACGACGATACCGGCCAACCTTGGCATACGGAAAAACTGGAGATTACTTTGCCGCCGGTGATTACGGAATACAGCGGCAGCCGTTTTGCCGATGTGCCGCGCGAGGCTTACGACCATGTTACGGTGGGCCAAATGCTGGGTGATGATTTGGATTACGGCTTGCCGGAGACAAATCCAACCGATGAATATGCTAGTATTCACGCTGGTTTTACCACGATTGTGAGAAATCAAGCTGCAAATCAAGTTGTTCAGCCGCGGCCGGCCATTCCCGCGCAGCGGCAACGGCCTCAGCCCACGCCCGTAGTCTCGCCTCTGCGAGAAACCTTTGCTCAGCTGGCGCATGAGCGCTTTTTGGAGGATCAAGCGGAGGAGTTCAGCGAGACTGAATCGGCGGCCTTTCCGTTGGCGGCGGAAACGGAAACTGTTGCGGATAACGGCGTTGAGCTGACGGATAATGTGGCCGCTTTTGACGAGGAATATTTGCCTTACGCGGAGCGGACGGAGCCGGCGGCCTCAGCTTATATGCAGGAGTTGAATGAGGAAATTGCTGATTTGACGCAAACGACGGCGCGGGATAATATCATTGCTTTTCCTGGCACGGCTGCTGTGGATAATGAAGATATTGAAGATATTGAGGATAATGAGGATAATGCTGCTGAAAGCGCTTTGGAAGTAGATTTAGTTGACGCAGATTTAATTAAAGATAATATTGAAAATAATAGCGAAGAATGGATTGAGGATGAAGCAAATATTGAGAACGGCTTGCCAGAGGGAGATATTGCCGAAGATAATATTGAGGATGAAATTTTTGAAGAAAATAGTGTAGATGAAAATAATATAATAGAAGAAACTGAACGGCAGGAGCCAAAACCGGAGCCTGCGCCGGTCTATCCCAAGGGCGGCGAGGTACATACTAAGCTGGAGCGGGTGGTGGATTATCAGTTGCCGCCGCTTTCCTTGATGAAAGGCGGCATTGTGGTGAAAAACCCGCGCATCAACCAGCGGATTATGGACGATAGTATGCGCCTGGAGCAGGTGCTGGCCAGCTTTGGCGTGAAAACTAAGGTGGTGGAAGTGGTTTGCGGGCCCTCCATTATTCGCTATGAGTTGCAGCCGGCCCCAGGGGTGAAAATTTCCCGCATTGTCAATTTGGCGGACGATATTGCCCTGGCCTTGGCGGCGCGTGGTCTGCGCATTGAGGCCCCGGTGCCCGGCAAACCGGTGGTGGGCATTGAGGTGGCGCGCGAGCAAACCAGCCCGGTTTACTTTAAGGACGTTTTGAGTTCGGAGAATTTCCGCAAGAGCAAGTCCAAAATCAGCATTGCTTTGGGCATTGACATCAACGGCAGCGCTATTGTGGGCAATTTGGCGGAAATGCCCCACCTGCTGATTGCCGGTGCCACTGGTTCTGGTAAAAGCGTTTGTATGAACACCTTGATTTGTAGTATTCTCTACAAAGCGCGGCCGGATGAAGTGAAGATGATTATGATTGACCCGAAAAAGGTGGAGATGACCGGCTACACCGGGCTGCCACATTTGGGACGGCCGGTGGTGACTGACGCTAAAAAGGCGGCGCAGGTGCTAAAGGAAATTGTCAATGAGATGGACCGGCGTTATCTGGTGTTTGTGGACGCCGGCGTGAAGAATTTTGTTACTTATAACGAGCTGCCGGACGTGGTGAAGCTGCCGCAGATTGTGGTGCTGATTGACGAGTTGGCCGATTTGATGATGGTGGCCTCCAAAGACGTTGAGGAGTCCATCTGCCGGCTGGCTCAGCTGGCCCGTGCGGCGGGCATTCATCTGGTGATTGCCACGCAGAGGCCCTCGGTGGATGTTATCACCGGGCTTATCAAGGCCAACGTGCCCTCCCGCATTGCTTTTGCGGTGTCCTCGCAGATTGATTCGCGCACGATTTTGGATATGGGCGGCGCGGAAAAACTGTTGGGCAAGGGCGATATGCTTTATTATCCGATTGGCCAGCAAAAACCGTTGCGTGTGCAGGGCGCTTTTTTGACGGAGGAGGAAATTCACGATTTGGTGGCCTACTGCAAGGAGCAGGCCAAACCGGAATATTTGGAACTGCCGGAGGTTCAGGAACCGGCTGCGGAGGAACGCCCGGAGGAGCAGGCCAAGCCCCGCTTTGACGCGCTGTTTATCGACGCTTGCCAGCAGATAATCAGCAGCGGCCAGGCCTCGGCTTCATCCTTGCAACGGCGTTTCAGCATTGGCTACAATCGGGCGGCGCGTCTGATTGATACTATGCAGGAGGAGGGCATTGTCAGCGCTCCGGCCGGCAACAAGCGCACCGTTTTGATGGATATGGCAACATTTGAGGCCTTATATGTCAATCCGCCGGCTGCAACGGCGGAAGAGGCGGAGCCAGAGGAGGCAGAAGCCTGATAAATTGGGATAGATTAATAATGTGATTTGGGAATTGGTTTAGGGAAAGGCGGTTGCTCCATTGTTAGAGGAAAATGGCAAATTGATGCGAATAACCAGGGAGACCCTGGGTTACACCTACGCCCAGGTGGAGGAGGCCACCAAGGTGCGGGAGTTTTATCTGCAACTTTTGGAAAACGGCGATTTGGCTCAAATGCCGGGACGGATTTACGCCATTGGCTTTGCGGATACTTACGCCCGTTTTTTGGGGATGGATCCAGCCCCCATTTTGGCTGACGTTAAATCTTACTATGAGGTGAACACCAAGCAGAACAGCTTTGAGGCCTATGTGTCCGGCAAAAAGGTGGTGCAGGCTATGGCGGAGGGCAAAAGCTACGACCCAAGCCTGCATGATGTGAAAAACAAGGCGCAGAGCCGCTTGCAGGACCAAAACAGCAAGGCGGACGCGGCTAATCAGTTGAGGGCGCAGGGTGTTTCCAACGGCGCTTTGGGCCACCCAATCCGCACGCGCAGCAAACGTTTTGGCCGGCGTTTTATCTGGCTGGTGCTGGGCAGCGTGATGGTGCTGCTTATGTTGATGTTGTATCTTTTGCAGGACAATCCGGCGATGCCGGGAGGCGTTGACGACCCGCAGCCGCCTAGCCTGAATAATGAGGCTCCTATTGTGCTGATTGTGCGGGCGGTTGGTGAGGACGTTTGGATGGGCGTGCGCATTGACGGCAGCGAAACCAGCACGCATCACACCATTCCGGCCGGCGCTTCGGAGGTGTTCTCGGCCAATGAGTCCATTTATATTCGCACCAACAATGCCTTGCATTTGGAGCTGGAATATAACGGCCAAACGATTACCAATTTCAGCGGTGGTTTTGACGTATATAATTTGGACTTTACAACCACTGGATATAGCGGCTATGACGACAATCACCGGCCGCCCAGCGAATTGTTGGGCACGGCGGGCAATCAGCCGCAATAAAAGCGATGAGTTAAAAGAGGCGGAAAATTGAGCTTTACAAATAAGATAAACATTTACTTTGATACGATGGGTTGCGCCAAAAACCTGGTGGACAGCGAATATGCCCTGGGCGGCCTGCGCACGGCTGGTTTCGGCCTGACGGAGGATCCATTTGCCGCCCAAGTTGTGGTGGTGAACACTTGCGGCTTCATTAACGACGCTAAGCAGGAATCTATTGAGCGCTTGCTGGAGCTGGCCGCTCTGAAACAGGAGGGGGAATGTCTGCTGTTGGCGGCCACCGGTTGCCTGGTGCAGCGTTATCGCCAAGAGCTGCCGGCCGAATTGCCGGAGGTGGATCTCTGGCTGGGTACGGATGAATATGACCAGTTGCCGGAGCGGCTTTGGCAGGCTTTGGCGGAGCATAGCGGCCAAAAGCTGGCCAAGTTACAAAAGCAGGCTGGGGCAAAGCCAAGCGGCGAATGTGCTGAACTGCCGGAGCGGGTTTTGCTAACCCCGCCCTACACAGCGTATCTGAAAATTGCCGAGGGGTGCAGCAATCGTTGTTCCTTTTGCGCGATACCCAACATTCGCGGGCCTTTGCGCAGCCAGCCTTTGGAGCAGTTGTTGGCGGAGGCGGCTCGCTTGAAAACGGCCGGCGTGCAGGAGCTTTGTTTGATTGCTCAGGACACCACGGCTTACGGTCGGGATTTGCCGGAGCATAAGCCGTTGCTGCCACAGCTTTTGCGGGAGCTGGACAAGCTGGGCTTTGGTATGTTGCGCCTGCTTTACGCTTACCCGGAGGGCATTGATGAGGAGCTGTTGGCGGCTATGCGCGATTGCCGCACAGTTTGCCATTATTTGGATTTGCCGCTGCAACACGTGAGCGCGGCGGTGCTGCGCCGAATGAACCGCCGGCTTGACCGGGAAAGCATTGAGCAGCTTTTGACCAAAATCCGGGAATATCTGCCGGATGCGGCTTTGCGCACCACTTTTATGGTGGGTTTTCCGGGTGAAACAGAGGCGGATTTTGAGGAGCTGCTGGATTTTGCCGCAGCGGCGCAGTTGGATTGGGCCGGGGTTTTTCAGTATTCCCCGGAGGAGGATACGCCGGCGGCCACAATGCCGGAGCAGGTGCCCGACGAAATTAAGGCTCGGCGTTACAATCAGCTGACGGCCGTGCTGGCCGACGCTGGGGCGGCCCGGCGGGAGGCGCAGGTGGGCGAAAGCTTGAATGTGTTGCTGGAACAGCCCTCTCTGGACGTGCCGGGTTACTTTGAGGCGCGTTCGCAGTTTCAGGCCCCGGAGGTGGACGGTCTGATTTATGTGCAAAATGTGGATGGCCGCCTGACGGAGCGGCAAATTGGCAGCTGGCTGAAGGTGGAGGCGGCCGCAGCGGAGGGCTACGACTTGCTGGCGACGCCTTGTGAGGGCGCTCAGCCACAAAAGCATAATAAACAGGCCTAAGGCGTATATTTAATAGTAAAAAAAGTGGGGATTGCAAAAATGAACCTTTGGCATAAGATGAATTTGCCCAACAAAGTGACGATGGTGCGCTTTTTAATGGTGCCGGTGTTTGTGCTGGTGGTGTCCTTGTGGCACGGTTGGGCGGCAGATTTGCTGGCCGGGCTGCTGTTCATTGTGGCGGCCTGCACAGATTTTGTGGACGGCCACCTGGCCCGCAGCCGCAATTTGGTGACCACCTTTGGCAAGTTTATGGACCCGCTGGTGGATAAAATTTTGGTGACGGCGGCTCTGGTGGCCTTGGTGGCAATGGAGCGCACCCCGGCTTGGGTTGTGGTGTTGATTTTGGCACGGGAATTTGCCATCACCGGCCTGCGCACGGTGGCTGTCAGTGAGAACGTGGTAATTGCAGCTTCGCCCCTTGGCAAGCTAAAAACGGCCTGCCAGATGACGGCCATTGCTTTTTTGTTGCTTTACACAATGCCGTTTTTTGCGCCGGCCTTTGGCGTGACGGTTTACTTTGTGGGGCAAGCGTTGATGTATCTGGCCCTGATTTTAACCCTGATTTCCGGCTGGGATTATCTGGTGAAGTGCAAGGATTTACTTTCTGATATGTAAATCTTTAATATCTGACGGAGGTTTGGGGCTATGCAAAAGCAGATTGAGCGGGCGGCCGGGCGGCTGCTGACCTTGCTGCTGGCTGAGGGTCTGCGGGTGAGCTTTGCGGAATCATGCACCGGCGGTTTGGCGGCGGCGGCTTTCACGGCTTGCCCGGGGGCTTCGGCAGCATTGGAGATGTCCTTTGTGACCTACTGCGATCGGGCTAAGGCGCAGCTTTTGGCGGTGCCGCCGGCTATGCTGGCGCGGCACACTGCGGTTTCGGCTCCGGTGGCGCGGGCGATGGCTTTGGGCGCGCAAAAGGCGGCCGGGGCGGATTTGGCTCTGGCTGTGACCGGTTTGGCCGGGCCGGGAGCCGATGAGCTGGGTCGGCAGCCGGGGCTGGTGTATCTGGCGGCGGCTTTTCGGGATAATGTCTGGGTGTTTCGCCATCATTTTCCGGGAGATCGGCGGCTGGTGCGTCAGCAGGCGGCTTTGGCGGTTTTGCAGCTGGGCGGCCGGGCATTGACTGGCCGGCTTTAGTTAATTTGTAAAAATAGAGGTGTTATATTTGCCTAAAGATAGAATGAATAGGCGGCCGGCGCGTTTGCTTCTGGCCCTGGCTGGAGCGTTGCTGCTGTTTGCCCTGCTCGGTTTAACCGGCTGCAAGCAGGATAACAGGCAGCTTTCGCTTTACGATAATGAAACGCGGGCTTATACGCATCCGTGTATTGGTGCGGCTATGACGGTGCCGGCGGCCTGGAAAACGCTTTTCGAAACGGAGGACAGCGTGGTTTTTTGCACTCCGGAAACGGATTTGACGCTGACCTTAACTTGGGAGCTGGGCGGCTACACTTATTATTCCGATGCGGATTTGTTGGAGATGGCGGCGGCTGTGGCCGGTCAGGTTTTGGTGGAGCCGGAGCTGTTGCGGCAGTTGGCCCGCAGCCTGCCTGGTAATAATCAGCTGGTGACGGCGGCCGGGCCGCTGCTTGGCGATGAGGATGGCGCTAACGCCATTTGTGAGGTTATGTTGTTTAGTCCTCTGCCGGCGGTGCGTTATTATCTGATAACGGTGGCTGAGGTGGACGCCTACGAGACCAACGCCAAGCTTTTGAATGAGATTTACGCCAGCTTTTATCTAAGCGAGGACGAGGATACGATCTACGCCGGGCTTTCTCAGGACGCTTCGGATGAGGAGCCAGCGGACGAGGCGGAAACGGATACGGAGGTTGACAATTCTGCTGAATCCGACCAGGATTCGGAAACAAAGCAGGAGCCGAACCCGGAGGTTTAAATCATAAAAAAGGACGTTGCTTAAAAGCAACGTCCTTTTTTATGATTGGAGCTGGAAACGTGACTTGAACACGCGACCTGCTGATTACGAATCAGCTGCTCTACCAACTGAGCTATTCCAGCATAGGGATGTGGTTAGAAAAAAACTAGCTATTAAATTCTATCACAAATTGCGGCGTTCTGCAATAGTTTAGCCATATTTTTTGGAAAAATTTTTTGTTAGCCCTGACTGAGCCTTGGCAGGTAATCTAAAGAGAGTGTAGAATTTTATATAGATTAAGTTGTTTTTTTAGATTATTAGCGAAGCAGAGGAGCAAATGCGTATTTTGGGCATCGACCCCGGCACTGGTATCACCGGCTGGGGCATTGTGGACAAGGATTACAACCGGCTGACCGTGGTGGATTATGGCTGTATTCGCACGCCGGCAAACAGCTTGAACCAAAAGCGGCTTTGTGATATTTACGACGGCTTGCTGCTGTTGTTGCAGGAATATCAGCCAGATGAAATGGCGATTGAGGAGCTTTTTTACAACCGCAACACCACCACCGTAATCAGTGTGGGGCAGGCGCGCGGCGTGCTGATTTTGGCGGCGGCTCAGCGCGGCGTGCCGATTTTTGAATATACGCCGCTGCAAATTAAGCAGGCGGTGACGGGCTACGGCAAGGCGGAGAAGAGGCAGGTGCAGTTTATGGTTAAGGAAATGCTGCGTCTGGCGGCCATTCCCAAGCCAGACGACGCCGCCGACGCTTTGGCGGTGGCTGTTTGCCACAGCAACTGGCAACAGGCCAACCATTGGCAGGGCGGCCAAAATAATTTAGTTTAAGCTGGAGGGTGCAATGATAAGCTGTATTCAGGGTGAGGTTTGGGAAGTTAATGACGATAATTTAGTTGTGTTGGCCGGCGGTTTGGGCTATCAGGTTTATGTGCCGCTGGCTTGCTTTGCCGCACAGCCCAGCCCTGGGGAGGCCATTTGCCTTTACACCCAGCTGCAACTGAGCACGCAGCCGCGCGGCGAGGCGCTGACTCTTTTCGGCTTTGAGGACAAACGCTCGCAGCAGCTTTTTAATCTTTTGCTAGGCGTGAACAGCGTGGGCGCAAAAACGGCTCTGGCCGCCTTAAATACATGTGGTTATGCCGGCTTGGTGAACGCTATTCAAACTGGTAACGCCCAGGCTTTGCTGCGGATTCCTGGCGTGGGCAAAAAAGCGGCGGAGCGCATTCTGCTGGAGCTGCGGGATAAGGTGCTGAAGCTGGAGCCTGATTTGTTGACGGAGGCTGCCGGGCAATCTGCTGCTCAGCCGGTGAATAATATGGCGGCCAATGTGCGCCGCACTGCTGCCCTGGCCCTGACCCAGCTGGGCTACAGCCAGGCGGCGGCGGAGCAATACGTTGAAGGGGTTATGCCAAACCTGCCGGAGGAGGCAGCTTTGGAGGAGATTATCACAGCGGCTTTGCAGTTGGCTGCGCAGGAATAAACAGTTTGATAGGAGGTGGCAGCTTTGGAGAGGGAAATTGGCCGGAATGTGTTTTCCAACAAAAATTTGGCGTCTGCGCCAACGCCGTCCGCGCCCTCAAATCGAGTGGCGGCGGCAGAGGCTAATCCAGAAGACGCGGCTGTGGAGTCCAATTTTCGGCCGCAGAGGCTTAGCGATTATATTGGGCAGCAGCGCGTGAAAGAGAATATGGAGATATTTATTCAGGCGGCCAGCGCACGTGGCGAGGCTTTGGATCACATTTTGCTTTACGGCCCGCCGGGCTTGGGCAAAACCACTTTGGCTAATATTATTGCTAATGAGCTGGGCGTGGCGATGAAAGTGACTTCCGGCCCGGCTATTGAGCATGCCGGCGATTTGGCTTCCATCCTTACCAGCCTGGCGCCGCATGACGTGCTGTTTATTGATGAAATCCACCGGCTGAACCGGGCGGTGGAGGAGGTGCTTTATCCGGCGATGGAGGATTTCCACATTGATATTATGATGGGCAAGGGGCCAGGCGCGCAGACTATTCACTTGCCGCTGCCGCCGTTTACCTTGGTGGGCGCAACCACCCGCGTTGGTATGCTGACGGCTCCTCTGCGCGACCGTTTTGGTGTGATCAGCCGGCTGGAATATTACACGCCGGAGGAGCTTTTTACCATTATAAAGCGCAGTGCGGTGCTGTTGAACGTGCCGATTACCGACGATGGTGCGCGGGAGATTGCCGGGCGTTCTCGCGGCACGCCGCGCATTGCCAACCGGATGTTGCGCCGGGTGCGGGATGTGGCCTGTGTGAAAGGCACCGGCACCATTGATGTGGAAATGGCCAACTTGGCCCTGGAGCTGTTGGAAATTGACAGCCGCGGTTTGGATAAAACCGACCAAAAGGTGCTGCGCGCCTTGATTGAAACCTTTGGCGGCGGCCCGGTTGGGCTGGACACCTTGGCGGCTACCATCAGCGAATCGGTGGACACTATTTTTGACGTTTGCGAGCCTTATCTTTTGCAGTTGGGCTTTTTAAATCGCACTCCCCGCGGCCGCTTGGCCACAGCGGAGGCTTATCGCTATTTGGGCTATCCGGTTCCGCCGGCAATTAGCGCTCAGGCGGCGCAGGTTAATCTGTTTGATAATCCAGAGGCTGGTGAAATAATATGAAGCTTTTGTTGCATTGTTGCTGCGCTCCTTGCAGCGTTATGCCTTTGCGCCTGCTGCGCGAGGCCGGGCACGAGCTGGCGGCTTATTTCTACAATCCCAATATTCATCCTTACCGGGAATATAAAAAACGGCGCAACTGCTTTCGGGAATATATGGAGGCGGAGCATGTGCCGTTTGCCATGCTGGACGATTACGATTTGGAGGGCTGGCTGGGCTTGCTGAACCAACGTAATCCGCGGGCAGAAGCGCCGGGGCGTTGCGGCTTTTGTTACTCCGTGCGGCTGCGCAAAGCGGCCGAGTTTGCGGCGGCGCATGGCTTTGCAGGTTTTAGCACCAGTCTGTTGGTCAGCCCGTATCAACAACATGATTTAATTCGTCTTTGGGGCGAGCGGGCGGCGGCTGAGTTTGGCGTGGAATTTGTTTACCAGGATTTTCGGCCCTATTTTCGGGAGGGGCAGGAGATTGCCAGGCAACATGGGTTATATCTACAAAGCTATTGTGGCTGCATTTACAGCGAGAAAGACCGCTATTTTAAGCCAAAGCAGCAGCCGCTAATATTTGACAATAAATGGCAAAAAGCGCTGAACCAGGCCGGCAAACGGCGGGCTGATTAAGCGTGTGGGAGAGGTATCTATGAGTTTAACAAGAACAAAATGCCTGTGGGCGCTGGCCTTGCTGCTGGCGTTGTTGTGGCCGGGACAAGCGCAGGCCACTAACATCCGCGTTTGTTTGCAAACCGGCGTGAACAGTGTGGAGCTGAAAGTGGTGGAGGGCACCTATCAGATTAAAGGCGGCTCTCTCAGCGCATCCTTGCTGGCGGAGGCCGACGAGGGCGACCTCATCCGCACGGTACGCAACGGCGCTATCATTACGGTTTACGTCAACGGCAAGCAGGTTGGCACCAGCAACGTGAATGTTTCGGTGCTGGCCACTGGCAGCGGCCGCAATGTCATTTCCTATGGCAATCGGCAGTATCGGGGCAGTATATCGCTGCTTTCCAACGGCTATGTGCTGAATGTGCTGGATATGGAGCATTATCTTTATGGCGTGGTTGGGCAGGAGCTTACCTATAGTTATCCCAAGGAGGCTCTAAAGGCGCAGGCTATTGTGGCGCGCTCCTATGCGTACTATAATTTGGGCGGCACCTATTATGATGTGGGCCGCTCCACGGCCGACCAGGTTTACGGCGGTTTTACGGCGGAAAAGGCGGCCGGTGGTAATGTGATTGTGGAGGTGGTGGACAGCACTGCCCATCAGGTGCTGCATTACAACGGCAAGCCGGTTGAGGCCCTCTATTGCAGCAGCGCCGGCGGCCACACTGAGAACAACGAAAACGTTTGGAGCGGTGCGGCTCAGCCTTATCTGCGCGGCGTGCCCTCGCCATATGACGCTAATTATAATTATATGAATTGGCAGGTGGATTACAGCGCTTCCAAACTGGCGGAACTGGCTAATGCTTATATGAAGCGAATTAAGCAGGATGGCAGCTTTGGCAGCTTTGTTTCTCTGGAGATTAGCTACATCGGGGCTGGCGGCCAGGCCACAGCCTCCGGCCGGGCGGCTAAAGTGACGATGGTGGGCACTGGAGCCACGGTGGTGGCGGAAAATGACAATATTCGCTCCTTGTTGGGCTTGAAAAGCACCCTTTTTTCCGTGAAAGAGGGCTTGGTGCAGCCGCCGCAGGAGCCTGAGCCAGCGCCAAAGCCGGCGGTGGTGACCGGCGAGGAGGTATATGTGCTGAATGGTTCCGGCAACAAGGTGCAGCGTAAGTGGGCGGATGTGTTTGCTGTGGACAGCTCCGGCGTGACGCAGCAGCTGGGCGATTTGGCAGCGGCGCATGTGCGCTCGGCGGAAACTGTGGGCCGTTTTGGTACGGCTGAGGAAGCGGCAACCGATAGCTCGTCTGATAAAAAGCAAAATGCTGTTCAAACGCCTGGCACCGTCACCGTTACCGGCGGCCTAACTTTGATTGGCAACGGTTATGGGCACGGCGTTGGACTTAGTCAATTTGGCGCGGTTGGTATGGCCAAAAATGGTAGCACTGCCTGGGAGATTTTGCAGCATTACTATGGCGGCGATGATAAATCAAAGCTGGAATTGAAAAAAATCAGTTGAGCTATTTAAGCGGCTATTTTAGAATATCTGAGGTATAAAATGAAACTGGAAGAATTTGTTTACGAATTGCCGGAGCGATTGATTGCCCAAACCCCGGTGGAGCCGCGCGACGCTTCGCGTCTGCTGGTGCTTAATCGGCAGGATGGCTCCCTAAACCACCGCCATTTTTACGATGTGATTGATTATCTGGAGCCTGGCGATGTTCTGGTGGTGAACCGCACCAAGGTTTTGCCGGCTCGCCTTTGGGGGCGGCGGCCAACCGGCGGCCTGGTGGAGGTGCTTTTGGTGCAGCAGGTGGATTTGCAGCACTGGAAAGCCCTGGTGAAGCCCGGCAAAAAAGCCCGCCCCGGCGACCGTTTGGATTTTGGCGAGGGCTTGCTGGCGGCTGAGGTGGAAGCCGTGGTGGAGGAGGGCTTGCGTCTGCTGCGCTTTGAATATCAGGGCAATTTTATGGAGATTTTAGACCAGCTGGGCACCATGCCGCTGCCGCCTTATATTCACGAGCAGTTGGAGGATCAAAACCGCTATCAATGCGTTTACGCTAAAGACCCTGGCAGTGCTGCTGCGCCCACGGCTGGTTTGCATTTTACTGAGCAGCTGCTGGAGCGGATTGAGGCCAAAGGCGTGCGTTTGGCTGAGGTGCTGCTGAACGTGGGTTTGGGCACTTTCCGTCCGGTTAAGGTGGAAAACATTGAGGAGCACCAAATGCATGCGGAGTTTTATCAGGTGACGCCGGAAACGGCGGAGCTGATTAACAGTTGTCGGGCCAATGGCGGCCGGATTTTCAGCGTGGGCACCACCAGCACCCGCACGCTGGAAACTGTCAGCACGGAAGACGGATTGGTGCAGCCGGGCAGCGGTTGGACGCGCAAATTCATTTACCCTGGTTATCATTACAAAGCGGTGGACGCTCTGATTACTAACTTTCATTTGCCTGGCAGTACGCTAATGATGTTGGTTTCCGCTTTTGCCACGCGGGAGCAGATTATGCAGGCTTATCAAACGGCGGTGGCGGAGGAATATCGTTTCTTCTCCTTTGGCGACGCGATGTTAATTCTGTAAAAATACGACAAAACAGCAGCTGTCATTGACGGCTGCTGTTTTATAAAATGTCGGGTTAAGCATTCAGGCTTTGTACATATAAGCTCAATAGCTGTTGCTTTGAATTTTAGCGATTAATGCTTCTTGCAAAATTTGAGAAAAATTTAAGTCCTTAGCTATAGCGGCTTCATTAAGCCATTCCGGAATGCTTAGGGTTTTTTTAACAGCGCGTGAACTATTGCGTTTTTTGTAAGCCAGCATATCAAACTCCACAACCATTAAAAAGCTGTCAGGTTCAAGCTTTATGCTTGTGGGGTCGGAGCTTGAAGGGAGAGGTTGATGTTCGACTTCCCGGCATTCAAGGGCTAAGCCGAGGGCTTCAACGGCCATTTCATAGGCTTGGGCCATATCATCACCTTGGGTTAAACATTCCGGAATATCAGGAAAGGACACCCAAAAACCACCTTCTTCGGCTTTGTGAAACAATGCTGGATAAAATAATTTTTGCATAAACAGCACCTCCTTGTTATTTTAAGCCGGCCTGCTTTAATATGGCCTGTTCCAAACCTTTTTTAAGAGTTTGACTGTGATAGGGAACTTCGGTTTGCTTGCCGGTTTGCAGGTTGCGCATTTTTATATGAGAGCCATTTTGGCCCACTTGGATAAATCCATTTTGTTGGAGAAGTTTTAGCATTTCTCGTGGCGTTAAAGGCATTAGGCAAAGTCCTTTCTGGTTTGTAATTATATTTTAACACGTAATATTACGTATGTCAATAACAAACGCGCCTCATTTTTAGGGAGGTGTGGCGTACTATTGTCGCAAATAAAAACGCCTACCTAAATAAGGTAAGCGTTTTGCTGTTTAGTTGTTCGTCCGCTGATTGGTGGCGGCGTTTAAGCGTCTTTGATATATCCGCATAATGGTGGAAAGCGTGAAGTTCAGCACAAAGTACAGCAGCATAGCAAAGCCGTAAAGCAGGCAAACTTCGGTGAAATCTACGGCGTGCCCGGTGTAGGTGGGCAGTTTGGCTTGCAAATCTTTGGTGTTGAAAAGCAGTTCACCAAAAGCAACCTGCGCTGCAAATGAGGTATCCTTGATAACAGTGACCACTTGGCTCATCATCGTGGGGATGATTCGGCGGAAGCACTGAGGAATAACAATATACCAAAGGGTGCCGGCCA
The DNA here is from genome assembly GCA_022797295.1 of Peptococcaceae bacterium. GTDB lineage: Bacteria > Bacillota > Dehalobacteriia > UBA4068 > UBA4997 > Avidehalobacter. Next base: position 35,518 of record JAAWKH010000016.1, read on the forward strand.
GGGTGAAGCCTTGGGAAGCTGCGGCTTCAAACTGTCCTTTAGGAATAGAGTTTAGGCCGCCGCGCACAATCTCTGCCATCATTGCTGAGGTGAAAAGCACATAGGCAAAACAGATACGGCCGAAGCGCCCAGGCATTGGTGCGGCAATGAAGCAGACCATTACCCAAAGCAGGTTGGGCGTGTTGCGAAAAATTTCTACATAAAAGCCGGCCAGTTTGCGCAGGAAGAAATTGCCGTAGCTGCGGATAATACCCAGCACTGTGCCGATTACGATTGAGAAAAAGATGCTTACGGCCGCTAAAAGAACAGTGTTGGCAAAACCGCGCATAATATACATAACGTTGTCCGGCGTGAAAACGGAGTTAATAGATTCTATCATGCTACCACCTCCTCAACCTTTTCCAGTTCCTTGGCCTGCTGGCTGTCACGTTTTTTTAGCCGTTCCTCGTAGTTGCGGGCCCAAGCGGAGAGCGGGAAGCAGATAAAGAAGTATAGCACACCGCAAAGCAGATAGGCCGGGCCGTAGCTCATATAACCGTTTGTGGCGTTGGAATTGGCGAAATACATCAAATCCAGGCCGGCAATCATCGCCACGGTGGATGTGTTCTTGATCAGATTTACCATCTGATTTACCAACGGCGGCAGGATAATTTTTACCGTTTGCGGCAAAATGATTAGCGTCATAGTTTGGATATAGGTGAAACCCTGGCTGGCTGCGGCCTCAAATTGGCCTTTGGGAATGGAGCCGATGCCGGCCCGCACCACCTCAGACATATAAGCGCCGGTGTAAATGCCCACGCAGAGAATACCAATCAGCTTTTTTTCCAACACAATGCCTGCATATGGCAGGGCATAGTACACAAAGAAAACCTGAATGGGCAGCGGTGTGTTTTGGAAAAATTCAACGTAAACTCGGGAAATTCCTCGCAGCAGCAGTTTGTTGGAGGTTGACATCAGGCCGAAAACTACGCCCAAAAACAGGGATAGCAACAGGGCCAGCAAAGCAACCTGTAGGGTATTTCCAAACGCTGTTAGCAAACGGGGCCAGTTGCTAAACAAATCCTGCCAGCGCCAAAGCTCTAAAATCTGGTTAATCATTGGTAAATCCTCCTTATTTAATAACAAGGGCCTTTTCACAAGGGAACGCTGTTGTTAAATTCCTTCGTTATAAGGGTTCTGCACGCAAATTTTTATTACGAGGGCGGCCAGCGACGGGAGCGGCCGCGGCGGCAGAACCCTTATAACGAAGTTAAGGAGCAGACTTTCTCTGCTCCTTAAAATTCGTCAAAATTACTGTCAGGCTTACGCAGTAAAATTACTCGGTGAAAGAAGCAACAACGCCGTTATCTTCAATAATCTGGGCCATGGTGCCATCAGCCAGCCAACCTGTTACCAGGTTTTCCAGATAGGCAGACCATTCAGTGGCGTCTTTTTTGGAGGCCAGGCCATATTCCTGCGGAGAGAAGCGAATGCTTTCCACGATGTGATTGGTGTTGTCAACATAACCAGCCAAAATGGAGCCGTCAACGCTGAATGCCTGCACACGGCCAGCGTCCAGAGCAGCTTTAATCTCAGGATAGGAAGCATATTCCTCAAAGTTTTTGTCCTCGTCCAGAGTAACGTTGGCCTCGGCAGCAGCGGCAATCAGAGCTGCTTTGGAGGTTGCGCCGGTGGCTACGCCAATTTTGATTTCTGCCAAATCCTCAAAGGTTTCAATGCCACTGTCATTCTTAACCAGCAGAGATACTGCGTCGGTGTAGTAAGGTGTGGTGAAATTCCAGGAAGCTTTGCGTTCCTCATTGATGGTGAAAGTGGCGGCCACGATGTCAATATCACCAGAATCCAGCAGCTGACCACGGGTGGCGGCGGTTACTGGGATAAATTCCACTTTATCAATGCCCAGTTCCTCGGCAATTTTGTGAGCCAAATCAATCTCAATGCCGGAATAGGTGTTGGTGGCAGTGTCCAGCAGGCCAAAGCCGGGAACGTCGGTTTTAACGCCCACGCGCAAAACGCCGCGCTGAGTGATTGCGTCAGGGGTAAGGCCGCCGGTTGTGGCGCCACCCTGATTGCTGGGGGCCTTATCGCCGCCGCAAGCTGCCAAAGCTACTAACATAGTTAATGATAAAAGCAATGCAAAAAGTTTCTTCATAATTTTTTTCCTTCCTTTTTAATATAGAGTATATATCCTTGCATAATGCTAAGCCTGCAACATTATGGACAAGCAAGCAAACTGCTTTCCTATAAAATTTTGCTCAGGAAAGCTTTGGTGCGCTCCTCTGTGGGGTTCACAAAGAAGTGTTCCGGCGAACCTTCCTCCAAAATTCGCCCGTCGTCCATAAAGATAACGCGGTCGGCTACCTGGCGGGCAAAGCCCATTTCGTGGGTTACAACCACCATAGTAATGTTTTCTGAGGAAAGTTTAATCATAACATCCAGCACTTCCTGCACCGTTTCCGGGTCCAGGGCGCTGGTGGGCTCGTCGAACAGAATAATTTTAGCGCGTGAGCACAGGGCGCGAGCAATGGCCACCCGCTGTTGCTGCCCACCGGACAGGGTGGAGGGATAAACATTGGATTTTTCCCGCAGGCCTACAATATCCAGATATTTGTAGGCCAAATCCTCTGCTTCGGCCTTAGGCACCTTTTGCAGTTTGATTGGCGCCAGGGTCAGGTTTTGCAGCACTGTTTTGTGCGGATAAAGATTGAACTGCTGAAAAACCATTGCAGTGGTGTTGCGGGCAATTTCAATCTTGTTTTTGTGGGTTAGCCGCGTGCCGTTTATGTAAACCTCGCCTGAGGTTGGCTCCTCCAAAAAATTCATACAGCGCACCGTGGTGCTTTTACCGGAGCCGGAGGGCCCGATGATAACCAGCTTTTCACCCTCTGCCACCTCCAGGTTGACGTCTTTCAGAACATGGACGTTGCCAAAGAACTTGTTTACGTTTACCAACTTAATCAACGGCGGCTCCTCCTTTCTTTTAGACCATAATTATACGTTTTTTGTGCATAAATTACATTTTGATACTTGGCCCGACTTTTGTTTGCTGTTGCACATATCAGTGAGTGTATCAAAAATTAAATACCTTATTATTATACATTATTTAAGCCGACAAGTCAAGCCAAAGGGGTGGTCTTTCAATTTTGCATATTGTATAATACAAAAACGTTCCTTTGCCCAAAAAGGGATTTTGCCGTAATTTTTAGGTCTTAAAAGCCGGCAGAAAGGCGGCCTAAGTTGGCCGCCTTTCCATTTGTAAAGAAAATATAAGGAATTCACAGGGAAGATACTTTCATATTAAATAAGTTTTATTTTTGCACAAAAAACTGGGCCCAGTAAGGTGTGCCGTTGATAACGGTGTAGCCAATACCAATGCTGTTGTAGTTGCTGTTCAAAATGTTGGCGCGATGGCCGGATGAATTCATCCAATCCGTCATCACGGAGTTTGGTGTGCGCTGGCCGTAAGCAATGTTTTCACCGGCGCGGCGGTAGCTAACGCCGCCTTCTTTCAAGGCTGTGAAGCAGCTGCGGCCGTCCGGCCGGGTGTGGGAAAAGCTGCGGGCACATTCTGCTGCGCGCACTTGGGCTGCGGCGGAGGCTTTGGCGTCCAGTGTCAGGGGTTTCAAGCCGCGGGCGGCGCGCTCCTTGTTCACCAGCTGCAAAACCTGGTTTACATAACTGCTGTTGGTGTCCTGTTCCGGTTGGTCGCTTGGTTTGTTATTATCGTTGTCAGGATTGGGATTGGGCGTCGGTTCCGGTTCCGGTGTGGGCTCTGGTTTAACATCTGGCTGATTATCGGCGCTGGGTGGGATTACCGGAGTTTCATTTGGCTTATCTGCCGGTATGTTGCCCGGCTTGTTATTTTCCGGTTTGCTAATGCCCACCTGCTGCATAATGTCGTTCCAGAAGCTATCGCTGGTTTGTATGTACTGCCAAAGTTCGTCCTGCGGCTGTTGCTGGTTCTGGTTCCAGTTGGCGGCCAGCGCGGTGCTGCTCAACATACAAAAAACGGCGATTGTTAATGTGATACTCAATAGTTTTTTCATAAACTATCACTCCTTTGCGTTTTTAAGTTTTGTTTTCAGTTTCCGGTCAGTGACCGCTCGGCTTTGGGGCGTTGGGTCATTGACTGAAATCAGTATAACGCAGGGGTGGGGCCTTTGGCAATGGTAAAAAAGGACTATCCTGGCGAACTTTGGCGATAAGGCGGTCTTTTGCCAACGATTGCCGGCAAAGGAAAATCATACGGGCCAAAAACCTGCAAGTTTGGGTGGTTTTTTGCTGTATTTATTTGATTTGAGGTGAAACGTGCCTGAACGTTCTTGAATTTGCTAGAATCTTGGTGTATAATTTATTATATTAATGAACAAGGAAACGAAAAGAGGGATGTTATATGCAGGGTATGTTTTATGGGGCATCTCAAGGAAAAAAGCGGGATATATTGCCGCTTTTAAGTAAGCTGGGTGAAAAAAGGGAAAAGGCAGGATTTATGAAAAAACGGATAATACTGTTTGCCGTGTTGCTGTTGATTTTGCCGGCTTCGGCTGCTTGTTCCACCCACGCCAGCAAGTCGGCTGTCTTTAATGTGGAAACCGGCGATGAGATTAAAGTGACGGTGGATGTTAAGGCCGGCTATGATTTGACTATGGAGGTGCCTTTTGCGATAAGCAAGGGCGATGAGGTTGTGCTGAACGGCGCCTTTGGCTTGCCGGAGGCCTATGAAACCTATTACCAGCTGGCGGAGGCTGACCCTAACGCCACCATTTTGGCTGAGGATAGCAAGGATGGCAACGCTTACTTTTTCTACACTGTGACTAACCCGGAAACGCAGACGACGGAATATGATTACTTTGTGCAGGTTGCCGGCTCCCAAACTGTGGTGATTATTGGCTCGACAGCTGAGCGAGAGGCGGTGGAGGCGGCCTTTGCAGCAACCACAATCGGTTTGGCGGAAGATGAATAAATTAAAAGATAGCCTATTGTTTTTTTGAAGCAAAAGGTATATAATAAAAGTAGGGAATTCCCTACT
>JAAWKH010000042.1 GCA_022797295.1 Peptococcaceae bacterium
AAACAAACTTAATCAGGGATAAATCCTATTACTATATATTGATTTGAATTTCTATACTTAAATGGTTCACATCTATTGATTTCACAGATACTATTTATTTATTTTTTGCAAGTACTTATTGACTTGTTGCTCAAAATAGCATACAATATTAAAATAGGCATTATTAAGGAACATAAATAAACCAAAACAGACGGAGGTTTGTAAATTGTTGGATTTGGATATGGAAAGCCGCCAGGCGCGGATTGAAGCGGCGGTGCGGGAGATTTTGCTGGCCGTTGGCGAGGACCCGGACCGCGAGGGGTTGCTGGAAACCCCGGCGCGGGTGGCCAGGATGTATAATGAAATTTTGGCCGGCCTGCGGGAGGACCCCAAGGAGCATTTATATAAGCAGTTTAGTGCGGACAAACACGGCGAGCTGGTGCTGGTTAAGGATATCGCTATTTATTCTATGTGCGAGCACCATATGCTGCCTTTTTACGGCAAGGCTCACATTGCCTATATCCCTAAGGATGGGCGGATTACCGGCCTCTCCAAGCTGGCCCGAATGGCGGACGGCTTTGCCCGGCGTTTGCAGGTGCAGGAGCGTTTGACCACTCAAATGGCCGATGCAGTGATGGAGGTTTTGCAGCCGCGTGGTGTGTTGGTGGTGATTGAGGCAGAGCATATGTGCATGACTATGCGCGGGGTGCAAAAGCCCGGTTCCCTTACGCTGACCTCGGCTGTGCGCGGTTACTTTGAAAAGGACGTTAAGGCCAGGGCTGAGGCGATGTCGTTAATTCGGGGCTGCTGAGGGAGGTGCTGACTTTTCGTGTCTAAAACGTTTAAGTTTTGCAAAGATTTTGTTTTGATATTTTTGGGAGCCTTGCTGCTTTCCTTTGCTATCAAAACTTTTCTTATTGACAACCGAGTTATCCCTACTTCCTCAATGGTGCCCACAGTGCCGGTGGGCGGGCGTATTTTGGTAAACCGTTTGGTTTATGACTTCACAGAACCAAAGTTTCAGGATATTGTGGTGTTTGCGCCAACGGAATCCACCAAGGCGGAGGTGCAGCGGGACGATGATATGTTGAAACGGGTAATTGGTCTGCCTGGCGATGTGGTGCAGGTGACGGGCGGCCGGCTTTATGTGAACAATCAGCTGATTGAGGAGCCTTATCTGGAGCAGGATATGGAATATGAGTTTGGCCCGGTGACAGTGCCGGAGGGCAATGTGCTGCTGTTGGGGGATAATCGCAACGCCAGCTTTGACGCTCATATGTGGAGCAATCCTTTTGTGCCGCTGGAAAATGTTAAGGGCAAGGCCTTTTTCATCTACTGGCCGGTGGAATGTTTCGGTATTTTGAAATAGCGAAGCAGCACGCTGGGCCAGCCTTTAAGCAGCGTTAGCAGGCTGATGTAAATGGCGGCGCATAGGCCGGCGGCCAACATAAATAAATTGATATTTTCGGCGGAGCTTAACAGCTCCGCTTTTTTTAACAGCAACAGGCAAGGGGCGGCAGCCAGCATTGGCTTGATGAAAATGTTGACGACGTCCAACTGCATAGAGGTGTGCAGCTTTAGGCAGAGGAAATCGCAGAGGCAAGCCGACAGAGCAAACAGCAGATAAGCCGCCGCCGCGCCGCCCAGGCCCCAGCGCGGCACCAGATATTGAATGGCCAGCAGAAAAACGCCGCCGGAGGCCAGCAGACTGAAAAGCAGCGCCCGCAGCCGGCCCATTCCCTGCAAAATGCTGGTGAGCGCGGTTTGGGCGTAGATGAAGAAGGCGCCGATGGCCAAAATCCGTAGCGGTTCTGCTGCTTGGGGAGCGTGAAAAAGCCAGCGGCAAAGCTGCTCCGCGTAGGCGTAAAATAGCAGCGTGAAAGGGGCGGCGATGACGGCGGTGATGTGCAGGCTTTGGTTTATGCGCCGGGAAAGCTGCATTTTGTCTTGCTCAATTTCGGCAATGGCCGGCAGCAGAGCCATGGCCAGTGTGGCGGTGAAAATGCCTGGCAGGTGAATTAGCGAAAGGGCCACGCCGGAAAAATTACCGTAGGCCGCGGTGGCCTCGGCGGTGGAAAGGCCGCTTTGCACCAAAGCCAGGGGGAGCATTGAGGCTTGCAGCAGCAAAATGCCGGAGCTAATCACTCTTTGCAGGGTGACCGGCGCACCGAATGCCAGCAGACTGCTGCAGATTGTCAGGCGGCTGAGGGTGGGCGGCTCCACTGAATGGGGCTTTTGGCGGCGATATTGTCCCCAGATATAAAGCAGCCCGCAGAGCTCGCCCAGGACGGTGGCGGCGGCCACGCCCAGCAGGGCATGAGCCAGCCCCAGGGGCAACAACAGCGTCACCAAACCGGCGCCGGCCAGCACCCGCACCAGCTGCTCGATATTTTGGGAAAGGCCGATGACCCCGATTTGCTTGGTGGCTTGAAAGTAGGCCCGAAAGCCTGAGCATATGGTGACGATGAGGATGGCCGGGGTGAGGGCTTGGAAATAGCTCAGGGTGCGGGCCTCTTGGGAGTAGCGGGCCAGCAGCAGCGGCGCGCCCAGGGCGGCCAGCAGAGTCACCAGGCTGCCCAGCGCAAACAGCAGCGCCAGGCTGCATTGTTGAATCCGCCGCAGGTTGCCAAAGCGGCGGCGGCCCAGCTCCAAGGCCAGCAAGCGGCTCATTGCCATCGGCACGCCCAGGCTGGCAGCCACCAGAGCCAGGGAATAGACGGGGCTAACCAGCTCCGTTATACCGATGCCCTCCGGGCCAAGCAGCCGCACCAGCACAATTTTGTAAACAAAGCCCAGGCAGCGGGAGATGAAGTTGCAGATGAGCAAAATGGCGGCGCTCCAGAAGATGTTTGGCATTGTAACCTCCGGCTTTAGGCGTTAGCATAAAAAAATATGTGCCGGCGGTTGTTTTTATAATATAAATTGTAAAAAATAAATATCAATTTTTTAGAGGATTTTTGCGAAAAAAGTATAATTTAATTAGTTAGATATATAGACCTATTGACTTTTAAAGGTGGCCTGCGAGGCAGGCCAGACCACTCCTGGGATTTCAAGGCAAGTATTAAAACGCTGCTTGGGGGCTCGTTTGAGAGCCTTAAAATATAGTTCAAATTAGAAAACAGAAGGAGGAAAGTTTTATGAAGGTTTACAAAACAGAGAAAATCCGTAACATCGCTATTGCTTCGCATCAGGGTACTGGTAAGACGAGTTTGGCCGAGGCCATTGTTTTTCAGACCGGCGCTTCCAATCGCCTGGGCAAGGTGATGGAGGGCAACACGGTTTCCGATTACAGCCCTGAGGAGGTTAAGCGCCAGGTTTCGGTGAACACCTCTCTGTTGGCCTGCGAATGGCATGACACCAAGCTGAATATTCTGGATGTGCCAGGCTTTTTGGATTTTGCGGGCGAGCTTGACGCAGCCCTGCCGGTTTGTGAAAACGTGTTGATGACGGTTGACGCGGCCGCCGGCGTGGGTGTGGGCACTGAGCTGATTGCGGAAAAGGCTCGCGCTTTGGGAAAGGCCATGGCCATTTTCATCAATAAAATGGAGCGCGAAAATGCTGATTTTGCCAAATGTGTGGACGCTCTGGAGGAAACCCTGGGCATTCACGCGGTGCCGGTGCAGTTGCCCATTGGCCAGGAGGCCAATTTTAAGGGCGTGGTAAATGTGCTGTCTAAAAAGGCCTATCTGTTTGAAAAAGGAGCTTCAACGGAGATTGAAATGCCGGCTGATATGGCCGACGAGGTGGAGGACGCTCATCACCGCCTGATGGAATATGCCGCCGAGGGCGACGACGATACTTTGATGAAGTATCTGGACGGCGAGGAGCTGACCGATGATGAAATTAAAATCGGTTTACGCGGCGCCATTGCCAAGGGCCTGCTGGCTCCGGTGCTTTGCGGTTCTGCTTTGAACAATATGGGCATTGATATTTTGCTGGGCTTCAGCGCGGCCTATTTGCCCTCGCCGCAGGATTGTCTGCCGGCTGAGGATGAGGGCAAACCGCTGGCGGCGTTGGTTTTCAAATCTATCAGCGACCCGTTTGTGGGCAAGTTGAACCTGTTTAAGGTTTGCCAGGGCGAAATGAAAGGCGTAACCTCCCTTTACAATTCCACCAAGGGCAAGGAGGAAAAAATCGGCGGTTTGGCTACAATGCTGGGCAAAACCACCGTTCCGGTTACGGAGCTGGCCTGGGGCGACATCGGCGTGTTTAGTAAGCTGGCTAACACCGGCACCAACGACACTTTGTGCCTGAAAGATAAGCAGGTGGAGCTGGAACCGATTGCTTTCTCCAAACCTAATTACACCGTGGCTATTCAGCCCAAGAGTAAGGCCGATGAAGATAAGCTGGGCGCGGCTTTGCAAAAGATTTTGGAGGAGGATCCCACGCTGCTTTGCGTGAAAGACCCAATCACCAAACAAACCCTGCTGACCGGTATGGGCGACACCCACATTGATATTACATTGGATCGCCTGGTGCGCAAGTTTAACGTGCTGGTGGATATGGTGGAGCGCACTCTGCCTTATCGGGAAACCATCCGCGGCAAGGCCACCCACATTGAGGGCAAACATAAAAAGCAATCCGGCGGCCACGGGCAATATGGTCACGTGTTTATTGATATTGAACCTTGCTATGACCAGGATTTTGTGTTTGAGGAAAAGATTTTTGGCGGCTCCGTGCCTAAGCAGTATATTCCGGCGGTGGAAAAAGGCCTGCGTGAGGCTATTACTGAGGGCGTTTTGGCCGGCTATCCGGTGAGCAACATTAAAGTGACGTTGACCGATGGCTCCTACCACGATGTGGACTCCTCGGAAATGGCTTTCAAGATTGCCACCAACATTGCGTTCCGCAAGGCCTGCGAGCAGGCTAAACCGGTTCTGATGGAGCCGATTATGAATGTGGAAATCCGCGTGCCGGACGCTTACACCGGCGATATTATGGGCGACATCAACGGCGCGCGCCGCGGCCGGATTATGGGTATGGAAAAGGACGGCAAAATGCAGGTTATTAACGCCCAAATTCCGCTGGCTGAGCTTTCCCGCTACACTATTGATTTGAAGTCGATGACCCAAGGGCGCGGCAAATTCACTATGGAGCCGGCGGGCTACGAGGAAGCCCCGGCTAACGTGGCGGAAAAGGTTATCGCTAAGAGTAAAAAAGATTAATGGCTGAGTGTTATCGAACCGTTTCCGGTGATTTTGACGAGCTGCTTGAATATCTAACCGAGGGGATTATGCAAGCTTATATGAGTTCCTCTCTGGAGGCTAGCCGTGATTTTGAGGCCGACGGCAGCCGGTTGGCGGTGCGGGTTTTTGAACGCTACGGCTGGAGTAGCAGCAATCGGTTGAGCTTGACGCTCACCATGTTTCAGGGCCGGGCAGGCGGCGCTATTGAGGTTTACGCCGTGGGCTCTGGCGGCAGCCGCGGTATGCTTTTTAAGATTAACACCTGGAGCGAATCCGGGTTTGTGGATACGCTGCGAATGCTGATTAACGAATATGAACTGGACTAAAACAGCATAAACAAACCGCTCTGTGTTTGGCGCACAGGGCGGTTTTTTGCGTGATTATGTTATTTAAGCTTCTTTATCAACTTGCATAAAATTTTCAAGCATATATTGTGAATATACATTGGGGTTGCAGATAATTTCATTCAAAGAGGCAGCCACTTGGATACCGTACAAAAGGGCAGTTTCGGTGCCTGCCGAAAAATAGTTGAATATATCATAACTAAGCTTATCCACAACCTCATCGGATAATTGACCTCTGAGTTTTTCTAGTTTATCAAAAATGTTTTCTGACGCTGAACTGATGATTGGATTGTTATCCTCCATATCATACCAGACATCGGTTTGCAA
>JAAWKH010000043.1 GCA_022797295.1 Peptococcaceae bacterium
CCTGATATGTTAATGTTTTGTGGCAAATTCATTATACCATATCTTGATTTAGAACTTCTCTTATTTTTTTCTTATTGGTTCACATCATTTTAACACATATATTACCATCCAATTTCTGTATTTTTTTGACGGGAAATAATATAGAATAATGTTCAATTTAATAAACATCATCGTAATTGATAATATCGAACCAACTTGACAACGTCTCCTCAAAAGTTTTACAATATCAATGAAGGTATCTAATCTATGGAGGTAATAAAATGAGCATCCACTTTTTCCCCAGCTGCAAAGTGCAGCAGCAATTTCCTCAGGCCAGCTTACGCTTGCAGGATTATCTACAAAAGCGCTGGCAGCTAAAGCCTGCTGGTTGCTGCCGAGTTAACCACCAACAGCTTGCGCCTGAGGACGCCGCTTTTTACATCTGTAACACCTGCGGTCACATTTTAACCGACAGTTCAGCTGCCAAAAAAGTCCAAGCTATTTGGCAGCTTATAGACCAAGATGAGCAATTTCCTTTTCCAGACTATCAAGGCGAGCTTATGACAGTTCAAGATTGCTGGCTGGCCTCAGATAAACCGGAAGTTCAGCAGGCGGTGCGCTCTTTGCTGTACAAAATGAATATTCAACCGCTAGAGCTGACTGATAATTTTGCGCAAAGTCGCTTCTGTGGGGTTACAACCTCTGCGGCTACCTACCAGCTAGCCCCAACACTTAGCGACAAAGCCGGACAGATGTCGCCTGAGGAACGCCAAAATCATTTGCGACAAATTAATACGGACAAAGTTGTTTGCTATTGCCGCCCGTGCTATCAAGAGATTAACGCAGCCGGCAAACATGGCGTGCATATGCTGGAGCTGTTATTTCCAGAACAGCTCCGACTCGCTCCGTAAACTTCGCTCGCTGGACTCCCTGCGGCCGCTAAAACAAAGCCAGCAAATGAGAAACCACAAAACATAACCCCAGCCCACAGATAGTCGGAAGTGCAAAAGCCAAAGCCGTCCAACGCCAACTGCCAGTTTCCTGTTTAATCGTCAGCAAAGTGGTGGAGCACGGCCAATGCAGCAGCATAAACAACAGCACGCAAACAGCGGTTTGCCAAGTCCAGCCGTTGGCAATGAAAAGCTCCCTCAGGGCTGGCAGGCTAGCAAGCTCCGTTAGCGCACCGGTTTGCAAGTAACACATTACCATAACCGGCACAATAATTTCATTAGCTGGCAAGCCCAAAATAAAAGCCAACAAAATTACGCCATCCAGACCAAAGACTTCGGCCACCGGCTGCAATGCCGCCGCCAGCCAGCTCAGCAGACTACCATCTCCACAGGACAGATTAGCCAGCAACCATATCAGCAGACCAGTGGGTGCAGCCACCATCACCGCCCGACCCAGCACAAACAGAGTGCGGTCAAAAACCGAATGAACCAACACACTAAGGATACGCGGCCGCCGGTAAGACGGCAGTTCCAAAGCAAAGCTAGAAGCCTGCCCCTGCAAGACCGTGCGAGATAGCAAATTAGTAACGCCAAAGGTAAGCCCAACGCCCAATAGCACCACGGCTACCAACAGTAGCGCAGCCAACCACGAGGCCCCTAGCCCCCCTGCCGCGCCCACAAAGAACATACTAATCAGCGCAATCAGGGTGGGAAAACGTCCATTACAAGGCACAAAATTATTTGTCAGGATGGCCAGCAGGCGTTCCCGTGGCGAATCAATAATTCGGCAGCCAATAACTCCGGCCGCATTGCAGCCAAAACCCATCATCATCGTCAACGCCTGCTTGCCGCACGAACGGCAAGCCCGAAACGGCCTATCCAGATTATAGGCCACCCGTGGTAGATAACCCACATCCTCCAACAACGTAAACAGCGGGAAAAAGATAGCCATTGGCGGCAACATCACCGCCACCACCCAGGAAACCGTGCGCCAAACCCCTTGGGTCAGCATATCCTGTAGCCAAAGCGGCGCGCCCAGCCAGGCCAGCAGCACCTCCAGCTGCTCCTGCACCCAAAACAGGCCGTTTGAAAGCAGCGCAGAGGGATAATTGGCCCCATACAAAGTTAGCCAGAAAACCACGGCCAACAAAAGAAGCATTAAGGCATAGCCGCCCAGGCGGCTGGTCAGCACACGGTCAATTTTGTAGTCCAGGCAGCTGTAAATATTACGGCCGCCGCTGACCACCTGTGCCGCCAAAGTCTCCGCACGGTGCATCAACACACCAACCAGCAAATCAGCCAGCTGATCTGGCAACAAACCCGCGTTGGCGGCTGCTTGCCGGGCCGCCGCCAGCCGCTCGGCAAACTGCGCTTCATCCGTTAAGCCCAGCTGGTTCAAAATCCTCTCGTGCAGAGCAGCGTCATCCGTTAGCAGCTGCAAGGCCAACCAGCGACGGCTAGGCCAAATTGCGCCCTTCCCCTCACGGCCTGGCTGTTCCGGCAGCTCCGCCGCCAGCTGAGCCACTATCGCCTGCAATTCCTCCGGGTATGGCAGTTGCAACGGCAAACGCTCATCAGCCGCCGCCACCTCATCCACCGCCTGTTTCAAGGCTTCCAGCGTTTGCGGCTTGCTGGCAATGGTTCCCACCACCGGCACGCCCAGCAGTTGACTAAGCCGAGGCAAATCCAGCTTGAGGCCGCGGCTGGCCGCTTCGTCTAGCAGGTTTACGCAGACAACCACCCGGCCGGTGATTTCCAACGTTTGCAGCACCAAATTGAGGTTTCGCTCCAAACAAGCCGCATTACACACCACCACAACCACGTCGGCCTGGCCAAAGCAAAGAAAATCACGCGCCACCTCCTCCTCAGCCGAATGAGCCAACAGCGAGTAAGCCCCCGGAATATCCACCAGCACATAGGAGTGAGCTTGGCTGCTGTAATAACCCTGCGCATTAGCCACCGTTTTGCCAGGCCAGTTGCCGGTGTGTTGACGCATACCCGTCAGCGCGTTGAAGATGGTGCTTTTGCCTACGTTGGGGTTGCCGGCCAAAGCCACCACCTTATCCTCCGGCCGGCGCTTTTTCAGCACCAACGCATTATTCGGGGCTTTTTGGCCTGCGCTGCTGCGTGCGCCGCCGCCCACTGAACCTTTAGTCAATCCCATCGGCCCGCCTCCTTTAATCTGCCTGCCCAATCGCTTTTAACTGTTGCTAATTATCTGCCAAAATAATCTGGCGGCAATCCTGCGCCCGCAAGGCAATCACCGCACCTCGAATAAGATAAGCCGAGGGATCGCCAGCCGGACTGCGCCCCAGGCATTCTACAAGCGTGTTGTTCACCAGGCCAATATCCAACAGCCGGCGGCGTTGGCTGCCGGCCAGCCGCAGCTCCTTCACCAGGCCGCTTTCGCCAGGCTGTAAATCACAAAGACAGCTATGCCAACCCATAGTCATCACTCCTTATTCCCAGATACACGTTGTATAATATTCTGTGGTAACTTGTCAGGTTACCTATTTTTTTGCGCCAAAGGGCTTGACATTTTGGTTTAATAGTTGTAAACTAATAAACATAACCGTTGGTTTAATGGTTGTAAACCAATAGACCAACTAAAGGAGGAATTTAGATGACCAAGGATTTTCAACCGCTGGGAGAAATGGAGAGCCGCTTTGCAGAAATCATCTGGCAAAATGCGCCCCTGCCCTCTGGCGAGCTGGTAAAGCTCTGCCAGCAACAACTGGGCTGGAAAAAATCCACCACTTACACTATGCTGCGCCGGCTTTGCACCAAAGGGCTGTTCGTCAACCAAAACGGACAGGTGCAGGCCCTGCTCAGCCAGGCGGATTTTCTGGCCCGCCAAAGTGAAAATTTTCTAGCCCAAAATTTTGCAGGCTCTCTGCCGCGTTTTCTCACTGCCTTTTGCAGCCGTCAAAAGCTAAGCGACGCTGATGTGCAGGAGTTAGAACAGCTGATTGCCCAAAGCCGAGGTGATTTTGATGACAAGCCCACTGATTAATTACTTTTTTACGATTTTGAATATGAGCTACACCGCCTGTTTTGTGGTAGGAGCGGTGCTGCTGGCCCGCCTGTTGCTGAACTGGCTGCACGCTCCCAAAATTTTCAGCTATGCCCTGTGGGCGGTGGTGCTGTTCCGACTGCTCTGCCCCATCAGTTTTGAAAGCGCCCTCAGCCCCTTGCCCAGCGCAGAGGTTATCTCGCCGCAGGTGGTGGAGCAGCGCGTGCCACAAATCCACTCCGGCATTGCGTTAATTGACGAGCCGCTGAACGCCCACTGGCAAAACAGCTACTATGAGGGCGTAACTCAACCGGCTAGCCAAATGCAGCACTGGGCCGGTTTGGCGGCTGGCGTTTGGCTGGCCGGAGCCGCCCTGCTGTTAGGCCAAAGCCTGCTGGCTCTGCGGCGGCTGCATAGGCAACTGCGCCAAGCTAAACCTCTGCCAGCGGCCGGCAGCAATGTCTGGCAGCTTGATGGCCTACCCACCGCCTTTGTGCTGGGCTTGTGGCGACCGCGGATTTATCTGCCGGCCGGTTTGAGCGACACTGAGCGACAGTATATTTTGCTGCACGAGCAAGCCCACCTGCGCCGCGGCGACCACTTGCTGAAGCTGTTGGCCTTTGCCGCCCTGCTGCTGCACTGGTTTAACCCGCTGGTATGGCTGGCTTTCCGGCTGGGCGTGCAGGATATGGAAATGGCCTGCGATGAAGCGGTGCTGCGCCGCCTAAGCCCAAAGGCCGGCCCGGAATATTCCGCCGCCTTGTTGCACCTGGCCAACTCCGGCAAACCGCAAGCGATAGCGCCGCTGGCTTTCAGCGAGGGCGACGTGAAAAGTCGTATCAAAAACGCCCTGAGTTATCGCAAGCCAGCCCTGTGGATTATTTTAGTCTGCCTGCTGCTGGTGGCAACGCTGCTTTTCCTGCTTTGGGGTAATCCAAATAAACAGTCGTTCACCGTGGAAGAATTGTCGGAAAATTTTATTAAACAGCGCATTGACGAACTGCAATTTGCGATTGATGACAGAGATATAAGCCGTTTGGAGCAGCTTGTTCAGTTTGATGATTTGCTGGAGGGTACGCTGGTGCAAATTTGGGCTTTAGAATATCGCTTGAAACCGGCGGATATTAACCAGGTAAACTTGATCGATTACTTGGAAGATGAAGGTTGGATTATCGAAAGCGACGATTTGGGGCGGCATTTGCTGGTGATTTTGCAGGCTAAGAACGGTCCCCAGCTTTTGGGCCAGCTGGATCTGCTGCAACCCACCAACTCGCTGCCGGCGTTGGAAAGCAACACCAGGCAGCTTTTGGAGCGGCAAGAACTGCTGCCGCCGGAAACTTATCCCGGCCCGCACGCCGTGGTCCAATTCCCATTATCGGACGGAGATACGTATCAGATGCTGCTCTCCCAACCGGCCCGGCAGGGTGCAGACGGCATTTGGTGTGTGGAGCGTTGGCTGCAAGGAAATGGCAATTTATATTATGTTTACCCGGAGGCAGATGTCAGCGCGCGGGAATATTACGCCGATTTGCAGGCCCAATGCGACGAAGGACACCAGCCCTGGCTGCTTGAGCCGCTGGAGGTGGCGGCAGAATATATCCGGCAGGATTTGGCCCAAAACAGTGTGGGCTTGGAACAATTAACACTACTTGAAAACGCCAGTCTGGATGATTTTTACAATCTGCCAAACAACTAAACAACTTACACATCAACCAGCCGCCAGCCCTAAAGGGCGCAGCTGGTTGAAATGGTTCACACTAAGCTCTGTCTACGTCCACTAAAGTGGACTTGCCAATCGCTAAGTGT
>JAAWKH010000044.1 GCA_022797295.1 Peptococcaceae bacterium
ACACTTAGCGATTGGCAAGTCCACTTTAGTGGACGCAGACAGAGCTTAGTGAGAACCATTTCAACTAGCCGCGCCATTTAGGGTAGCGGCTAGTTGATTGTGAACACTTAGCAATAATTAGCTAGCCAGTTCTTTTTGCAGCCATTGGCGATAAAAATCCAGCTGCTCCGGCGTGTGGAACCAATGCTCGCCACCGGCCTGCTCCAGCAATCGGCAGCCAAAGCGTTGGGCGAAAACGGCCACGCTCAAGGGGCTGCAAAGCGTGTCGTGTTCGCCGCGCAGGATTGCGGTTGGCTGCGGCCAATTTTGAATTGGGTGCTCCAAAACGTAGCAGTAATAATCCCAGTAAAGGGTTTCAAACTGGTTGGGGATTGTCTTTTCTTGTTGCAGCTGTTCCGGCGTTGCGCCAATTTGCAGCATAATAAACTGGATAACTTGCAGCATATTGACAACTGGGGATAAAAACAAGCATTTGTCTAATTTTTCTTCCGCATAGGCCAGCAAGCTGAAATAAGCTCCCATACTGCAAGCGAACAGGGAAATGTTTGGAGCATGTTTGCGGGCAAATTTCATAATCTCCGCCAGGTTGGCCAGATATGGCTCCACCCGGCCCGGCTCCGGTTCATAGACGCGCTCGCCGTGGCAGGGTAAATCAAAGCTGAGCACCTGATAGTCCTGTTTGTCGGCTTCTTCTGCCAAAATCCAAATGCAGTCGTCGATTTTAGAGGAATGGCTGCCGTGAACGGCCACAATTAATTTATCGCTGGGCTTATTCCAAAGCAGGGCGGGGATTTCGTTAATTTTTAGCTTTTCTATTTGCATTTTTACCTCCATATTAATATTAGGAATGTTCCGCGTAGCCGTTGGGGTGGCTGCAGTGCCATTGCCAGGCGGTTTCAATGATGTCGGCCAGTTGGCTGAACTGTGGCTGCCAGCCTAACTGCTGAATAGCTTTGGCGGACGAGGCCACTAGGCGGGCCGGGTCGCCAGGGCGGCGCGGGGCGATTTCCGCCGGGATAGGGTGGCCGGTGACTTGACGGGCACAGTCCAGAACCTGTTGCACGCTGAAGCCTTGGCCGCTGCCTAGATTGAAAACATCGCTTTGCTTGCCTTGCATTAGATAATTCAGAGCCAGAATGTGCGCCTGTGCTAAATCGCAAACGTGGACGTAATCCCGGATACAGGTGCCGTCCGGCGTGGGATAATCATCGCCGTAAATGGCTAATTTTTGGCGTTGACCCAGCGGAACCTGCAAAATTAGAGGTATCAAATGGGTTTCCGGCTGGTGCGCTTCGCCAATTTGGCCGCCGGGCTGCGCTCCGCAGGCGTTGAAATAGCGCAGAGCCACGTAGCGAAGATTGCTGGCCTGGCTGGTCCAGAACAGCAGCTTTTCTATCGCCAGCTTGGTTTCACCATAGCAGTTGGTGGGGTTGGCGCTATCGGTTTCCAAAATCGGCACATTCTCCGGCTCGCCATACACCGCCGCAGAGGAGGAAAAAACAATGTTGTGGATATTATGCGCTTGCATAGCTTGCAACAACACCATTGTTCCGTGTAGATTATTATCGTAATAGCTAAGCGGTTGCTGCATAGATTCGCCCACCAGGGAGAGGGCGGCAAAATGGATGACGCCCTCAATCTGCTCCACGTCAAAAAGTTTATCCAGGGCGGCACGGTTGCGCACATCCAGCTGGTAAAATGGCACCTGCGGCGGCAGGGCAGCCCGATAACCGGTTGTTAGATTGTCAGCCGCAACAACCTTGTGGCCGGCCTGCAACAAGGCCAAAACTGTGTGGGAGCCGATGTAGCCGGCCCCGCCCAACACCAAAATTGCCATAAAGAATGCCTCCCTGTCGTTTGCTAGTAACTATTTATATAGTATAGACTATTGAGTGGCAAATTGCAAGAGCGACTATTTTATAAAATACTTTTAAGGGTTTTAATTGTTAAAGAAGAAACCGGCCGTCATATCCAGATAATTTTGGCCGCTGTAAGCGGGGTATTGCTTTTGCATTTCCGCCTTAAAGCTTTCCGCGTTGGCGCTAGCGGCGGCTAGTTTTTTCAGATTTTCCAGGTAGGCGATTTTGATTTCCGCGTCTTTCAAATCCTCCGGTGTGTAATGGGAGGTTAAAATCAAGCTGTAGCCCTTGGCAATATAGTCGCGCAGCTCGGCAATCAACGCGTCGGCGTGGGCCGTGCCGGCCACAATGGAGTGGCAATCGTGCCCCAGCATATGGGTGTAAACGGCATTGATTTCTGGGATTTCTACATCAAAAGCATCCGCTGTGGTTTTGATAACTAAATCAATACCGCCGATGTTCAAAGGGCCTTTGCTGATAAGATTATCGATTTTATGCACAGAGCTGTCAAACGCCTGGCCAAAAATGTTGCTGAAGTTGTCGATTAAAGCTTTGCCGCCGCCTTGTTCGGTATATTGCTTGGCATTTGGTGTGGCGTATTTGGGCGCGTCCGGCAGAAAGCTGCCGCCGGCCCCGTGGTAGGCAATCAGCAGGCCCTCCACCTCCACATCTTTCAGGTAATCGGTCAATTCCAGATTGTTGTCAAAAAAGCAGGGCGATTCAATCAGCACCGCTTTACCGTTCTTTTCCAGAATGAAAACTTCATCATCAATAAAATCATTGGTTTTGTAGGCGTGCAGCTTGATGTTGCCAAAATCGTAAATATTCATTTCGCCTTTGTTTAGCTTGATGTTTGTGCAAGTGTTTTTGTTCATTTGTCATCTCTCCTTGGGTTGTGATTGTTTAAGCTCACATTCATTGCGCAGCTTTTGATTGTATTATACAAACGGTTGCGCTTTCTGTAAAGTACGCACTTTATTGTGGCCTAGTTACTTGTAGGAAACTGTTGACAGCCCGGCGAGCTGTATGTTACAATAAGAATGTAAGTATCTAAAAGAAACTAATGGCGGGGTGAGATGATGGCTGAACAAACAGGCAAAAGGGAGTTGCCAGGCTGCCCGGTGGAAACTACGTTAATGTTGATTGGCGATAAATGGAAAGTGTTGATTTTGCGTGATTTGTTGCCGGGCACTAAACGATTTGGCGAATTGAAGCGTTCAATCGGCAGCGTTTCTCAAAAGGTGTTGACGGCTCAACTGCGAGATATGGAGGAAAAAGGCCTGCTGGAGCGCAAGGTTTATGCGGAGGTGCCACCGCGGGTGGAGTATACGCTAACGGCGCTGGGCCAAAGCCTGCGGCCAATTTTGGAGGCTATGGCTGGCTGGGGCGAGGAGTATAAGGCCAGGTTGGGGGCCTAATATAAGGTTGGGCAGTTAGAAAAAAATAAAAGCGGCGTTTCTGACCATAGGGAATTTGGAGCGCCGCTTTTATTATGAATAAATATTAAATATATTTGCTGAAAACTTTTTTCATCTGCATAACTTTGTCAATAATTTTATTCATCAGCTGTTGGTAATTGCTGTGGTTGTCGAAATTAAGTCCTGGTATGGAATAAAGGATGCGCGAGGCTTTCAGCCAGTTGGAGAAGTCATATTGTTCGTGTGGCCACAAATCCCGCACGTTTATTTCTGTTAATCTACCAAATTCGGTTGTTTGCATTGGAGTCTCCTTGTTTATAAGAATTGATAACAATTATTTAAGCCAGTTTTAAAGTGCAAAAGTGGCAGTATAATGCTAGTTTTAGGGTTGTTTAACTTTGTCTATTCGGTTAGTCCAGATGTACCCGGCATAGCCTTTGGGTATTTCCTGCAAGGATTCAACTGTATCAAATCCCTCAGACCATTTGCCGTTTCCTTGTACAATAACCACTCTAGTGTTAACGGAGTTCATTCTGGCAACGAATTTATGTGGCCAACCCCATAAAAGTTTAGCATATTTTAAGGGAATATGCAATTCCATATTTTTTATTTCCTCAGGAATATAGCCTGTCCAGCCCCATAATTCATATTTTAATAAAGCTTGTTTTAGTCTTTCTATTGATAAGACACGTATGTCAGAATTTTGTTCACGTAGATATTTTAAGGCATTTTCATCACCATAAACGGTTATCTGATTTAATCTCTCTGGCGACATGTTTTCTAAATAACTCCATAAAACTTGACCAGTTTGCACATCGCCGTGGTTAATATGGATTAGCAATTCCCGGTTCGGAAAAGCGGCTAAAACCTCGCCTAATTCTGGCATTAAGCCAACTCCTTGGCCGCGAAATGGGTAGGTCTGTCCATTATCGGCTGTATAGCCATAGCCAATATCCAGTTTCTTTAAGTCGGCCATATTCCAATCGCTAAAAGCACCAGTGCCATTAGTACGCATACTTAGGTCATAATCGTGAAAGACGGCTAGCTGATTGTCCTTGGTAAGCTGAACATCCAACTGTTCAATCCAGTCCTGTTGGACGCGCATTTTGCTGCATTTATGGGCCCGGTGACCTTTGCATGTATAATAGTAATAGGTGTTGCCGTTTTTGCTGGTGCCGCTATCACCAACCATCGGTTGGCCGCAGTGGTCAAATAAATACGTATCTACTTATAGCCGTAATGGCATTTTCCACTCTTATATCCTTATATTCATATATGCCTATGTATTTTTCATTTTGTACAATGCGACGTATACTGTTTTTGTTGAAGCTGCCGCCTGTGCTGGTGTGATAACCCTCATCATTTAATTGGGTGAATATGGTTTTGGCCGGGGTGCCGGTGGCATATTCTTCAAAAATCCGGCGCACCAGAGGGGCTGTGGCGGGGTTAATTTCAAAATGGTCATCAGGACTTTTACGCAAACCCAAAACCCGCTGGCCCAGGGTTTTCAGCTCCAGGGCGCTGTCGTAAAAGCCGCGCTTTACGTTTTGGCTTAAATTTTCGCTGTAATATTCCGCATAGCCCTCCATAACAGATTCCAGAATAATCCCCTCCGGGCCGTCGGGAATGGATTCTTTAGCATAGGCCAGACGCACGCCGTTTTTCTTGAGCTTGAATTTATTGATAGCTGAATCATAGCGGTTGCGGGCGAACCTATCTATTTTTCAACACAGAGGGGAGTGGATATATTGAGCAGCTTATAAGAAGTCAAGAACAAAAAAAGGTAACTCTCGAGATTTAGTGCCGCTTAACCTGAATGTATTGCGTAAGGTAGCTTTATCTCTATGCAAGAATTGTCAAAATCCTAAACTAAAAAAGTCTAGTTTGCAAAATAGGCGTTTCAGAGCAGCCTTAGATACTGACACTTTTCTTTCTATTCTTCTGGGCGATTCTTAAATGCTGTTGCCCTGTAATAAAAACAAGTTAATGCTTTTGTTACAACTCTCTTTTTGGTGCAAATATTGAGAGGAAATTTGCCTTGTTTCTGTGGTATAATGTGAATATCGGTGAAATCAAGCCGTAGGCGAAGATTGAACCGCTTATGAACAAATACCACAGTGCAATTTGTTGCAATA
>JAAWKH010000017.1 GCA_022797295.1 Peptococcaceae bacterium
TCCCACCTGTTCCCATTCCGAACACAGTAGTTAAGCTCCTTAGCGCCGATGGTACTTGGGTTTTCCCTGGGAGAGTAGGACGTCGCCAGAATTTTTTTTTGCCCTAATGAGCATACGCGAAGTGAGGGCATATACATACGAAGCGAAGCTGACTATATAATTCTATTTCCCTGCTACTTACGCAGGGCTTTTTTTATATAAAAATTTGATTATTAGATTATTGCTTTGTGGATTTGTTGCAAAATCCGTATTTTTATGTTAATATTATTAAAAAGGTATGTGCTGATTTTGGAGCACCTGGAGAGGGACCGGCCGAAAACTCTTTTGCAGGCAATAAGGGCGATCGGTTAA
Organism: Peptococcaceae bacterium; assembly: GCA_022797295.1. Classification (GTDB taxonomy): domain Bacteria; phylum Bacillota; class Dehalobacteriia; order UBA4068; family UBA4997; genus Avidehalobacter. The sequence goes on from JAAWKH010000017.1 coordinate 352, forward strand.
ATGATTTTGCTTGGAGGATTACGGTGCTATTGGTTCAGAATATAACTTTAGTTTGGCATAAAACAGAGCGCGGGGCGGCTGGGGCGCAGGCCCGCGCCCGCTTCCCGTTGGCTTATCCGTTGCCGGAGCCGGAGTTGCGGCATAATGTGCTGCTGCATAATTTGCGTTTTATTCAATGTGAAGAAAAATTTATTGATTCGCTTGAGGAAACCAGGCGGACATTGCCTGTAGTTTTGCGGAAGTTGGGTCTGACAGAGGCGGAGATTGAACAGCGGGTTGCCCAACGGCTTTGGCAAGCGCGGAAGTATGAGAAGCAAACCTACCGGAATGCCGACGAGTTGAATTTGGCTAATCTGGCGTTTGAATATTGTGGGGAAAATTTGGCGGTGAATTTTGCCTATGACGAGCGGCGCAGTGGCAGCCCGCGCCGGCGAGGTCGTAATCGGGATTATCATAATCAGCAATCGCTGTGGCATGGCCGAGATTGCCTAAACGAGGAGGCATTTCTGCTGGAGCCGGGTCAATATGGCCGGATTATCTGGAATGAACGCTGTGCAGATTGCGACACTGGGCATTGGTACTATCAGCTGCATATTTACAATATTTTGTTATTTAAGCGCGGCGTGCCGCCGGCGGATATTTTGCTGACGCGGCAGCCGGATTATGAATATAGCCAGTTAGCTGATTTGTATTGAATGCTTTTGATAATTTTGTGGTTATAAAATGATAGGTAGGAGTGATAAGAATGGCGCAAAATGGCTGGGAGGCAATTCGAGATGCTTTTAATGAAATTTATGCGGGCAGCTTAGAGAACACACAGCAGTTTGGCACGCTAATTGGCTGGCAGCTGGGCGGGCCGGACCCGCTAGATAGCTTTCGGGTTTACGACGGCGGCGATTTTTGGCATATTGTCGGGTTTGGTCTGTCTGAGTTCTTTGAAAAGCAATCGGAAAACCAGGAGGTTAGCGGTTATGGCCTGGAGTTTACATTTAAGCTGTTGAAAGCGGGCTGCAATGATGAGCAGCAGGAAATTAAGACGGTTATTAGTATTATGCAGGATTTGGCTCGGTTGACATTTGAGGAAGGCGAGATTTTCCTACCTTTTGAGTACATATATACTGGCCAACAACACGGTTTTGACAGTGAGGAGCAATCGCAGCTGACGGGGTTTATTACAGTGCCGGAGCCAAAGCTGGAAGGCCTGCAAACTCCCTTTGGCAAGCTGATTTTTGTGGAGTTGGTGGGGGCGACGGACGCGGAATTACAGGCGATTATGCAGGGGCAGTTGCGGGTACGGGAGCTTTACGCTCGTTTGGGCACAGATGTGACGGATTTGCAGCGTGGCAGTTTGGTATAGGCAGGAGGCGTGATGATGAGTGAACAGCAGAAGCACCCAATGCAGTTGGCTTTTGAGCAGAATTTGCGCTTTTTAAATCAGGAGAGCTATCCGTTGGAATTTTTTCAGGATTTGTTTCAGCCAAGTGAGTATTTGCAGACGGCGACGCTGGGAGTGGCGGATTTTCCCACTGGCCGGGTGGTTTTGGCCGACCCTTTGTGTTATTTGGGCAGCAAATACGAAACGACTTTAGAGCAGCAGATTGCGCGGGGCAGTTATCCGGTGCAGGCGGCGCTTTTGCGGACGCGCTACGCCGGGCTGCGCTATGCGGCAGCGCGGTTGATTTTGGCGGAGCGGCCGGCGGCGCGTTATGAGATTGCAATGCCGCTTGGTTATCAGCCTGATGATTTGGGTAAGCCGGGCGTATTCAGCTTTTTTGGTGTGGACGCTGGTCTGGCTTGCTTTGCTGACGCGGCAATTTCTGCGGAATATGCCAAATTTGAAACGAAATGGCGGCAGCAAAACCCAAATAAAAATATTTACGATGATTATTTTGCTGCACTTTTTGCGAAAAGTTATGCTGAACAACCGGCAATCCAGCGGGAGGGTGGCGATTTCATCTGTTGGCAGTTGCCGGAGAGCGGTGCGCGTCTGGTAATGTTTAGCAGTGGACTGGGCGACGGCGTATATTCCGCGTACTGGGGAGTTGACGCAGAGGGTCTGCCGGTGGAGCTGGTTATTCCGTTTATGAACCCGGAAAAATTCATCTAAATAATAAGGCGGCGTTTCTGATTCCAATGGTCTGAAACGCCGCCTTGATTGTTGATATAGTTAGTTTAGAAGTTTTCCGGTTTAATTTCAAAGTAAGCCTGGGGATGGCTGCAAACGGGGCAAAGTGCCGGAGCCTGCGGGCCAACGTGGATGTGGCCGCAGTTTAAGCAAATCCAAACGGTTTCACCCTGACGGGCAAACACCAGGCCTTGCTCAATATTAGTCAGCAGTTTGCGATAACGCAGCTCGTGCTCTTTTTCCACTTTGGCAACGCCATCAAACAGGGCGGCAATTTTATCCAGCCCCTCCTCGCGGGCGGTTTTGGCAAAATCAGCGTACATGCTTGTCCACTCAAAGTTTTCGCCCTCAGCGGCGTCTTTCAGGTTTTGCTCAGTTTTCGGCACAGCGCCGTCATGCAACAGCTTGAACCAAATTTTGGCGTGTTCCTTTTCATTAGCTGCGGTTTCCTCAAAAATGCGGGCAATCTGCACATAGCCATCCTTTTTGGCCTGGGAAGCGTAGTATTGATATTTGGTGTGGGCCTGAGATTCTCCAGCAAAAGCGGTCATCAGGTTTTGTTCGGTTTTGGTGCCTTTCAACTCTGTCATAAAATTGACCTCCTAATTTAATGAGAATTATTATTAGTAGATTATAGCACAATTTCTTGTTTTTGGCAATAGGTTATGGTTAAAAATTCCCATCTTTATTGGAAAAAAATCGTCAAAAAATGCTGTCAGAATGAGTAACGGCTTGACATCTGTCGGCATAGGGTGTATGATTAAAAGTGAAAGTGATTTGAGGAGGTTTGAAAATGGGAAAAACTAAAACGGTTAAGCTTGTGAACATTGTGGCGGCGGTTTTGTTTCTGCTGTTGCTGGTGGTGCATTTGGCCATTGGCAAATGGGGTGGATACGGTTCAATGCTGACAGTTGGCGATGTTTTTGTTATTCAGCCGGCTCTGGGATTTTGCACAGGCTATGCTTTTATGTTTGGGCTGTTTTATCTGCTGCAAGCCAGAATTGATTTAGTGGAGTCTGGAGGGCGGCATTGGCTACGTGGGATAATGCTGTTGATTACTGTTTTGATGTTGTTTGTAGTTTTGTTGATGATTGTGGGCGTTTTGAGTTATATTTGCCAAATTCATATATTTTCTTTTTCGCCAGGGGTTTATTCATTTTTGTTGGAGCTTTGCCAAACCGGCTGGGTTTGGGCTTTGCTTGGGGTGTACTGGTTTGTGCGTTTGAACACTAATCGGGTGGCGGAGCTGCCGGAGGAGGAATGATTGTGGGTAAAAAAAAACGGCTAAGGTTGTGAATTTGTTGGCGGCAGTTTTGTTTTTGCTGCTGTTGGCGGTGCATTTGTATATGGGCAGCAAGTGGCAGGAATGGCAGAACCATTTTGAACTTTTTTGGCAATATGTTGATGTTTATGCCGTTCGGCCGCCGCTGGGCTTTTGCACCGGCTATGCGTTGATGTTTGGCTTGTTTTATCTGCTGCGGGGGCAGATTGATATTAACAATAAGGGCCGCCGGCGCGTGCTGCGCTGGATTATGAGCCTTGTAACCGGCCTGCTGTTTTTGGGTGTTTTGTATATGGTTGGGATTACCTTGTCCTCCCAGGCCCAATTTGGCATTTTGCCATTTAATCAAACTGTGTATAACCGTTTGTATGCTTTGTGCAATGCCAACTGGTTGTGGGCGCTGCTTGGGGTTTACTGGTTTGTCAGCTTAAACGCCAATCGGGTGGCGGAGCTGCCGGAGGAGGAAGATGAGGAATGATTTTGCAGGAGCTTTGGTTGCAATATCTGGCCAAAACAATACCAACGCTGACTGTTTGGGGCGTACCTTTGGTTTGCCTGCAAATGCTGGGCGGCTTGCCGCCCTTGTTTAGCCTGGCGCAGGCTGTGCGGCGGGAAAACGGTTTTGACCGTTTCCTGCTTTGCCTGACGCCGGGCATTTTTATTTTAACAGTTGCCATTGTGCAGCCGCTGTTTTTCGGCAGCTTTTTGGGGGCCGGTTTTCCCTGGGCGGCGGAGCTTAAACAGTTTTTGTTTCAACCTCGGTTTTTTCAACTAACAATGGCTGTTGTGCTGGTGTTTGGTTTGCTAACTTTGCTTTACAAGCGGTTGGAGCAGGTACGCCAAGGGGCGGATTTTTCGGCTGGGCTGTTTTGGGCGGCCACTGGGGCGGAACTGTTTGCGGCTCTTTGCCTGTTGGTGCTGAGCACGGATTATTTTCTGCACGGCGCTCAACTGTTTGCGAGTTTGAGCGGGCAAGCGGTGAAATGGTTGGTTTACGGGCTGTTTTTGGTGCTGTATAAAATCGGAGTGTTGCTGCTCTGCCTGATTTGGCGGTTGCTGTTTAGCGAACGTTCCGGTCGGTTGCAAAATCCGCAACAACAAACATCAGCCAGCTGGCGGGTTAAAGGCCTGGGCTGGCTGATGTTTGCCGGGCTTTGGCAGTTTGCCGTGGTGGGCGGCTTGCGCCGGGACGGCGATGATTATGCCTGGGCCGAGTTTATAGTAGGTTTTATGGTTTTGCTGGCTATTTTTTGCTTTGTTACCAGCTTCTGGCCGCGCAGATAAGGCGGCGTTTTATGGATAACAAAAGTGATAGGAGGAGGTTACAATGCCCAAAGTTTCTTTGCGCAGCTTTGATTTGAAGCTGCTGGCTTTACTGTTTATGCTGATAGACCACATTGGCGCTTACTTTCCGGCCGCGCCGGAATGGTTCCGCTGGCTGGGGCGCATCGCTTTCCCGCTGTTTCTGTTCTGTTTGGTTTGGAGTTATCATTACACCCACAGCCGCTGGCGTTTTCTGTTGCGCCTGTATCTGATGAGCCTGTTTATGGCGGCCCTGCGCTGGTGGCTGGAAAGCCGTTGGCCCACGGAGGAGGGCTTTGGCAATCATAATATCTTTGTACCAATGCTTTTAACTTGTCTGCTAATCAGCACGATTGAGGCGTGGCAGGAAAACCCTAAACGCGGTGCGCTCTGGCTGGGCGGGCTAGCCCTCAGTCAGTTGCTTTATTTTCAACTGCCGGTTTTTCTGCCGCCGTTGCGCCATATCAGCGGCGATTTGCTGACAGGTCTTGTCCCCAATTTGGCCCTTTGTGAGTTTGGTTTTGAGTTTGTGGCCCTGGGCGTAGCGATGTATTTTTTGCGAGAACGCCCCCGGCAGCTGGCGGCGGTGTATCTGCTGTTCTGCTTGTACCAGTTCAGCGAGGAAATCCTGCATTTTGGGGAGGCGGTGCAGTTCTGGATGGTCTTGGCCCTGCCTTTTATGTTGGCCTATAATCAGCAGCGGGGGCCGGGGCTGAAATGGTTCTTTTATGTATTTTATCCGGCTCACTTGATTTTACTGTTCTGGTTGGCGAATTTTGTTCTGAAATGATGAGGAGGCGGCTTTGATGTTGCGTTTACACTATAATAAGGAAGATTTACGTAAAATGCGTTTTGATATGCATGTACACACAACAGCCTCAGACGGTGTTTTCAGCCCAACGGAGATTGTGCGGCAGGCAGAGGATTTGGGCCTGACCGGTCTGGCTATCACTGACCACGACACGTTGGACGGTCTGACTGAGGCCAAAGCGGCGATTAAGGAGAGCAGCGTGTCTCTGGTGTTTGGGGTGGAGTTGAATTGCAGCCTTGGGCCAGAGGAGAATGCGCCGGAGGTGCATGTGCTGGGTTATTTTTTTGACCCGGAAAATCAGGTTTTAAACGCTAAACTGCGGCAGTTGCAGGAGCACCGGCGGCAGCGTGGCCAGAAGATGTTGACCAGGCTGGCGGAGTTGGGTATGCCTCTGGATACGGCTATTTTGAATGATTACGCGGAAACCGGCTCTGTCGGCCGGGGGATGATTGCTCGCAAGCTGGTTGAAGCTGGTTATGTGCAGGATAAACGCGAGGCGTTTGCCAAATGGCTGGATGTTGGCAAACCGGGCTACGTGCCGCGTCTGCATTTGACGGTGCCGGAGGCGGTGCAGTTGCTGCACGGCGCAGGCGGGCTGGCGGTGCTGGCGCACCCGGCGCAATATAACAATGATGAGCTACCGGCTCAGCTGGCTCCCTTTGGGCTGGACGGGTTGGAGTGTCGGCACCCAGACCAGCCGGTGGAGCTACAACCGCGTTATCTGCAAATGGCGGCGCGGCTGGGGCTGGCGGTGACTGGCGGCTCTGATTGCCACACCGAGGGCTTGGGCGCTTACACGATGAACGGCGAGGAAATGCAGAAGTTGATGCAGCGTTGGTTCCGGCTTAAATGAAGCAAATATTTTTTGGCGTTTAATCCGGCGCGCCCATTTTCAGACGCACGATTTGGCTATTTTTGGCCCAAAGGTTGTTTGCCAGAGCCTGATTTTGTTTTTTTAGTCGTTGATTTTCCAGCCGCAAGTTGCCAACTTCCACCTGGCGGTTGCTTTCGGCTCGGTCCAGCAGGCGCAGTAGCACCCGGCGGGATAGCTTCATCTGCTCCAGCCTTTCCTCCAGCGCCTCCACTCGCTGCTGCAAAAGCTGTTCGGTGGGGCTGGGGCGGCGCTCGTCGCCAAAGCAGGGCAGAAGCTCCAGCTGGTAAACTTTTTCATTTTCCACAGGGTTCGGCCTCCTTTAAAAAATTTAGCTGTCAACAGTAATCAGCAGTAGTATATGCGGCTCGGCCGGATTTTATAGCCAGGTTGAACGGTCTAATTTTTTGCTTGAGCCAAAATAATATTGCTGTTTTTGCTTTTTGAGACTGATATTTTTGTAAATAAAGCAAAAAAAAATCTAAAGGACTGGACAAAAAAAGGATTTTAGGGTAAAATATAATCAACATAAAATTAAGTTAGTTTTTAAGTTATCGTGCAAGCAGAAAGGTTTGGGAAATTTTGAGGGAGGTGCGGCTATTGTCTGCAAAAATTGTTAAAGAGGGCCTTACTTTTGATGATGTTTTGTTGGTGCCTGCGGAATCGGGCGTGCTGCCACATGAGGTTGATATAAGCACGCGTTTTTCACGCAACATTTGTCTGAATGTGCCGGTTGTCAGCGCTGGTATGGACACGGTTACGGAATCTCGGATGGCGATTGCGATTGCCAGGGAGGGCGGCATTGGCGTTATTCACAAAAATATGCCGATTGAGGCACAGGCGGCTGAGGTTGACCGCGTTAAGCGCTCTGAGCACGGTATTATTATTGATCCGGTTTTTCTTTCGCCGGAAAATACAATTCAAGACGCGCTGGAATTGATGGCGCGTTACCATATTTCCGGTGTGCCGGTGACGGTGCAGGGCCGGCTGGTGGGCATTTTGACCAACCGGGATCTGCGCTTTGAGGAGGATTTCACCCGCCCGATCAAGGAGGTTATGACCACGGAAAACCTGGTGACGGCGCCGGCGGGCACTTCTATTGATGAAGCTCGTAATATATTGAAGCAGCACCGGATTGAAAAGCTGCCGATTGTGGACAAGGATTACAACCTTAAAGGTTTGGTGACCATTAAGGATATTCAGAAGATGGTAAAATATCCCAATTCCTGCAAGGACGCTAACGGCCGCCTGCGGGTGGCGGCTGCCATTGGCGTGGGCAACGGCACGTTTGAGCGGGCCCAGGCTTTGATTGAGGCTGGTGTGGACGCGCTGGTTATTGATACTGCTCATGGTCATTCCTTGGGTGTTATCAGCCAGGTGGCCAAAATTCGCGAGGCCTTTCCGCAGGTGGATATTGTGGCCGGCAACGTGGCCACTGGCGAGGCCACGGAGGCTTTGATTAAGGCTGGTGTGGACGGCGTTAAGGTTGGCATTGGCCCCGGTTCAATTTGTACCACGCGTGTGATTGCCGGCATTGGCGTGCCGCAGCTGACCGCAATTATGGATTCTGCCGAGGTGGCCGCAAAATATGACGTGCCGATTATTGGCGACGGTGGTATTAAATATTCCGGCGATATTGTGAAGGCGTTGGCGGCTGGCAGCAGCTGTGTGATGATGGGCAGCCTGTTGGCCGGTACCGAGGAAAGCCCCGGCGAGGTGGAAATTTACCAGGGCCGTAGCTTCAAGGTGTATCGCGGTATGGGTTCCTTGGCGGCGATGAAGCAGGGCTCCAAAGACCGTTACTTCCAGGAGAACGCCAGCAAGCTGGTGCCGGAGGGCATTGAGGGCCGCGTTCCCTACAAAGGCACGGTGGCCGATACTATTTACCAGATGTTGGGCGGCGTGCGCGCTGGTATGGGCTACTGCGGGGCGGAAAATTTGCCCGCCTTGCGGGAAAAGGCGCAATTTGTGAAAATCACGGCGGCCGGTTTGCTGGAGAGCCATCCGCATGATGTGCAGATTACTAAGGAAGCTCCAAACTACCATATATAATAAGGAAGTGATTTTGTGAACACAGGTATAGTTGGCGGCGCCGATGGGCCTACAGTGATTTTTGTGACCGGTTCATTGTCTGGCAGTTTGCTGCTGCTGGGCGGCGGTTTGTTGCTGCTGGCATTGGTTGGCGGATTGCTGTTTTCTGTGGCCAAGCGGCACAACGATTGAGCTGGGAGGGAGCTAATTGTGATTGCGACGATTGTTCTCTGGTTGCTATGTTTTGGTTTTGGCCTGGCTCTGCTGATTGGCAGCGTGGTATATGCGGTTATGAAGCATAAAGATGATTGAAATGAAAAATATAACATAGTCTCCTCAGATTATTTTTCTGAGGAGACTATGTTAGTTTGTATAATTGTGCTTGTCCATTCCAAAATTGCCTCGGCATTTTTTATAGCCTCCTGCGCGTGTTTTTCCGTCAAAAACAATTCGTTAGGGTAACGAATTGCCACTCCATAAGGCGTTAAGGCGTCGGCATAATTTCATTTCTTGCGTCATATAACAGCACTCCCTTTTGATAAACTTCATTTTCCACTGACGGCAAATTTTTTTTGGTTTCAAAATGGCTTTTGTTGGCGAGGATAATGTCTACCGGTCGCTTCTTTACCGTCCGAATGGCTTTGTAAGCTTTGGTTGTTTCCGCAGCTAAATCTGAAACCTCATCGGAAACAATAATATAAAAATCCAAATCGCTGTCGGCGGTGTAGGTTTGATTGGCGTAGGAACCAAACAGATAAATCTGAACCGGCAGCATCTGTTTTACAAAACATTGTTTGAGTTCCTCAATTTCGCGTATTGGCATTTCATTGCCTCCTTACTCCTTATATAATAAGTATAGCATTAACTGATTGAAAAACCAATAAAATTTTTTGCAAAAAATTGAAAAAAATTCTTAAAAGGGCTTGCAATAGGGTGGTAATTTGTGTTATGATAATAAACGGTTTGGTTTGCCTGCAAGCTTGCTTGCGCGTAAATCAGGCCGGCAACAAGCGATGAAGCGAGAGGTTGCTTTGGCCGGCTTTGCCTGCCGGTTAAGGGTTTTCCCGCTGAGCCAGTTCGTAAAGAATACGAGCGAAAAGGAGGTAAAAAAATGTCGCAACAAAAAATCCGTATCCGTCTGAAAGCTTATGACCACAAGCTGTTGGATGTGTCTGCTGTTCAGATTGTGGATACCGCTAAGAGGACAGGCGCAAGGGTTTCGGGGCCGATTCCGCTGCCCACTGAAAAGAGTGTGTACACCATTCTGCGCTCTCCTCACGTCAACAAGGACTCTCGTGAGCAGTTTGAAATGCGCACGCACAAGCGCTTGATTGACATCCTGGAGCCGACTCCTAAAACCGTCGATTCCTTGATGCATTTGGATTTGCCAGCTGGCATTGAAATTGACATCAAGCTGTAAATGAGGCTTTGAGTGGCTTTTGCTTAGTTTGAAGATGGGCCGAAAGCAAAACGAGGCTAAAAAGTGTGGATAAAAAAGAAACACACGGATTAGTGGTTTTGGCAAAGGGCCAAAATAAGGCGTTTCAAGCTGAGCTTCGAGCAATGCGGCTTTGGCATGGCCGTAACTCGGATTTTTAATTTTGGAGGTGTTAAAATGCCAAAAATGTTGATTGGTAAAAAGGTGGCAATGAGCCAGATTTTTACTGAAGATGGAAAACTGATTCCCGTAACGGTCATTGAGGCCGGCCCCTGCGTGGTATCTCAGATTAAAACCGCCGCCAACGACGGCTATGAGGCTGTGCAGTTGGGCTTTTGTGCTTTGAAAAAAGGCACCAAGCCGCAGATTGGCCATTTTGCCAAAAGCGGTATCACGCCGCTGCGCTACTTGAGAGAGATGCGCGTGGCTGACGCTTCGGCTTATCAGACCGGTCAGGAATTGAAAGTTGATATATTCGCTGCCGGCGAAAAGGTGGATGTGGAAGGCACATCCAAGGGCAAAGGCTTTGCCGGAACCATTAAAAGATGGCATTTCCATCAGGGGCCGATGAGCCACGGCAGCAAAAACCATCGTCGTCCGGCGTCTTCCGGCGCCAAGGGCCCTGCCCGTACCTTTAAGGGCAAGCATTCTCCGGGCCAGATGGGCGGCAATCGCGTGACCGTGCAAAATCTGGAAATTGTTCGTGTGGACGTTGAGAGAAACCTGCTTTTGGTGAAGGGCGCTGTGCCCGGCCCCAAGAAAGGTTTGGTTTATGTTAAGTCCGCCGTTAAATCTGCCGCACAAGAGTAGGCAAGAGAGGAGGGCAAAAAGATGACAAGTGTTCAAGTTTATAATATGGACGGCAGCGCAGTGGAAACGCTGGAGTTGAACTCCGCTGTGTTTGACCGTGAAGTTAATGCAGGCCTGATGCACCAGGCGGTTGTGCTGTATCTGGCCAGCCGCAGACAGGGCACCCAAAAGGCCAAAACCAGAAGCGAAGTTTCTGGCGGCGGCAAAAAGCCCTGGCGTCAAAAGGGCACCGGCCATGCTCGTTCTGGTAGCAGCCGCAGCCCCATCTGGCGCACCGGCGGCGTGGTTTTTGCACCCACGCCTCGCAGCTACGGCTTTAAGATGCCCCGCAAGCAGCGCCGCATTGCGCTGGCCTCGGCTCTGACCACCAAAATGCGTGAAAACCAGCTGGTGGTTTTGGATAAGCTGGAATTGGCTGCTCCGAAAACTAAGGATGTTATCAATATGCTGGGCAAGTTTGATGCAAGCAACGCTTTGCTGGTTTTCGCCGGCGAGCAGGATAATGTTGTAAAATCCGCCCGCAATATCGTTGGCGTGGAAGCTGTTAATGTTTCCGGCGTTAACACCTATAACGTGTTGCAGCATCGTCAGCTGATTATCACCAAAGATGCGGTGGCCCGTTTGGAGGAGGTGCTGACTAATGCGTAATTACGCTGATGTTTTAGTCAAGCCGATGATTTCGGAAAAAACTATTGGTATGATTGAAGAGAACAAATACACCTTTATCGTTGCCAAGGACGCCAACAAAATCGAAATCGCTCACGCGGTGGAGGAAGCCTTTAAGGTTAAGGTTGTGGGCGTGAACACCCGCATCACCAAAGGCAAGGTTAAGCGGATGGGTCGTTATGAAGGCAAACGCGCCGACGTGAAAAAAGCGGTGGTGACACTGCGCGAAGGCGATAGTATTGAAATGTTCTCCGGTCTGTAAGAAAAAGGGAGGTATTGTGAGATATGGGTATTAAAGTTTACAAACCCACTTCGCCCGGCCGGCGTGGTATGACGGTATCTACCTTTGAAGAAATTACCGCTACAACTCCGGAGCGCTCCCTGCTGCAGCCCCTGACCAAAACCGGCGGCCGCAACAACCAGGGACGTATGACAACCCGTCATAAGGGTGGCGGTCATAAAAGAATGTACCGCTTGATTGATTTTAAGAGAGATAAGGATAATATTCCGGCCAAAGTGGCCACCATTGAATATGACCCGAACCGCACGGCTAACATTGCTTTGTTGAACTATGTTGATGGCGAAAAACGCTACATCATCGCTCCGCAGGGCTTGAAGGTTGGCGATACTGTGATTTCCGGCACTGATGCCGACATCAAAGCCGGCAACGCATTGCCGTTGGCCAACATTCCGGTTGGTACTGTGGTGCACAATGTGGAAATGCGCCCTGGCTGCGGCGCTCAGATTGCCCGCTCGGCTGGCTCTTCTGTGCAGCTGATGGCCAAGCTGGATAAATACGCAACCTTGCGTTTGCCCTCTGGCGAAATGCGCCAGGTGCCGATTGGCTGCAAGGCCACCATTGGCGTGGTTGGCAATGCCGACCAAATTAACATCAACTTGGGTAAGGCTGGCCGCAATCGTTGGTTGGGCGTTCGTCCGGCAAACCGTGGTGTGGTTATGAATCCGTGTGATCACCCGCACGGCGGTGGCGAGGGCCGTTCCCCGGTGGGCCGCAATCCGGTTACTCCTTGGGGCAAACCCGCTTTGGGCGTGAGAACCAGAAACAAGAAGAAGCAGTCGAACAAGCTGATTATTCGCCGGCGCACCAAGTAGTTTTGTGGAAGGAGGAGTTTGACTTATGGGTAGAAGTTTGAAAAAAGGCCCTTATTGTGAAGGGCGCCTGTTGGCTAAAATTGAAGCCATGAATGAAAGCGGCGATAAGAAGGTTATCAAAAGCTGGAGCCGCCGCTCCACAATCTTTCCGCAGATGGTTGGGCACACCATTGCCCTGCACGACGGCAGAAAGCATGTGCCGGTTTATATCACTGAGGATATGGTTGGCCACAAGCTGGGCGAGTTTGTGTTGACCAGACGTTATCGCGGCCATGGTTCTTTGGTGGAAAAAGGCTCCAAGGCCAGATAAACAGGCGATAAGAAATTTGTAAGAATTACCAGGAGGAGGTAGTTGTTAATGGAGGCAAAAGCCATTGCCAAATATGTTCGTATGTCTCCCAGAAAAGCCCGTTTGGTGGCCAATCTGATTAAGGGGAAGGATATACAGGAAGCTGAAGCCATTCTCCGTTACACGCCCAATAAAGCTGCTAAGGTTATTCAAAAGGTGCTGCTTTCCGCTACTGCCAACGCGGAAAACAACCTGGAACTGGACAGAGAAAATCTGGTGGTTAAATCCGCAATCATAGACCAAGGACCGTCTATCAAGCGGATTAAACCCAGAGCACAGGGGCGTGCAGACCGTATGGTACATCGCACCAGTCACGTTACTGTGGTGGTTGCGGAAAGAGAGGAGGCTTAAACAGTGGGTCAGAAGGTTAATCCTAAGGGGCTTCGCGTAGGCGTTATCAAAAACTGGGATTCCCGTTGGTACGCTGACAAGCATTATTCTGATTTTCTGCTGGAGGATTACAAAATCCGTCAGTTTTTGAAAAAGAAATTATATCACACCGGCATCTCGCATTTGGAGATTGAGCGGGCTGCCAATCGTATTAAAATTAGCATTTTCACCGCCAAGCCGGGCATTGTAATTGGCCGCGGCGGCGCTGATGTGGAAGTTTTGCGCCAGGAACTGCGCAAGATGACCGACAAAAACATTTTTGTCAACATCGTGGAAGTGGCAAGGCCTGAGATGGACGCTCAGCTGGTGGCTGAAAATATCGCTGACCAGCTGGAACGCCGCATTGCGTTCCGCCGGGCGATGAAGCAGGCCATGGGCCGCACCATGCGCATGGGCGCTGAGGGCATTAAAATTATGTGCTCCGGCCGTTTGGGCGGCGCGGAGATTGCTCGCACTGAGTGGGTTTCCGACGGCAAAGTGCCGCTGCACACTCTGCGCGCTGATATTGATTATGCAACCGCCGAAGCCAATACCACTTATGGCAAGATTGGTATTAAGGTTTGGATTTACAAGGGCGAGATTTTGGGCGGCCGCCCGCTGCCGACTGCTGAGGCTAAGGAAGAAAGCAAGCCCAGCAACAATCGCAGACAAAACCGTCCGCGCAATAGAAGAAAAGGTACGGAGGAGGGCGCATAAATGTTATTGCCAAAGAGAGTTAAATATCGCCGCCAACACCGTGGCCGTATGAGAGGCGAAGCGCATAAGGGCAATTTTGTGGCTTATGGCGATTTCGGCCTGCAATCGCAGGAAGCCAGCTGGATTACCAGCCGTCAGATTGAGGCAGCCCGTGTTGCTATGACTCGTTATATCAAACGTGGCGGCCAGGTTTGGATTAAAATTTTCCCACATAAGCCCGTTACCAAAAAACCGGCTGATACTCGTATGGGTTCTGGTAAGGGCGCACCTGAATTTTGGGTGGCTGTGGTTAAGCCCGGCAAGGTGATGTTTGAGATTGCCGGCGTTTCAGAGGAAGTGGCACGTGAGGCAATGCGTCTGGCCGCCCACAAGCTGCCGGTTAAGTGCAAGTTTGTGGTTAAAAACCAAGGGGAGGTTGAGGCATAATGAAAGCAAAAGAGATCCGCGATTTGTCCAATGATGAATTGCAGAAGAAAGTTGCTGATTTGAAGGTGGAGCTGTTCAATCTGCGCTTCCGCGCGGCCACCGGACAGCTGGAAAACCCCTCCAGCATTAAAGATGTGAAAAAAGATATGGCACGGGTGAAAACTATTATCCGTGAAAGAGAAATTAAGCAGGCCCAAGCCTAAGGAAAGGAGGAGCATCAAATGAACACGCCTGAAAGAAAGAACCGCAAATCCCAGACCGGCGTTGTGGTATCTGATAAGATGGATAAAACCATTGTTGTTAAGGTTGAAACTCGTGTAGCTCATCCTCTTTATGGCAGAACAATGCTGGCCAGCAAAAAGTATAAGGCACACGATGAAAATAACGAAGCCCGCATTGGCGATAGAGTTCAAATTGTGGAAACTCGCCCTCTGTCTAAGGACAAAAGATGGCGTTTGCAGGCCATTGTGGAGAAGGCTCCGGTTATCTAAGGCAGACTAATAAAGAAAGGAGCGGCTTTTAAATGATTCAAGCTGAAACCAGATTAAAAGTCGGTGACAATACCGGTGCGAAGGAACTGCTGTGCATTAAAGTTTTGGGTGGTTCCAAACGGCGCTATGCCACGGTGGGTGATGTTATTATCTGTTCCGTTAAGGTGGCAACACCCGGCGGCGTGGTTAAGAAGGGCGATGTTGTCCGCGCTGTGGTTGTCCGCACTAAAAAAGCAATTAAACGCCCGGATGGTTCATATATCCGTTTTGATGAAAACACCGGCGTGATTATCAACGAACAAAACCAGCCAAGAGGTACCCGTATTTTCGGGCCTGTGGCCAGAGAGCTGAGAGAAAAAGATTTTATGAAAATCGTTTCCCTCGCTCCCGAAGTGCTGTAATGGCCGGGAGGTGGAAAAATGGCGAATAAGTTACACGTAAAAAAAGGCGACACCGTGGTGGTGATTGCTGGCAAAGACGCCGGGGTTACCGGCAAAGTGCTGGCTGCCAGCCCCTCCAAGGGCAAGGTGGTTGTGGATAAGGTGGCCATGATTAAGCGCCACACCAAGCCCAGCAAAAATGACCCGCAGGGCGGCATTAAGGAAAAGGAAAGCTTTATTGATGCTTCCAACGTGATGATGTACTGCCCCAAATGCAAAAAAGGCGTGCGCCTTTCCCATGTGGAGGGCAAGGACGGCAAAAGAGTCCGCGCTTGCGTTAAATGCGGCACAAAATTTGATAAGTAGTGGAGAAAGGAGGATCTTAACATGGCTAACAGATTAAAAGAACGCTATGAAAGCGAAATCAGACCTTCTCTCCAGGAAAAGTTTGCTTATAAAAACGTGATGGAAATCCCCAAGCTGGAAAAGGTCGTCATTAATATGGGCCTGGGCGAGGCTGTGCAGAACCCCAAAGCCCTGGACGCTGCTGTTTCCGATCTGGCAACCATCACCGGCCAAAAGCCGATTGTGACCAGAGCGAAGAAGTCCATCGCATCCTTTAAAATCAGAGAGGGCATGGCGATTGGCTGCAAGGTGACTTTGCGCGGCCAACGGATGTATGAATTTGTGGATAAGCTGATTTCGGTATCACTGCCCCGCGTGCGCGACTTTAAGGGCGTTTCCGACAAAGCCTTTGACGGCCGCGGCAATTACACCCTGGGCCTGAAGGAACAGCTGATTTTCCCGGAGATTGATTACGAGAAGATTGACCGTCTGCGCGGTTTGGAAGTTTGTTTTGTGACCAGCGCCAAAACTGACGCTGAATGTAAGGAATTGCTTGCTCAGATGGGTATGCCTTACGCTAATAATTAGGAGGGAATTTTGTGGCTAAGAAATCTATGATTGCCAAGCAACAACGGAAGCCTAAATTTCAGGTGAGAGGCTATAATCGCTGCAAAATTTGCGGCCGTCCTCATGCATATATGCGTAAATTCGGCATCTGCCGTATTTGTTTCCGTGAGCTGGCTTACAAAGGCGAGATCCCCGGCGTTACCAAATCCAGTTGGTAGAACCGGAGCTTTAAGGAAGGAGGTATATCCTAATGGTTGTTACTGATCCTATCGCTGATTTTTTGACAAGAATCAGAAATGCCAATATGGTGTTGATGGATAAGGTGGAAATTCCTGCGTCTAAAACCAAGATGGGCCTGGCGGAAATTTTGAAGGCTGAGGGCTTCATCAATGATGTGGAATATATCGAAGACGGCAAACAGGGCGTTATCAGAGTTTATCTGAAATATGGCGCTGGCCGTGAAAAAATTATTAATGGCTTGAAGAGAATCTCCAAGCCCGGTTTGAGGGTTTATGCCGGCAAAGATGAGCTGCCCCGTGTGATGGGCGGCCTGGGCATTGCCATCATCTCAACCTCCAAAGGGCTGATGGTGGACAGAAAAGCCCGCAAAGAGGGCCTGGGCGGAGAAGTTCTCTGCTATGTATGGTAACCGGAAGAAAGAGGTGTTTTAGAAAATGTCCAGAATTGGTAAACTGCCTATTGCTGTCCCGGCTGGCGTTGAAGTGAACATTGACGGCCACAAGGTTACCGTGAAAGGACCCAAGGGCGAAATGTGCCACGATGTGCGCCCCGAAATCGAGGTTAAGCTGGAGGGCGGCCAGGTTTTGGTGACCCGTGACAACGACGACGCCAAGGTGCGCTCCTATCACGGCTTGACCAGAGCCCTGCTGGCTAATATGGTGACTGGCGTTAGCACCGGGTTTGAGCGCAGGCTGCAAATCATTGGTGTTGGCTATCGTGCTGCGGTGCAAAACAATGTGCTTTCCTTGAACGTTGGCAAATCCCACCCTGTGGAAATGCCTGCGCCGGAAGGTGTGGAAATCACTTGCCCCAGCCCCACTCAGATTGTGCTGAGTGGTTACAACAAAGAGGTTTTGGGTGGCTTTGCTTCCAAAATCCGCGCCCAGCGTCCGCCGGAACCCTACAAGGGCAAAGGCATCCGTTACGAGGGTGAATATGTGGCTAAAAAGGCCGGCAAAACCGGCGCTAAAAAATAAGCTGCTACACACTGTTAAAAAGTCTTTAGCCGCTTGATTATCTGCTGTCAAATAGGTTATAATTACATTATATGATTGATTATATCTGGGCTGGCGAGCGGGAGTATCAACGGCGAATGAAAGATAAACTAAAAAGGAAGTGAAAACCTTGTTTAAAAAGGTAGACCGCAAGGCAAGACGCCAGAAAAAGCATTACCGCGTGCGCCGCAATATCTCCGGCACGCCGGAATATCCCAGACTGGCCGTCTATCGCAGTGCGAAGCATATATACGCACAGATTATTGACGACACCAAAGGTCACACTTTGGTTGCGGCTTCCACTTTGGACGCTGACCTGAAAGAAAGCTGGGGCGGCAATGTTGAAGCTGCCAAAGCCGTGGGCAAGCTGCTGGCTGAGCGTGCTTTGACCAAAGGCATTAAAGGTGTGGTTTTTGACCGTGGCGGACTCCTGTATCATGGTCGGGTTGCTGCTTTGGCCGAAGGCGCCAGAGAAGGCGGCCTGGAATTCTAAGAGGAGGAAAAGAGATATGGCTAGATTTGAAGCTAAAGATAATACGCCTGAAATGATCGAAACCGTTGTGCACATCAACCGTGTGGCCAAGGTGGTTAAGGGCGGCCGGCGCCAGCGCTTTGCCGCTTTGATGGTGGTTGGCGACGGCAAAGGCAATGTGGGCTTTGGCATCGGCAAGGCCACTGAGGTGCCGGAAGCAATCCGCAAGGCTGTTGAAGCTGCCAAAAAAGATATGGTGCATGTGCCGATTTTGCACACCACCGTGCCGCATGAGGTTGTGGGCGAGTTTGGCTCCGGCCGCGTGCTGCTGAAGCCGGCTGCTCCTGGTACTGGTGTGATTGCCGGCGGCCCGGTGCGTGCCGTTTTGGAGGCGGCTGGATATTCCAATATCCTCACCAAATCCTTGGGCTCCAACAACCCGATCAACATGGTGCGCGCCACCATGGAGGGCTTGAAGAGCATGAAAACGGCCGAGCAGGTTGCCCGGCTGCGCGGCAAAACCGTGGAAGAGATTTTGGGCTAGGAGGGTTGACAATGGCTAAAATTAAAATTACACTTGTCAAAAGCCCAATTGGCTATAACAAGAAGCAAAGAGCAATCGCTGTTTCGCTGGGCCTGCGCAAAATGCAGAGCAGCGTGATGCAGGAGGATACTCCCGATATTATGGGCAAGGTGCGCAAAATCGCTCATCTTGTTAAAGTGGAGCAGGCCTAAGCTTGATTTAGGGAGGTGTTAAAATGCAACTGAATGATTTGCGCCCGAATGCGGGCTCGCGCCCGAAGCACGTCCGTAAGGGCCGGGGCATTGGCTCCACCTTGGGCAAAACCAGCGGCCGCGGCCAAAAAGGCCAAAAAGCCAGAAGCGGCGGCGGGGTTCGTCCTGGCTTTGAAGGCGGCCAGATGCCGATTTATCGCCGGCTGCCAAAACGTGGCTTTAAGAACCACTTCCGTAAGGAATTTGTTCCGGTGGCGTTGGCTGATTTGGAACTGTTTGAAAACGGCACGGTGGTAACTGAGGAACTGCTGCTGCAAAGCGGCCTCGTCAAGAACAAGAAAGATGGTTTGAAGGTGTTGGCGAACGGAGAATTGACTAAGCAGCTAACGGTTGCTCTGCCTTGCTCAAAAGCAGCTTCCGATAAGATTGTGGCTGCCGGCGGCAAAGTTGAGGTGAAATAATTTGTTGACTACTTTGAAAAATGCCTGGAGAATAGCAGAGTTGCGCAAAAAGATTTTGTTCACTCTGCTGATGTTTGTGGTTTTCCGCCTGGCGGCCCACATCCCAGTGCCGGGCATCAGCAAGGACGCCTTGGGCGAGCTTTTCGGCTCCGATTTGTGGACGCTGATGGACACGTTCTCTGGCGGGTCGCTGAAATATTTTACGGTTTGTGCCATGGGCATTATGCCGTATATTAACGCTTCAATTATTATGAACCTGCTGACGATTGCCATTCCTTACTTTGAGAACCTGGCCCGCGAGGGGCAGGAGGGCCGCAAAAAGATGGCGCAATATACCAGATACGGCGCTGTTGGTTTGGCCTTTGTGCAATCCATTGGCATGACGTTTTATATCCACTCTGCACTGGAAAATCCCGGTTTCTTTAGTTATGCAGTGGTTGCCCTTACCTTAACGGCCGGCACCTGCTTCCTGATGTGGCTGGGTGAACTGATTACGGAGCACGGTGTTGGCAACGGCATATCGCTGATTATTTTCATTGGTATTTTGTCCGGCATGCCCAGCACCATTCGCACGATTGTAACCTCTGTGCAGGGCGGCCAGACCAACATTATTACCGTGATTTTGTTCGTTATTCTGGCAGTTTTGATTATTGCCGGCGTAGTATTCATCCAGGAGGCGCAGCGTCGGATTCCGGTGCAGTATGCCAAGCGGATGGTGGGCCGGCGGATGTATGGCGGCCAAGGCAGCCATATTCCGATTAAGGTAAACCAAACTGGCGTTATTCCAATCATTTTTGCAATGTCACTGCTGATGTTGCCGGCGGCTTTGGCCAATCCGTTCCCCAACAATGGCTTTGCTGCGTTTATCGCCGGTTTGTTCAGCCAGGGCTCCTGGTTCTATATGTTTATGTATGTGCTGCTGATTATCTTCTTCACCTATTTTTACACCGCAGTTACTTTCAACTGCCGTGAGGTGGCGGAAAATCTGCAAAAGAACGGCGGTTTTATTCCGGGTCTGCGTCCGGGTAAACCCACCTCGGAATATCTGGACGGCGTGCTGACCAGAATTACTCTGGCTGGCGCCATCTTCCTGGCGGCTATTGCGATTATGCCGTTTTTGGCCACCAAGCTTTCCGGCTTGGACATTTACTTCGGCGGCACCTCGCTGCTGATTGTGGTGGGCGTGGCTTTGGATACGATGAAGCAGCTGGATAACCAGATTATGGAACGTCAGTATTCCGGCTTTATGAAATAGGGAGGCGGACTTATGAATATTGTATTAATGGGGCCGCCCGGCGCCGGCAAAGGTACTCAGGCCGACGTTATGGCTCGCAATTTGTTCGTGCCGCACATTTCCACTGGCGATATTTTCCGTGCCAACATTAAAGCTGGCACGGAGCTGGGCCAGCTGGCCAATCAGTATATCTCCAAAGGCGATTTGGTGCCGGACGAGGTAACTTTGGCCATGATTAAGGATCGTTTGGCGGAGGATGACTGCGCCAAGGGCTTTATTTTGGATGGTCTGCCGCGCACTATTGGTCAGGCAGACGCTCTGGAGGCTATTCTGGCTGAACAGGGCAAGCAGTTGGATAAGGTTGTGAATATTGATGTGCCGGAGGAGCTGTTGATTGCTCGCCTTTGTGGCCGGCGCGTTTGCCGCAACTGCTCGCAAACTTATCATCTGGAAAACAATCCGCCCACGGAGGCCGGCCGTTGTGATGAATGCGGCGGCGAGCTTTACCAGCGGGCTGATGATTCAGAGGAAACCATCAAAAACCGTCTGGAGGTTTATCGGGCGCAATCGGAACCACTGATTGCTTACTATGAACAGAAAGGCCTGCTGCTTTCCATCAATGGCAACCAAACCATCAACAATGTGCTGATGGATATTGGCAAGGGCCTGGGCCAGAATTGGTAAAGAGGCGCGCGATGGGAACGATTACCATTAAAAATCAGGACGAACTGGCTGCGATGCGCAAAGCCGGCCGTATTGTGGCCGAGGTTTTTGAATTAATGTATGAAAAAATTCGGCCGGGAGTGACAACTGCCCAGCTTAACAAGGCGGCGGAAACGCTAATCAACAAACGCCATGCCCGGCCTCTTTTTAAGGGGTATGGCGGGTTCCCGGCGGCGGTTTGCATTTCCGTTAATCAGGAGGTTATCCATGGCATTCCGGGGCGGCGCGTGTTGCAGGAGGGCGACATTGTTAGTATTGATGTTGGCGCTCAGCTGAACGGCTTTTGCGGCGACGGCGCTCGCACCTTTGCCGTTGGCCGAATTGACCCGGCGGTGCAGCATTTGTTGGACGTCACCCAGGCTTGCTTGGCGGCTGGCATTGAGCTGGCCGTGGCGGGCAGCCGTTTGGGTGATATTGGCAGCAAGGTGCAGCAGATTGCTGAAGACGAGGGCTACGGCGTGGTGCGCGATTACGTGGGCCATGGCATTGGCCGGGAGCTACATGAAGCGCCGGAGGTGCCAAATTTTGGCACGGCCGGGCGTGGTATCCGTTTGATGAACGGGATGGCAATAGCGATTGAACCGATGATTAATATGGGCACCAAAGATGTTTACCGTTTGAAAGACGGCTGGACAGTGGTGACTAAGGACGGCCTGCCCTCGGCTCACTTTGAGAACACTGTGGCAATTACCCCTGAGGGGCCGCAAATTTTGACGGTGCTGTGAGGTGATAAGCTGTGGCAAAACCAATTAAGCAGTTGCAGGTTGGTCAGCTGGTGCGTTCTCTGGCTGGGCATGACAAGGGCCAGTATTATCTGGTGCTGAAAGTTGCTGGAGTTAAGGTTTGGTTGGTGGACGGCTACAAACGCCTGCCCGCCAACGCCAAACAGAAGAACCCCTGCCATTTGCAGGAGAGCAAGCTTATCTCAGCTGATTTTGCGGCCAAAGCCCAGGCGGGAAACCTGCGGCCTGAGGATATGCGCGCTTGCCTGCGGGCTCTGTTGAGCCAGCAAGCTGATGAATTGAATGTAGGCAAAAATCCTGATGAGGAGGCATTGGCGAATGTCTAAAGTTGATGAAATAGAAGTAAGCGGTACGGTCATTGACCCGCTGCCCAACGCGATGTTTAAGGTGGAGCTGGAAAACGGACACGTTGTTTTGGCGCATGTTTCCGGGAAAATCAGGATGAATTATATTCGTATTTTGCCGGGCGATAAGGTTACGGTGGCTTTAAGCCCCTATGATTTGCAGCGTGGCCGCATTGTGTATCGCTTTAAATAGAACCAAAAGCTGTTCATTGAGGAGGTAAAAGCAATGAAAGTTCGTGCTTCGGCTAAGCCCATTTGTGAAAAATGCAAGGTTATTAAACGGCGCGGAACCGTGATGGTTATCTGCTCCAACCCTAAGCATAAACAAAAACAGGGCTAAGAAAAAGATTTTATAAGGATTATATTGACGCTTGCAGCGTCAATATATCAATTCGCACTGAGCTCTGGCATCGTCCAGTTGCACTGGACTTGCCAATCGCTTTGTGCTCATTGAAGTTGTAGATATCAGCTATAAAATTTTAACTACAAATTTGGAGGTGTAGGAATGGCTCGTATTGCTGGTGTAGACTTGCCCAGAGATAAAAGAGTTGAAATCGGCCTGACATACATCTTCGGCGTTGGTCTGCCGACCTCGCAGAAGGTGTTGAAAGAAGCCGGAGTTAATCCCGATACGCGCGTGAAGGATTTGACTGATGATGAAGTTGGCCGCATCCGTGAGGTTTTGGACAAAACCGCACAGGTGGAGGGCGATTTGCGTCGTGAAATCGCGCTGAACATCAAGAGATTGACTGAAATTGGCTGCTACCGCGGGCAAAGACATCGCCGCGGCCTGCCGGTGCGTGGTCAGAATACCAAAAACAACGCCCGCACACGCAAAGGTCCGAAGCGTACTGTCAGCGGCAAACGCAAGAAATAAGGAAAGGGGGTTATCTAATTGGCTCGCAGACAAATTCGTAAGAGAAAAGAAAAGAAGAATATTGAGTATGGTGTAGCCCATATTCAATCTACCTTTAACAATACAATTATTACAATCACCGATAAGGCCGGCAATGCCATTTCGTGGTCCAGCGCAGGCGCGCAGGGCTTTAAGGGCTCTCGTAAAAGCACGCCTTTTGCCGCCCAGCAGGCTGCCGATGTGGCCGCCAAGGAGGCCATGGTGCATGGTCTGAAGCAGGTTGAATGTCTGGTTAAAGGCCCTGGCTCCGGCCGTGAGGCTGCCATCCGCGCTTTGCAAAGCGCCGGTTTGGAAATCAGCATGATTAAGGATGTTACTCCCATTCCGCATAATGGGTGTCGTCCTCCCAAAAGAAGAAGAGTATAATTTGTTGGTAAAGGAGGAAAAAATCGCATTATGGCAAAAAATATGCAGCCGGTGTTGAAAAGAGCCAGAACTTTGGGCATCGAGCCGGGCTTTGTAGGCATCTACAAGAAATCAAAAAGAAAACCCAAGCAGAACAGACGCAAGCCGAGCAACTATGCTTTGCAGCTGACTGAAAAGCAGAAGGTTAGATTTGTTTATGGTATTCAGGAGAAGCAGCTGCGGCGCACCTTTGCCCGCGCTGAAAAGAAATCCGGCAATGTGGGTGAAAACCTGCTGACCTTGCTGGAGCAGCGCATGGACAACGTGGTTTATCGCCTTGGTTTGGCCAGCACTCGTCGTGAGGCTAAACAGCTGGTTTCCCATGCTCATTTCACCTTGAATGGTAAAAAGATGAATATTCCCTCCGCCACCTTGAAGGTGGGCGACGTGGTGGCAGTGCGTGAAAAGAGCCTGCAATCGCCCAAATTTAAGGCTTTGGCTGAGAACCTGAAGGGCAAAGCCACTCCGGCTTGGCTGGAGCTGGACGCAGCTAATATGTCTGGCAAGGTGGTTGCCCTGCCTGCCCGCGCCGACGTTGACGCGCCGATTGCGGAGCAGCTGATCGTTGAATTTTACTCCCGCTAAGCATAGTATCTGGTGTAGAATAAAGTGGCTTTTGAATAAGGGGGCAATATATTAATGTTTGGAATTGAAAAACCGAAAATCCAATGTGTGGAGATGTCAGACGACCATTCCCATGGCACTTTTGTTGTCGAGCCGTTGGAAAAAGGTTACGGGATTACGCTTGGTAATTCTTTGAGGAGAGTGTTATTGTCTTCTTTACCTGGCGCTGCTGTATCCTCGGTGCAGATTGAGGGCGTTTTGCATGAATTCACAACCATCCCCGGTGTGGTGGAGGACGTTGCGGATATTATTTTGAACCTGAAGGGCCTTTCGGTGAGGGTTTACGGCTCAGAAGAGCAGATTATCTACATCGAAGCCAACGGCCCCTGCGAGGTGACCGCGGCGGATATTCGGGTGAACTCCGATGTGGAGATTTTGAACCCGGAACATCATATTGCCACACTGGACACTGATGGCACTCTGTTTATGTCTATCACCGTCAACAAGGGCCGCGGTTACGTGAGCGCTGACAAAAACAAAAAGGAAGGCCAGCCGATAGGGGTTATCCCGGTGGATTCACTGTTCTCCCCCGTGGTGAAGGTGAACTTCCGGGTGGAAAACACCCGCGTTGGCCAGCACACTGATTTTGATAAATTGACGCTGGATGTTTGGACTGACGCCACCATCTCCCCGGACGAGGCCATCAGCAGCAGCGCGCGCATTTTGACGGATTACTTGCAGCTGTTTGTCTGCCTGTCTGATAATGTGCCGGACGCCATCGGCCTGATTGACGCTGAGGACGACGGCCGGGATAAGCTGTTGGAAATGGCTATTGACGAGCTTGATTTGTCTGTGCGGTCTTCCAACTGTCTGCATCGCGCCGGCATCAACACTGTACAGGAATTGATTCAACGCTCCGAGGAGGATATGATGAAGGTGCGCAATCTGGGCCGCAAATCTCTGGAGGAGGTCATCAACAAGTTGGCCGAGATGGATTTGTCGCTCAGAAGCGGTGACGAATAAGATTTTTACTAAATAGGAGGAGCATAAATGGCATACCGTAAACTGGGTGTGAAAAGCGCTCATCGCCGGGCCATGCTGCGGAACATGACGACCTCTCTGCTGAAAGAGGGCCAGATTGAAACCACCGTGACCAGGGCCAAAGAGGTGCGCTCCACAACCGAAAAAATGATTACCCTGGGCAAACGCGGCGATTTGCACGCCCGCCGTCAGGCCTTGGCATATATTAAAGAAGAAGATGTGGTGCGCCGCGTTTTTGATGAGTTGGCTTCCAAATATGCCGACCGTCAGGGCGGTTACACTCGCATTATTAAAACCGGCACCCGCAAGGGCGATGGCGCCCCGCTGGCTATTATTGAGCTGGTTTAAGCCTTAAAAAATGTTTTGGTTAGCGCACTGCTCAGCCAGGCAGGAAGATAAAGTTCCGCCGGCTGCCACGGTCAGCAGACGCGCTTCAAAAAAAGCAACAAGCAGAAGATAAGTCAGGATTATACTTCACGGTCCACAGCGAGGTAAATCCTGACTTTCCTGCTATAAAACGGAAAAATGGTTTACATTTGGGGAGGCAAAGATGTTCCGACTGGAAAATTTGGTCTATGAATATGCCGACGGCCGCCGTGCCTTAGACGGCGTTAGCTTGCAGGTGCCAAAGGGGCAATGGCTGGCTGTTTTGGGAGCCAACGGCAGCGGCAAAAGCACTCTGGCCCGTCACTTAAACGGCTTGCTGCAACCCACTGCCGGCCGTGTTTTGGTGGCTGGCCGCCCGCTGGAGGAATACACCGATATTCAGCAGTTGCGCCGGTTGGTGGGGATTGTTTTTCAAAACCCGGACAA
Source organism: Peptococcaceae bacterium (assembly GCA_022797295.1). Lineage (GTDB taxonomy): Bacteria > Bacillota > Dehalobacteriia > UBA4068 > UBA4997 > Avidehalobacter. The sequence goes on from JAAWKH010000017.1 coordinate 26,131, forward strand.
TCAGATTGTGGGCAATAGCGTGGAGGAGGATGTGGCCTTTGGTTTGGAAAATCTGGGCCTGCCCCGGCCAGAAATGCGCCGGCGGATTGGCGAGGCCCTACAAATGGTGGGGCTGGCTGGCCGGGAAAAGGTTGACCCTGCGGCCCTATCCGGCGGGCAAAAGCAACGCTTGGCTATTGCCGGCGCGCTGGCTATGCAGCCGCAAGCCTTGCTGTTGGACGAGGCCACCTCGATGCTGGACCCCGTTGGTGTGGCCGAGGTGTTGGAGGTTTTGCGCCGCTTGCACCAGCAGGGCCTAACCATTGTGATGATTACGCACAATATGAGCGAGGTGCTATTTTGCGACCAGGCCGTGGTGCTGGCTGAGGGACGCGTCCAGCTGCCGCCGCAGCCGCCGATGGAGCTGTTTGCCCGCACGGCGGAGCTGGCCCGTTGGCATATTGAACTGCCGCCTGTAACTCAACTGGGCCTGCTGTTGGGTGTGGAGGGCTGCTTGAGCTTGCCGCAGCTGGTGGAGGCGATGAAATCTAAGACGGCGACAGTTCAAAGATAGCGAAAATTGGGGAGAGGAGCAGGGGCGATGACTTTGCGCTTGCAGAATGTTTGCTGCCGCTATGGCGGCGAGGGGCCGCTGGAGGTTACGGCGGTGGAGAATATCAGTTTGGAAATAAGCCGGGGCGAGCTGGTGGGGCTGGTTGGGCACACTGGCAGTGGCAAAAGCACCCTGGCTCAGCTTATTTGCGGCCTGATTGCGGCCGACAGCGGTGATATTTGGCTGGAGGATTTGTGCCTGACTCCGCTTAAAAAGCGGCAGCGGCCTAAAGCTATTGACCTGGCTCAGCGGGTGGGGATGGTCTTTCAATATCCTGAGCACCAGCTTTTTGCGGAAACTGTGGCGCAGGAATTGGCCTACGGCCCGGAAAATTTAGGTTGGACGCCGGAGGAAATCAGCGAGGCAACCCAGCGTTTGCTGGAACGGTTGGGTTTGCCGCCGGAGCTGTTGACGGTCAGCCCTTATCAGCTTTCCGGTGGGGAAAAGCGTAAGGTGGCCTTGGCCAGCGTGTTGATTATGCAGCCGCCTCTGCTGGTTCTGGACGAGCCTTTTGTGGGGCTGGACGCGGTGGCGCGGCAGGAATTTTTGCAGCTGTTGTTGGGTTGGCAGAAAGAAAATAACAGCACCATTATTTGCATTAGCCATGATATTGATTTGCTGGCCAGTTTTTGTCAGCGCTTACTGGTGCTAAATCGTGGCCGATTAAAGTTGGACGCGCCCATTCGGCAGGCCTTTAATGAGGTGGAGCTGCTGGAGCAGTGCGGCGTGCGCTTGCCTACAGCCAGGCAGGCGACGTTGGCTTTTCAGGCGGCCGGCTGGCAACTGCCGACGGAGGCATTGACGCTGGCCGAGGCGGCGGAAGCTATTAAGGCGGCGCAAACAAAGGCAGGTGAACAAATTGGCGGCTAAAAAAGGCGGTATTCGCTTTGGTTCCTATTATCCGGTAGATTCATTTGTGCACCGGCTGGATCCACGGGCTAAAATTTTAGCCATGTTGGCTTTTATGGTTGGCATTTTTATGGTGAATAAATTTAGCGTATTTGCCGTTGTTTATCTGGCCGGTTTTGTGATGTTGAAAACAGCCCGGATTCCGCTGAGCAAAGCTTTGCGCAGTGTGCGCGGGCTGGTGATTTTGCTGTTGTTCACCTCGCTAATCAATATGTTTTTCACGCCCGGCGAGCAGGTGCTTTGGGAAGCCGGCCTGCTCCGGTTGACTGTGGAGGGGTTGGAGCGCAGCGGCCTAATGTTGTTGCGTTTGGTGGCCTTGGTTTCCTTTTCCGGCCTGCTGACATTCACCACCACGCCGATTGAGCTGTCGGACGCGTTGGAGAGCCTGTTGAGCCCACTGCGACGCTTTGGCGTGCCGGTGCATGAATTTGCAATGATGATGACGATTGCCTTGCGTTTTATTCCGGTGCTGTTGGAGGAAGCGGACAAAATTGTGAAAGCCCAGCGCAGCCGGGGCGGCGACTTCCGCAGCGGCAGTTTGAGGCGGCGGCTGAATAGTATTATTGCGGTGGTGGTGCCGCTGCTTTACAACGCTTTGAAGCGGGCGGATGATTTGGCGATTGCGATGGAGGCCAGGGCCTACGTGGGCGGCGAGGGCCGCGTTAGCCTGCGCGAATTGCGCTGGCGGGCAATGGATACGCTGGCTTTGGTGGTTATGCTAATTTTTGCGGTTTGCCTGTGCGTCAGCCATTTTTAATTGCTGAAATGGAGGAATATAAATATGAGAGCTTGGAGAACGCTTGCTTTTTGGCTGTTTTTGTTATCCTCGGTTTTTATAGTAATTGCAATCTTTTTTTATGATAATAATTGGGTTTTGACGTTGGGGCTGATCTTCACCTGCCTGAACTGGTTGATTTTTCTTAATGAAAATCGCAAAAGGCGGCGGCATAAGAAATAATAAAACCAACAAAAGCCGCCTTGCAGTGCAGGGCGGCTTTGATAATGCTGGATTTAAGCGTTTTTTTGGAGTACATTTTGGGAATAGGCGGCGGGGTTGGCGATAATCTCATTTAAGGCGCTGGCCACCTGGATACCATACAGCACAGCGGATTCGGCAGTGGCTGTGACATAATTAAATATGTCGTTGAAGATAGTTTCCACAATTTCATCAGATAGCTGGCCTCTGAGGTTGTTCAGCAAAGCGTGAAGCCGTCTGGAGGAAGCGTCAATCATCGGGTTGCTTTTTTCAATCTCGTCCCATAGTTCAGTTTGCATAATATGCTTTATGATGTCCATATAAAGAGTTTGCTTAAATTTCATAAAAAACCTCCTAAAATTATATCAGAAATCTTGAAATAACCTACGGAAGCTGGTATAATAGATTTACCGGCCTATATAGGTTTCGTGTAATAACAGTATTGCTGGACTTTGTTAGGGTTGATGCAATACTGTTATTTTTTTTGGCTCAAAAGCAAATGAATACCGTGTCTGATGGCTTCAGCTCTTGTTAGGCCTTTTTTTTGGCAATAATCATCAAGCTGTTTGGCTGTTTCATCATCTATTCTGACTTTAATATCATTTCTTTTCGGATTTTCCACTTTTGGCCGTCCGGTTCGTGGCGACACCTTATCACCTCACTTTCTGAGGGCCACAAATATATTATAGAATGGGGAACTCAAAAAGTCAATGCTTTTCTGCTAAAAATTTAATTGCCAAAACGAAAGGTATATGCTATAATATTTATACCTCGTATTTTGGGGTTGGGCACTCATTTTTGCTTGCTAGGGCTTGGTGGGTGTCCTTTTTTATTGTTCTTTTAACAATTTGACCGCTTGACGTACTCCCTCAGCACGAGTAATATTTTTAGAGTTACAATAATCATCTAAAATTTTTAAAGTTTCGCTATCAAACCTAACAGCCACTTGTGTTTGCTTAGGATTGTCAGTTGGTCTGCCTGTTCTAGGCGACATCTTTTCACCTCACTTTCGTATACCATAAGTATATATTGTTGGTATGCAAAAGTCAATACTTTCCTGAAAAAAAACCGATTGACAAAATCAGTCTGAAATGCTATAATAATAAAAAAGGCGCCGTAAGTAAGCGGTTAGCCATTCATAGTTGTTTTTAGTTAAAAACCGCTACTAAGGGCGTTCGTGGCGGTTTTTTCTATATATTGAGGTAAAAATGCGAATTAAACTAACCATTTCCTATGACGGCACCGACTTTGTCGGCTGGCAACGGCAAAACCTACCAGGGGCCAACAACCGCAGTGTGCAGGGAGAGCTGGAGCGTCAGTTGCGCTTGTTGTTGCACCTGCCGGTGAGCTTGCAGGGCGCGGGCCGCACCGACGCCGGGGTGCACGCTATGGCCCAGGCGGCCAGCTTTGAGGCGGAGTTGGGCCTGCCGCCGGAGCGTTTGGCTTATGCTCTGAACAATCGCTTGCCGGCAGATGTGCGGGTTTTGGCGGCGGAGCCGGTGGCGGAGGATTTTCACGCTCGCTTTTCGGCGCATAGCAAGGAGTATCGTTATTTTCTGGTGTTGGGACAGGCCGCCGGTGCGTTTGATAACCGCTACGCCTGGTTTTGCCCTTACGCATTGCCACAGCTGGCTCAAATGTCGCAGGCGGCTGCCTTGCTGGTGGGCGAGCACGATTTTCGCCGTTTTTGTGGGCGCAGCGCCGTGGTGAACAGCTATGTGCGGCGGCTGTATCGGGCGGAATTTGGCCTGTGCACTCCGCAGGCAGCACCGGCGCAACTGCGGGCTTTGGCGGAGGCCGGCCTGCTTTACTGCTTTCAGGTGGCCGGCAATGGGTTCATCTACAAAATGGTGCGCTTGCTGACCGGGGCTTTGGTGAAGCTGGGCCGTGGGCAGCTGACTTTGCCACAGCTGGCGGCAGCGTTGGCCGCTGGCGGGCCTTTGCCGGCTGAGAACGAGCCTTGGCCGCAGCCTTTGGCCCCGGCAGCTCCGGCTAAGGGGTTGTATCTGTGGCGAATTGATTATTAAAAAGCGGCGGAAAAAACCAAAAAAATTTAGCCAGAAATTTCAGAAAAATGGTTAAAAATTCTTGACAAGCGGCCTTTAAAAGACTATAATTTTAAGGAGCGACACTTGCAGCCCCGTTGGTGTCAGTTTATTAATTTAATTTGCCCTGCTGTTTGAATCCCACTTAACGGCTTGGCGGATTAAAACCGATTAAAAATAAGTTTAATTACAGAAGTTTTTGAGGAGGAATAACGCAATGCGTACTTTTATGGCAAAGGCGCAGGAGATTGAACGCAAATGGTTCGTTCTTGATGCTGCAAATAAGCCTTTGGGCCGTGTCGCCACGGAGGCAGCACGTTTGCTGAGAGGCAAGCATAAGCCGATTTTTACGCCCAATGTTGATACCGGTGATTTTGTAATCATCATCAATGCCGGCCAGGCGGTTTTAACCGGCAACAAAATTAATCAAAAGGTTATGTATAAGCACTCCGGCTATCCGGGCGGCTTGAAGGAAACACCATATTCCCGCCTGATGGCTGAAAAACCGGAACGTGCCCTGGAGGCCGCTGTGCGCGGTATGCTCCCGAAGAATCGTCTGGGCCGCAAAATGATTAAAAAGCTGAAAGTTTTTGCTGGTGCAGAGCATATTCACCAGGCCCAGAAGCCTGAAGTTTGGAATTTCTAGGAAAGGAGCGTGCATAGATAATGGCTGATAACAGATTTTATGGTACAGGCCGCAGAAAGAACGCGATTGCCCGCGTTTGGCTGGCTCCTGGCAGCGGCAATATCACCGTAAACAAGCGTGAGCTTAGCGAATATTTTGGCAAAAAGACCCTGGAGATGATTGTGGAGCAGCCCCTGGCGCTGACCTCAAACCTGGGTAAATTTGATGTTGTAGCCACCGTTAAAGGCGGCGGCACCACCGGCCAGGCCGGCGCGGTGCGCCATGGCATTGCCAAAGCCTTGGTGGAAGCAGACGAGAACCTGCGCAAAGCCTTGAAGGGCGCTGGCTTTTTAACCCGCGACCCCAGAATGAAGGAAAGAAGAAAGTATGGCTTGAAAAAGGCCAGAAAAGCCAGTCAGTTCTCCAAACGTTAAGGGTATATATTCCGCTATATATACAAAAGGCGACGGCGTTCCTGCAAGGGAATGCCGTCGCTGCATGACAAGCGTTTTCAGATGATACGAAAAGCCGCCCGGTCAGCAGACCAGACGGCTTTAAGTTATTATTCATCTTCATCATCGTTCAAATAGACCAGCGCTTTAATGTTTTCCTCTGGCCAAATCGTGGAGGGGAAGAGAAAAATCTCATCCTTGCGCTTTTTGAAAATGCGATAAGGACTTTGGGTGTTGTCATAAACATGGCAGATGTCACAAATTTCAATTAAAGCTGGCAGTTGTGACATCGTAAGCTTGTAACGCTTTAAAATTTTATCCACGGGTACATCGTGGCCGCCCTCCTCAGCTCGGGAGTGTACTCGCATAACGTTAACATTGGGATGGCGTGTGAATACGAAATAACCGCGCACAAAATAGCCCTGCTCCTTTGCCCTGCGCAACAGGTTGAGATTGCGTTCAGTGGAAAGCACTGTTTCAAAGGTGAAATCCTGTTTGTGAGCCAGGGCGTTTTCCCGCAGGGCTTCAGCTTGCATGGCCGCCGTCAGGTCGTCACAATGCGTGCTGGCCTTGATGATGTCGGCATTGATATAAATGCCGCGCGTGATAGCAATCTGATAAATGGTGCTTTTGCCGGAGCCGTTGGGCCCGGCGAAAATTACCACCTCAGGTTTTTTGCTATTAGAATTATTTCTAATAGTTTGCATATTCTCTATGTCCGTCTGGATATTCCAAATAAGCTTGTTTGGTTTCCTCATCGTAGCAGGCAATCGGCACCTTTTTAATGCGCTTGGTTAAAATTGCCATACGCACAGCCATTTGAAAACGGCGCGTCATCTCTTCATCCGTTACGCCATCCATTGCGTCCAGTTCAGGGTCAAAGGCTGGCTGATATTTGTAGCCGTCAAAAATAAGCTTTTGCTTTTGCGTGGTTTTTTCCATATTCATAACCTTAGCCTCCTGTAATGTCGCTCGTGAGCGATAAAAAATCAGCAAAACTTTTCTCTTTCTATATTATACGCAAATGCGGCTGAAAAAACAAGCTTTTTGTGAAAAATTATTATGAGAGCAAGGAAATTACAGCCGCTTGGCCGCCGCGTTCGCCTTTGGTGAAGCGATGCGACCAATATTTTTCTGGCAGGCAGCAGGTACACTCCGGGCTGATAGCGATGTTGGCGGGGCGCAGTCCGGCCGTTTGCAGCCGCCAGGCATTGATGGCTTTCAGATTAACCAAAAACTTGCCAGTCTCGCCGTTTTTTTCCGCCATCGCGTCCGGTTGACTAAACGCCTGCACTTCCGGGCCAAATGCTTGCTGCATAGCTTGCAGCACGTCGGCGTGGGTGGAAAAACAGCAGAGGTCAATGCCGGGGCCAATGGCGGCCAGGCAGTCGGCTGGGTTAATGCCGTAAAGCTGTTGCATTCGTTGCACCGTTTTGGCGGCAATATCCTGTTGGGTTCCGCGCCAGCCGGCATGCACTGCCGCCACGGCCGCTTGGTTGTTGGCGGTTGCTGGGGCGTAAAGCAAAATGGGGATACAATCAGCGGCGTAGGCAATCAGCGGCCGGCCGGGCTGATTGGTGACCAGCGCGTCACATTCATATGGCGTGGGGCCTTCCAAATGTAGGCCTGCGTCGGCAGCCTGGGCTTCACGGATAACGTCGCTGTGGATTTGATGGGTGGAAACCATAGCTTCTGGCGCATAGCCCAAAGCAGCGGCCAGGCGCAGATGATTTTCCCGCACGTTGGCGTTAGAATCCTTTTTGTGGTCTAAGTTGAGGCTGGCTTGCGGGCCTTGGCTAACTCCGCCGTGGCGGGTTGTGAAAACGTGCAGCAGGCCGGCCGCTTCGGCCAGCAGGTTGCTGGTGACATATACGACGCCCTGATTTTCCTGGGTGGTGAAATCGCTGCGGTAATCAGCGGGGGAGATGGTATAAGGGTTGATAGTAGGCATTAAAAAGCCTCCTTTGGTAAATATTATAAAATTGATAAATATTATAAAATTGAATATTAAATAATTCGTGATGGAGCAGGGGAAAATCCTGCCTGTTACTGACAGAAAATCGTGCCAAAAGAGGTATTTCCGGCAGGAATTCAGCGCAGGATAAAGAATATAATATAGGTTAAGCGGCGTAAGTTTGCCCAACTAAGGGGAATTTATATGGGATTTTTCAACCGATTATTTTTTGATTTTGGTACGAGTATTGGCGTGGATTTGGGCACGGCCAGTATTCTAATCTATGTAAAAAACAAGGGCATTGTGCTTAATGAGCCCTCTGTGGTGGCTATGAACCAGCTGACCCATGAGATTATCGCCATTGGCGCGGCGGCCAAAAAAATGCTGGGCCGCACCCCTAATGGCATTGTGGCGGTGCGCCCGCTGCGCGAGGGCGTGATTGCCGATTACGAGGTGACGGAGCAAATGCTGCGCTATTTTTTGGAGCAGGCTTGCGGACGCAACCGCATTTTGAAGCCGCGGGTTATGGTTTGCATTCCCTCCGGCGTGACTGATGTGGAGGAGCGGGCCGTGAAGCAGGCTGCTTTGGCCTCCGGCGCGCGGGAAGCTTTTTTGATTGAGGAGCCGATGGCGGCGGCTATTGGTGCGGGAATGGATATTTACACGGCCAGCGGCAACCTGGTTTGCGATATTGGCGGCGGCACCACAGACGTGGCGGTTATTTCGCTGGGCGGCATTGTTAGCAAAACCTCTTTGCGGGTGGGCGGCGATAAATTTGACGACGCTATTGTGCGCTACATTCGCCGGGAGCACAATCTGTTGATTGGCGAATCCTGCGCGGAGGATATTAAAAAGAGTATTGGAACGGCTTATATTACCGAGAAAAACAAGAGTAATTTTGTGACGGTGCGCGGCCGGGATTTGATGTCTGGCCTGCCAAAGAGCATTAAATTTTCTGCCCCTGAGTGCAAGGAGGCCATCAGCGAAACGCTGGATACGATTATTGCGGCGATTAAGAGCGTGCTGGAGGAAACCCCGCCGGAGCTTTCCGGTGATATTGTGGACCGGGGCATGGTGCTGACGGGCGGCGGCTCTATGGTGGACGGCCTGCCGCGTTTGATTTCCGAAGTGACGGGTTTGCACGTTTACCTGGCGGAGGACCCGGTGGCCTGCGTGGCCGTTGGCACGGGGCGCTCCCTGGCGGTGATGGACCGCAACCCGGAGGGTGGCAGTTTGCTGGCCCGCAAGGCTTTATAGCTGATTTAGATAGAAGTTTGACGCTTGCTGATAAATGGATTAAAATTGGCGGGCAAAGGAGGTTGGCTACATGTCGGCGAAAGGGAATGAGCCAAGACATAGATTGCTGTGCTTGGGCGCGGTTTTGCTGCTGGCATTGTCCTTGCTTTTGGGCGCTGGGGCCGCCGTGGGCTCTGCGGATGACCCGCTGGTAACTCGCGGTTGGGTGGATCAATATATTGCCAGCCAACTGGCGCCTTTTGAGGCTCGTTTGGAAAAAGCGGCCAGCCAAATGCCGGAGGTGCCTAGCATTAAGCTTTGGATTGGTCGGGATTATTTGCTGAACGGTGAGGAAAAGGTTAGCTTGGATTCCAAACCGTATTTGGGTGAAACCGGCCGCACCATGGTGCCTTTGCGTGCTTTGGGCGAAGCCATTGGCGCGGAATTTAATTGGGATAACTCCACCAAGCGAGTGGTTTACACCAAAGGCGATAAGGAAGTGGTGCTTTGGGTTGGCCGGGCCGAGGTGCAGGTGAACGGCCAAAAGATGACCACCGATTGTGCGCCGGAGCTGGTGAGCGGCCGTTTGATGGTGCCGTTGCGGGTTATTACGGAAAACCTGGGCTTTCATTTGATTTGGAGCAATGAGCAGAAAATGGCCTCTTTGCTTTATCTGGGCGGCTAGGCCCGGCTGGCGGCTGATTGTCGGTTTGGTGGCTGAATTGGTGATAAATGGAAAAATTTGTTGAAAATTTGTTGAAAAAAATGCTGTTCCTGATTGTTTTTGCCGTCAGAATGTGCTAAAATACAATAGCAAAAAATGATTGCAAATGCTGATAAAAGTAAAAAAATGTTGGCTAAGAACTCAAAAAAAACGGAGCAAACAAGATGAGTGCAGATAAGGAACATGCAATTTCACAAAATAGTTGGTGGGGCCGGCATTTTGGCTATCTCTCGGCGGAGGCCAAGGCCTGGTTTTGGTTGGTGCTGCTGCTTTTGGTGTGCGGCGGCTTTTACCTGGGCTTTTGGTATAGTTGCCAACAGCCAAACCCCATCACGGTGCCTTACGTGACGGCGGATAATTACGTGCCCAGCCCGGAGGCCGACCCGCAGCTGCCCAGAGATTACTTTGGCAATGACGGTGTTATGACGGTGCTGCTTTTGGGTTGCGATATGCGCGACGGCGAGGCCGCCGGCCGTTCGGATACGATTATGCTGGCCTTTGTGAATATGGAAAGTAAGGCCATCAATTTGCTTTCCATTCCTCGTGATACCAGGGTGGAGCTGGCCGAGGGCAAAGGAACCACCAAGATTAACCACGCTTTTGCTTATGGCGGCGTGGCGCTGACTCGCAAAACCATTGAAAACTTTTTGGGCGTGGAGATTGACCGCTACGTGCAGGTGGATTTTGAGGGCTTTGCTGATATTATCGACGCTTTGGGCGGCGTGGATTATGAAGTGGAACAGCGGATGTATCGCCCGTCGGAGAATATTGACCTGCAACCGGGCTTTCAACATTTGGATGGCAAAAGCGCCCTGGCTTATGTGCGTTGGCGCGGCACGGCCACGGCGGATATTGGCCGCATTGAGCGGCAGCAGAAATTTTTGAGCACGGCTTTGGACCAGTTGATGACCACTGGCACCATTTTGCGCTTGCCGCAGCTGATTGGCACGATTAATACATACGTGCAGACAGATTTTTCCTTAAAGGAGCTGACATTGTTGATTAACGCCTTTAAGGATATGAGCAGCGTTACCTTTAATTCGGCAATGGTGCCGGGTTCTGATGATACTATTAACGGCTTGAGTTACTGGATTCCTTTTGCCAACCAGACGGCGGAGCTGGTGCGGCAGATGCAGACGTTTACTTACAATCTGCCAGAACCTGAACCGGAAGAAACAACCAATCCTGCCGGCGACCAAACGGCCGGACAGGCAACCGCTCAATAGCGGAGCCAAAAAGGCGATAAGTAAGAATTAAGGTTGGCTTAATAGTTATTATGATACGGTAAGTATATAGCCATAGTAGCGGAGGCTAAAAAAATGGCGGAAATGGAAATTTTAGGCGCGAAGATTAGCGACTATGATATGGTGGAAACAGTTTGCAGCGCGGCGGCTCTGATTGACGTGGGCCGTGCCGCGGTGGCCAGAGGGGCTGATGACGAGCCGGTGGCGCATCAAATTGTAACGCTGAACGCTGAAATATTATATAAGGCCCAAAGCAACCCCAAACTTTTGGAGGTTATCAACCAGGCTGAGCTGGTGACGCCGGATGGCAGCGGCATTGTGATGGCGGCGCAAAAGCTTTGCAACCGTCAGATTGAACGGGTGACCGGCATTGATTTGATGTTGGAGCTCTGCCGGCAAAGCGCGGCTTGCGGCTGGCAGATTTATCTGCTGGGAGCCAAGCCGGGCGTGGCGGAGGCCGCGGCCCAAAACCTGCACAGTCAATATGGCGCGAATATTTGCGGCTGGCACGACGGCTACTTTGGCGAGGACGAGCAGGCCTGGATCATCGGCGAGATTAATGAAAAGAAGCCGGATATTCTGTTTGTGGGCCTGGGAGCGCCCAGGCAGGAATTTTGGATTTCGGAAAACCGCAGCCGGCTCAGGGTGCCTTTGCTGATTGGCGTGGGCGGCTGCTTTGATGTGATTTCCGGCAATTTAAAGCGCGCGCCGCTGTTTTTCCAGCGTATGGGTTTGGAATGGCTGTGGCGGCTGATTAAGGAGCCTTGGCGGATTGGCCGAATGTTGGCTTTGCCCAAATTTGTGCTGTTGGTAAACCAGGAGCAGCGGGCAAAAAAACGCCAGGCCGCGGCCAATCAACCGCAGCCGGCTGCACGTTTGCAGCAGCAAAACGGCGCAAGCGGCAAAAAGGAGAAAAAATTGCCGCAATAAAATTTTTTAATATAAATTTAACAAACTGCCAGTTTTTGACGTTTTTTATTGTAATTATATAAAGAGCTTTTTTGTGTGGTGGCTTTAATAGTTTTTTTGAAGGAGTGATTGATTGTGTTGAAAACAGAAAAGCGGAAAACAATCCGGCTGACCTTGCTGCTGGCGACGGCTTTGTTGCTGACATTGACCTTTGCCGCGCAGGCTTTTGCCTTTACCGACCTGACGAACAGCAGTGTGGAAACCCAGAAAGCGGTGGACAAACTGGTGGAGCTGGGCATTTTGAACGGTTACATTGACAACACTTTCCGCCCGGACGACAGCATTAACCGGGCTGAGTTTGCCAAAGTGGCCACTTTGG
>JAAWKH010000018.1 GCA_022797295.1 Peptococcaceae bacterium
TCAGGTTCTGACCAACCTGGAAAAATATTACGGCGATAAATATAACTCAGCCGACATTGCGGCCGCCAAGGAAGAAACTGTGCAAACTGGCGAATCAGCCTACGCTACCGCCTATAATTATCCCTGGTATACTGATTATGTGATTGAGTGCGGCGAGGATATTTTAGTTGATTTGGGTTATTCCGCCTCCAGCATTTACACCGGCGGTTACCGCATTTACACCACCCTGAACACTGATGTACAAACCCTGATGGAAAGCGCCTTTGCCAACAGCGAAAACTTCCCCGGCACCAATTCAGCCGACCTGGTGGAAAGCGCTATGGTGGTGCTCTCCACCAGTGACAACTCTATTTTGGGCCTGATGGGCGGCCGGGAATACACCACCAAACGCGGTTACAACCGAGCCACCGATATGAAAAGGCAGCCAGGCTCCACCTTTAAGCCGCTGGCCGATTACGCCCCAGCCATTGAACAGGGCTACTCCCCGGCCACCGTGGCCAACGATGTGCGCACCACCTTTGGCACCAACTGGACGCCCGTCAACTACGACGGCAGCTATCGCGGCATTATTTCAATGCGCACCGCCTGCCAAAACTCCGTAAACGTGGCCTCCATTAAGTTCCTGCAAATGGCAGGCATTGAAAACTCATTGGCAATGCTCTCCAAAATGGGCATTGACCTGGATCAGGAAAAAGACAACAACCTGAGCATTGCTTTGGGCGGCATCACCTACGGCGTATCACCGCTGCAAATGGCCGCGGCCTACGGCACGCTGGCCAACGGCGGCGTTTACACCAAACCCTGGTGTATCAGCCGTATTGAAGACAGCCAAGGCAAAGTTATCTATCAAAACGAACTGGTTCAAAACATTGCAATGAAAGAAACCACTGCCTATCTGGTGACGGATATGCTGCGCACCGTAACCACTTCCGGTACCGGCACCCGCGCCCAGCTTTCCAACCGGGATGTGGCCTCCAAAACCGGTACCGTGCAGCTACCGGATTTGGATTACTTCCGCGGCCTAAACGGCAACCGCGACGCCTGGTTTGCCGCTTTCTCCCCGGAGATGGTAGGTATTGTCTGGATGGGTTACGACCACGATAAAGATGAGAACGGCAAAATTCAGTATCTACGCCAAATTTATGGCGGCAAGTATCCGGCGTTGATTTGGAAATACGTTATTGGCGGCGCTAGCGCCAACCTGCCGGAAAGCCGCTTCAGCCGCCCGGCCGGTATCGTTTCCGTAACAGTGGATTCACGCACCGGCCTGCTTCCCACCGCCAACACCAGCAGTACGGTTACCGAGCTTTTTGACAAAGACAATGTGCCAACCAGCTCCGCCGAGGAGGTATTCTCCGCTGTAATCTGTACGCAAAGCCATCTGTTGGCCAATGAATATTGCCCGGAAACGGAAACTATTTATCGCATTCCAGAGCCGGACGAAAACAACCACACCGCAGCCTCTAGCCTACCAGAGGATTACTGCACCACGCACGTTTGGGAGAACCCGCCCGATTTGCCGGATATTTACAACCCTGGCTCCACTGAAACACCTGGTGGAAGCTCTAACAACGAGCAGACTTCTCCCCCCAGCGGTAGCCAAACTCTGGCCGCTCCCACCAGCGTTTCCGCCAGCAAACGAAACAACACAAATGTTTATGTCAGCTGGCAAAACAGTAATTCCGGCAACTTAAAATATGAGGTGGAATATTGGTCCGACGGTTCCAGCCGCCACACTATCACCACCTACTTCACAGATTTGACAGTCTCCAACCTGACGCCTGGCCAAAATTACAGCTTCCGGGTGCGTGCGCTTACCGACTCCGAGGACGCTTACAGTCCCTGGTCAGACAGTTATTCAGTTTCCCTATAAATAAATATGATAAAAAGCAGAGGCAACTCTGCTTTTTGTTTAAAATTTAATATTGACTTAACACCTTGGTTATATTATTTATATTAGGACAAGAGAGGAAATCCAAATGTTCAAACATTTTTTATTGTTTTTTTTAATGCTGCTGAACCTGTCGGCCACGCCGGCTACAGCCGCAACAACGCCAAGCTTTTCCGATTACAACCAACCCCCTATCGTTCACCAGGGAGGAGTTAATCAAAACGGCCGCCTGCAAGTAATCGGCACCCAGCTTTGCAATGCAGATGGGCAGCCCGTTGTGCTACGCGGCATGAGCAGCCACGGCTTGCAATGGTATGGTCAATTTACTTCCGCTCAGGCAATGGCCAACACCGCAGAATATGGCGCTAATGTTTTTCGGCTGGCAATGTATACCGCCGAGGGCGGTTATCTAAGTCAGCCTGGCCTAAAAGAAACTGTCAAAAACGGCGTAAACGCAGCCATACAAAATGATATGTATGTTATCATTGATTGGCATATCTTATCCGACGGCAACCCAATGACCCATTTGGAAGAGGCCAAAGCCTTTTTTAAGGAAATGGCTCAGCTCTATAAGGACACGCCTAATGTGATTTACGAGATTTGCAATGAACCAAACAACGTTAGCTGGGCTGGCGAGGTGCGGCCTTACGCAGAGGCTGTGACAGCCGCCATCCGGGCCGAAGATGAACAGGCCCTAATTTTAATCGGCAGCCCCACCTGGAGCCAGGATGTGCACCTGGCCGCCGCCAACCCTCTGCCTGAGCACAATTTGATGTATACCTGCCATTTTTACGCCGGCACCCACGGAGAATGGTTGCGCCAGAGAGTTGATGAAGCCTTGCAGGCCGGCTTACCAATCTTCTTTTCCGAATGGGGCGTCAGCAGAGCCGACGGCGGTGGCGGCGTTTTTTTGGATGAAGCGGAAAAATGGCTACAATTTATGAACCAACGCGGTTTGAGCTGGTGCGGTTGGTCACTATGCGACAAAAATGAAAGTTCCGCCGCCCTAAACCCAGGCGTATCACCCAACGAGCCTTGGACAGAGCAGCAACTCAGCGAAGCCGGCCGCTTTATATTCAGCCATTTTAAGGATTAATTGTTTTTTTAGGAGATTTTTTAATGTTTTTACGTAAACTGCTCCGGCTATTATACAGCCGGGTTTTCATCATTGCCCTACTGCTGATTGTGCAGCTGGCCTTTGTGCTAACCACCATTATTGTGCTTAACGATTCCTATTGGGCAGTGGCCCTTTGCACCACCGTGCTAAGCATTGCCCTGGTGCTGGTACTCATCAACAATCAGGAGCAAAATCCATCCACCAAACTGGCTTGGATTTTAGTAATTGTGCTGCTGCCCATCGTTGGCGCCACGCTCTATCTGATGTTCGGCTCCCATTATGCCTCCTACAAGCTGCGCAAACAAGTGCTGAATGTGGTGGCGGAATCAGAGGGCGTGCTGCCTGAAAATCAGGAAGTTATGGAGGCTTTGGAATATTTTGACCCTGCCGTGGCCTCTCAAAGTAAGTATCTGCAAAAGACCACCGGTATGCCGCCCTTTGCCATCAACCGAAACGACACCAAATATTACACCAGCGGCGAGGATATTTGGCCGGATATGCTGGCAGAACTGCGAAACGCTCAAAAATATATCTTTATTGAAAGTTTTATCGTGCAGGAAGGGCTTTTTTGGAACAGCATTTTGGAAATCCTCACCGCCAAAGCCACGGCCGGTGTGGACGTGCGGGTGATGTTTGATGATTTAGGCTGTATCAACACATTGCCCAGCAATTATCAGCAAAAGCTACGCAGCCTTGGTATCAAATGTACCGTTTTCAACCCTATCAAGGCCCATCTGGATGTGGGACTGAATAACCGCGACCACCGCAAAATTATAGTGATTGACGGACAGGTTGGCATAATCGGCGGCATTAATCTGGCTGATGAATATGTCAATAAAAAAATGCGCTTTGGCTACTGGAAAGATTCCGCGCTGATTATTCGGGGCGAGAGCGTTTACTCCCTTTGTGTGATGTTCCTGCAAAACTGGAATTTATACAACCCCAAAGAGCAGTTGGATTATCGCAGCTACTATCAGCCAGGCGGACCGGAGCCTAAGGAGGCGCTGGCCTGCATTCAGCCTTTTCATGATAACCCGTTTGACGGCGAGCATGTGGGCGAATCCGCCTTTATTAATATGATAAACGCCGCCAACCACTACATTTATATCAATACCCCCTATTTCATTGTGGATAATGAAATGCTGCAAACCTTAACCTTGGCCGCCAAGCGTGGTGTTGATGTGCGCATTTGCACCCCGCATATACCAGACAAATGGTATGTGCATATTATGACCCAAGCTTATTACCACCCAATGCTTAAAGCCGGCATCAAAGTGATGGAATTTAAGCCAGGCTTCAACCACACCAAAAGCTTGGTGGCTGACGATAAATATGCCTTTGTGGGCACCATCAACTGCGATTACCGCAGCTTTTATCACCATTTTGAATGTGGCGCCCTGCTTTATAACACCGACAGCATTGCCGACCTTAAAGCAGATTTTCTGGCCACGGAAAAACGCTGTATCTCAGGCGAACAAGCAACCATCAACACACCGCTGCCAATGCGCTTTTTGCGCACATTGCTGCGCCTGTTTGCACCACTCTTCTAAAATAACAAACGCCACCGTTCTCGTTTAAAACGGTGGCGTTTGTTATTTTAATAATTTAATCGTCACAATTCAGCTCCAACCAGCATTGGTCTGGCTGCACCTCTGCCACAAAAATACGGCCAGCGTCGCTGCCATCCTTAGCTTGATTATACTTAAACAACATCTGGTTATCCGGCAATTTGCCCACAATCTCCACCTTGCCCCGCGGAGTGGACATACAATAGCGCAAACATTTGCCAACGCCATTTTGCAACCCCTTGGCCAACTCCACAACCTCCAGGCCCTTTTGCAAAGGCACCTGAAACTGCGCTTTAACTCCGCGCACCGGCCGGCATTGAAAGATATAGTAAGGAGACACGCCAACCGCAGTAAGCTCGCGCAACAGCTGGCCCAACACCTGCGGATCATCATTCACACCACGCAACAGCACGGTTTGGTTGCGCAACATAACACCAGCCTTGATAAAGATTTTAATAACCGCCTTGGCCTCCGCTGTCAGTTCGCGTGGATGATTAAATTGCGTTACTAAATAAAGCTGTTTTCTCTCAGCATATTTAGCAAAAATAGCCTGCAATTCCTCATCCCGCAAAATCCGCTCTGGATAAACAACCGGCACCCGCGAACCAAAACGGATAAAATCCAGCTGCGGCAGAGCCGTCAACTCACACAGATATTTCTCCAAAGTGGCATTGCTCAGCATCAATGAATCGCCACCGGAAACCAAAATATTAGTAATTTCTGGGTGAGCTTTTATATAATCCAGCATTGCGTCAAAATTGTCAGCAATTTCCTCTTCGCTGGAGCCAACTAAACGCTTACGGAAACAATGCCGGCAATACATCGCACACCGATTGGTGGAAAGAATTAAAGCCGTTTGCTGATATTTATGCTGCAAGCCGGTAACAACCGTGTTATCCGCCTCGCCACTGGTATCAAAATCACCGGAAATGTCAATTTCCGTCAATGAGGGAATACACATTCGGCGAATTGGGTCGTCAGGGTCATTCCAATCAATCAAGGATAAATAATACTGCGGAATTGCCATTGGGAAAATGTCCAAAATGCTTTGCAGGTTGGCCTCTTCGGCAGCGGAAAGCCCCATCATATCGCTCAATTCAACCGCCTTAGTGTAAATCTTACTTCTCTGCTCTGTCATTATGTCGCCTCCTTTTTTAATATATTTTAATGATTAACCATTTTTTAGTTAATATATCCCATAAAGATTATAACACTGTTTTGTTAACTGAATATAAACTTATTTCTACCTATTTAAATTTTAAACCATTTTCCAACGTTGCAAGATACGCTGCCCCAACTGCTCCGGCGTTAATCCATAGCGCGCAAACAGCTGCTCCGGTTTGCCATGTGGCACAAACTCCTCAGGAAAAGCTGCCAACTCCACATCAACCGAAATATTTGCCGCTTGCAGCAGCGCCAGGCAGTTTTCCCCCACGCCACCGCTGCGAATACCATTCTCCCAAATAAGCAAGCGACCGCAACTTTTAGCCAAATCGCAAATCAGCTCAGCGTCCAACGGCTTGGCAAAACGCAAATCTGCCACCGCAGCCGCCACGCCGCGCTCCGCCAGCCAATCAGCCAAACACAAAGCCTGCCCCACCATATCACCCAGCGCCAAAATGCCCAGCTTGGCCTGGGCTGGACGCCGCAACAACTCGCCCTTGCCGTAAACCAAAGGCTGGGGCGGATATTGCGGCAGCTCCAGCACCGAGCCGCGCGGATAACGCAAAGCCACCGGCTGCTTCAGCTGCAAAGCATAAGTCAGCATTTGGCGCAAGGCTTCAGCGTCACGTGGCGCCAACACCGTCATATTGGGCATTGCACAAAGCATAGACAAATCAAAAAGGCCTTGGTGAGTTTCCCCGTCCTCACCGACTATACCAGCCCGGTCAATCGCCAGTACCACCGGCGCGCCAGCCAGGCAAATATCCTGAAACAGCTGGTCATAAGCCCGCTGCAAAAATGTGGAATATATCGCCACCACCGGGCTGAGGCCACGCAGGGCCATAGCGCCCGCAAAGGTTAAACAATGCTGTTCCGCAATGCCCACATCATAAAAACGCTCTGGATAAAGCTGCTGAAAGGGAGCCAAGCCGGTGCCATCCGGCATTGCCGCCGTCACCGCCACCAGCTGCGGCTGCTCCGCTGCCAGCTTTAACAAGTGCTGCGAAAAGCAATCCGTCCAACTGGGAGCCTTGGCCGGCGTTTGGCCTGTCCGCAAATCAAAACTGCCAACACCGTGAAAAGCCGTTGGATTGGCCTCGGCCGGCGCATAACCACGCCCCTTTTGCGTAATCACATGGATAAGCACCGGCTTCTCAATCTGGCCAGCCAAGCGCAAGGTTTCCAAAAGCTCAGCAATATTGTGGCCATCCACAGGGCCTAAATAAACAAAACCCATTTCCTCAAAGAGCACGCCCCGCACCAAAAAATATTTCACAGCATCCCGCAGGCGTTCCAAACCATAAAAAAAAGATTTGCCCAAACGTTTGCGCTTCAACAAAAACTTGGTCAAACGGTCTTTTAAATGCCGATAACGCTTGTTGGAGCGCAAACGCGTCAGGTAACGGCTCATTGCACCCACATTTTCAGCGATTGACATTTCATTATCGTTTAAAATAACGGTGAAAGGCGCTTTCAAATCGCCGCCGTGGTTCAAAGCCTCATAAACCATGCCGCCGCTCATTGCCCCATCGCCAATAACCGCAAAAACTTTCTTCTGTTGGCCTAACTGCCTGGCCGCTTGGCTAATGCCCACCGCCACGGAAATGGAAGTGCTACTGTGGCCGGCCACATAAGCGTCGGTGTGGCTTTCATAAGGTTTGGGGAAACCGCTCAGCCCGTCTAACTGGCGCAAAGTGGCAAACTGCTCCCGCCGGCCAGATAAAAGCTTGTGCGCATAACACTGGTGCCCAACATCCCAAACAATCTCATCATTGCCAGAATCCAAATCCAGATAATAGTGCAAAGCGATTGTCAGCTCAACAATGCCCAGATTGGACGCCAAATGGCCGCCGTTTTGGCTAACAATACGCAAAATTTCCTGGCGCAACTCAGCGGCCAGCACCTCCAGTTGGGTTTTATTCAGTTTTTTTATATCGGCCGAACAGCCAATTTCTTCTAAAACCACCATAATAATTTATATTTCCTTGCTTTTTCTTCATTTATTTCAACCGCCTAATTAATAAGCAACTTATTATTTAGGCGTTTTAGGGCGCTGCTTCAGATAAGCGCGCACAACTTCCGGCCAATCCAGCAACCGCCCCACATTAAAAATAATATCATCAGCCTTGTCGATAGCAAAACTTTTGCCCAAGGCCTTACCGGCCACCGTCACCGCGGCAATGCAGCCAGTGATACCAACGCTAATCAGCAGGCCAACCAGGCCGCCAGATGTGGTCAGAACCGCGGCCAAAGCCGTGCCAATACCACCGGAAACAGTACCGCAAACATCGCCAATCACATCATTGCAAATGTTGGCCACGCGGCTGGCGTTTCTGGTAAGCCCCAGAGCCTTTTTAGCGCCGGGAATACGCTTGGAAGCTTTGGCATTCAAATGCGTTTGCCCACAAACGGAAACCGCCGTGCCAATAATATCAAAAAACACACCAATCAGCACCACACACACCAGCACGGAAAAACCCAGCCAAAAGCTGTTCATATTCTTCAGCACCAGTTCCGACACCAAAGCAATCAAACAAGCGCAAAAAAAAGTGCCGACGAAAACCACCAATGTGTAAACGGCCGCACTGTTCTGCTTATTATTCACTTTACCGCCGTTTTTAGCAGCGGATTTTTTTTGGTTCAAGCTTTCTCACTCCATAATTTTTTTATTATAATTAAAAAAATTAATATGTGACCGTTATCAGGTAAACTTTATGGCTTAGGTCTGGCAAGTTTTCCTAATGGCCGCACCACCGCGTCGCCGCAGTGGCGGTTCCCGCTTACGGGCCAATCTGAAGCGTTGCCGCATTCAGCGCCAAATCACCACTTAGACCATACTATAATCCCTGCTAACATCAGTCTAGGAGCTTTCCTCAACGCCACCACCACATTTTTAGCCTCTTTTGCACCAGTGGTTTCATCAGGGTTACTGCAGGCCTGGTCAAACCTGGCAGTCCTTGTTTTGTCAAGCCCGCTTGCCAGCAGGCAATCCACCACTCACACTCAAGGCAGGCTACGCTGCACCCAGCATTTAACCGAATGCAGGTTTAATCCCAAGCCATAGTTATCATGCCTGACCAAAGACATCTCCCCACGCACTTGGGTCTCCACGGAAATTGGGTCGGCTTCCACATGCCGTTGCGGAGCGCCCAAAAACCTTAACTCCCACTACCAGCCCCCGACTGGGCGTCAGAAGCCAGCAGCAGAAACTTCATCGATGTGCCCTTAACGGATTTTTAGCCCCGTCTTCAAAATGCAGCGTGACGACTAGAATACTGCGTCACATATTATTGTTTAGTATACCACAGAAAAATCAAAAAATCAACTATCTTTTATCGACATTCTGTCGAGGCCCTGTCGAATTTTTTACCAGCGCAAGTAATCCTCAATCAGCTCAATCCGTCCGTTTGCGTTCATTGCCAACAGCAAAAAGCTGCAAGCCGCCTCCCGGCCCAACTTCTGATAAAGCCAAGCCTGAGCCGCCTGATATAAACGCCGCCTTTTACCCGCCGTCACTGCCTCAACCGGGCTGAACCAGGCGTCCTCGCCGCGATATTTTACCTCCACAAAGTAAATAATCCCATCCTTGCGGCAAACAATATCCAGCTCACCGCCGCCGCCCCGAAAATTGCGCTGCAAAATCTGATAGCCCAGCTGTTGCAAAAAGCGCACCGCCCGCTCCTCGCCCTGCCTGCCTAATTTGACGCTTAGCTTGCCCATCACACCACTCAGTTTCCTTTAATCGGCTTCAACACAAAGCTGCGCCGGTGGATTGGCGAGGGGCCCAAATCAAAAACCGCCTGCTTATGCTCCCGCGTGGGATAACCGGCGTGCTGGCCCAAATTGTAGCCGGGATAGCGCTCGTCGAAAAGCTGCATTAATCGGTCTCGATAACATTTAGCCAAAATGCTAGCCGCAGCAATGCTTAGGCTTTTGGCGTCGCCCTTAATCAGCGGCGTCTGCGGCAGAGCGCAATAAGCCCGCAAATCCTCCCGCAGCGGACATTCCGGCAGCTTATCCTCCAGGCGCAACGCGTCCAGCAGCAGATGTTGCGGACGCAGCGGCAGATTGTGCAAAGCCCGCAGCATAGCCACTTTAGTGGCCTGCAAAATATTCCAACGGTCAATATCCCGCACGCCAACCACGCCAATCGCCCAGGCCCGCGCCGCCTGCTTAATCAACGGCTCCAATGCGTAACGCTTTTTGGCGGAAAGCTTTTTAGAATCATTAATCCCGGCCAGCAACACGCCCGGCCGCCAGATAACCGCCGCCGTCACCACCGGCCCGGCAATCGGGCCGCGGCCCACCTCATCCAGGCCGGCCGCCAACTCCACGCCGTCTTGCCAAAGCTGCTGTTCATATTCCAACAGCCCGGTTAAGCGCTCCGCCTCAGCCGTGCCGGCAACAGCCAAGGCTTTTTCCTCAATCAGGCCATCGCCCTGACCAAACATCACAAAATCCATCAAATCACCCAATTAATTCATCCAGATATTTCGTCCAGAGTAAAGCGGCCGATTTTGCCGTTGCGGAACTCCGCCAGCAACAGGCGAGCCGCCTCCTCCAAACGCACCACGCCGCCGGCGGCCAACAAACCCCGGCCCCTGCCAATATCCTCCAACACCTGCTCCGGCAAGCGGCCGGCCAATGCTTCCGGCTGTAGCTTGTAGCGTTCCGCCAGCTCAGCCCGGCCATGCTCCAACAGCCAATCCACCAACTGCAAGGAAACCTGATATTGGTCGTAAACCGTTTCACTGATGGCTCCGGTCACCGCCAGGCGCAAGGCCACCTCAGGCTGCTCAAATTTTGGCCACAACACGCCAGGCGTATCCAGCAGCTCAATCTGTTCGCCAAAGCGCACCCACTGCTTGCCACGCGTTACACCCGGTTTGTTGCCAGTTTTGCTGGCCGCCTTGGGCATCAGAGCATTAATCAGAGTGCTTTTGCCCGTGTTGGGCGAACCTGCCACCATCACGCGCACCGGCCTCCGCCGCCGGCCTTTGGCCTCCAGCTCCGCAAACAAGGGCTGCGACGCCTGCATAATCTGGCGTTCCAGCTCCTTAATACCTTGGGTTTGCTGAGCATTGATAGCCACCGCCCCCGCACAATCTTTGCGGCTACCAAAAGCAGCCAGCCATTGTTTGGTGGCGGCCGCATTGGCCAAATCCCGCTTGTTCAACACCATCAGCATTGGTTTTTGGCGCAGAATTTTGTCAAAATCCGGATTGTAGCTGGAGCTGGGAATCCGTGCGTCCAACACAATCAGGGACATATCCACAATCTGAATATCCTCCTGCATCAACCGCTTGGCTTTGGCCATATGGCCAGGATACCACTGAATTACTGTCATAATTAGCTCCTATTCCCATTTTACAATATGCCATTGTTCTTCATCATAGTTAAAATAGACAAAATGGTGGCGCAAAACATAAAAATCGCCGCAGCGGCCCTCGGAAAGTTGCTTCCAGTTTTTGGAAGCCAAATCCACGTAGAACAAAGGCCCGCTCAGCAAATCACTGCGCCCATTGAGGTTCACCCTGGTCTGCGTGCTGTAAAAAACTTTGCTGCCAATCATCTTTACCTGCTGAAAAGTGTAACCGTCCTGCAAAGTCAGCAAAAGCTGCTTGCCAGAGCCGTCCTCATGGCAGCGATAAAGCGACTTTTTATCATCATTGACAAAATATTCCCAACCATTATCATAGGAAGAAACCCGCTGAGCCAGCTTAACGGCGTTTTGCCCATCCAAATCCGCGCAAAATGTTTTAATATCATAATAATTGTAATATAGCTTGTCCCCGGCAAACCAGTAAAGAGGCATTGGGCCGCTTGCCACCTGCTGTGCCTCGCCGCCCGTCAGAGAACTCCGCTGCAAAACCAACTCGCCGCCGTATCTATCCGCGGAATTACACCAGTACAACCAGCCGTCGTAAACACTGAAACGCCAAACCTTGTCCTGCACCTGCTCGCAGGCCTTGCTCTGCAAATCGAAACGCATTAGCTTACCATTAGCGCTGAAGTACAGGTTGCCGTCCCAAACCTGCAAACCGTCGCAGTGTTTAGTTTCATACAAAACCGTTTCTGCTAGCGTTTCCTTGGCAAACGCCTTAATCCGGTAAAGCTGCGCTTGTTTATCGAAAACTGCCAGGTAAATATTGTCCGCGTCCTCCGCGCAGTTGGCCTCCGGGCCGTTGGGCAGGCCGCCAGACCAAACCGGCAGTTTTGCTCCCGCCGCCGGCTCAATATCAATAATATGGTCGGCGTAGCTAACTTCAGCCCCTAACTGTTCGCCAACAAAACGCAACGGCACAAAAACTGCGCCGTCCCGCAGCTGCGGGCTTTGCGACAGCTGCACAGTCTGCCCATTCACCTGCGCCTGCGCGCTGCCTGGCCGCAACAGCAGGTTTTTCCCGCCCAGGCTGATTTCCACCTGCCCGTTTTGCCACTGCACCTGCGCGCCCAAGGCCGTGCTAACCGCCCGTAGCGGCACCAGAACACTGCCGCCGCTCTCATAAGTCGAAACATTCAGCGGCAGATATTGTCCGTTTACATAAATCGCCTTGTCGTTCAGCAAAATTTCCTCATCATTGCTGGGCAGCACTTGAACCGGTGCCGCCAAAGCCGACGAAGCGCCAGCCACCAGCAAAGCAAAGGCCAGCAAAACACAACCAACACTCTTTTTCCATTTCATACACTTTCACTCCCTTTTTTAATTTGCCTTTTCAATAGATGCAAATGTAAACTGACACTTGGCGCAGTCATAGGTCACATCAACATGCTCAATAAAATCAAGACTGCCACGCCGTTCCGCTTCAGCGTCAGCATAAGACAATGACGCGCTAAACGCCACCGTGGTGTTATCCAACCAGCGCAAATCACCAAAACCGGAATAAATTTCATTATCGCACCGCACTTGTGGAAAACGATTAGTCACCCCATCAGCCGCCAGCTCCAACGCATAAAGGACACGGGCGTTGTGCATAAGCTCATAATCAATATTCACATTTTTAACGGTATCGCGGATAATCAAAAAATTGCCCTTATTGGAACAGAAGCTAATCGCCAACAGCTTGTTATCCGGCGAGGGCAGCAAATCAGTAATATAAGCCAACGGCCAATCAAAGCTTTCCACCGACTCCAGCTTGTCGTCTTTAATTCGCCATAGCTGATTGTAACTGCCGTAATCGGAGTAATTATTAAAAAGCGTGAAATAAATGCCGTTATCGCCCATTTTGCAAAGCAACGGGCTGTCAAACTTCTGCTCCAGAATATCCAGCGCAAAAGCGGACGATTCCGCCAGCTTTGGCTCCTCACTGCTTAAAAAAGGCTGCAAGACCTCCACCGCGCGGGCCCGCAATTCTGGGTCGTTGTAAAGCTCCACCATTCGGTTTACGGCAATATATTGATTGTAAACATTATCCGATTTTAATACTGTAAACAATGCGTCCGCCTGCTGCACGGCGCTTAACTCCTCTGGTTTAGCATCTATATCAATGCTGGCAACCTCCAACGGCGATAAGTAACGCAGATAAAATCCCCTCGGCCTTTCACCGGTGTTATTAGCCGCCCAAACCAGGGAAGCACAACCAAGCAGCAAAACACACGCCAAAGCAACACAACCAACACTTTTCCTCATTTTCATACACTTTCACTCCTTTTTAATTAATTTATTATAATTATATCACATTCAACTGTCCTTTCACAAGCTAAACTTCACCATCGGAACAATCCATATTTCCCTGCGCTTTCAAATAATCATCACGCCCCAGCAAAAAATCGGTGGACACATTAAAAAAATCTGCTAACTGAATAAGCGCCGCAAAAGATGGCGTGCGTTCTGCCTGTTCATACTTCTGATAAGCGTTAAGGGTCACTCCCAGTAGGTCAGCCATATATTGCTGCGTGCATTTGTGTTGAACCCGAAGCTCTCGTAATCTTTTATTAAACATTTTTCACCTCAAAGCCTTGACATTACATACAAATTGTACTATAATAAGCTCAAAACATCTACATACATTTCGTATACAAAAAACGCCCCCGCCGCAAAAAATCGGCAAAGGCGTTTTTTCTGTTTTTGCTCACACAATCAAGGCTGGCCAAACTCGGAGCGGTCAATCGCTCTTATACTATACTCGTCCGTGCGATAATTGTAAACCACACGCACCACATCCACAATATCCGTATGATTATAAGACAAAGCAGCGTCAAATTCCAATGTCTCATTGTCCAACCAGCGCAAATTCCCACCACCGCTATAGGTTTCGTGGTCAATACGAATATCAGCAAAACGTTCCTCGTCGCTCTGACACGCCCACAGCGCCCGGCTGCTGCCAATCAGCTCACTGCTGAAATGGCTGTCAATAAAATTTATCACCACCACAAAATTGCTCTTGTTGGAGCATAGGCTCACCGCCAGCAGCTTGCCGTCCGGCGAGGGCAGCAAATCGGTAATATACATCATTGGGTCAAAAAATGTGATGTAGGATTCCAACCGCCCATCCTTAATCCGCCAAAGCTGATTGTAGCTGCCATAATCGGAATAATCATTAAACAGCGTGAAAAAAATGCTACCGTCCGCCATTTTGCAAAGCAGCGGGCTTTCAAAACGCTGCTCCAAAATATCCAGCGCAAAGGCCGCCGCTTCTGCCAGCTTGGGCTCTGGGTTGCTTAAAAACGGCTGCAACTCCTGCACCGCCCGCGCCCTAAGCTCTGGGTCGTTGTAAAGCTCCACCATTCGGTTTATGGCAATATACTGCTTATACATATCCCCGGAATTAAGCGACTCAAACAAAACCTCCGACTGCTGCACCACATTCAGCTCCTCGCCATACAATTCCACATCCTCCAGCTGGTCTGGCGTTAGATGCCGCAGATAAAACTCCCGCGTCGCCTCCTGCTCCTGCTGCAAGCTGTTCATTGCCCAAGCCAGTGTGGAGCAGGAAAACACCAAAGCCATCGCCAAAACCGCCGCCAGCCCCTTGTACCAGTTAAAAGGCGGCTGTTTGGCCGCTTTTTGTCGCCCTTGCTCCGGCAAAGCCTCCACAACCAACTCCTGATCAACCTCTGCCAAAAGCTGGGCCATCGCCAAACCCGGCTGCTCTCTCAAATATTCCTTATCCAAATGCTCATTGTTCATATTTCAAAGCCCTCCTTTTGTAAGTAATCTCGCAAACCGGCCCGCATCCGGCACAACCTGGCCGCCGCAGCCCCTGCCGATAAGCCAGCCTGTTCTGCCGCTTCTTTCAGCGGTTCAAAATACCAGTAACGCCGCAAAAACAACTGCCGATTTAGGCGACTTTGCCCACGCAAAAAAGCATTCACGGCTACTGCCAAATCTTTTCGCCCCAAAACCTCTTCCGGCTGCAAACCGCCGGGCAAGGCCTCGGCCAGCTCGTCCAACGGCAACCGCAAATTTGGATCGCGCTTCTGCGCTGCGTTGTAGGCGTATCTTTTCAAAGCCAGATTGCGCACCAGCTTCAACAAAAACGCCGGCAGCTTGTCTGGCCATTGTGGTGGTATCAACCGCCACAGCGTAAAGTAAGCGTCGTTCACACACTCGCTCACATCCTCCGGCAAGGCCAGCACATTGCCCGCCACCTGCCGGCAAAGCCGCTCATATTTCCGCTTCACCGCCTGCAAGGCAGCTTCCTGCCGCTGAAACAACTGCTCCACAATCTCCTCATCAGCCCAAGATTCATCTTCCATCACTAATTCCCCCTCTCATTTTCCGCCCTCATCCATTAAGTACGCTTTCAAGCCCGGATATTACACAGCTCAACATATTTTTTCAAAAAAACTTGACAAAACGATTGTTCGTACTGTATAATATAGACAACAATACCATCGGAGGAGTTTTTTATGCCAAACAACACCAAAAATGCCAATTTTGAATTTGTCAGCCAGTTTTTGCAGGAGAATGCAGAGCCAGATTACCGCGATTTTTCGGCCGGACTGGTGCCAGGCTGTGAAGAAATGCTGGGTGTGCGAATTCCTAAACTGCGTGCGCTTGCCAAGCAAATCTGTAAGCAGGACTTCCGCGCCTTTTTAACCGACTACCATAAACAGTATTTTGAGGATACCATGCTGCACGGCTTGGTGCTGGCCGGGGCCAAAATGCCAATGGAGGAACGGCTGCAATGGCTGGCCGATTTTCTGCCGCAAATCAACAACTGGTCAATCTGCGATTGCACCAGCACCACTTTCAATCTGAAACAGCCGGCGGAGGCCGCCCAGATGTACGCCTTTCTGCTCAGCCACAGCCAAAATCCCCTGCCTTACGCCCGGCGTTTTGTGTTGGTAATGCTGTTGGCTCATTATCTGCAACCGCAATATCTGGCTGATATTCTGCGCCTGCTGGAAGAAGTGCCAGGCAACGATTATTACGTGAATATGGCCAAAGCTTGGCTGCTGGCCACCCTGTTTGTCAAATATCGGGAAGAAGGGCTGGCTTATCTGCAAAACAGCCGCCTTGATGATTTCACCTATAACAAATCTCTGCAAAAGATATTGGAATCCCGGCGTATGCTGCCAGAGGACAAAGAACTTATCCGCTCAATGAAAAGAAAATGAAACGCAAGTAAATAAAACGGCCTGCCGGAAAATTTTAACCGACAGGCCATTTCATTTACTTTATCTCTCCAACACGTTAGCACAACGGCCACAGCTCATCGCCCCCTCAAAGCAAATCCCAATGCTTTCACAGGTTGGGCCGGCCTTAGCAAACAACAGAGGGGCCACATTGCGAACCTCGGCCAGCATAGCGTTAGCCAAAGCGCGGATTTCCCACTGCGCCCGCTGGCAGCAACGCAGCTCAAAAAAGTGCCAAAGGCTGCGCACGTTCATGGTCAAAACCAGGCTGGTTGAAGCCGCGTTGGGCAGCACAAAACGAGCGTCCTCCGCCGGCACACCGGCCGCCAACAGCTGTTCATAAACCCGCTGCATTTCCGCCATCGCCGCGTCAAACTGTTGAGCTAATTCCGGCTTGGCGGCAATTTTAGGCGGAGTTACGTAATCAAATTGCTTTTCCTTAACATAACGCTGCGATTTCTGGGAAAAGGAAACGCCAATCCGGTGACGCACCAGCTGATGAGAGCAAGCCCGGCTAATGCCGTCAATGGCAAAGGTGAAGCTGACGTGCTCCATCGGGCTTTCATGCCCCAGCGAAACCAGCTTGCGCACAAAGGCTTGCACCTTGTCCGGCGTAAAATCCGCCAAAAGCTCGTCCGCCGTTTTGGCCGAATAACACAAGCGAGCGGCAGCCGCCACCAAACGTTCCGGCTCCGGCGTGTGCTCCAACAAAATCACTTTCACTGCAAATTCTCCTTTCGCATTTGCCAAAGCTGCGCAAAACAGTCATCCAGGCGTTCCCAATCCGCGCACAGATACCAATAGCCCACCAAAGCCTCCATTCCCGTGGCCAAGCGGTAATTAGCCACCGTGGCGCCTTTGGGAATGTGCATACCTTTGGCGTTGCGGCCACGCCGCAGCACCGTCTGTTCCACTTCATTCAAGCCAGGTTGCAGCCGGTGGGCCAGCTGAGCCTGAGTAGCGGCACAAACCAACTCAATCGCATTCTTATGCAGGTCGTCCACCCGGCGCAACCCCTGCTTCAGCAGGTAATTGCGCACTGCCATTTCATAGTAGCCATCACCAATATAGGCCAAAGTCAAGGCCGGCAGCAATTCCGGGTCATCTTGTAAATATTGTAACATTTGTTGTTCCCACCTTAATATTTCTTCAGCTTAAAACATCGCCAGCTTATTCTAAAATCTTCCAACGCACCGCGTCGGCGCCATCCTCCAAGGCAATACCGCACTCTTTCAAAGCGTCGCGGATATAATCTGCGGTTCCCCAATCCTTGCGCTGTCTGGCCTGCTGGCGCACCTCAATCAGCAAATCCATCAGCTTGCCCACCAACTCGTCGTTAAGTCCTTTTTGGCGCGGCTTAATGCAGGCAATCACCTCATCCAAAGCCTCCAAAAGCCGCAACGCATCCTGCACCGCGGTTTGCTCCGCCTGGGCGGCGTGCGTGTTCACCGCTTTGGTAAAATCGAAAATTGCAGCAATCGCCAAAGCAGTATTAAAATCATCATCCATTGCCGCAGCAAAGCAATGCTGCAAAGTTTCCGCCGCCTGGCGCAAAGCGTCAGAAGCCTCCGGTTGCGGATCCGCCGCCGGCTGCTCCGCCAATTCCTGCAACAAAGCATAGGCATTGCGAATCCGCCCCAAGCTTTTGGCGGCAATTTGCAGCTTTTCGTCATCAAAATCAATCGGGCTACGGTAATGCGTATTCAAAAGATAAAAACGTACCACATCGCCGGGGAACTTTTCCAAAATCTCCCTGAGCAAAAAGAAATTGCCCAATGATTTACTCATCTTCTCATCATTCACCGTGATAAAGCCATTATGCAGCCAATGGCGGGCAAAACAGCAACCGCTGGCCGCCTCCGCCTGGGCGATTTCATTTTCATGATGCGGAAAAATCAAATCTGCACCACCGCCATGAATATCAAAACCATCTCCCAAATATTCCCGGCTCATCACAGAGCACTCAATATGCCAACCCGGCCGGCCCGGCCCCCAAGGGCTTTCCCAACTTGGTTCGCCCGGTTTTGCCGCTTTCCACAAGGCAAAATCCATCGGGTTGCGCTTTTGCTCGCCCACCTGCACCCGGGCCCCGGCCTGCATATCCTCCAAATCCCGGCCGGAAAGTTTGCCGTAATCCGCAAAGCTCTCCACCGCAAAATAAACGTCGCCGTTCACCTCGTAGGCCGCGCCCTTAGCCAGCAACTGCTCCACCAAAGCGATAATTTGCGGCATATGCTCCGTCACTCTGGGGTGCACGTCCGCCGGCAACACGTTCAGCTCCTGCACATCCTCAAAGTAAGCGGCAATATATTTTTCCGCCACCGCCGCCGCGCTGCTTTTCTCTTCAATGGCTCGGTTGATGATTTTATCATCAACATCAGTAAAATTCTGCACATAAGTCACCGCATAGCCAGCATATTTGAAATAGCGACGGATTGTGTCAAAAACCACAATCGGCCGGGCATTGCCCAAATGGATATAATTATACACCGTCGGCCCGCAAACATACATAGCAACCTTGCCGGCATCTCTGGGCACAAAATCCACCTTATGCCCCTCCATAGTATTGTAAACCTGAATCATCGCCAACACTCCTTTTGCCCTCTCCAAAATTAATATATTCTTTATATTTTAGCATATTTCAGGCTGTAAAACCACTATTTTTTTTCGACAACAATCAACCGCAACCTTAAAGTAAGCGCTTGATTAATAAGGTCTACATTTGACAAAGTCAAATGTATGTGTTCACAACAATATCCTCTTTTGGCACCAGCTGCCAATCAAAGCCGGCGATTAGCTGTTTGGGATGTTGCGGGCGCGGCTCCGGCTGCAAACCCGCCAGCCAAGCCAACCAACCCACCAACTGTGGAGCCGTGCAGCTGGCCCGCAAAGCGCCCATATCCAAACTGCGCTCCCGTTTGGCCAAGCGTTTGCCGTCCGCAGCCAGCAGCAACGGAACGTGACAAAACTGCGGCGGTGCAAAACCCAACTGTTGGTGCAACCAAACCTGCCGTGGCGCGGAGCTTAACAAATCCCGGCCGCGCACCACTCGGTTCACACCCATTGCCGCATCATCAACCACCACCGCCAGCTGATAAGCAAAAACGCCGTCGGAACGCTTGATGATGAAGTCGCCACCATCCAACGCCAGGTTTTCCACATATTCGCCCAAGTGGCCGTCCTGCACCGCCAGCCTTTCCGCCGGCGCCCGAACTCGCCAAGCCGCCCGCTCGCCGGCTGCCAGCCGTCGTTGCTGCACCGCCGCCGGCAAATCGCGGCAAGGGCAAACTCCCGGCCCAGCCTCGCCCAAATGCGGAGCCGAAGCCGCCAACCGCTCCGCCCGGCTGCAAAAGCAAGGATAAACCAAACCAGCAGCCTGGAGTTTAGCAAAAGCCGCAGCGTAAAGCTCGGTGCGCTGGCTTTGGCAAAACTGAGGCTGCAAACCGCCCTCGTCCCAATCCAAGCCCAGCCATTGCAGGTCATCCACCAACTGCTCCGCTTTGGCTCGTGAACAGCGTTCGGGGTCCAAATCCTCAATGCGTAGCCACAAACGGCCGCCGGCCCGCCGCACATCAAGCCAGGCCAGTAAGGCTGCAAAAACATTGCCCAGGTGCATTCGCCCGCTAGGCGACGGTGCAAAACGCCCCACCAACATCAATTTCGCCTCCTCTTCAGGCATTTATAGGGGATAAATTTGTCCCAAACAGAACTATTCACAGAAAAGGAGCCGCCCCAAACCCCAGGCTGCTCCTTTTGTCTAACAAATCGTTTTATAAATATTTGTGTATTTCCCGTCTATAAAGCGTTTTCACACAAAACGAACAGCCGTGCCGTAGGCCATAACCTCGGCAGCGCCCTGCATCACCGCAGAAGAGGCATAGCGAACATTAACCACTGCGTCTGCCTGCAAAGCCTCCGCTTCCGCCACCATCCGTTTGGTTGCCAGGGCTCTGGCCTCGTTCATCATCTCGTTATAGGCTTTCAACTCTCCGCCCACCAGAGTTTTAAAACCCTGCGTAATATCCCGGCCAATGTTTTTGGATTGGATGGTGCTGCCCTTAACCAAGCCCAGCATTTCCAACTTTTTACCCTCAATATAATCAGTATTGACTAAGATCATCCTCTTCACCACTCCTTATTTCTTTAATACGCTCCCACAACACATAAGCGCTAGCGCCGCAGCCCACCAAACAAGACAAGCACATCAAACCACCAAGCCAAACCGGCCCGCCAAAAGCAAGCATAACAGTCCCCAAACCAAAATAGACTATCGCCATCAAAATAAGCACTGCCACGGCTATAATAGTTATAATCACCGGCGCCAAAAGCTTACGCCAATACTTTCTAAGCACAATTATACACCTCCGTTTTCAGAATGTCAAGCCCAGGCCAAGCCTGGTTTTAAACTTTAGCGCTAGTTATCGTCACCGTTTTGCTGGCGTTGTCCCACTGCACCTGGCATTGCAGAGCCTCCGCCACTGCGCGCAGGGGCAACATAGTGCGCCCGCCAACTGAAACCGCAGGCACATCCAACTGCTTCACAGTGTTGCCCACCCGCATTTCCTTGGAATCCAAAGCCAGTTGAATAGTTATATCATCACGGCGAGCTTCAATTTTACGGTCTTTGTAGCTCACAGACGCGCCCAGCTCCTGAAAAATAATTCGCATTGGCAACATCACCCGGCCCTCCTCAATGTAGGGCTGCTGATCAAATGTCAGCTGCTTGCCATCCACCAAAACCCGCACGCCGTCTGCCGTTGGGGTTGGGTTTGGCAAAACCGTCACCGTGGGCGGATTAGTTGCGGTCTGGTTTGTATCCGCGCCTGCGTTAGTATTCAGATAAGCCTGCCTAATAACCCGCTGCAAAGCCAGGCTGCTGTTAATAGAACCATAACGGAAGTGAATAACCCCAGACACCTGCGATTTGGCTGCGCAAGCCTTCATCTGCCGAGAAATCTCTGCACCGTCATACCAAGGACTATCAGAAGCCTTGGCCTCCAAAGTTTTGTAATCTGCCAGACCAATGTAAAGCTTTACGTCAGTGCCAGTTACCTGCTCGCTCCACCAATTCAGCAAAGCCGTAAAATCAGCGGTTTTGTGGCCAGCCTCCCAGTAAATCTGCGGCGCAATGTAATCCAACCAGCCAGATTTAACCCACAAACGCGTGTCTGCATACATATTAAAATAGGAAGAATAGGTGCTGGTGGTGGCGCTGCCCTCTGGGTGCAGATTGCTGCTGGCCCAAATGCCAGCCGGGCTAATCCCAAACTGTAAATCGGCCCGCACCTGGTGCAACGCCTTATCCAATCCCTGCACCAGCTGGTTCACATTATCACGCCGCCAATCGGAAATATCAGAAAAACCAGCTCCCAGCTCCGCAAAGGAAGCTGCATCGTCAAAATCCGTTCCGGGATAAAAATAGTCGTCCATATGCACGCCGTCAATGGCGTAATTTTGCGCCATTTCCACCGCACCGTCAATCACCAGCTGGCGCACCTCCGGCAAGGCCGGATTGAAGTAGTAATTATCCTTATAAACAATCGTCCATTCCGGGTGCTGCTTGGCCGGGGAGCTGGCCGCCATTTTGTCCCACTCCGCCGCCGTTTTGGTAATACGATAAGGATTAATCCAAGCGTGCAGCTCCATACCGCGCTGGTGCGCGCCCTCCACCCAATAGGCCAACGGGTCAAAGCTGGCGTTGGGAGCAACGCCTTGCTGGCCGGTTAAGTAAATGCTCCAGGGATAAATTTTGGAGGGATAAATCGCGTCTGCACAAGGGCGCACCTGCAAGAAAATAGCATTAAAACCGCAGGCCTTAGCATTATCCAAAATTTTATCCGCCTGGCTGCGCAGCTCGTCCGCCGAGGTGGTGGGCTGGCTGGGATAATCCAAATTAATCACGCTGGAAACCCAAAGCCCGCGCATTTCCGTGCTAGCAGTCACGCCATTTGCCGCCGTGGCCGCCTCCGCCACTTTGTCCTCAGTCTGCAACGGCGGCAACAATGGCCAGGCCAGCACAAAAACCAACACCACCAAAACCGCCAACATCATTGTTTTACTTAAAATCTTCAAAAAATTCTCTCCTCTCCGCACTAACACGACTTAATACGTTAAATATAATTTATGCTCTGAACTCAACAGCTCTTTTAACAATCGGCCTGCCGTTCCACCAAAAACTATCGTCATCTTCCTCCAAATTTCGCTCAACAGCTCAAAACATACAGGCTTATAAATTACTGTTTCTAAAATTATACCACACCCAGCCCGCCATTTCCACTAAAATCTGTCGGTTGGAAAAATTTACTCCTCCAAAGACAGCTTTTCCACCTGCAAGTAAAATGGCTCGCCAGTTTGCTCTTCGATAAAAAACTGAATCCGTAATCGTTCCCGCCAGGGAAAACCCTCCGTATCCCCGGCAATAACCATCTGCCGGGCGGCCTCGTCCAAAGTTATCTCATTCTGAATCATCTGTCGGCCATAAGCCTCATAAACCGGTTTATTCTCGGTATACCCATTTACAGAATGAGCATACCAGCTCATATTTTCCTCAAAACTAACATCTTCGTCATAAGCGGCATAGCCATATTCATGCAAACAGTAAAGCCGAACCTCCGCCGTGTAAACAATCCGCCCGTCAATATTGACCGCCTGCAAAGCATCCAGCTGCCAACCGGTTAAGGCAGTGCTAAGCCCCTCCATACAGGTAAAATAATAATCCTGCCCATCAAAATAATAGTTTTTGTTACGCCAAGCTTCGTTAGGATTATACATTGCGTGCTGCAATGGCACCGGCCCAAAATGCTGCTGCACCCAGGCCTCCAAGTGCTCCTTGGAAACTGAAGTATATATGCCCTCCTCCGCAAAATGAAAACGGCCGGCTTCATCAATGCCGAAAATATCAAAATAATAATTATAATCCGGCAAATAAAGATAATCGCGGTGCAGCCAAGGGCTAGGGCCGGTCAGGTTGCCATATTTATCCCAGCCGGTGCGGCCCTCCGCCATCAGCATAAACCAATATGCCAAAGGGTCGGTTGGCAAATCCTCCGGCTTGGTAAATTCCGGTATGTGATACCAATCCTCCAATCGGGCCAGCCTAAAGAAATACTCCCTTAGCTCCGGCCCAACCTCAATCTGAGCGGACTCGCCCGGCTGTAAAGCGGCAACTTCGTCAAAAGTAATTTGCCCGGTGGTCGGAGCCTCCGGCTTATCAGCTTCACAGCCACAAAGCAACAGCAGCAGCGTCGATAAGAAAATCAGTAAACGTTTCATAATATCCACCTTAATCTACTTTAATTATCAACAAGCATTTCCTCCACCTGCAAATAAAACGGCTCGCCGGTTTGCTGATTCAGATAATATTTAACCCTAATCTGCCGACACAATGGAAATCCTTCCGTCCGGCCAGCCACAATCATCTGCCGAATAGCCTCGTCCATTGAAATCTCGCCGCTCAAAAGCTGCTCCTTATAAACCGTATAAACCAGCTTATCCGCCTCATTTGCATATAACAACACATTTTCATATTCAGCCAGATTTTCCTCCAGCGTCAACTCCTTGTTAGCGTGAAAAAAGTTATATTCATTAAAAGCATAGTCATTTAGCAAAGCGGTATAAACAATTTGCCCGTCCCTGTTTTCAGCTGTAAGCTCCACCAGCTCATAATACAATGCCGGAATTGAACCGCCAGCCCAGCCATAATAATATTCTCCATCAAAATCATAATATTTGCCAGTATCAACTTGGTGCTGCAACTTAACATCACCAAAACGCGCCTGCACCCAAGCGTCAAAATCCTGAACCGCAATCATTTCCGAACCACTAGAACCATAAGGGCTGCCATCCGGCACCTCCTGCCAGGAGCTGTCCCCAATCAGCCAACCAGTTTCTTCATCCCAACCCTCTGCACCATCCAGCAAAAGCATATACCAATAATCCAACGGATAATCCGATTGCTCGCCCTCAGCAAACTTAGGTAAATGAAACCAATCCTTTATGCGTACCAAAGCAAAGTAATACTCCCTCAGCTCCGGCCCAACCTCAATCTGAGCGGACTCGCCCGGCTGCAAGGCCGCCACCTCCGCTGGCACCGGCACATTTGCCAAAAAAATATTATCAACATCATTTTGCGCACTCTGACCAGCTTCAGCAGTGCAACCACAAAGTAGCGACAGCAAAGCAAATAAACAGATTATTAAACGTTTCATTAAAGTCACCTCGCCAGTAAATTTTAATAGCTTCCCTCGCAGTTTATAGTCAATGTATTGCCATAAGAATCAAATTCAACCTCAGCGCCCGGCAGAAGCAACGGCACAAACTCCGCCGCAGGAATCATTAATGGCCTACAGCCGTCAATTTCCAGTTTGCCCTTGAAAAAATCGCTGGTAAAAAAATCAGTTCCGCCATCAACAAACTCCAGTGGTTCCGCCGTCTTATATACGCCCATTGTTTTACCAGAAATTCTGGGATTATATATCACATTATGCTCCATTTCGACGCCCTCAAACTGATTGCCGCGCTTAATCAGCACTGCATTGGAATGAGGCCAAACGACAATCGCATCAATCTCTGCCAATTCCTGATAATCATAAGTGGTAAAATAAGTCAGCTTATGCTGCCATTCGCCGTCAACCGTCATCTCATACTGTCCTTTACCATTTGCAGGCTCATATATAGGATACTCCGCCAAAGGAGGAACACTTAGCAAATTAATCAAATCGTCCAGCCGAACATAGCAGATACCGCCCTGCATTTGCGGCCCCAGCTGCTGCGTCACGTCCTCACCGTTAAATATAACCTCTGGCTTTTCCCGTTCCTCTTTAGCCAGATATTCAGGCGTATATATCAGCACGTCTTCTTTATAAACTACCGCCCAGCCAAACGCCTCGGCCACTGTGCGGGCATGCACCCAAACCTGCCCCTGCTTTTTGACCGAAGCCGCGTCCAGCTTATATCGCTCGCCATTCAAAACAGCCTCGCTGCTGCGCAGCTTCAGCACCAGCTCGTCCTCGCCCAAACGCAGAGTAAACTTGCCGCCCTCCTGCTCCAGCTCCGCCCCCATCACCTCTGCCAGCCAATCCAGCTGGGCCATAACCCCGCTTTGATAATACACCGTGCCGTCGGCCTCCACCTTTTTGCCGTCCAGGCTAACGTGCAGGTCATAGTTTTTTTCACCAACAAACACTCCCAACGCAACCTGCCAAAGCACCCACAACACCACCACAAAAAGCACAATCTTCAACGCTGTGCGCAAAAACTCTTTCATCAACTATACCCTCCTATCTTATATTAATTTAATTATATTTTATTATATCATATTATATATATTGACACAACCCTGAACAAAAGGCTATAATAAATACAAGCTGAGCAAAGGAGGCGCAACAATGAGAATAAACCGCTAATCATACAGGGTTAATGACAAAACGCCCTGTATATCACCACACAACAAATGATAAGGAGGGCATTTTTATGTCATATTTCAATTATAAAGATCAAAAAGTTTTTTACACCGCCAGTGGCAGCGGCGAACCTTGCCTGTTCCTGCCCGGCAACACCGCCTCGTCCAAAATGTTCGATTTCATTCTGCCGTTATACACGGATGCTTTTCAGGTAATCCGCATTGATTTTTTAGGCAACGGACAATCGGAAAGGGTGGCCGCCTTTCCTGATGAGCTCTGGATTGACCAGGGCCAACAAATTGTTGAACTATGCAAAGCCTTAAATTGTGGGCCGGTAAATTTGGTGGGCACCAGCGGCGGCGCTTATGCGGCAATCAACGCCGCTCTTGCGAAGCCGAAGCTTTTCCGTCGGGTTGTGGCCGATAGCTTTGACGGCGACGCTCTGCCGCCTGGCTTTGCGCAAGCGATTATTCAGGAACGCCAGGCCGCCAAACAGGACGAACAGGCCCGCGGCTTTTACGAATGGAACCAAGGCCCAGATTGGGAACAGGTGGTGGATTTGGACACCGAAGTGCTGGTAAGATATGAGGAGAAGCAAACTCGGCTGTTTTTGCAGCCCATTGCGGAAATTCAGGTGCCGCTGCTCATCACCATCAGCCTGGAGGATGAAATGCTACACAACAACACGCTAGCGGAGTGCGCCCGCCTGCGCAGCTGCAACCCGCTAATCGAATATCAAATATTCGAGCAAGGCGCTCATCCCCTGCTACTCTCACGCGCTGAGGAAATAGCAGAGCTAATCAAAAACTTTTTGCAATAACCAAAAAAACCTTTAGTTCGTCTATCTTATTTTTTTGAGGAGGTATATCAAAATGGGTTTTTTAAAGGGTAAAACAGCAATTATCACCGGCGCAGGCCGGGCCGTGCTGAGCGATGGCCGCTGCGGCTCTATCGGCTACGGCATTGCCACAGCTTACGCCAAGGAGGGTGCTAATATTGTTATCACTGGCCGCAACGTGCAAAAACTGCAAGACGCCAAGGAGGAGCTGGAACGCCTTTACGGCATCCAGGTGCTGACGGTGGCGGCCGACGTGAACGCCAAGGCGGACAACAAGGCCGTGGTGGCGGAAGTGGTGCGGCAGACAATGGAAAAATTCGGCCGGATTGACGTGCTGATTAACAACGCTCAGGCCTCAGCCTCCGGCGTGACGCTGGAGGACCACACCACCGAGCAGTTTGACTTGGCCATTTACTCCGGCCTGTACGCCGCTTTCTATTATATGCAGGCCTGCTATCCGCATTTGGTGGAAACCAAAGGCACAGTTATCAACTTTGCTTCCGGCGCAGGCTTATTCGGTAACTTTGGCCAATGCGCCTACGCCGCCGCCAAGGAGGGCATCCGCGGCCTAACCCGCGTGGCCGCCACCGAGTGGGCGCCGGCAGGAGTAAACGTCAACATCATTTGCCCGCTGGCCTGGACGGCCCAGCTGGAGGGCTTTGCCAATCAGTATCCAGAGGCTTTCAAAGCCAACGTGAAAATGCCGCCCGCCGGCCATTACGGCGATGCGGAACTGGAAATCGGCCGGGTGTGCGTGCAACTGGCCTCGCCGGACTTCAAATATATGACCGGCGAAACCATCACCCTGGAGGGTGGTATGGGTCAGCGCCCGTAAATATTAAAGTTATTTATGCTCTTAAAGCCGCCTCTTTCCACAAAGGGCGGCTTTAATCTATTGATTCTGCCACCAAATAATGCTATAATTAAACCAAAAGAAAGAAAATGAGGTGAAAACAATGGATTGGCAAGGTATCTCTGAAACCAAAACAAACAGCAACGCCAAACCGCCAAACAAAAAGGTGATTTACATTGTCGCCGCGCTGGCGGTGCTGGTGGTCGCAATCGGCGGTTTTATGGCTCACCAAAACGTTCAGGAAACCAACCGCAAAATTGCCACCACTGTGGAGGACATTGAGAACTTCGCTAAAAAATCAACCAACAGTTCAGTTAAATACCCTGTTCCAAGCAGCAGTTATCTTTACAGGGGATACATCTGGGATGAGGGCGGTTATTTTGACCAGCTGCGAGACAACAAAAAGCTGGCAAGCGCCCTGGTGGCGGCTATGGAGGCGAACTGCAACCCAACAAATGACAGCGGGGAAACTAAATTCAGCTATTATGGCATGTTACACGCCTATAACATGGCCGCCATACTGGAATATATGAACTATGAAAACCCTGATGTCAAGGCCTGCCTGGATTCATTGACTGCGCAAACCCTGGCAATCGTTGACGAGAGTGAAAGCTTCAGCACCACCAGCAGCATATATAACATTTTGCTGCCTTTTAAGGGACTGACCTATTACACCGGCGTAACGGAGCAGTTGCCAAACGAGCAGATTGAAGCCGCCTATCTGGCTCAATGGCAGACAGTTAAACAGGAAATGAGCAGCGGCAAAGCCGCTTTGAGCAGCTTCCTGGAAGATGTAACGAAGATTGCCAGCAAAAGCCCCATAACTGTTCCGGAAAAAACCAATATGGAAACCAGCACTGAATCGGGAATGGCAATCGCGGTAAACGAAACTTATATTCCAAAAAGTGAGCTGGACATCAACAAAATGGCGCCTTATGATGAGATCCTAGCAGCCTTGCAGGAATACGGCGAAACCGCTATTTTCCGCAACGGCCAAGGCGGCTATTATGACTACAAAAGCGAAAGAGGCACCAAGTATGGTGATTTTATGAGGCGTGTTGTCAGCGGCAGAGTTCGCCGCACCGGCCAGGAGGACGCTTTTACGGAAAGCTATCTGCGCCAGCACTATGACAAGCCGGATTCCACCTACTACTATTTTAAGGGTGAAAGTATTAATAATCTGCCCACCTTTTTCAGCGACACCACCAATGTGTTTGTTTATAACAAAACGGCTTTTGCTTTTACTGATTATGCTATTTATTACGGCTCCGATTGTTTGCCCTATGATTATGAAAAGGCGAAAGATATGGAGTTTAAGCACGTAAGCCTGAACCAAGAAGAGTATCTAAAAAGCAAAATGGAACAGGAGCTCCGGCCCTATTTGCAATCTTTGCGCGATTTCAGCCCCAGATATGAATATAGTGTGGAAAACAATATGGTAACCATCTACCTGACGGCCCTGCCAGGCACCACCGCCGCCCTACAGGCTGGGGAGTCCATCCCCTTTTCCCCACAGGACGATTCCAAACTGGAATGGGGCAAGTTCTGCAACTATTTAAGCAGCCTCTATAATCAAATGAAAGACGCCGTGAATGAGGTCAACTCAATCCAACTTGCCACTACCGGCGTTAATACTACGGGCATTGGCATAATCGTAATCAGCGACGTAAACCCAGACGCCGGTCTGCTCTCTATGCTGAACGGCGAGGTGGTGCAGGATAATTCTGCTAATCCGCCGGAACCAGCTAACCCTGCTAATCAGGAGGAACCCACGCCAACCGAATAACATTGCCCAACCAAAAAAACACAATAAAATCTCCCGGCTCCACAGCTGGGAGATTTTGCTTAAAAACAGGAGGTTAAATTATGATTAGAAAAATGCAGCCCGCCGATTTGGAACCAGTATTAAATTTTTGGCTGGCCGCCACCCTGCAAGCCCACAGCTTTATTGATCCTGCCTACTGGCACAACAATCTGGAGCCGGTGCGCCAAATGCTGCCCCAAGCGGAGGTTTATGTTTACGCCAAGGCAGCGGACGGCCAACCGCTGGGCTTAATCGGCCTGGACGGGGATTACATCGCCGGGCTTTTTGTGGCCCCGGAAGCTCAGGCGCAAGGAATTGGCAAGCAGCTGTTGGATTACGCCAAAAGCCTGCGCAGTCAGCTCACCCTGCGGGTTTACCAGCAAAATGAAAGAGCCCTGCGCTTTTATCAACGCGAGGGCTTCCAAATTGAAAATGAGCAAATTGACGAGGCCACCGGCGCGGCGGAATATTTAATGCATTGGCAGGCCTATTAAGCAATGGAATACACTTGGCATTACCATTCACCGCTTGGCAACGTCACGTTGGCCAGCAACGGTTCAGAATTAACCGGGCTTTGGTTTGACGGCCAAAAATATTTTGCCGCCACCCTATCGCCGGAGCATAAGCCAAAAAACCTGCCCATATTTGAGCAAACCAGCAACTGGCTAGATATTTACTTCAGCGGGCGCGCGCCAAATTTCACACCGCCGCTGCACCTGCAAGCCAGCCCCTTTCGGCTGGCGGTGTGGCAGATATTACAACAAATTCCCTTTGGCCAAACTATAACTTACGCGGAAATTGCTTGCCAAATGGCCGCCCCAAAGTCGGCCCAGGCTGTGGGCGGCGCAGTGGCTCACAATCCAATCTCCCTAATCATCCCCTGCCACCGAGTTGTTGGAACCAGCGGCAGCCTGACTGGTTATGCCGGCGGTTTGGATAAAAAACAATATTTGCTGGCCCTGGAGGGAATCAAATTAAACAAATTAATCACCAACGGCAAAGGAGCAAGGTTGAAAAATGAATGAAGATTTGATTTACGAAATTTTATCCGTTGTGGAGGAAATCCCAGCCGGTTGCGTTGCCACCTACGGCCAAATTGCCCGTTTGATTGGCCGCGAAAAAAATGCCCGGCTGGTTGGCAAGGCGCTAAGTCAAGCCCAATATTACGGTGATTATCCCTGTCACAGAGTGGTAAACCACGCCGGACGGCTGGTTCCCGGCTGGCCGGAACAGGGCCAGCTGTTGCAAGCGGAAGGGGTTGCCCTAAAAGACCTCTGCCACGTTGACATAAAACTATATCAGTGGGATTGTTAACAAAATCAGTTGTGTTCAATTAACATTTCTGGCCAGTCAACCGGCATTACAAACCATTCTCTGGCCATATTTTGGTTATTCTTCCAAATCAGAAATTTCCGCCAGCAACGCCTGTTTGCGCTCATAAAAAAGCAAATCCTGATTGTGCTTAAAATAAGCCTGACAGCCAAATTTGCTGATAAACTTGGCGCAGTAGTAACGCACCGTCAATTCCGTTACCAAAATCAGCATTTCCTGGCCGTCGGCAAAAACCTCTTCGATAAAAGCAAAAAGATTTTCCAGGCGTTGCAGCAACGACTTGTTTTTGGTCTTATGAGCGGCAACGTTGCTATCATAAGCGTTTTTGATATGCTTAAAGGCCTCTGGGCCGTCCAACTGCCAACCACTGCGGTTCAGATCCTCCAACGCCGCCTCAAAAAAATGAATTACATAATTATAGGCATAGCGCGTTTCATAATCCAACGATTTGGCGCGCTCGCCCTGCTGCACCAGCTGCCTTTCCGCCGCCAAATGCTTATGCAAAGTAGTTATGTAATCAATGTTGGGATTGGCCGGGCTGTTCAGCTCGGCTTTAACCAGCTTGAGAACGCGCAGATTTTCCAAAATAGCGTTGTCGTTTTCCACCGCCCGGCGCATATCGGCGTTGACCGCGTCTAGCAGCAATCCCAGCAGAGCCAGCCGTTCGTCAAATGGGGCTGCTTTGGCGCGCTCCTTAATCTCAGCTGTGGCCTCGCCGGCCAAAATAGTATTTATCTTGTAGTCAGACTTATATTTATTGTAAAGGTCATAGTAAACCGCAAATTCTTTGGCAATCTTTTCATTTTGCAGATATTGCGCCGTCAGCTTAATATCCACCGTCAGTCCGTGATACTCATAAAGCTTAATCATCTCCGACAAATCCTCCCAGCCGCGAGCGGTGACAAAGCTTTTGCGGTCCACCTTAGTTTCCACCAGGTAAAAATAGTTTTTCTTAATTTCCAAAAAGGTTAAAATGGCCCCGTGAATTCCCTTTTTGTAAGCGTATTCTTTCCAGATTTCATAATCCGGTTCCACATCAATACGTTTCAGACGGTCCCAGGTGGCAATGTCATATTCCCGAACAGACTTGTTATATTCCGGCGGATTGCCAGCGGTAACCACCAACCAGCCCTTGGGAATTTGGTGCGTGCCAAAAATTTTATACTGCAAAAATTGGAGCATAGCCGGAGCCAAAGTTTCGGAAACGCAATTAATCTCGTCCAAAAACAAAATGCCCTCCTGCCGGCCGGTTTCCTTTTGCAGCTTGTAAACGGCGGCCACAATTTCGCTCATCGTATATTCCGACACCGCAAACTGACGGTCGCCGTATTCCTCCTGCGCAATAAAAGGCAGCCCCAGGGCGCTTTGCCGGGTGTGATGCGTCATAGAATAGGAAACCAAGCCCACATTAAGCTCCTGCGCAATCTGCTCCATAATAGCCGTTTTGCCAATGCCCGGCGCGCCAATCATAAAAACCGGCCGCTGCCGCTCAATAGGAATAATATATTCGCCAAATTCATTTTTCGTTAAGTAAGCCTTAACCGCGTTGGCAATTTGCTCTTTAGCCTCTTTAATATTCATAATCTGCTCACCTCTTTTTTTCAAATCGTCATTTAAATTTCTTCCGGCCGCAGCACCAGCTTGATGGCCCAAACCGGCATCGGCGGCGGCTCCAGCTCAAAATCATCGGCCAGGCCGTCGTCCACAAACACAAAGGCAGCCTCAAAATCCGGCTTGCGCTCCGGAAAAGTGCCGTAACCGTCGGTGAAGTAAATCAGTCCTTTCAG
The DNA here is from genome assembly GCA_022797295.1 of Peptococcaceae bacterium. GTDB lineage: Bacteria > Bacillota > Dehalobacteriia > UBA4068 > UBA4997 > Avidehalobacter. The sequence goes on from JAAWKH010000018.1 coordinate 32,337, forward strand.
GTTGCTGAACGCCCCCTGCCTAATCAAATCATCCACATAGGCGAACACCGGCCGAAAATCCGTGCCACCAAAGCCTTGCAGCTCCATAGTTTTGAGATATTCCTCAAATTCCGCCTGCGAGGTTATTTTGTGATCCTCCTGAATTTCCGCGTCGCATTGGATGATATGAACATTAATTTTACTGAAAAAACTGTTCTGCTGCGTCAGAATATTATAGGTTTTATTGACAAATTTCTGTACCAGCTCACCCTGCACGGAGCCAGAGGTGTCGATTGCGATCACAAAATCACGCACCTTTTTAACCTCCTTGTACTCCAGCGGCTCAATCAGGGGCATATTCTCATAAAGCTGCAAACCATAGGTGTAAAATATGTAATCGAACTCATCATCATTAACCTGCATTTCCTCGCCCAGCACGGCAAATTTGCGCAGGAAATCACTGTAATCGTAAGTTTCCCGGTTCACCTCGGCAATGTTTTGCAGCAGGCTAGCCGAACGCTCTCCCCACTCTTGCGAAGCCGTTTGCAAATCCACCAGAACCCTTTCGCTGATGGCCTGCCAATCAGCCGGAGCGCTGGCGAGAGCCGGCGCTGGCTGCTGGCTCAGCTCCGCCTGAACTGTTGGCGGCTCCTGCCGATACCAAACGGCGTGGTCGTCCACCTGAAAAAGCTTTTGCAAGCGCAGATATTCGTCCTCAAAAAGACCGTCCCGCTCAAAGGCCTTGTAAAGCCTCTCTGCCGTCAACTTGCCGTATTCCTTTTGCAGCTCCATTAATTCCTTGCGGCGCGGCAAAGTCTGTACGGAGCCCAGCTGCTTCATATTCAGCTCCGCCAAAATTCCCTCCACAGCAATATCACAAGCTAAATCCCAAAGCAAAGGGTTAATCTCCCGATTGACAAAAGGGTGATAGAAAATACAATGCAACAATGTGTGCAAATAAGCATGATTGAGTTCGGTGCTGCCAGCCTGATAGATTTGGAACACATAATGCGGCTGAAAATAAAGCCGCTGGCCGTCGCTGGCGATAGACTGCACATCTGCCGCCTGATACTCCAGCTTACACAGGGCCATATCCATAAAGCGCAACGCCACCAGCAGCTCATTGCGGGCATATTGTAATATGCGCACCGCCAGCTGAACGGCCTTGTCCTGATTTTGTTCCATCTGTGGTTTACAATTCATAAAGATCATCCTGGTTTTCATTCATCGCCAAATGGGTGTTTTTATAATTAAGCAGATAACTCAAAATATCCGCCTGTCGGCTTTGATTGGCCAATTCAATCACGCTGTCAATATTCTGGCCGGTGAACACACCCAGCTCCGCCAGCATATTCAGGCCAGCCAAATCGTCAAATTCCACCACCACATTCACTGCCTGTTCGGCGTGGTTTTGCAAGTAGGTCAGATAATTGTCCCGATAAAGCGGCACCAGCTGGATGGCCGACTTCAGCCGATCAGTAGCCACCAGTATTTTATCCCGAAAATCGCTGATCCCAGCAAACAGGCTATCATATTTAACAAAATCGAAAATGCGGCCGTCGTTGACCCGAATACAATCCAGATATTGATTGCGCAGAGATTGAGCTGCGTAATCGTAATCGTCGTCGTATTCGTCATCTTCAGGGCTATCCCCAGGAATATAAATTATTGCCTGTTTCAGGCCGTTTTCCGGCTGGTCAAATTCAACGCGCAGCCGTTTCAGCTGACGACAGTTTTTGAAAGCGTCCTCGCCAATGGCAACAAGCCTGGCCGGCAGGCACATCTCCTGCATAAGACTGTTGCAAAAAGCCAGTGGAGCGATTTCCACCACCTCCGTCGGCAGACTAACCAGCTCGTTGCTGCCGAAGTAAAGCAGACATACGCTGCCGCCCTCCGCCCGACGGCGCAGCAGCGCCTGATGTTCCGCGTCGACATAAAAACAGGGGTTGGCGGCGTCCACTTGGATATGGGCTTGCCGGGTCTGCTGGACGTCCCACTCGTTGCCGATGAGAAACGCGCCAACGCCAATCTCCCGCAGGCTGGCTGGCAGTTCAAAGCTGGCGATGTTGGTGCCTTTGAATGCTTCATTGCCAATTTTGGTTAAACCAGCGGGCAAGTTAATGCTTTGCAGAACATCGCAGTTATAAAAAGCCTTGTCCTCAATAACCCGCAGTGTGTCTGGCAAAATCAACTGACCCAGGTTATTGCAGTTGCAGAAAGCCTCGGCAGCAATAACCGTAGTCTGCGGCGCCACGGTGTAACTTCCCAAAGCAAGCTGTATAAAACCGTTATTGTAATTTGAGATTTCCCTGCCATAGGCCTTTTGCAAGCGCCAGCCGTCCTCCAGCCGGGTATAAAGCGCAGTGCCGTCGGCTTTCAGGCAAGGATTGTCCTCAGCAATATAAAATTCCTGCCTTTGCTCCGAATTGTAAGCGTTCAGGCAGTCAAAGCTACCGTTGCCCAGGCTTTGTAGACTGGCCGGCAAGGATACGGAAACGATTGGGCAGTAGGCAAATGCCCGGCGGCCAATTTGGCGCAGGCCCTCGGCAAAAATGGCGCTGGTTAGCTTCTCACAGAAATCAAAAGCGTGATCGCCAATGCTTTGCAAATTTTCACCAAAGCTGACGCTACGCAGGCCAGTTTCTTCAAAGGCACGCGCGCCGATTTCCCGCAAGCTGGTCGGCAGGGTAATATCCGTCAGAGAACGCAAGCCGCTAAATGCTCCCTCCGCAATGGTTTCCACACCCTCCGGCACCAGATAGTCAGTCAGCGCGCCCAGTGCCGCCAGCAAGTGTCGGCCGTCTGCGGAAAATATGCAGGAGCCCTCCGCACGCAGGTTGACGTTTTGTGGGTCAATGCTCACATTCCAGATGGCCCGGTTGCCAGTGCGGCGTCCCTCAAAATCATATTCGCCCCGATAAAAGGCTCGCGTGTTAATGCTTGCCAGTCCCTTGCCAATATGCAGGGTTTCCAGCGGCGCGTCTTGGAAGGTGTTGTCTTTCAGCTCGCAAACGGAATCGGGGATATTAATTTCCTTTAGACCAATGCAACCGTTGAAAGTGGCCACCACAATCCTGCGCAGATTGTTGGATAGGCGTACTTTTTTCAGGCTGATACAATCCTTAAACGCCAGCCCTTGAATATTGACGACAGAATCCGGCACAAAAACCTCGGTTAAGTATTGGTTTTCCTGAAACGCCCCCTTGGCAATCGCGGTTACCAAACAACCCTCAATTTGATCCGGGATTATCACCTTGCTACTGCTACCGGTGTAGCCGGTGATGGTAACCTGGTGCTTGGCGTTAAAAATATAAGTGAATTCAGCAGCCGACGTAGCTTGCTCGCCTTTCCGTTGAGCCTGATCGTAAGGAGTGCCTAAAAAAGCGGCCGCTTCAATCTCCGGCGGCTCTGCCGGCATTATCACTTCCGCCAGATTGGAACAACCGGCAAAAGCCCGATAAGCAATCTGACGCAGCCCAGCTGGCAACACCACCCGGCGCAGATTTTTTTGCCCTTGAAAAGCCTCAACGCCAATGTGGTCAATGCCATATGGTATAAAAAGCTCCTCGCCGCAGTCTGCCTGAGTTTCATCAGCCAAGCCGGTAATGCAGAGCAAACCATTGCGGCCGCGCTGCACGGAAAAAGCGGCCAGAGCCTGCTCCGCCTGCTCATAAGTGCCATAAGCCGCGGCCTCCGGCTGGGCATAACGCTCAGCCAGCGTTTGCAGCACCCGATTGGGCAAATTTTTTTCAGAACGCTGCTTGTTCTCTGCCAAATCCGCCAAAATCCCCAGCTGCCGCAAATATTTATTCAACGTCATGCCAAAAATTTCCTGAGACCGATTGCTCATCGTTTTCAGTCGGCTTTTGTATTCCGGGTTTTCATACATCAACGCGCCCAGGCTGGTTGGCTTCGGCTGGTTTTGGTACTTAGCCAGCAAAGCGTCCAGCATCGGTTGAAATTCCGCCGCCGGACGGCCCCCCACGCTGCCGTTTTCTCCCTTTTGATAGTCGAAACCATAAGCCGCCAACATCGCCTTAGTATCCGCATAGCCCAGCCAACGATACAGAGCAGAAACATTTTGCGCCAGCCTTTTGTGATCGGTTTCAATCATTCTGGGAATGATGTGTTCAGGATAATAATTTTCCAAACGGTTTAGCATATTCTGCACTTTACTTTTGATAATTTCCGGCTCATTGCCCGGCGTATAAATAACCGTGCTGCGCAATTCTTTCACGGCGTTACCGGCAATAAATTCATAGCCGTAGGGCCGCAGCAAATCCCGAACATTGGGCAGACCGGCCTGTTGCGCCAGTTTGGCTAGTTTATCCTGCAATTCTCTGTCCAACGCGTCCAATGCAAAAATTTTATGCTCAGGATAAAGCTGGGCCAATTTATCCAGCGCGGATTGCAAAGCTGCTGAAGCTGGCGGCGTTTCTGACTGTTCAGTTGCTTCCGACTGCGGAATAGTATGTAAGATAAGGTTCTGACTATCAGCAGGCAAGTCAAAACCGCACTGGCGCAACAAATCCGCCAACTCTGCATAACCCAGCCGGCGAGCTAGCCTTTCCAACTGCCAATTTAAGGTTTTATCCCTTTCCGCCAGTCCAACAACTAAAAAATCTGGATAAAGCTGCTTCAGCTTGATAAACGAGCGCTCCACAAAATCATCAATCACTTTAGGCTGCATTTGCGGCCGCATAATTTGTTTAGCCATTGATACCT
>JAAWKH010000019.1 GCA_022797295.1 Peptococcaceae bacterium
AATAACTATAATTATACAACTTTTCATTGCATAATCATACAGCTAATTTAGGATGATAGGCATCTTTAACTAACCTAAATTTATTATACAAGGAGGATATGTAATCTATGAAAGAAACTAAGTATATTAAACCTAAGAAAACTATTTTGAACCCGATAAGGGTAATGAAAAGCAAAAAACGGTTGCCATTGATAGTTCTGCTGGCAGCCGTTTTTATGTTGGTGTTGGCATTGCCGGTGTTGGCAGCTCCCAGCGATCCGCTGGCTGTAATCAATAACCTGAGCAGCTTTATCTTTTCCTTGATTAGAGCCATTGGCCTGATTTTGCTGGGTTTTGGTATTTTGCAGGTGGGCCTTTACCTGAAAAGCCACGATCCCAGCCAGAGAGCTAACGGTATGCTGACGGTGGCTGGCGGCGTGGTTATCACTTTCACCCAGGAAATCCTGACTCTGATTACCGGATAAGGCAGTTTTTTACACTCATAATAAAGCTGAATAATTACGGCGGTTGTATAGAATACGGTGAATTTGCACAGTATCGTCATTTACGATATAGAAAACCAGATAATTTTGCACTATGAGATAGCGGTAGCCCTTGGCGGTTAACGCCAAATCACGAGGATGCGGACAGCGTTCGGGAGATTGCGCCAGGCTGGCAATCTTTTCGGTGAGCAAATCGTAGTAGCGCAAAGCAGTATCAGGGGAGAGGGTGTTCAGATAATCAATAATATCCCGAAAATCCTGTTTGGCAGTGGGATAAATTTTAATCTTGTATATAGCCATGCACATTGTTCCTCAGCTTTTTAGCAAAGGCGAGAAAATCCTCTCCCTCGGCTCCTGCGGCTATTTCTTTCTCTGCTTCGGCCAGCTTGCCGTATAAATCAATGAGAGCCTGACGGCGTTCATATTCCTTAATGCTTAAAACTACCATATCGCCGGTACCGTTTCGGGTGATGAAAACCGGCTCGCCGGTGTTGCGGCAGAAATCGGATATTTCATTGGCGCTGTTGCGCAGGTCGGAAATGGGACGGATATTGGGCATATAATCAACTCCTTACGTATTTAGTATAGCAAAATTATGAGTAAATAGCAATATAAATTTATGATGAAGGTAGGTGACGCCTATGGGCAGCGGCAACTGGATTGTGGATAACCTGAACTCAGCGCTTGCCACTTGGAATGACAGACTGGCTGAGATATGGCAGCTGCTCTCCACCAGCCCGGAGGACTTTCGGGGCGGCGGTGTGTGGACGGTGATGGTGGGAATCAACGACGCTCTTAAAGCCACTGGCTACGCTCTGCTGGTGCTGTTCTTTGTAATGGGCGTAGTAAAGACCTGCGGCAGCTTTATGGAAATGCGCAAGCCTGAGCAGGTCTTTAAGTGTTTTATTCGCTTTGTATTGGCTCAAGCCGCCATAACCTGGGGGCTGGATATTATGCTGGCTCTGTTTAATATTGCCCAGGGGGCGGCCGGAACCATAATGACAGCCTCCGGCCTTACGGCAAGCACACCGATGGCGCTGCCGGACGAGCTGGTAGACATTATCGAGGATGTAGGCTTTATTGAGTCAATCCCCTTGTGGGCCATAACTCTGCTGGGTTCTCTGTTTATCTGGGTTCTGTCGCTGGTAATGATACTGACGGTTTACAGCCGTTTTTTTAAGCTGTATATGGCGACGGCGATTGCGCCCCTGCCCCTGGCCAGCTTTGCTGGACAGCCAAGCTCTAGCGTAGGTGTGGCTTTTCTTAAAAGCTATGCGGCAATCTGTCCAGAGGGCTGCGTGATTGTTTTGGCCTGTGTTATCTTCTCCGGTTATGCCGCCTCGCCGCCGGCTTTGGCCGACGCTTCTAATGCAGCGGCCACCATAGTCTGGAGTTATGTGGGTGAGTTGATCTTCAATATGTTGGTATTAACGGGAGCAATCAAGATGAGCGACCGGCTTATTCGGGAGTTGATGGGAATTTAAGGTTAATAAATAAACTTATATAGATTGGAGTGATAACAATAGAAGTAAAGATAAATAAGGAAGTGCGTAACTATCAGGAGCGCCTGTTCTTTGGGCTGAACCTGCGGCAGCTGGCGTTTTCAGCTCTAGCGGTGACAGCGGCGGTGGCGGTATATTTCAGCCTGAGAACGGCTTTTGGCAGTGTGGGGGATTTGGGCGGCTGGCTGTGCGTGCTGGCCGCCTTTCCTTTTGCTCTCTGCGGTTTCTTCCAGTATAACGGCTTAAGATTTGAGCAGTTTATTGTGGCATATATTCGCTCGGAGCTGTTATGCCCAAAGCAACTGGTGTTTAAGGCAGATAATCTCTATGCCAGATGTCTGGCAAATTCAAGTATAAGGGAGGCGTTAAAAATTGATTAAAACCCTACAAAACACGCTAAAGCAAGACCGGGAATGGCTGGCAGTGCCTTGCTCGGTGCAGGATACCATACCCCTTAAGCGTATCTGGCCGGAGGGGATATTCCAGCAGGGCAGCAAGTTCTCTAAGACCATAAAATTCAGCGATATTAACTATGCCATTGCTGCTAAAGAGGATAAAACGGCAATGTTCCTGGGCTACTCCGAGCTGCTGAACGCTCTGGACTGCGGCTCGGCCACTAAAATAACTATTTCGTGATGGGCGATAAATATGGCCGGGTGCTGTTTCTGAAAGAATATGCCAGCTATATCAAGGACAGTATGCTCAATGAGCTGTGCGGCCTTGACCGCAATTTGATGTTATCCATTGACATAATCCCAGTGCCTACCGATGAGGCGGTCAGGGAAATGCAGAACCGCTTGCTGGGTGTGGAAACCAATGTAACCAACTGGCAGCGGCGGCAGAACAGCAACAACAACTTCTCGGCGGTGGTGCCTTATGATTTGGAGCAGCAGCGTAAGGAAACCAGAGAAATGTTGGACGATTTGACTACCCGGGACCAGCGAATGCTGTTTGCGGTGGTAACGCTGGTACATTTGGCGAATACTAAGGAACAGTTGGACAGCGATACCGAAACCCTGCAAAGCATTGCCCGAAAGCATCTCTGCCAGCTGGGAACCCTTAACTGGCAGCAGCTGGACGGCCTGATAACCGCTCTGCCGCTTGGTTTAAGAAGAATTGACGCACTGCGGCTAAGGATGTAGCTCTGGCCATTGAGCTGTTCACCTAGGGCAGCCTAAATACCTTTGCCAAGCCAACCAATGTGGATACCAACTCCAGGATTATTTGCTATGACATTCGAGATTTGGGCAAGCAGCTGCTGCCGGTTGGTATGCTGGTGGTGCTGGACAGTGTGTTCAACCGGGTAATCCGCAACCGCAAGCTGGGGCGGAATACGTGGATATATATTGATGAGATTTATCTGCTGTTCCAGCATGAGTATTCGGCCAATTTCCTTTTCACGCTCTGGAAGCGTGTCAGAAAGTACGGCGCCTGTGCGACCGGGTTAACCCAGAATGTAGATGACCTTCTCCAGAGTCATACGGCCAGAACGATGCTGGCCAACTCTGAATTTTTGGTAATGCTGAATCAGGCGGCAACAGATAGAGTGGAGTTGGCAAGGCTGCTTAATATTTCGGATAACCAGTTGTCTTATATAACTAATGTGGATTTTGGTCATGGTCTGCTTAAATGCGGCAGTGCCATTGTGCCGTTTGCAGACAGCTTTCCTCAGCACACAAGGCTGTTTAAGCTGATGACGACGAGATTAAAAGACCTGGCGTAAGTTTGTTAATCATTGAAGTTTTGTTGAAATTGCTTTCTATAAATTATATTTTTTATAATGGTTAAAATTAATATTGACAAATATGTTGGAAAGTGTTATCATTTAGGCATAAAAATATTTTCGGTGAGCTATGCCTCTATGGGCTGGCTTGAAAAGGGAAGTGGGTGCAAATCCCACACAGCTGCCTTTACTGTAATTGGGGACAAAAGAGAATAATGCCATTGGCTGCAAAGCTGAGAAGGCTCTCTGGAGGAAGAACCATAAGTCAGGAAACCTGCCGGAATTTATCTGCTAATTTCCGGGCCAGGGATGAAAAGCAATTATCTTTCATTGTTATTTAACCTTTTCCCGGTTGGTGGAAAAGGTTTTTTTGTTGTAAAAAATAAGAAAGGAGTAATAATTTAATATTCACATTTGTAAACGATTTACCGGCTACCAGTATTGCCTGGGCTTTTAAGCCTGTGGCAATTTGAAAGGGGAATCAGGTGAGAGGCCTGAACAGTCGTGCTACTGTATATGCCACTTGGCGGCATGAGTCAGAATGCCTGCTGGAAGCTGCTGTCATTTTGCAACACGTAATTGTGAAATGGGGGAGGTGTATTGTTCTGTTTTGCGCGCCTTTTTTGCAAGATGACGGAATATATGCCGCTCTGTTTTTACATTATGAAGCAAATGGCAGCATAAAGAAAAAGGTTTGATTTTTCCGGGAAATGCTGTTGCAGGCATTTCCCTTTTGTGTGAATGCAGACATTTGCCGTTAGGCGAATAGAAATCTTAATGAACACTTAATAATTGCCATTTGCTTCAAGTTGAAGATTTACAAAATCATAGAAATGGAGGCAAACAAAATGAAAAGATTTAAAAGCCGGGCGCTTAGCCTGTTGTTGACATTGGCAATGTTGGTTGGTATGCTGCCAACCTCAGCTTTGGCTGCAAATGGCAAACTTGATAATGAAGTTTATAAAAACAATCTGGATACCGCTTTGATTAGAACTTATTCTGCTGATGAGCCAATCGAGATAAGCACGGCGAATGATTTGAAGCAGCTGGCCAACGCAGCTGAGGGCAGCAAGTTTGTGCTGACGGTGGATATTACATTGCCGACGGATTGGGAACCGATAAATGGTGGTAGCTATAATGATAGTATAGTTCTTGATGGTAATGGCTATAAAATTACGTTAACCGGAACCCCTGTTTTTTCCAATCTTAATAGCAGCTATACTATTAAAAATTTAATTTTGGATGGAACGGTTGTTAGCAGCGATAAGCATATTTCTTCGCTAACAAATGGAAACTGTGCGGCGGCGGTGCGAAACTGCATTTCTTATGCAGATGTAAAGTATGATGGTGCGGCTGGTGGTTATACCCTTAGGTTTGTCGCTGGTTTAGTTGCCCAGTTCTCTTCTGATGGCGGTTCTATGAACAACTGTGTTTACGCCGGAACTTTAACAAAAGGTAATGCGAATGCTTGGGGTTCGCTTGTAAATACGGCTTTTTTTGTTACAGCAGATATAAAAAACTGTATTGGTGTTGGTGTTGATAGAATTGGTTCTTCTGAAGGTATGTCAGGTTGTACTGAAATAGCAGCAGGTAACAATACATTAATTCTTAACACTTCAGATTTTAATCCTGCGGATTATGTTGAACAGCTTAACAGCAACCGCGATATTGCAGCAGGCGATTTGGAATGGGAGGTTGTCGGCGACAAGCTGACATTAAAACGCGCTGTTGACGAGTTCCTGGAAGCAACAGAGGCGGAAGTTGCCGCTTTGCAGGCTGCTGTTGCTCAAGCTGTTGATACAAGCAAAGTTTATACTGCGGATAGTTGGGCTGCCTATGCTGAGGCATTGAACAAGGCGCAGGGCATTTTGCAGCAGGAAACGCCCAAGCAAGATGTTGTGGTTAATGCAACTGAAAAGCTGAACGCTGCATTTAATGGTTTAACAGAGAGTATTTTGGCGGTTGTTGATTTGAGTGATAAAGAGGTTGTTTCTATAACAAGCGTTAGTGACTTGGAATATATGCAGGCCGGTAAATATTATCGCCTGGACGCTGATTTGGAAATTAAATCTACAGATTATTATTTTCCAGCAGAAATGAACGCTGTTTTTGACGGCAACGGCCATACCATAACCCTTAGCAATAAAAATTATGTTTGGAAATCGCTCGGCCCAAATGCAGTTGTGCAAAATTTGGGCGTTAAAGGCGGCGTTGCTTCTGCCAACAATGCCGGGGCGATTGCCGGGGCCAGCCAGGGTTTGATTATCAACTGCTGGTCTTTGGCAAATGTTACCACCAATGGACAGAACGGCAATTTGAAGCATACCGGCGGCCTGGTGGGTCAGCTGCAATCCGGCGGTGCGATTGTGAACAGCTGGGTGGCTGGCAATGTGGTCGGCAAGGGTGTCAACACGGCAAACGGTAGCGTTGGCGCATTGGTCGGCAGCACGGAGGCCAACAGCATGCTGCAAAATTGCTATTACCAGACCGGTGCAGCCAGCCAAATTGTCGGCGTGGAGGGCGTACAAATTACTGATTGCGCAGAAAAAGCACGCAAGGATTTTTACAGCCAGACATTTATTGACCTGTTGAACGCTCACAAAGAGGGCGGCAAGGAATGGACGCTTTCCGCCGAGGGTTATCCGCATTTGGGCGAGGCGCAGGAATATCTGCCGCCGGAGGATATGAAGATAACCTTTACCTATCTAAAGGAGGGTAAAGAGCCGGTCGATTTTAAAACCTCGGACGGTTTTGAGGTAAGCTTGCAGGACGCGGTGGCGGTGGGAAATGACCGCTACAAGGTTGGTACTTTTTCTATGCCGGGCGTAGCGCGTTGGCAAGATACAATAGTTGGCAATAAAGACGTTTTGTTGGTTAATGAAGACGGTACTTTAAGCATATATAAACCGGGCAGCGCAGAGGTGGTAGCAATCAGTTCTGAGGAGAGCGGTTCCACGGAGCTGGCGCGCTTTACGGTAACGGTGGTTGAGGGCGAAGCCGTTGATGAATTTCGTTTGGCGATTGACGGCCAGCCGGTTGGCGATACTCTGACTTTGCAGGGCAGCGAACATAAAACCCTTACGCCGCAAATTAAACTGGCCGGTGCAGACGCCTGGCAGGATATTGCTGTAAGCCAGGTTGAGTTTTCGCACACCGGCAGTTTGCACCGGGTAAATAACAGTATTTATGCCGAAGAACCCGGCAAGATGACGCTTACTGCCAAATATCAAGATAAGGAAATTACAATTAATATTGTGTCTGCGTTTGTGGCGGTTACCAGTATTAAACCGGCTCCGGCTGGCGAATATTATATTCACCAGCGCAACCCTAATGGCCAGCCCTTGGGTGATTTTCTGGATTTAACATTGTCCCATAAAGCAGGCACCGTAATTGTGGAGCCGGAAAACGCCAGTTATCGGGATAAGTGGCAGATGGCCTCCAGCGATGATACGATTGTTGAATGTAAGAATAGCATGATAATTGCCGCTCTGCCTAAAAAAGCCGGTACGGTTACCTTAACCGCCGTGGTGGAGGCCAATGGCGCGCAGCCAAGAGTTGAGGGAACCACACATGTTACAATTAAATATGAAAATCCGGTGCAGACGGTTAGCATTGCGGAAACCAGGCTGACTGTTAAAGAGAATGAGGAAATTCCGCTGCCGATTACTTTCAGCGGTCCCAAATCGGCGGACGGCCTGCGCGTTACCGAGCCAGCTATGGATTGGAGCTTCAGCGGCGAGGGCGTGGTGCGGATTGAAACGGACGGTTCGCCTATTATTTGGGAGGAAAAACCGGACGGAACCAAACCCTGCGAAGCCAACGATAAGTTTAAGCTGATTGGCGTAAGGGCCGGCGAGGTTAAAGTGGTTGGCACGCCGCAGGATAAAACCGGCAACGCCAAGCCTGTTGAATTTACGGTTACGGTAACGCCGGGCGAGGCTCTGCCGGACGCTGATAACAACTCATTGGCGCAAGTAGGTATAGCTTCTGGCGCGGCTTATTTGACGGCCAACGCGCCGGTGGAATATCGCTATGGCAATGAATGGGAAATTTTTGCTTTGCGCCGTTCCGGCCAGACCATTGCTCCGGCCAGGCTGGAAGCTTATCTTGATTCCGTGGCGGCGGTTTATCAGAACAACCCCGGCGCAACGGAAACCAAACCGACGACTATTGCCAGGGTGGCTTTAACTCTGGGCGTTTTGGGGGAAAATGCGGCGGATTTCCGTGGGCTGAATTTTATCAATATGCTTTGTAACTCAGAGCGTATCGGCGAGGGCGGCAATGAGCCCATGTGGGCCTTGCTGGCTTTGGACAGCCGGGATTATACCGAGCCTGCCGGCGCCCTTTGGACAAGGGACAAGCTGGTGACGGAATTAATTTTACAATATCAGAACCCGGAGGGTGGTTTTGGCCTGACGGACAACGTAACGGCCAGCGTGGATATGACGGCTATGGCGGTGCAGGCTTTGGCGCCTTATTATACCGGCCGGGCTGACGTTAAGGAAGCCGTGGACAAGGCTTTGGTTTATCTGCAAAGCCAAATGAGCGCGGATTGCGGCTTTAACAGCAATGTGGAGGCCACGGCGCAGGTGGTGCTGGCGCTTGCCGCCTTAAACCGCAGCCCAGTGCTGCCGGAAAATGGTTTTGCGCCTAATCTTTCCGTCAATATGCTTACCAACATCACCAGCTTTGCCGCAGAGGGCGGCGGCTACAAGCATTACGCCGCTGACCGCGCGCCGCAAATTATGAGTACCACGCAGGCGATGTTGGCCTTTGAAGCTTATCGCCGCCAAGCCAATGCGGAAAATTTCATTTATGATTTAAGCGATGTTAATCGTCTGGCGATGCTGCAACAGCGTTTGGCGGAGATTGAACATTTGCAGGCAGCTGATTACACCGCAGAAAGCTGGCAGGCATTGCAGACGGCCAAAAATGCAGCGCAAAAGTTGCTGGCCGGAACTTACACCGAAGCGGATTTGCAGGCTGCGGACAAAGCTTTGGCGGCGGCCATTGCCGGCTTGCAGCTGCTAAACCCGGATACAAAACCCAGCCCCAGTCCGGACGCCAAGACGATTACCGTGTCTTTTCGCCTGATTGGTGATAACAAGCATGAGGGCGCTGATACGCACGAAAAATATATTAACTGGATTAAGACTATGAATGTAACCGTTTCTGATGGCAGCACGGTTTATGATGTTTTTGCGGAAGCCTTGAGTCAGAAAGGATTGAATTTTGAGGAGGGTCAGTATAGCTATATCAGCAGCATTCAGGCTCCGGCGGTACTTGGCGGCTTCTGGCTGGCTGAATTTGATAACGGTTCCGGCAGCGGTTGGAAATATCTGGTGAACGGCAGGTATCCTAATGTAGGCTTGCGTTATTACTGGCCGAAAAACGGCGATGTTATTATCTGGCGTTATGTTGATGATTACACTGATAACAAGGATAACAGCAACAAATGGCAGGAGGCCGAGGATATTGACCCCAACCCCGGCATGAGCGGCGGTTCCGGCGGTTTAACCGGCGTGTCCGGCGAGAAAACCTCTATCGTGGCTCCTGAAGCTAACATTGACGCTAAAGGCGTGGCTACGGCGGAAATAAGCATTAAAGATGTGGTTGAGGCTTTGAGCAAGGCAAAAAAAGACAAGGCGGAGAGCATAACCATTATGCCGCAGAACACCGGCAAGGCTAAGGAGATAACCGTCAGCCTGAAAGTGGATTCCGCAAAGGATATTGCAGCTGCGGAAATCGGCCTGAATGTGAACACTAGCAAGGGCAGCCTGGCTATTCCCCACCCGGCTTTGCAGTCGATTGCCAAGCAGGCCGGCGGCGTGGATATTCGTATCAATGTGAGCGAGCAGGACACTAAAAAAGAAGAAGTCAACGCAAAGGTGAACAACGCTTTGCAACAGGCGGCGGCAATTTTCAGAGGCGCTATGGAAACGCTGTTTGCGAACGCCTGCGTAACTAACGTGACGATTACCTCCAACGGTAAGGAAATTAACACTTTTGACGGCCACCAGCTGACCATCAATCTGCCGGTTGATAGCAAGCATTTTGCCAAGGACGAAAGCTATAAGGTGGTTGTGTTGAGTTCTGACAGTACGGTGGAAACGCTTATCGGCAAATGCCTGCTTGTAAACGGCGAGCTGGTGGTGCAGGTGAAAGTAAGCCATTTGAGCACCTTTATCGTAACCACCGAGAAAGAGAAAGCCGAAATCGCCAAGGTAACGATGAACTTTGCAGATGTGAACGAAAGCCAATGGTTCTATGAAGCGGTTAAGTTCGTTTATGAGGCCGGTTTGATGAACGGTGAGGGCGAAAACACATTTAACCCCAACGGCAATCTGAACCGGGCTATGCTGGTAACTATTCTCTACCGTCTGGAAAGTTTACCGGAGATTACAGAAGCCAGCAAATTTACCGATGTTGCAGCCGGTCAGTGGTACAGCGAAGCGGTTATCTGGGCCAGCGAGAACGGCATTGTGAACGGCTATGAGGACGGGACTTTCAAGCCGATGAACAACGTAACCAGAGAGGAAATGGCGGCAATATTAATGCGTTACGCCGAGTTCAAAAAGATTGACACCTCTGCAACCAAGGATATTAGCGGCTACAAGGATGCTGCGCAGGTGGCGGAATGGGCCAAGCAAAATATGAGTTGGACTAACTCTGCTGGTCTTATCCAGGGCGATGAGAATAACAACCTCAATCCGCAGGGTAAGGCAACCAGAGCCGAGGCGGCAATGATTCTGATGCGGCTGGTTAAAAATGTTATTAGTTAAACTTGGTTGTACAGCTAAAGCCACAGGGCCTTTTTGCCTTGTGGCTAAAGCTGCACAATAAAGGAGAACAATATAAATCAAGCGAGGAGGAAAAGAAAATGAAACGAAGAGTGAAAAGTTTTTCAGGTTTAATTTGCGCTTTCATTTTGGCATTTTGTTTGGCAACGCCGGCCTATGCTTATGAGGACGCTAAGGTAAACGAGGTGACACAGGAGGCCGGCAAGTACATTGCCGAAACGGTGAAAAAGCCGGCGGTGGGTTCAATCGGCGGCGAATGGGCGGTAATTGGCCTGGCTCGCAGCGGTTATGCTGTTCCGCAAACCTATTTTGAGGATTATTACAACGGCGTTGAGGAGTATGTGAAGAACTGCCAGGGCGTGTTGCATGAGCGCAAATACACTGAATATTCCCGTGTTATTCTGGCGTTGACGGCGATTGGCCGCGACCCGGCCAATGTGGGCGGCTACAATTTACTGACTCCTCTTGGGGATTATGATGCCACCGTCTGGCAGGGGTTGAACGGCCCCATCTGGGCCTTAATTGCTTTGGATTGCGGCAATTATGCCGTGCCGCAAAATCCGGCGGCCAAAACGCAGGCCAGCCGGGAAATGTACTTGCAGGCTATTTTGGATGCGCAGCTGGCCGACGGCGGCTGGGCTCTCGCCGGCAAGACGGCCACCGCCTCCGACGTGGATATGACCGGCATGGCTTTGCAGGCTTTGAGCAATTATCAGGACAAGGCAGAGGTTAAAGCGGCCACGGACAAGGCTTTGAGCTGGCTTTCCTCTGTGCAGGATAAGGAGGGCGGCTTCTCCTCCTGGGGCGAGGCTAA
Source organism: Peptococcaceae bacterium (assembly GCA_022797295.1). Classification (GTDB taxonomy): domain Bacteria; phylum Bacillota; class Dehalobacteriia; order UBA4068; family UBA4997; genus Avidehalobacter. Next base: position 11,322 of record JAAWKH010000019.1, read on the forward strand.
TTCGGAAAGCGTGGTACAGGTGATTGTAGCCTTGACCGCTTTAGAAATTCCGCTGGACGACAGCCGTTTTATTAAAGAGGGACACAGCCTGCTGGATAATCTGTTGAGTTTTTATCAGTCCGGCCAGGGCTTTTTGCATGTGCAAAGCGGCGGCGGCAACAGTTTGATGTCCTCCGAGCAGGGGCTTTACGCGATGGCGGCGATTAAGCGCGCTAATGCGGGCCAAACTGCGCTTTACGATATGTCCGACGTGCAAAAACAGGCGACGGCGAAGCCGGAACCGGAGCAAAAACCAGCAGTGGAAACTAAAACCGTTGATTTTGCCGATTTGGCAGGAGTTTCTGCCGAAGCTAAAGCGGCCATTGAAACGCTGGCCGGCCGGGGGATTATTACCGGCGAGCAGGCCGGGGACAAGCTGAACTTCCGTCCGGAGGGCAATATGACCAGAGCGGAATTTTGCGCCATTGTGGTGCGCGCTTTAGGATTGGAAACCGCTAAAAGCGGCGTGTTTGCCGACGTGCAAGCGAATGCTTGGTACGCTGCATATGTGGACACCGCCAACGCGCAGGGGATAGTAAACGGCACGGCGGCCAATGAATTTTCTCCGGGCAGCACCATCACCCGGCAGGAAGCGGCGGCTATGGTGGCCAGGGCGGCGGCCAAATGCGGCCTGGCGAACGATTTGGACGCTAACGCGGCCAGAGATATTCTGGCGCAGTTTAGCGATTATACCCAAATTGCGGATTATGCCCGTGTGCCGATGGCCTTTTGCTATCAGCAGGGTATTCTGGACGACAGCGCGCTGAATGTGGAGCCGAACAAGGTAATCACCAGGGCGGAAATTGCCGAAATGCTTTATAATATGTTGAGCGCAGCCAAGCGGCTGTAAAGGGTGTGGCGTAATGGCAAAACATAAGAATAAGCTGATTGCCGCCGGGATAATTATTGTAATTTTAGCCGCCCTGTTCTGGTGGGGCGGCAACGCCCCCGGCTTGCAGGGCTGGAGCGTGGGCGATAAGACGCAGACGGCGGTTCAGTTTGAACGACAGACCGTCGCAGCTAAAGAATTACCGGCAAGTCTGCCGGCAGACGTTTGGAGCAAGCCTGTTGTCGCTTTGGCGGAGCAGCCGGCAACAAGCCCGGAGAATGAGGAAGAACCGGCGGTAGAAACGCCGGAGAAGCCAAACGCTGATGAGCGTAGTGGCGGTATGGAAATCAACCCGGAAACCGGCAAGGATAAGTATAATACCGACCCAGTGCCGGAGGGTAAACCCCTGCCGGTGGAGCCGCAGGAGGCAGTGATTGGCGAAGCGGCTTACACCTGCACCATTTCCATCTCCTGCGCCACAATTCTGGATAACCCGGACTGGCTGAACCCGGAGAAAACGGAGCTGGTGCCGGAGGGTGGCGTTATTCTGCCGGCCCAGACCGTAACCTTTTACGAGGGGGAATCGGTGTTTAACGTGTTGCAGCGTACTTGCAAGCAGAACAGTATTCATATGGAATTCAGCAACACGCCGATGTATAATTCCGCCTACATTGAGGGTATCCACAATTTGTATGAATTTGACTGCGGCGAGGGCAGCGGTTGGATGTATAAGGTGAACGGTTGGTTTCCCAACTATGGCTGCTCGCGCTATCAGCTGCAAAACGGCGATGTGATTGAGTGGGTTTACACCTGCAATCGCGGCGACGACGTGGGCGGCGGCCAGGTTGTGGGTGGCTGACAGGAGTAAATATCGGTGAAGAATACAGATACTTTCAGTGGGTTTCACCCACTGGTGAACTTTTTATATTTTGCGCTGGTGCTGGTTTTTAGTATGTGCCTGATGAATCCGGCTTGTCTGGCAATCTCGCTGGCGGCGGCTTTTGCCTATAATTTATATTTAAACGGACGCAAGGCGCTCAAATTTGCTTTTGTATATATGTTGCCTTTGCTGTTGATAACGGCTGTTATCAATCCGGCTTTTAATCATCAGGGAGCCACGATTTTAACCTATCTGCCCAGCGGCAATCCGCTGACGCTGGAATCCATAATTTACGGCTTGGCGGCGGCTAGTATGCTGATTGCGGTAATCCTCTGGTTTGGCTGTTATTCGGCGGTGCTTACCTCGGACAAGTTTGTATATCTGTTCGGGCGGCTTATTCCTGCGCTCTCCTTGGTGCTTTCGATGACTCTGCGCTTTGTGCCCAAGTTTAAGGCGCAGCTGGGGCAGGTGAGCCTGGCTCAGCAATGCGTGGGGCGCGATGCCGGCAGCGGCAGCCTGCTGCAACGGCTGAAAAACGCTATCACCATTTTGTCGATTATGGTAACCTGGGCTTTGGAAAACGCCATTGAAACGGCGGACAGTATGAAAAGCCGCGGCTATGGCCTGCCGGGGCGCACCGCTTTCAGCATTTACCGCTGGGAGGAGCGCGACAAAAACGCCATAGTATGGCTGCTTTTCTGCGGCCTATATATCCTCTCCGGCTGGTTGGCCGGCGGCTTGTACTGGCGTTACTTTCCCACCATGAAAGGGGCGACGCTCTCGCCCTTTGCTGCTAGCTTTTATCTGGTGTATCTGGCGCTGTGCCTGACGCCGCTGCTCATCAATATCTGTGCGGATTGGAGCTGGCGCAAAATGACGGACAAAAAGCTGCGAGAGGAGGAGCTGCCCAATGTTGCAAACCTTTAATCTGCCGCTGTTAAATGAAATTCTGGCGGAATATGGTGGTTGGCGCAGTCTGCAAAGGGAGGCGGCGTCTTTGGGCTGCGCCGGCATTGAAGCCATCTGGGCCGGCGAGGATATACCGGCGGATTTGCCGGAGGGGCTGGTGCAGGGCTATCACCTGACCTTTTTCCCGGATTGGCTGGATATGTTTCGCAACCGGCAGACGACGGTTAAAAATAAGTTTGGCAGTATGGCGATTGCCTTTGAGCATTACGGCGGCTGGGGGCCGGATTGTCTGCTGCGCCGCTATCAGGAGGATTTAGCCAGAGCGGAGCGGCTGCGGCCGCGTTATCTGGTGTTTCACGTTTCTGATGTTTCGCTGGCGGAGGGGCTGACCTATCAATGGCAGCACTGCAACGCGGAGGTTATCGACGCGGCCTTGGAGCTTATTAACGCCTTGCTGGCCGATTACGCCGCCGACGCGCCCTGGGAATTTTTGGTGGAAAATCAATGGTGGCCGGGCTTCACCTTTACGGAGCCTGCCGAAACCGCCCGTCTGTTGGAGGGTATCAACTATCCCCGTAAGGGGATTATGCTGGACGTGGGGCATTTAATGAACTGCAACCGGGATTTGCAAACCCAGGCAGAGGGCGCGGCCTATGTGCAGGCAATGCTGGATAAGCATGGCAGCCTGGCGCAGGCGGTGCGCGGCGTGCACCTGCATTACTCGCTGAGCGGCGCATATGTTAAGGAGCATATTGGCGAATTGCCGGAGTGGTGGGCGAGCGCAGACTATGCCGAGCGTACCGGCTATTGCTATAATTATGTGCTGCAAATTGACCAGCATTTGCCCTGGACGGACGAGGCGATTTTGCCAGTGTTGGCGCGGATTAGCCCGGCTTATCTGACGCACGAATTTAATGCCAACAGCCGGGCGGAGCGGCGTCAAATGGTGGCCCAGCAAAAGGGACTGCTGAAACTGGGTGGTTTGCTATGAAATTTGCCATGTCTTACAGCTGCGGCAAAGACAGCACGCTGGCGCTGCATAAAATGCTGGCGCAGGGCCACGAGGCGGTTTGTCTGGTGGTTTGCTTTAATGAGGTGGCGGAGCGTTCTTATTTTCACGGGGCGGATAAATCTATGTTGCAGCGTTATGCGGAGGCTCTGGGGCTGCCGCTGCTGCTTTGTCCAACGAACGGCGAGGATTATGCGCAGGCTTTGGAGTCCGGGCTGCTGCAAGCCAAAGCAATAGGGGCGGAGGCTGTCTGTTTTGGCGATATTGATATTGCGGAAAACCGCCGCTGGGAGGAGGAACGCTGCCAGGTGGTGGGGCTTGCGGCCTGCTTTCCGCTTTGGCGGCAGGGGCGGGCGGCGTTGGTGCAGGAGCTGTTGGCTTTGGGCTATCGCTGTTTGATTAAAAGCGTGAACCGGCGGCTTTTGCCAACCTCTCTGCTGGGCTGCTGTTTGGATGAGGCGGCCGTTGCTGTTATGCAGGCGGCCGGGGTTGACGTTTGCGGTGAAAACGGCGAGTATCACACGCTGGCGGTGGACGGGCCGATTTTTCGGCGGTCTTTGCAGTTTAAGTTGGGTGAGCTGCTGGAGTCCGGTGATTATGCATTTATTGATATTAGCTGACATTTATAAAATATTTAGGAAACAGGTAAAATAATGGAAAATATATTGCAAATTAAGCATTTCAGCTTTGCTTATCCGGAGCAGAAGCGGCTGACGCTGACGGATATAGATTTGAGCGTGGGTCGGGGCGAATTTTTGGTGTTGTGCGGCCCCTCCGGCTGCGGAAAATCTACGCTGCTGCGGCAGCTGAAAACGGTGTTGGCTCCGCACGGGGAGCGGCAGGGAGAAATCCGCTTTGCCGGCCGGCCGCTGGCCGAGCTTGACCAGCGTGAGCAAAGCGCGCGGATTGGTTTTGTGCAGCAATCGCCGGATAACCAGATTGTGACGGATAAGGTTTGGCATGAACTGGCCTTTGGTCTGGAAAGCTTGGGAATGGATACGCCAACCATTCGCCGCCGGGTGGCAGAGATGGCCTCATACTTTGGTATTCAAAATTGGTTTTACAAGAATGTTACGGAACTTTCCGGCGGCCAAAAGCAGCTGTTGAATTTGGCCGCCATTATGGTTATGCAGCCGGATTTGCTGATTTTGGACGAGCCTACCTCGCAGCTGGACCCGATTGCCGCGGCGGATTTTCTGGCCACGGTGGGCAAGATTAATCGGGAACTGGGTGTTAGCGTAATACTGACGGAGCACCGGCTGGAGGAGGCTTTTCCGCTGGCCGGCCGGGTGGCTGTGCTGGACAAGGGGCGGCTTATCTGCACCGGCAAACCGGCGGAGGTTGGCGAGAGCCTGAAAACAATGGGACATAATATGTTTTTGGCTATGCCAACGCCAATGCGTGTTTGGGCGGCAACGCCAGCTGAGCAGGCCACGGCCTGCCCGGTGACGGTGGCGGAGGGTAAACAATGGCTGGAGCAGATTGCCGGGCAAATGCAGCCAGATTTACTGCCAGCGGAGCCGGTTTATACATATCCAAAGGAGCCGGTAATTGCAGCAGAGGATTTGTGGTTTAAATATGATAAAGAACTGCCGGACGTAGTTAAGGGGCTTAATTTGCAGGTGCAAAAAGGGGAATTGCTAGCTTTGCTTGGCGGCAACGGCACCGGCAAAACCACCAGCCTGAAGTTGCTGGCCGGTTTGCTTAAACCATATCGGGGCGATGTGCAGATAAAAGGTAGCGTGGGAGTTTTGCCGCAAAATCCGCAAACTTTGTTTGTGAAAAAAACTGTTCGAGAGGATTTGTTTGAGATATTGCAGGGGCGCAAATTAAGCCAGGCGCAAAAGGAGCAGAATGTGTCTGGCGTGGTGCAACTGTGCAGGCTGGCGGATTTGTTGGACAGGCATCCTTACGACCTTTCCGGCGGCGAGCAGCAGCGGGCGGCATTGGCTAAGGTGCTGCTGCTGGCTCCGGATATTTTGTTGCTGGACGAGCCAACCAAGGGGCTGGACGCTGAGTTTAAGCAGGCACTGGCCGAGATTTTGCAGACTTTGTTGGCAAAGGGTGTAACTATTTTGATGGTGAGCCACGATGTTGAGTTTTGCGCGGCTTATGCGCACCGCTGCGCCCTGTTTTTTGACGGCAGCGTGGTGACGGAGGCCGGGCCGCGGCAGTTTTTTTCCGGCAACAGCTTTTACACCACGACGGCCAACCGCATGGCCAGGGGCGTTGTGTCGCAGGCGGTGACGGCGGAGGATTTGGTTGCCGTTTGCGGCGGCGCACCTCCGGCGAGGGCTCCTTTGGCGGTGGCCGAAGACTGGCGTTTGCCGGAGCCGGAGGCCGGCAGTGCGGATTGGCAGCCGCCGAAGCTGCCCCTGTGGCGCAAGATACTGGCCGGCGTGTCCGGCCTGGCTGCCGCGGCTTTGTTTATTAAGGCGGTTTGCAACACTAATTTAAGCGATATTATTACGGCTGACGGTTTGGCGGTTGAAGCATATAGCACGGCAGGCGATACTTTGCTGTTTGTGACGGTGATGTTGGTGTTTTCTCTGGCGGTGGGGCGGCGATCGGCTCCGCCAATGGGCAGCATGTTGCAGGTGGCTAAGGAGCAGCGGCATTTGACCAGGCGCACCATTGCGGCGGCGGTGATGATATTGCTGCTGATACCTCTAACCCTGTTTGTTGGTGTGTATTACTTGCAGGATAATAAATATTATTTTATTATGATGCTGGTGCTGTTGGAATGTATGCTGCCTTTCTTTCTGGTGTTTGAGGGGCGCAAACCGCAGGCCAGGGAACTGGTGATTATTGCGGTGCTGTGTGCCATTGGCGTGGCCGGGCGGTCGGCTTTCTTTATGCTGCCGCAGTTTAAACCAGTTATGGCCTTGACGATTGTGGCTGGTGTGGCTTTTGGCGGCGAGTCCGGCTTTCTGGTGGGCGCTATGACAATGCTGGTATCTAATATGCTGCTTTCGCAGGGGCCGTGGACGCCCTGGCAGATGTTTTGTATGGGGATAATCGGCTTTTTGGCCGGCGTGCTGTTCCGCAAGGGCTGGCTGCGGCGTAGTCGTCTTTCCTTGTGTATTTTTGGGGCTTTGGCGGCTGTGCTGGTTTACGGCGGTATTATTAACAGCAGTTGGGCTTTGCTTTATGGCGGCGATTTTAGCTGGGCGGTGCTGATAAGTTATCTGATTAGCGGTTTCCCTTTCGATTGCGTGCATGGGGCGGCAACGGCAATTTTCCTGTGGCTGGCTGCGGAGCCGATGCTGGAGAAGCTTGACCGGATTAAGGTTAAATACGGTTTGGTGGAGTGAGGTGATATATTGTGAAGTCTTTAAGTTTTGTTAAAACATTTTTGTTTGCTTTCTTAATTGTGTTTAATGTATTTGCTTTGGGTACAGACCATGCCTTGGCCTATGATAGTTCCCTGCCGGTTTATGTCAACGAGGAGCCAAGCGGTTATAAAGCGGTTGTTGTTAATGGAGAATGGTATATAAAGCTACGTGATATTTGTGCTATTTATTTTGTGGAAATAAATTACGATGATGCTACGCAAACGATTACAATTTATGATGAGCCAACGCCAACGAAATTGAAATTACTTGGCGATAAGGTGGCTGAAAATGAAAAAATGTTTGTGGAAAATGGCTATGTATATGTTCCCTTAAAAAATAGCGGTGTAGTAACTTTTAAGAGCTGGCATAAGCCGCAGGGACATTTAGATGTGCAGCGCACATTCAGCTTTAATAATGGCTCCTGGTCATTGAATGATAGTCGGCAGCAGGTTGGTGACTTTGAATATGCTGTATTTGACAGAACCGGATATTCAGAGTCAACACTTAATAAAGATTATGTATGGCAATTTAAAACGAATGGATGCTGTCGTGCTGTGGCAGTATATTGGCGGCAAATTACTTCTTTTGTTGTTGACGGCGATGATATCTTTATTGTCGGCAGAGATACCTGGAATGCCAGTGATGTGATGAAATTTTCCTTAATAGATGGTACGGAAACCAGATTGGGCCAACTTGGCTATGATTATGGGGATAACCTGACTTGGGCTGCGCATTATAGTCCGGACATAGAGCCTTTGCCGCACACCGGCATGGTTGTGCGTGAAGACGGCGTTTATACTGTGGGTTACAGCCGAGCAGGTTTTTTTGAGAATAATGTAATCGATAAGGATATTTTTCTGGATACTTATGCTTATTATCGTTTGGATAAAAATGGCGGAAAGCACGAAAAAGTTGCCAACTGGCCAGAATAAATAGTAATAGTCCTCTTGTTTCTATCCTGTGAACTGGATATAAGCAAGAGGACGCTTACCGAAAGGAGTTTTATCTTGAAAGGAGGACAAAACTTACAAAAAAGTCAGCTCCTGGAAAGATTCAAGGTTAGACAGATACTAAATGAACTCTTCAAGCCGGCTGATTGCTGCCTACTTTCAGCAATCAGCCGGACTTAAAGATTTACAGAAAAAATTCAACCGTGGATTTAGAAAAATATTAGTAATGTCTGGTTCCGGGAATTGAACCAAAAACACAACAAGCTGTAAACGGAAAGATTTAACAAAAAAAGCCAACCGCAATGGGATGGCAAAAAAATAAACGATTCTCTGGTGGAATCGTTGAAAGAAAAATAATAAAGTCTGCTAAGCCTCCCACCCTAAAGGCTTTAACAAACCCTTTTCAATCGGTAACCTGACTTATGCCAGCTGACGCTGACAATCACAGTAGAGCTTGGACTGTGTCGGATTTTCACCGACTTCCCCGCTTGAAAGGTTTTATTTGGAATATTTAGTTGTTAAAAATTATGCGTTTATTTTAATACAGAAAAATAGGATTGTCAATAGCTTTTTGAAAAATTTTTTCAGAAAAAAATAAAAAATAATATTTTACAAAATGGTATTGCATTTTAAAAAAATTGGGTGTATACTGAAAAAAAGATATTTGAAAAGAAGAATATATTATATAAGCGTGTCGTGAGGAAGCCGGTGTAATTCCGGGACAGATAACTCGCTACTGTGAATTGTTGCTGTTTCTTCGTTTAGTCACTGTTCAATGTTTTGGATGGGAAGGCAAGGAGATTACAGTTTGCATCAGAAATTTTTGGTGCAGAAGCATAAGTCAGGATATTCATGGCACAGGCTCTTAAACAGGTCAGTTAGTTTGTTTGGGGCGACTTGAGGTCACGAAAATACGAGCGTGATGAAATTTTTGTTTTCTAAAGATAGCCTTTGGAAAATTCAAAATTTCATCACGCTTTTTTTGTTCTGAAAATATGAATAGAATTTGGTGGCGATAAATTATGGGAAGAAGCAAGCGAAAACGTAATGGTGATAGAACAACCAGGGCATTGGCAAATATGGCTTTGCAGCTAAAAGAGCAAGCATTTAAGCGGAGGTTTGGCGAACTCGACGACGATAAGCTGCTCAATTATCTGGCGTACTGCACTGAGGAATTGGGCATTGGGCCTGCCTGTACGGATGTTTTGGGGGCTGCTGTTTTGAAAGAGCGATTTGGCGATTGGGACAGGCTGTTGTTGAAAATTGGCCGGAAGCCTACGCCATATTGCGAGCGTGAAGATGTGTCGGGCTTGTTTGCCAGAGAAGTTGCTGCCCAGGCGGAAATACACAAAAAAATTGTGGCGGCAATGCAGCAAAATGAGAAGAATTTTGCATTTCAACATGCCGGTGATAGCGATGAGGAATTGCTTGAATATGTAAGGGGTTGGGCTAAAAGACTCAAGCGCACGCCTAGATATGATGAGGTTTTGGGCGGAGAATATATCAGGAAGCGATTTAAGAACGATTGGCAAAGGGTTCTGCATTTAGCTGGATTGAAGAGTTTTCCGGACGCTGCTCCCAGGCTGCACCGGCGGCCGATATATCTGGACGAGGCTAAAAAGCAGATGGGTGTTTATGTGGAGGAATGTATGCAGGAGATTGCTGCGATTATGAATGGTAAAAGGGTTAGTTATGTTGTGCCTGCTGAAAATGCGATGTGATTAAAATAGTGAAGTCAAGTTAGATAAAGTTCAAAAAATGCGGATAGACGGCAGAGTGGTCGTTTTTATGTGTGGTTGTGCCTGTAAAGCCGGTGGGCGAGCGAGGCAATGGTTGGGTCTTTGAAATGTGCATAGGAGCCAAACAAAAGCTGGTGAAAAACTGCGCCCTGTTTGGCTCCAAAAGATAACTTTTGAAAACTCGGCTTTGGGCTGTTTGCCTTATGGGGCAGGCAATCCAGAGCCGGGCTTTCAAGGCCGGATTTTTGGTTTTGTCGGCTCGGCAAAATACAAAAATAATCATTGAAAGGGAGGTGTTTATGTTGAAAAACAACATATTCGGCTTAACAGAGATGGCTATTTTAAGGTGGCATTCTGTTACAGCCGAGCTGAAAGGGTGTTAGAGTGTCAGAGGAGCTTCTGACTGGGCGGCGAATGTGTCAGTCTGCGTTTGCTGCCGAGAGGGTAAGACTGTGAAAAGTGTATCCCTGCGGCAGGGAGCCGCAAAAAAATTATTTTTAAGGAGGTATGACTTATGAAAAAGTTGTACGCATTGTTTCTCTCGTTGGTTATGATGTTTGCCTTTGCAAGCACTGCTATGGCAGCCGAAGCACCTGCTTATCCGACTGAACCGGGTTTTTATGTTCAGTGGACAACAAACGGAGCCTATGAACTTCAGGCTGTAACCGTTCAGGACGGCGAATCCGTTTATGATTTGGTTATAAAAACTTTTACTGCTGAGCGTGCTAAATTTACCTCTGTACCAAGCACTATTGGTGATAAAACTGGGATGGTTTTGAAATCCTTGGACGGCAAGGGTTCTGTTCCCTATAATTCGGAAGTTCTGAAACCCTATCAATACTATACCTCTGCTGTTAAAGACGCTACTCTGGCAAGAGTAAACGATGCTTTGTTGGCAAAATATTCTGACAGCGATGGTTTGGGTCTGTGGATGGGCAATGGCACCGGTTATTCTAACGATGGCCCGTATATGGCTTATGTTGGCGATGACTGGACATTTACTGTTAATGGCAGCAGACCGCTTGATCCTAATGATTCAAGTGTTGAATTGTATATGAATCAGGCCGCTGTGGATGCTGGTGATATAATCGTTTTGAGTTATGGTGAAACAATCGAGGTTTGGGAGTATTAAAAATAATTTGATAAGTCAGAGGGGAGCGGCATTGCGCCGCCCCTCTCCTTTTTATAATACCATTAAATCACCTTTCCTTTATCATAATAAAATTTTATTTGTTAAAGCAAAGGTGATTTAATATTAAAATATTGAACAGGAGGATTTGCAAAAAATGAAGAAGAAAAGAAAACTTTTAAGCATTTTGCTGATTTTGGCAATGTGCTTACAGCTTTTGCCAACCACAGCTTTAGCGGTTGACGAAACTGCAAAAACTTCCCATAACTATCTGGATAGTTTTGATATAACTTATCCTGATAATACACCAGTAAGTATGCTTGATGAAAATAAAAAAATTGTGCCGTTTGAATTTAAGCCTGATAAGCTGACATATGATATTGTATTGCCAGATGCGACTATGCCATTATTTCCAACTTTGGCACAAACTCAATTTAAGGCTTCATTATCCGAAAATTTTGCAGGAACTGCCAAGCTATCTTCTATGTGGAGCAAAACTGGTACAGACTTTGCTAATGGTTCAAGTCATATTTTTGCAGATAATGGATTGCAACATTCAATCAATTATGCTACATTACAGCTTATGCCTATTATGGCTGACGCATCAAAAGCAGTACAATCTCGATATTATATTATCGGTTTGTCTGATTCTCCTGTTGGAGATGTCAGTAAATTTTCCAAGCAAGATGTATATACTTTCAAATTTTATTTTCAGCCAAGATTGCAAAGTTTAACTGCAATTTCTGGTGAAAATACCTATTCAGCCTCTGCATTTAATCCTTATGACGCTGATATTATAATGAAAGATATTAAACCTGATACACAAGCTTTGAACATTACAACTAAAGTAGCAACACAGACAACCAGTACAACACTGAAATTTGACAATGGCACTGGCACATATGATGTGTATAAGATTGACGATGATGTGCAGGCCGACAAAGCCTATATTGATTTAAGCAAATATGATAAAGCGCCCTATAAAAAGGCAGAGGGCTACTATGTAATTCCTTTTATGCTGGACTATGCTGGTAATGATAATAACAAGAATGTTGCCGGTGTTGATGGTTACTATACGCTGACAATTCTGTTTGAGGGGGTAAGCGTTGATTACACACCGGAGTTTAGCAAAGAGGCAAAAAATGTAAATGTTAAGGTTGGAGCAGCTGTTGACCCGCTGACATTTGAAGTTAAAAAACTGAATGTTGATACAGCTAATTCCTTAACCTATAAGTGGTATTCGGCAACCAAAGCAGACGGCAGCGATAAAACGCCAATAGCAGACGCAACAGGCGCAAGCTACACGCCGCCTGCAACCACAGTCGGCACAACCTATTATTTTTGTGAGGCTACCAGAACCGTTGACGGTACACCTTATACCACATTAAGTAAGGCTGTTAAAGTAACCGTAACGGCAGATGGGCAAGCCGGTGGCAATATAATTAAAAATGTTACTATTCAAAACAATAATCGATATAATGATTATAATGAGGATTATATAATCTTTGGCGATTTTACTCCAGAAACACATATCTATAATGATATTAAATTGCCTTACGGTCTAACAACTTATAAAATGCTGGTTGAACCAACCGAGGAAGCTTATGCCAAAAATAAAACAGGCGTAAGATATGATTTGTCTTTAACAAATGAAAGCGGTGAGGTTATATATTCTTCTGATAAAAAATGGTTTAATGTTATTCAAGGCTCTAAAGGTATTACTGATTTATTGAATTATGATCAATTAGCAAATAAAAAACCGGGCAATTATATATATACAATTAAAGCCTATGAAATAGATGAAGATGCTTTTAATGCAGATAAAAGCGTAAATGAAATAGCCGGAACTGCCGAAGAATATACATTTAATATAAAAATATTCCCTGCTATCGCTGAATTTAAGGCATTGGCGGACGGCAGAGAGCTTACGCTTCAGCCGGCTATCAACCAAAAGGATTACAGCAGCCGTTATGTTTGGGAATATAACACAAATGTTCCAACAGGAACAGAGAAAATAGTTTTGACTGCCCTTGGTACAACGAATAAATACCAGGCGATTGGCCAAAATTTAAAAATTATTTATAAAGGCAATGATGTAACCGCTGATTTTAAGAATACCGAAACCGGCGGCGGCGTAGAAATTGATTTAACACAGTGCCTGAAAGATGAAAATGGCAAAATTATCGTGCCTTTTACCATTGCTCACGTTGACGATAGCACAGGTACAGATTACAAACTGCTGATTACTGAAGTGGCCGGGGGCAACTGGCAGATAACCAAACAGCCGGTTGGCGGCACATTTAATAAGGGCGATAAGGTTGTGCTGACGGTGGAAACTAACGCCGGCGCAGATGAGGTTACCTATCAATGGCAGGATGCAAGCGGTAAGGCTATTGGCGGCGCAACTTCAGCCTCCTATATAGCGCCCACCAACTATGGCGGCTCACAAGCAACAAAATCTTATCGCTGTGCCATAACTGATAAGGCCACCGGCACAGTTGCATACAGCGATTTTGCCAAGGTGGAGGTAAATCTGGGGCAGGTTAGTGCGCCGGAAATCACCTATCAGCCCGGTAAATACACTTTCAGCAGCGTAAATGAGCCAAACGGTGAATTTAAAACTACCTATCAGGTTGGTGAAAAGCCGGAAGACGCAATTCAGGCTTGCGTAAATGCGCCAGAAGGTGACGCTTATCTTAGCAAGTACGCCCCTGTTAAAATTGAGATGCAGTGGTATTATAATACCAAAGAAAGTACAGAGGGTGCAAAGCCTGTTGAGGGCAGCAGTAATTCCCATAATGGCAGAGCCAGACTTTGGAATTGTGCGATTCCAAATAATCTGACAGTCGGCGAGCATTATTACTTCTTTGTGGCAACGGCGGTCAGCGTGGAGGACGAAACCAACAGAGCCAGTGTTACCAGTGATTTTGTGAAGATTACCATTACCGGGCGCAGCGGCTTGGACGGCTTTGAGGGCAAAGGCACCAGTGAAGATCCATATATCATTAAAACTGTTGACGATTTTAAGAAAATTGACGAATATGTATTGAGCGGCGATTTTCTGGGCGGCGCAGTGTTCAGAATGGCTAACGATATTGAACTGCCGCTTGATTGGGAGCCCATCGGTGAAGATAAAGGCGGACATGGTAAAAATCTGTTGCCTTTCAGCGGCACCATTGACGGCGCAGGCCACAAACTGACAGTGGCCGAGGGCGGCAGACCGCTGCTGGAATATGCGCGTGACGCTAAGGTGCTTAATCTGGACATTTACGGCAAAAAGATTAACGGCGCAGGCCTGCTGGAAAAGGGCACAATCGATTATGGCCCGGACGGCATTTATCAGGAGCTGACCGACCCGGACGTTATCACTCTGGAAAATGTTAAGCTGTTAAGCGGCAGCCAGACTAAAGATTCCGGTCTGGTGTTTGGCGGTGAAACTTCCGGTATTAACGATGTTATTATCAAAAACTGTGTTATTCAACCGGGCGTAATTGTGGGCTATGACAAACAGCAGAGTGCAATCGGTTCATTTGTTGGCAAGCTTAATGGGCGCATTGAAAACAGCGTCAGCTATGCCGAGGTTTACGGCATAAATAATGTGGGCGGTTTGGCCGCTTACAAAGGGCAATCTATGGGTGCTTGCGAGGTTGTGAACAGCGCTTTCTTAGGCAAAATTGTAGCAACGGGCAGTCGTGCCGGCGGTATTTTAGCCGCAGGTTATATTTCCGGCAGCGCTCCCAGCACTCCCCCGGTTACAATCCGCAACTGTTACGTGGCGGCGAATATAACCGCTAACGGCGGCGCTATCGGCGGCATTTTGGGCAGCGAGGAGGGCGCTATTGGTTTGGTGAACCGCGGCGCTATCCGGGATAACCATTTCTATGGCACAATTACGGATACCAACCCAGACGCAGCTGCAAGATATAAGGATGTTGGCGGCATTTTAGGCAAGTCCGGCAGCTATAACGCTGATTTACTGACCTACCAAAATAACTATTACCTGACCAACGCCAATTATACCGGCCTTGGCTCTCAGGCAAAGGTTAATGCAACATGGCAGCCGAACGAGGAGTCCTTTATCGCCAAAACTGCGGAGGAATTTGCCGGCGGCGATGTTCTGAAGCTGTTGAACGAGGGCGATTTCAAAAACTGGCAGCAGGGGGATAAATATCCGACAGTCGACCTCAGCAAGGTGGTGCCGGTTGCACTGACAATTTCCGGCGAATACAAGAGAGAATATTATATCGGCGACGAGTTGGATTTAAGCGGCGCAGTGTTTACGCTGAATATGAGCGACGGCTCCAAACAGACCCTTGCTTTGAGCGATATTGCAATCAGCGGCTATGACAAAAATACTCGTGCTGTGCAGACGTTAACTGCATCTTATGGCGCTGTAAATGTGAACTTTGAGGTAACTGTGCTGAAAAAGCCGGAGCAAAGCACGCCCGGCACAAATCCGAACATCATCAAAGTATACTTCACACTGATGGGCGACAGCGTACATGGAGCGCCTGCCAGCGATAAAGACACCCACACATATAAGAGCCGGAACCTGCAAACCTGGATTGCCAAAAAGGCATACGAAGTGGATTTGAACGCCACTGTTCTGGATGTGTTTGAAAAGGCTCTGACTGAAGCCGGTATGACCTGGAAAAATTCTGACGGCAACTATATCGAGGCCATTACCAACAATGGGCAGACGTTGGCTGAGTTCAGCAACGGCAATTTGTCCGGCTGGATGTATCTGCTGAATGGCGAGCGTTCTCTGTTGGGTGTTTCCGAGCAATTCCTGGAAAATGGCGATAATATTATTTTCCATTACACTGACGATTGGACAGTGGAGAAAGGTTCCGATAATTTGTCAGGCAGCGGCGGTGGCAACAAAGGCAATGCGGCCGGTGGAGCTGCTGGCGGCGTGTCCGGCGTGGTGCTGAACCCCGGCACTGTCGAGGGGGCAGATGGCAAGAATCTGGCCACAATGACGGTTAAGGAAATCACCAAGGCCATTGAAAATGCTAAGAACGACAGCGTTAAGAATATCATTATTGAGCCGAACATTAAGGGCAGCGCCAGCAACGTATCTTTAAGCCTGCCGATTGATTCCCTCAACGATATGGCCAAAGAGCAAATGAACCTGTATATGAACAGCAGGCAGGGCAGTTTGAATTTGTCTGCGGCAGTATTGCAGTCTATTGCCAAACAGGCCGGCGGCATAGATATTCGCCTGAATGTGGAAAATAAGGAACTCAAGCAGGACGACGTTAAGGCAAGCGCGGCTAACGCTTTGGCACAGGCGGCCGCCAACCTGCGTGGCGCAGCGGAAAGTCTGCTTGCCAACGCCAGCGTAACCGAGGTTACTGTAACCTCCAACGGAAAAGCAATCACCAGCTTTGACGGCCACGATTTGACGGTTTACCTGCCGGTAAGCAATCGAGATTTGTTCACCGAGGGGCAGAATTACAAGGTGGTGGTAATCAGTTCTGACGGTACGGTGGAAACGATTATCGGTAAGTGCGTTAAGTACAATGCGCAGATTATGGTGCAGGTTAAGGTAAATCATTTGAGTACCTTTATCGTAACCAATGAAACTGAAAAAGAGGTTGTGGCGCAGCCGCAGAACGGCGCAATGAACTTTAGCGACGTTAAGGAAAACCAGTGGTTCTATGAAGCGGTTAAGTTTGTGTATGAAGCCGGTTTGATGAACGGCGAGGGTGAAAACAGTTTTAACCCCAACGGCAATCTGAATCGGGCAATGCTGGTAACTATTCTGTATCGTTTGGAGCAAAGCCCCGAAGTTACAACAGCTTCTAAATTTACTGACGTAAAAGCTGGTCAGTGGTACAGCGAAGCGGTTATCTGGGCCAGCGAGAATGGTATTGTCAACGGCTATGAGGATAACACATTTAAGCCGATGAACAATGTAAGCCGTGAGGAAATGGCGGCAATGCTGATGCGCTATGCCAAGTTCAAGCAGATTGACGTTTCTGCTACCAAGGATATTAGCGGTTACCAGGACGCTGCGCAAGTGGCGGAATGGGCTAAACAGAATATGGCCTGGTCCAATTCGGCTGGCTTAATCCAGGGTGATGAGCATAATAACCTCAACCCCCAGGGTAAGGCCACCAGAGCCGAGGCGGCGATGATTTTGATGAGGCTGGTTAAGAACGTACTTTAGAAGATTTTGTTTGGTCTTAGTTGAAGATTTTGTGCCATTTACTCGCTGCGGCGAGAGTGAATGCTTCATATGTTTGATGTGTTTCCTGACCGAATATAGCGCAAAATGTAAAATCCTTTTAGATTACAGGGTAATTAGTTATGCAAATAACTGATTGCCCTGTTTTTTGTTTTAAATAAATATAAAGTTTGCGATTAGATTTTAACGATAAATCAGGAGGTGGTTTAATATCGATAAAATTAAAGAAAAGAAAGAAATTAAACAAAATATTAAGGCCAAAAGTTCAAGCAAGCCAAAGGAGTTAATTCAACGAGGTTTGCAGACCGGCGTTGAAAAAGCAGGCAAAAATATCCGGGAAGCTGGGGAGCTGCAAAAGCATGAGGAAAAGCCGCAATCCGAATCAGCCTATGGCGTAGGCAAAACGGAGGCGGCAGCCAAATCGGCAGCCGATAATGCTTATGCTATGGGCAGAAAACTGGCTTTGAGGCAAAGAAAGGCAAAGAAAATTCAGGATTGGACGATTGCTTCTAAGCCAGAGCAACCCAATGAAAATATTCCGAAAAAACAAAAATGCGATAAAGCCACAAGTGCAAGTTACACTGTCAGTGTGGGTGTGAACCTGCCTGAAAATGCAGCTCATTGTGCAGAGAACAGGGATATAACTACAGCAGAAATAAAATTAAAAACCAAACCAGAGGAGCCTTTAGCTGGGAGTTTCATAAAAATTGAAGCTGCCGTTGAGCGAATCAAAGAAAAACCAAACAGCCGTATTTTAGAAGCAGCAGATACAAAAACTGTTTGGGAAAGGCCAATGCATAGGGTTAAACCCTATATGGGAATATCGGCCAAAAATTCAGTTGAAACAGCTAGTCTTCCTAAATTGCCTAAGATAAAAGAGTTGTCTAATGGGGATATAAAGACCAAAACGGTGGCAATAAATAAAGCGGCTGCTGCAAATGAAGCAAATACCAATACAGAACCTCTGACCGGGACACCGGCTGGAGGTTCTGCTGTTTATGCTGAAAATACCGCTAAAAATAATATAAAAACCAAAGAAAGTCAGGTTGTAGTAGAAAATGCAAATTCAGATAAAATAACTAAAATAGCCAGGGAACAAGGCCGCAAGCTGGCCATAAAGAATTTGTCTGGGAAAAAGGTACAGCAGCAGTTTGATTATGTAAATGCTGAAGAACAATCAGTTGAGTTTGGTAATATGTCTGCTGCTGAATTATCTTCTGTTTGGGAACAGCCAATAAGTGATGTAACTGATGTAAACAGCTTTAATAATCCGTTAGGCTTTGAGGCTAATTCATTTAAGCAGCTAGTTGGACAGCAGCAGAAAATGGTCAATATTAAAACCAGAGAATATGAAAAAAGCCGAAAAACGGTGGCTAATTCTGTTCGGGAAAGCAATTTGGGCAGGCAAAAGCTGTTTGGAAAAAGCATTATTTATGATGTAAAATCAGCTCTGGGTAATAAGGATAAATCAGCTGTAAAAGCCGGTTTCGCCGGTATTAAGGAGAAATCTGAAGCTGAAAAATCATATTCAAGCATGCCTAATGCAGGAAATTTTACATCCTATAAGGCGGTAAAATATAACGCTTTTGGTTATTTTGACGCAAACAATATCCGGACAAGGAATAAGGATATTAAGCAGTTTGTTGGTTGCCTTATACCTAAAAACGCTAAAGAAATGCTGGCAGCCATAATGGGTATGGGAACGGTAATGGCCGTGGTAATCATCATCTGCCTTATAGCCTCCCTGTTCGCCTCTCCCTTTGGCATATTCTTTTCCGGGGCGGATACAATGTCAGACGCTGTAAATGAGCTGAACGCTGACTTTGCCCAGAGGATTGAAGAAATAAAAGCAGGCAATACCTACGACGAGCTGGCGATGAGTAATGCCGGCAGCTCCGCTATGGCGGCTAACTGGCCGGACGTGCTGGCTGTATATTCGGTACTGACAACGATGAATGACAGCAATCCCTATGAGGCGGTAACTCTGGATGTAGTCAAAAAAGCCAGGCTGCGTGAGGTGTTCTGGGCAATGAATCCAATCAGCTATGAGGTGCGTACTGTCTATGACGCTGAAATTGATGCAGATATTGAAGTATTGTATATAACCGTGGCAGAAAAGGATTGTTGGCAGCTGGCCGATGAATATGGCTTCACGCCGGAGCAGCGGCAAATGCTGGCTGAATTGAAAAAGTCGGAGTACCGTGAGATGTTTATGGCTTTGGCTGGCAGTTATAGAGATATTGCCTTGACGCCGGAAGAAATTGCGGAGATAATCGCTAATCTGCCGGAGGATTTGAGTGAAGAACGCCGACAGGTGGTGTTGACGGCTTATCAGCTGGAGGGTAAGGTTAATTATTTCTGGGGCGGCAAATCCTTGACGCTGGGCTGGGATTCTCGTTGGGGAACGCCGCAGGAGGTATGGGCGGCAGGCAGCGTTAGCACCGGTACAGTGCGCCCCTTTGGACTGGATTGCAGCGGTTTTGTGGATTGGGTGTTCTATAACGCCAGCGGCGGCAGCTTCATAATGGGCAGAAGCGGCGGCGCTGTCAGTTAGTACAGTTACTCAACGCCGATAAGCTGGTCGGGGGAATCTGGTATTTTATCCGGATGACGGCTATGTGGGGATTGTCTGTGGCGTGGTGGCGGATAATTGATATGAATGGTATGTTTTCCCCCAATCACATAGTTGCGCTAAAATTGGTTTGAGTGTAACTCCTAATTCGCTTAGTGAGTATTCCACTTTAGGCGGGATTTCCGGGAAAACTTTTCGGACGATAATTCCTTGTTTCTCTAATTCTCGGAGCTGCTGTGTCAATGTTTTTGTTGTGATGTTACCTAAAAGCCGCTGCAATTCATTAAAGCGGATTGTTCCGCTGGATAAATGCCATAATATTTTCAGTTTCCATTTTCCGCTTAATATGTTTAATCCGACCTCAACAGGGCATTGTTCATTAACCGCTTGTGATTTAGCCATAATTTACCATTCCTTTCACAGTGTCAAAAAAGATACTTTATATCCAAAAAGTGCGTACTTGATTTTGGATTTTGTTAGTGCTACTCTTATTATATCAAATGTGTCAAGGAGGCGTAAATATGGTTATTGACAGTCATGAACACATCATGTTCCCAACAAAAGTACAGTTGAACAAAATGGACGCTGCCGGAGTAGACAAGGTAATTTTATTTTGTTCTGATCCACACCCCGAAAAAGCAAATAATTTGAATGAGCTTGAAACAGAAATGAACACATTGTATAAGATACTTGCAGGAGCAAATAACAAAGAAGATAACCGGAAACGATTGGAAAAAAATATTTCAGAAATCACTGTAGCAATAAACGAATATCCTGACCGATTTTTGGGTTTTGGTTCTGTTCCGTTGGGATTGGGCTTGGAAGAAACTCAAAATTGGATAGATTCGCAAATCACAGCTCATTCTTTGTGTGGCTTAGGCGAGTTTACTCCCGGTAATGAGCAGCAGATTTTGCAGTTAGATGTAGTATTTCAAGCGATAAGAAACACCAGGTTATATCCTGTTTGGGTGCATACCTTTAACCCGGTTACATTGAACGGTATAAAGCTGTTAATGCAATTATGTGTAAGATACCCAGAAGTGCCTGTTATCTTCGGACATTTAGGCGGCTCAAATTGGATAGATGTGATTAAATTTGCAAAGGAACATGATAATATCTATTTAGACCTTTCTGCACCTTTTGCTTCTATCGCTACAAAAATGGCATTAGTTGAATTGCCGGAAAAATGCTTGTACAGTTCCGACGCTCCTTATGGAGAACCGTATTTGTGTAAGCAGCTTATTGAATTTGTAAGTCCCAGTCAATCAATAGCAAAAATGGCATTGGGTGAAAATATTTTAAGATTGCTGGATAGAGAAAGGCTTTAAAAGATTGAGAGGTAAGGTAATATGCAGGAAAGAGAGAAAATAATTCGTTTATGGTTCGATATGTGGTTATGCCAAGAGGATTTAGGAATAGATGATATTTTTACAGATGATGTTATCTATACCGAAAGCTGGTGTCCCAAATATGAAAATCTGGCAACGGTAAAACACTGGTTTAATGAGTGGAATACTCGTGGTAAAGTTCTTATATGGGAAATAAAACAGTTTTTTCATAAAGACAATCAAACTGTTGTGGAATGGTATTTCAAAAATAAAATGAACAATGGCAGTATCGAGGAATTTGACGGAGTATCGCTTATTGAATGGACAAGTAAGAACAAAATAAAATTTTTAAAGGAGTTTGGCTGCAATCTACATAACTACAACCCATATCAAAGTAGTGACGAGCCACAATTTAAGACTGAAAAAGTTAATTGGTTTTGAATAGAGAAATATATATTAGAAAACGGAATATCGCTATATATCGAAACAGGAAATCAAGGAAAGGTTTCCTGTTTTTTTTGCGCTCATTTGAATTGGAGCAAAAAGCCGAAAGATTTCAACAGCTGCTTAAATTGCCGGAGGCATTATCATCCTTAGCTGATGCGGATAGAGAGCTTATAGAGTCTCTCTATTTTAAGGGAATGTCAACACGAGAATGCGCCAGTTTAAGCGGCATAAGTCAAAGGGCGTTGATTAAAAGACGGGATCGCATTCTTAATGTTTTGAAAAAAATATATAAAAATTTTTGAAAAATGGGTATTCACCTATAGGGTATTCGGGAGGGGGTATAGAGGGAAATAAAGAGTTTTCTGAATCATCCCTCCCGGATCTTTGAAAGCTGAATAATAACGGTATGGGTAACAGCCCGGATATAAGAGCCGCAAGCTGCAGTGTGCGCCACGACTCATGTGCATTCAAAAAAGAGATGTGTATGACAAGCGATTAAACCTGCAGCTGGGCGCCTTTGGCGGAGGCGCTTTGGCATTGACGGCGTTTGAGGTATAATGACACACCACGCACGGCCAGCGCATAAGCCTGGCGGAGCTGCCCTTAGATTGAAAACAGTGAAGATTAGAGGTATATCGCTCGTGGAGGTTTGGCCAAACCTCGCCCATGCTGTTCGGGAAACCGACAAAAAACATTGTAAGAGGTATTTATCTATTTAGTAATTGGGAGAGAGGAAAGAAAATGTTAAAAGAAACAGACAAACAGGCCGCTCAAAAGGAGCTGGCCAAAATATTTGGGGAGATAATGCCGGCAGCAGGATTACCGGAGCGAGCTGCACAGGCAGAGCTTAGTAAAAAAATGTTGGCGGCAATGCTGGACAATAACATTGCTCTGTGCGAGGCCGGAACCGGGATTGGTAAAACCTACGCCTATCTGGCAGCGGCTTTTGTGTTTAATAAATACCGCAGGCTTGCCGGTTTGCCATTGAAGCCAATTTGTATATCCACCTGCAGCATTGCCTTGCAGGAGGCTATTGTAAAAGAATATCTGCCAACCCTAAACCGAGCGTTATTGAGCGCCGGCCTTATATCTAAGCCGGCAATGGCGGCTGTGCGGAAAGGCAAGCAGCATTATGCCTGCGATATTAGGCTGAGGCGGCGTTTGCAGTGTGTAAATCAGGAGAAGAAAAATCCACAAAACCTGGCCGCCCTGAAAGCTATGCAAAAGCAGTTGGATATGGACGGCGCCGCCAAACTCAGCAACTTCGATAAACGCCAAATATGCGTACCCAGAGTTTGCAACTGCAAGAAAAAGAATTGCCGATATATGGATTATCTGGACAGCTGCTGCTCGGAAAAATACCTAATCCAGATTTGTAACCACAATCTGCTGCTGGCTGATGCAATCCACCGGCGGACTGGCAAGAAGCCGATATTGCCGGACTGCTGTTGTGTTATTGTGGATGAAGCCCATAAGCTGCCGGATACAGCCAGAGAAATGTTTGGCTATACACTGTCGGCAGAGGATATTGAGGAGCTGTGTGAAATGCTGGAAGCTGCGGGATATGAGTTGGCAGCAGATAATTTGCTGGAGGCGGCACAGCCTCTGTTAAAGGCATTGGCTGAACCCTGGGATGAAACTGTCGGCATAAAAGAGTTTATGAAACCCTTAAATAAAATGGCAATCAGGCTCAAGGTTATTAAAAACAAACTCAGAGGTGTTTTGCCTAAAGGGGTTCGGGACAGACTCTCGGAGCTGGTAGATATTGGCGACTGGCTGTTAAGCGGCCCGAAAAATGTAATGCTGTATACGGTAGAGGCTGCGGACGGCGGCACAAAGCTTGGGCTTGCTCCTCTTAATGTAGGTTGGCTGTTAGGCTATAGGCTTTGGAACCGGCAGCAGCCATTCGTGCTGACCTCTGGTACCCTTTCGGTAGCCGGGGATTTCAGCCGCTTTAGGAAGTCCGCCGGCCTGCTGGACAGATATAGGGTTAAAGAGTCGATAGCAGAATCACCATTCGATTATGAAAAAAACTGTTTGCTGTATTTGCCGCTTAAAGCGCCTGATCATAATTCGGAAAAATACTTTGACGAGTTATTGGCTGAAATAGACAATTTGATTAAAGCTGCCTGCGGTCATACCCTGGTACTATTCAATTCCTACGCCGATATGTCGGAGATTAAGGAAAGAATTAAGCTTAAAGAGAGGGATTTCTCGCTGTATGTTATGGGGCGCAGCCGTTTTAATACAGCGGAACAATTCAAAACACAAAGCGGCGGTGTGCTTTTGGCAGCCGGCTCCGCCTGGGAGGGAATGGATTTTCCCGGCGACTGTGTTTCCCTGCTGATTATCCCTCGCCTCCCCTTCCCTGTCCCGGACGCTAAGTCGGAGCAGGAGAGAGAGCAATATGAAAATTTGACCGACTTTATAGAGTCGGTTATTGTGCCGGATATGCAGATAAAGCTACGGCAGGGGTTTGGCCGGGCCATTCGCACTGAAGCAGATACCTGCGTTATAGCTATTCTGGATGAAAGAGCTAATCCCAAAAATGGCAGATATTTTGAGGCGGCGCAAAAAACTCTGCCCAAAATGCCCATAACCGAAAGCTTAAACGATGTTGCGTATTTTATCCGAACTGTTAAACCGGAGAGTTATTTTCAGGAGGCGACAGTTTGTGAATGTTAAGAATGAGCTGCAATATCTGCTGGTTACAGACTTGCTGACAAGAGCTGCCGAGGCTGGTTTTATGACAGCAGATGAATTAGCGGCGGCCAAGGATTTGGCTGCGGAAAAATATCTGACGGATAATATTTTGTGAGGAAATAGAGCGTTTTGTTCAGCTATTGTGCTGGATATTCCTATATAGTTGTGGTATCTTTGAGTTGAAAGAAAAAGCCTGCCAGGCAGGCAGAAAGGAGAAAAATCCATATGAATAAGGTGACGGTTATCCAGCCCACATTGACAGAAAAAGCCAGCTTAAGAGTGGCGGCCTACTGCAGGGTGAGTTCAGACTCTGAAGATCAGCTGCACTCCTATGCAGCCCAGATAAAAGCCTACACCGCTATGGTAGCCAGGCAGCCAAATTGGCAGTTGGTGGATATATATGCCGACGAGGGGATAACCGGTACCGATATGGACAAGCGAGATGACTTCAAGAGGATGCTGACCGATTGCCGCAAGGGGCGGATAGATAAGATTTTGACTAAATCGGTCAGCCGGTTTGCGAGAAATACCAGAGATTGCCTGGTAACCCTAAGGGAGCTGGCCGCACGTGGAGTCAGTGTTCAATTTGAAAAAGAGAATATAGATACAGGGGCGCTCACCACTGAAATGTTGGTTAGCGTCTTCGCCTCAATGGCCCAGGAGGAGTCAATGTCCATATCCCAGAACCAGCGGATAAGCTACCAGCGGCGAATGGAGCGAGGAGAATTCATCACCTGCTTTGCTCCCTTTGGCTACAAGCTGGTAAACGGTAAAAATCTGGAGATTGACGAAAATGAGGCAAAGCTGGTACGCTGGATATTTGCAGAATATCTTAATGGCAAAAGTACGGTTTGGCTGGCCGAGCAAATGGAGCTTATGGGTATAGCCACTAAAACCGGGATTAAGTGAGCCCTTCCCCCAAAAACGTACAGAAAAGCAGATGAAAAAACGGAATAAAAATAAAATAAAGAAGTCAAAAGTAGATTAAGCAATAAATGAATTGT
>JAAWKH010000045.1 GCA_022797295.1 Peptococcaceae bacterium
TACTAAAGCTTCGGGGCCGCCCTCAAAAGTCCATTCAGCCACGCGCTCCCTACCGCACTCACACCACCGTCGGCTCTCTGAAAGGTACCTGCCTAGCTTACTTACTCTTTCTCTTCGGTTTATGGATGATATTATAACACTTTAACGCGCTGCTGTCAAGAAGTTTTTTTCAAAAATATTTTCATTAATAAAATGATTGCTAAAAACTACACTTTATGTTAAAATATAAGCAGAAGCAGAGCTAATTTACAGTGTATGGTTTGTGTAATCAAAAAAAGGGGGATTTTTATGCTGGCCTTAAAAAACTGGCTACTGACTAACCGCAAATTTTCCGAGGATGAACACGTTGATTTCCTTGGCCTGGCCGTGGTTGGCCTAACTATCGCCATTTTCACATTTGGTTTTCAGATTTTTATGATACAAATTAGTTATATTGATGGGATTTATTTTTCAGCTGATAAAACATTTCTGCAACTAATTTTGGAATCGCCCTGGAAAACTTTGCTGTTCTGCTGCCCTGCACTAATTATCCGACAGCTAACCCGGCGCAAAAACTGTCGAAGCCGCTTGGCTTTTCTGCTATGCCTATGCTCAATAGTAGCCCTATTGTTGCTTCTGGTGTTCAGCATTTATCTGGACGTCAATTACCTTACAACAGAATGGAGTTATTTTAAAGGAATTAAGTGGTAGTAAAGGAGTGTATTTTTATGTCAACTTTAACCTTAAAAAGCTGGTTATTCAGCAAACGAACAACAAATGATGAAAAAGCTCAACCCTGGGGGCTTATCCTGTTTTTAACCAATCTGATACTGTTCTTTTTAGGAATAATGACGCTCAGCGCGGGCGTTGGCATAGCCGACCACGGAACCGCCGCTCAAAATGCTCTAATGAACAGCAGGCTGCTTACGCTGCCTATTTTGTGCCCACTGCCCACGCTAGCGTTGCTGGGCCTGCGCCGCTTTTTCAAGCAACGCCTGGCTTACGGCGTTTGCTCCGGCGTAATCTGGGCCTCCACCCTCAGCACCATAGTCTCATTAATCTGCTTCTTTTATTTGATGAACCAAGTTATCTGAGTTAATCGCCTCAGCAATCGCTTGCGCTGCTTGAGCCAGTTCTGCTTCCGTATGGCTAGACATCAAAGCAGCCCGCAGAATAGCCTGCCCTTTTTTCACCGTAGGATAACGAATGGCCGGAATAAAGTAACCAACCGCCAGCAAGCGCTCAGATACCTGCACCGCTTGAGCCTCGTCCCCAATATAAATGGGGATAATAGCCGTGGCGGCCCCCTCCGGCACCCGATCGCCCAGGCCATGCTCCTGCAAACAACGGCAAAACCAGCGCACATTCGCCTGCAAATGGGTCACCCGTTGCGGCTCCGCCTCAATAATTTGCAAGGCCCGCAGAGCCGCCGCCATCGTGGCCGGCCCTAAAGAGGTGGAAAAAATGTAGCTGCGTGTTTTGTTGCGCAGATAATCAACCAACTGCTGAGAACCGCAGACGTAACCACCTTCCGCGCCCAGGGCTTTGCTCATTGTACCCATCAATATATCCACCTGCCCCGGCAGACCAAAGTGTTCCTCCACCCCGTGGCCAGTCTGACCAATCACTCCGGTGGCGTGAGCTTCGTCCAACATGGTCAGCAAATTAGCCTGTTCCGCCACGCGCAACAAATCCGGCAGGTTGACTATATCTCCATCCATACTAAAAACTGCATCACTAACAATCAGGCCGTGGCCGCTAAAGCGGGCGGCCTGTATTTTTTGCGCCAAATCCCGCATATCATTGTGTCGATAAATAATCGTTTGGGCCGGGCTTTGCCGACAACCGTCAATAATGCTGGCGTGGTTTAGTTCATCGCTGAAAATTACATCCTCCGCGGAAGCGCACAAAGCCGGAATTACCCCTGAATTAGCGGCAAAACCGCTGTTAAACACAATCGCCGCCTCGCGCCCCTTAAAACGAGCCAAAGCCTCCTCCAACAACACGTGCAGCTCACAGGTGCCGGTGGTCAGGCGGGAGCCGCCTGAACCGACGCCATGGCTCAACACCACTTGCGCGGCAAAGTTTTTCACCTCTGGCTCATTGCACAAATCCAAATAGGCGTTGGAGGCCAGCAGCAGCATTTCCCGCCCCTGCCAGCTAACATGCGCGCTCTGCGCCCCATCCAACACCTTAAACGTGCGGTATAAATTGCGCTGCTTTAAGCTTTGCAGCTCCGCCTCCAACCACTGCCACTTGCTCCCCTGCCCTGCCTCTTTCATAAGCGCCTCCTACATCTGCACCAACACCTTTTGGTGCTGCAAATAATCTATACAATCCGCCAACTCCGCCTGATTACCCCGAAACAAAAACACCCGCCCGCCATCCGAACTGCCCAGCGGCTTCAAAGTTGTTATGCGCACATAACCTATTTCCTTAGCGGCAATATAACCGGTAACATAATCTGGATCGTCGGAAATGCAAAGCTCCGCCACAATATTAGGATGATGCGCCACCTTAGTGGCCAGCACCAACGCCTCGTTAAAATGATTTTTGCCTCGTTTGGCGGCCAAAGCTCCCGGCAGATTTTGCGCGTCCATATAGGTAGCCCGCACGCCCCGCTCCGGCTCAGGCTCCAAACGTTGCAAGCTATCAGCGTCCAGCAGCATTGCTCCACGCATCGCATAGCTTTGTTGCCATATTTGCAAAATTTCCTCAATACGCGCCAAACCCAACCGCTGCATTTGGCCGCGCACCGCCGCCATTCCGGCTTCTGGCGTATCTGTGCTAATAGTATGTACTGGCAAAGCCGGCAGGGTCAAAATTTCCTCCGGCTGCACTGCCTCAATTTTAAAATTAATAAAATCCGGTTTGCCTTTGCTGTGTTGCAAAGCACGTTGCAACAGCTGCACACAGTAATCCTGCAATTCATCTTCCGGTATAATATTCTCCGCCCCGGAAATATGCGCGTTTTGCTGCGAGGCGCGCATTTTCAAACTATAAAGCTGTGCTTTCGTTGTCATTATTCAGGCTCCCTTTCCCCCAATTTGCCAATATACCCTTACCAGCCGGCAGCTCACCATAAAAGTGCACGGTCAGCCGCTTCATCAACGGATAAAGCAACATCGCTCCGGCGGCTGTGTAAAACATTCCGGGCAGCGCCGCCAACAACAATGGCAACGGGCTAACTCCCATAATTGGCGCCAACACTAAACGGCCGGCAGCCGTGCCCAAAGGGCCGCCAACCAACAAAGTTATTGGATTGGTTCCAATAAGCGAAATGAAACCGCCGGCCACCACCCGAAACACCATTGCAACCGTGATGTTTATTATGGTGTGCGTGCCCAGCATATAATTAATCAGGCTGGCTAAAATGCCAATTTTGAAATATTTCTTAAAACCAAAGCAAGCTGCTATACAAACGGCAAACGGCGCAGAAAGCTGAAATTCCGTGCCAGGCACAATTCCCGGCAGCTTAAACGTGCCCAAAATAGCCAAAATAGTTGCCAACAAGGCCATTGTGGTGATGTCTTTAGTCCTCATAGCATTTTTCATAATAATCCTCGCTTTTTATAATTGTAAACTTATAAAAAAAATCTTGTTGCCATTTATTTTAACAGCAACAAGAGGAAATGTCAAGTCTAAAATTTATTAAAGTTTACAATATTCCAGCCAATTAGTTATTTTTGGTTTACAACGCGGTTTTGCAAATCAGCCTCCACCGCTTGCAGCTCCGCCGCTGAATCAATTTCCACAATCGCAGAAGCAGGCACCTCCTGAACCGTTATCTTCAGCCCACCCTGACGAATTAATTTGTCAACCACCTCATCCCAGTAAAGCTGCTCATGTTCAGGCTCCTGGCAAGTCGCCTCCACTGCCTGCACAATTTTCTGCGCATCAACCTGTTGAAAATAGGAAATACCAGCCATATTAAACAGATCGTCGCCGCCCACGCCAATTTCGGAAATCAAATCACCCTGCGTACGCAGCACCCAATCGTCAGAATGACCTGCTACCATTTTACCAAAATAGCAGGAGTGTACCAAATCCGCCTCAAATATCGACGTATCCGACACATATAAATCGGCCTCGCAAACAAAGCAATTTGCCTGCCCCATAACCTCCCGCGCCGCGTAAATTGAAGAAATATTATTCTTAAAGCTATATTCCAAATTCTCAAGTAAGGTAAGATTATTATATTTTTTCGATAGATAGGCAAATTGCTCTTTCAAATAGCCCACCACTACATAGATATGACCCACTCCACGGCGCTGCAAACCGGCCAGCACAGTTTCAATCATCGGCTGGCCCAAAACCGGCACCAGCGGCTTTGGCGTGCTTAAAGTTAAAGGATACATCCGCTCGCCCTTGCCAGCTGCCAACACCACGGCGATTTCCTGACTTTTTTCAAATCGTTTGTTCATTGGCTTTTCTCCTGTTTCTGCCTTGCAGCAAATTTTTTACAGCGAATATTAGCCCTTTTAAGGCCAGATTAACCAACAAAATCAGCAACGAAACAAAGGCGGCCGCCTCCAACAGCGTTTGCGCCTCAAACTGGTTAATCATCAAGGACACGGGCTTGGTTTTGGCGTTGGCCAAAAAAGCCACCGCCGAAATGGTCATCATTGAATTGACAAAAAAGTAGGCAAACATCTCCAAAAGCGTGGCTTTGGTTTGCGGCAAAATTACATCCTTAATCAGGCGCAATCGCCCAACCCCCAGCGTGGCGCCCACCGCCTCCAAATTG
>JAAWKH010000046.1 GCA_022797295.1 Peptococcaceae bacterium
AACATCTCCAAAAGCGTGGCTTTGGTTTGCGGCAAAATTACATCCTTAATCAGGCGCAATCGCCCAACCCCCAGCGTGGCGCCCACCGCCTCCAAATTGGGGTTCAGCTTGCCCAGGCTGTTATACATCATCAGGTACGGCGAGGAAAAAAAGTGAATTGTATTAACTAAAATTAGAATTGACATTGTGCCGTAAATAAAGCTACCCTTGAAGAACATCACATAAGCCAAGCCCAACACAATGCCCGGCACTGCCAGCGAGGTTATCGACATTAAATGCAGGAAACGCGCGCCGCGCATTGGCAGGCGCACCGTGAGATAAGCGCAGAGGAAAGCCGCCGCCGTGCCCAACAAGGCTACGACCAGCGCAATCTGCACCGAATTTTCCAGATAATCCAACGCCCCTTTGTTCAGCGTGCTACTGATATTATGCCAAGTGAAGCTCATATCCTTAGGATAGCGAGAAGCAAAGGTCAGCTGCACAAAGGAAAACAGCGGATAGACCACCGCCAACGACACCGCGCCCAACACGGCAAAAGCGGCGCAATCACGCCCAAATGCCGGTTTCAGCTCAAACGGGCGGCTGGCATAGCCACTGCCAGTGCGGCTGCGACAGAGCATATCAATCACAAAAGCCGCCACGGCTGGCAACAGCAAAAGCAGCCCAAACACGCTTCCCTGGGCAAAATCCAAGCGGCCGATAACCTCCTCATACATAATCACCGGCAAGGTTTTGTATGCGCCGCCAATCATCAAGGGAACACCGTAATCCGTCACAATCATCGTAAAAGTGGCAAATATAACGTTCACCAGCGGCTTGCGCAAAAATGGCAGGGTTATAGCCGTAAAGGTATGCCAACGCGACAGGCCCAGCACGGCCGCCGCCTCGTATGGCGTTGCGTCCTCATATTTCAGGACGTCGGCTAGCATTAGATAAGCCACCGGAAAAGAGTACATCACACTGCCCAGCAAAATGCCCCAAAATCCGTAAATACCGCCGGATAAACCCAGCAAATTGGTCAGCTTGCCGTTGGCCCCAAAAAGGATGACCAGCCCCATACCGTGCGAAATGGAGGGTATGAGCATTGGCAGCAAAAGCAGGCTTTGAAACAACCATTTGCCGCGCACTTTGGTACGGTTCATGCACCAAGCCAACAACAAAGCCAGCGCAACTGAAACGCCAGTGGCGCATAAGGATACTTGAATGGAGTTGGCAATACCCCTTGGCACCAGTGGATTGGCGAATATTTTGCTAAAGTCCGCTTGCAAACAGCCGGCAAAAAGTCGCAGCAGCGGCAAAATAACCGCCACCAGAAAAAAGCAGCCCAGCAGCACCGCCGTCATATTCCAAGCGCCGTTTCGTCGGAATTTCATAATTTTCCCCTATTTTACCGCGTATTTCAGCAGTGAATTTATTTTGGTCTGTAAATTATCTAGCACAAAGCGGCGCACATAGTCGTCCGCCGGCTCGTCCAGTAGCTGCTGCGGCGTGCCTAGTTGATGAATTTGCCCCGCCGACATCACCATAATTCGGTCGGAGAGGGCAAATGCCTCCTCCTGGTCGTGGGTGATGTAAAGCATCGTGGCGCCGGATTCCTGCTGAATGCGTTTCAACTCTGCCCGCAGGGACAGGCGCGTGGCCACGTCCAGGGCGCTCATCGGCTCATCAAACAGGATGATGGCCGGGCTGAGGGCCAGCGTGCGGGCGATTGCCACCCGCTGCATTTGGCCGCCGGAAAGCTGGGCGGGATACTTTTTGACGTGCTCCGCCAAGCCCACCTGCTCCAGCAGTTGCAAAGCCCGCTGACGCGCGCCGGCCCTCAGCTCCGGCCGCAGGCGCATAGCGTATTCCACATTGCGCAGCACCGTCATATTCTCAAACAGGGCATAATTTTGGAAAACTATGCCCATGCTGCGCTTATCCGGCGGCTGCTGAGTGATTTCCTGCCCGCGCAGAAGCAGGCGGCCAGAGTCCGCCGGCAACAAGCCAATCAAAATGCGCAACAAAGTGGTTTTGCCACAGCCGGACGGCCCCAACACCGAGAGGAACTCGCCAGCCCGCACCGCAAAGCTGAGATTATCCAGCACTTTTTGCCCGCCAAAGCTTTTGCTGATTTCCTCCACCAGCAGCAAATCTTTTAATGATTCCATTTATCCAACAGCCGCTCCTTGAGCTCAATGTCCCGTATGCCATCCATATTGCCATAAGGTATGTTCTGCGGATAGTTGGGCACCTTGATTTCCTGCTCCTTGTAAATGCGCTCCGGCGCGTAAAGCTCTTTGTCGGTTGGCGTAACATCGGATACAATGTAATCAAAAACTTTCATTATATCCTCATCAGTTTCCCGGCCGGCAATAACCGCACTGCCGCCAGTCGTGTATGGCGCTCCCTCGGCAAAAAAGACAATTTCAAAATTGCTGCCCTCGTTTATCATCTCAACCGCCTGATAAGTAATTCCCAAACCAATGGCCGCTTCTCCAGTGAGCAAAGCTTTAACCGGGCCGGAGCCGGAAGTGGTGAATCCCTGCCCGCTCATATTTTCGGCTAACTGGTCAAAATAAGCAAAAGCAGCTTCCTCGCCGCGCTCATTAACCATATTCAGCAGAAAAATATAGCCGGTGCTGGAGGATTTGGGGCTGGGCATTGAAATCAGGCCTTTATATTCCGGCTTCAGCAAATCATCATAGCTGGCCGGCGTCGGCAAATTTTTTGCCGCCAAAGCTTCGGTATCCACAATCATGCCACCACACAAACGATACCATGGCACATATTTATGATGCTCCGGCACCAGTTCATCCACATACACGCTAAAATCCACGTTCGTCAAAGTGGCCAAGCTATCGCTCACCTTTTCCAGATACGTGCTTTCCAGCTCCATAATAATATCAGCGTCAGTTTCCGTGCCCTCGGCGGCCAGTTTGGCGGCCAACGTTCCGGTGCCAATATCAACCAGATTGATGTCATATTCCGGGAATTTTTCGGTCAGCATTTGACGAGCATGCTCATTACGATAATCTTCCGCCGTGGAGTAAATCGTTATGCTTTTAGCTGTGGCTTTGTTGCCGCAAGCTGCCAACATAGCCACAGTTGCCGTAAGTAATGCAGCCAAAAGTAATATTTTAGTTAGTTTCTTCAAGTGGTTTCATCTCCTCGTGACTAAATTCCTGCACTTCAATATCCATCTTGGGATTGGTTTTGGATCGATAAGGCGGCCTCACCAGCAAATCAGGGTCTGGCTCCAGCATTGGCATCATATGCAGGGGCTGGCCGTTGCGATTGATGAACTGCAAATTGTCCTGCATTAAAATTTTGCCGATCACCTGCCGCTTACCTCTTATCTGCTCCATAAATTTTTTCGTCATCAATTCAGTCAATTCAGTATTCACACTAAGCCTATCTTCTTCAGTAAGCTTTCTAGCCTCTTTTTCCTGCTTATCATCCATCACCATAAACGAATCCGCCTGATAAAGTTCCCTCCGGGTCTGCTCTATCAAAGCGTCTATTATGCTAAAGCTAGTCAACCATTTATTAAGGCGTTCCTCATCCACCGGCTGGCCGTCCCAATATTCAAAATCATAGCCGTAAAACTTATAAGCGTCGCGCATACAAAATTCAATAAAGGCCCGCTCGGTATCATTAGCATATTCAGCGTTTTTGAGATATATCGCGTCCAAACTAAAGCCCCTGGCGTTGCCCACGTCGGAAAGCGGATCGTGCTCGCCCAGATATGAGCAATAAGTCATTGTTTCCGTATATGGCAAATCCAAAAAAGCTGCCAAAGCCCTAAAGGTGGCCTCCACATTAAATTTTGCGTCCTCAAAGCGCACCAATCGGCAATCCTTAAAAAGCCGGTCTTGCCAATCAATCATAAAGCTACGGTTCAGCACCCTATCTATTAAGGAATCATCCATCACAACATTTTTTTGCTCTCTTATCTTTATGCGATAGCATTTATATTTTATAGTAGCAGCATAACTGCTGGTTATTGCTCGTATTGGCGTAAATGTTTTAATATACTTAAAATCGCTAAACTGCGGGGCTTGTCGTATTTTATCATATTGTTCAGAATAAAGCAAATAGCGACCACGTTCGTCCACTTGTAAATCATAGTAAATATTATAAAAGTGCGGCTGATAAAAAATTGGCGGAGCAATCCGGGCCGCCTTATCCAGATTGGGTGCAGTCAACTCCTGATGAGCCAAATAAATCGCTACCATAATATCTTTTGGCGTGCGATTGCGCAGACTAAACAGGCTGGCCACCAAATCCTTATTTTCCCATTCTATCAATTCCATTGCAACACGCACATTTTTAGCCCTTTTCAGCAGTTTTTCATAATCCATAATGCCTTGCGTGCTATTATCAAACATTATTGAGGGCATAACTAACATATTGGGATGTCCATCGAAAATTTCATTAAAAAAGTCGCCGCCGTTGTCAGAAGAAAGTTGAGTGTGCCAAATGAGCCGATTAATTTCCCGAATGTGAAAAGGTTCAAGCTCATATTGACTATAATCTATGCCAAAACGCTCCTTAAAATCAATCGGATATTGCTCTATCTCATCCTCAATCAAAAAGACAAGCTTTTTATCTTTCAGCAACGCCTGCAAATCCAGACACTGCAAATAAGCGCAAAAAACCGGCCA
>JAAWKH010000020.1 GCA_022797295.1 Peptococcaceae bacterium
GCACCGGAGCCAAAGCGCACAGTCTATATCAAAGCTTGTGCCTGCCGCAAACCGGCCTGCCCGCCCATCGCCTGCCGTCAACAAGCCCTGCCAATAGACGCTACTCTAATCAGCAACTAATCGAAGAGTATCAAAAAATCTTGTCTTATCTAAATTAGTGTATAGCAAAGGAGAAATATTTTGAAAACTAAAAAATTGCAGCCCATGCTGCTGCTTATCATTGCCATTGTTCTGCTGCTAGCCCTGCCCAACCGGGCCCAAGCTTACATGCTTTATGAAAATCCGCAACGGATTATTTTAAGCGCGCCGGCCAACAACTACACCACCGCCAACGCCAACGTCAGCATTTTGGGAGCCTGCGACTGGACGCAACCGCTTTATATGAACGGTCAGCCGGTCAACTGCACCGAGCATGGTTTCTTCGCTGTTTATGTCAGTTTGCAACCCGGCGAGAACACATTTAACTTCAGCCAACCAAACGGCAACACCAACAGCGTCACTATCAAACGCCAAGGCAGCGCTTCCAATGGCAGCGGCGGCTCCGGCAGTTCATTCAGCTGGGAGCGCGTCACCTGGTATGAAACGCCGCTTTGGGGCACGGTGAAAAGCAACAACATCACCCACCGCCGCCAGGCCGATAGCTCACAAAGCCTGCTTAACGCTCTGGCCAAAGGCGCCACCAGCCGGATTATTGGCGAGTATGGCAGCTACTACTGCCTAGCCGACCGCACTTTCATCTATAAAAGCAATGTAAACCTAATCGCCCAACCGGCCGCCAACCAGATTACCAGCATAACCATCACCCCGCGCACCGCTCAAAACTGCACCGAGGTCAACTTTAAGGCGGCGGTCAACGCTCTCTACAAAATCGAATCTGAACAAGGCCAGCTGCGCTTCACCCTGTATGATACCAGCAACGCCTGCCAACCGGTTTGGGCTGACAACCCGCTGTTCAGCGATATTCAAATAACCGACCTGCCGGATGAGGGCGCGGTGCAATATGTTTTCAGCATCAAGCCGGACGCTTTCGTCAACGGCTACTATGTGGAATATCGGGAGGGCTACATTGTGCTAGGCCTCAAGCAGCCGCCCCAGCTAACCGGCGCCGATTTGCAAGGCGCGGTAATTCTACTGGACGCCGGCCATGGCGGTTCAGACGGCGGAGCCAGCGGCCCGCCCAGCTCTGCCGGCCCCTTGGAGAAAAACATCAATTTGGTGATTACCAATTACGCCAAAGCTTATCTGGAAAACCGCGGCGCAACTGTAATTATGACTCGCTCTGATGACAGCGAGCTTAGCCTGGCCGGCCGGGTTAGTCTTATCCTGGAGCATAAGCCGGATCTTTCTATCTCTATCCACACCAATTCCATTGCTGAAACAGCGGATTACACCAGTATCAAAGGCCTGCGTAGCTACTACACATACGGCACCGCCAAATCCGCGGTGGATTTCATCACCCAAAGGGTTAGCCAATATGCTGGCATGAACCAAACCACGCCGCAAGTTTCCAATCTGGCCCTCACCCGAATTGAAAACACGCCGGCCCTGCTGCTGGAAAACGCTTTTATCAGCAGCCCAACCGATTATGAAATGATGATTCAAAGCGAATATCAGCAACGCTTTGGCGAGGCTGTGGGCCAAGCGGCCGCGGAATACATCCTCAGCATTGCCCGGCCCGACGGCGGCTCCTACACCGTCAGCACCATGGGGCAGGCCACCGCCACTGACCCTGCCAACCGCCCCATCACGGTTTATCTGGACGGCCAGCCTTTAAGCTTCGACGTGGAGCCAATGCTGCAAAATGATAGCACCATGGTGCCCCTGCGCGTCATCTTTGAGGCCCTGCAAGCCAGCGTCAGCTGGAACAACCAAACCAAGGACCTCACCGCCCGCCACCCGGCTTCCGACACCAGCATTTACCTGGCTTTAGGCTCGCCGCAAATGGAAATCACCCAGGCCGGCCAAACCCGCAGCGTCACGCTGGCCGCCCCGGCAGCCATTGTAAACGGCCGTGTTCTGGTGCCACTGCGCGCCATCTCCGAGGGCTTCGGCTGCTCCGTCAGCTGGGAGGCGGAAAGCCGCGCCGTGGTTATCCGCACCATTGAAGATTAATAAAAAGAGCGCTTAAAAATGAAAAGACCTGATTAAATTCCCCAAAAAGCTTGACTATCCTTAAACAAAGTATTACAATGAATATAATATTTTGCGGCCTGCTCACTTCTGGCATTGATGAGCAGGTCAGTATCAAAACAAAAGGGGGAAACCCAAAATGAGTGAAAAACAAACCTGGCCCAAAATGCAGAAGATGAAAGAAGCTGGCGAGCGCATTTCTATGCTCACCGCCTATGATTATTCCAGCGCCTCCATGGCCGAAAAAGCCGGCGTGGATATTCTGCTGGTTGGCGATTCGCTATCCAACGTAGTTCAAGGCAACGACACCACCCTGCCGGCCACCGTTGATGAGATGATTTACCACACCAAGGCCGTGCGCCGCGGCGCACCCAACACCTGCATCATCTGTGATATGCCGTTTGGCAGCTACGAGATTTCCATTGAAGAAGGCGTGCGCAACGCAGTGCGTATCATCAAGGAAACCGGCTGCGACGGTGTAAAGCTAGAAGGTGGAGCTGAGAGAGCTGAGCTGATTAAGGCTATCACCCAAGCTTCGGTGCCGGTTATGGCTCACATCGGTATGACGCCACAAAAGATTGCCCAAATGGGCAGCTTTGCCGTGCAAGGTAAAAGCGTGGAGGCCGCCCAACGCCTGCTGGATGACGCCAAAGCCCTGGAAGCCGCCGGCGCAGTGCAAGTGCTGATGGAATGTGTGCCCACCCCGCTGGCCGCCAAAATTACCGAAAGCCTCACCGTGCCCACCATCGGCATTGGCGCAGGCAATGGTTGCACCGGCCAGGTGTTGGTGTGGTATGATATGGCAGGAATGTATGACAAATTTACACCCAAATTTGTTAAAAAGTACATTGAGGCCGGCGCGCTTATCACTCAAGCAATGGCTGATTATGTTAAAGAGGTTAAGGAGGGCACTTTCCCTGACGAGGCCCACTCCTTTGGCCTGAAAAATGCCGAGGATATTCTGCCCCGCCTCTACTAAAAAATTACCAACATCAAAGCCCCTGTCTTAATCTGGCAGGGGCTTTTTGCTATTTTTTTGCTCTTTCCGCGGCGGCACATCTAATGGCATATCAATCTGCCAGCCCATTTTCTGCAAATACTCATCGTTACCCAACAAAAAATCGATTGATATATCCAGAAATTTAGCTATCTCAAGCAAAAGTACATAATCAGGCTGTCTGGTTCCCTCTTCATAGCGCTGATAAGTTCGTGGAGCAATATCAATGGCCTCCGCCAACTGTTGTTGTGTATATTTTCGATATATTCTTACGGCTCTTAATCTGTTAGCAAACATAATATTTTTCTTTCAAAAAGCTTGACATTGTTCAAATTGTACTTTATAATATTAATAAAGTACACGTCCAAAACGGTCGCAGCAATATAGGAGAAAAATAAAATGGAAGAAATCACATTAAACGAAGTAGTTGCTCAATATGATAAATTATATAGCAAGGTGGACTCAATCGATAGCCTTACTTATGCGCTAATGTTAGCTTCCAGCGCTGGCATAGACGCCGATGAATTAACAGGCGCCCTATATTTACTCAATGACACCACAAGATGTACTCGCGATGAAATGGAAAAAATCAATAAACAAATTTACGAAACCCTTTCGGTAAAAAAGAAAAAACAAAAAGAGAATGAACAATAGGGAGGGAAACGAAACTATGTGCAAAGCAATGGAAGACCTCTGGAATGAGGCTGCCAATGAGGGCAAAAAAGAAAGCCAAAGAGAAGCCGCTTTTAGGATGCTGGCTGCCGGAACTTTAACCTTGGAACAAATTGCTGAGTTTTCCGGCCTGACGATAGAAGAAGTTAAGCAAATTCAAAAGGAAAAAGCGTCCTAAACATTTTAATAAAAAAGTACGCCCCAGCTAATCAGTTGAGGCGTACTTTTTTCACCGATAATCCAAATATTTCTTAAACCGCCGCACCGCCAACGGCGCACTTTCCCGGCTGCGCAGGCAAAAAACAATATCCCGCCAGGCCGGCACCTCCAGCTCCTTAGCCACAATCCGATACGGCACGCGCTGCAAAATCAGCTGCGGCAAAATGCTAATCCCCAGCCCGCTTTCCACCATCGACATAATCACGTAATCGTCCCAGGTGCTAAAATGCACCTGCGGGCGAATTTTATGCCGGGCCAAAATCTCCGTCACGTCTGAGCATTCGCCGCTTTCCTGCAACATAAAGGGATATTCCGCCAGGGCCGCCAGCGGAAAACGCTCGCAATCGGCCAGCGGGTGCCCCTCCGGCAATATCACCAGGTGCTTGTCCCGCTCCAACAGCAAGGTTTCAAGTTCCGGGCTGACGGGCAGACGCAAAAAGGCGCAATCCACTCGGCCCTCCAAAATCCAGCTTTCAATCTCATCGTAATCGCCCAGCAAAACCTCATATTCCACATTTGGGTAAGTTTTTTGAAATTCCCGAATAATATTCGGCAACCAATGCGTGGCCACGCTGGAAAAGGTGCCAATCCGCAACAGACCGCTTTGCAGGCCGTTCAGCTCGTCCACCTCAGTTTGCAGGCGTTGGCATTGCTGCAAAACCGCCTGCACATGCGGCAGCAACTTTTGTCCCTCCGCTGTCAGCTGCACGCCGCCGCGGCCGCGCGCCAAAAGGGGCAGGCCCCAATCCCGCTCCAAATCGCCAATCATCCGGCTAATGCCAGACTGCGAGCACTTCAGCTCTGCCGCCGCCTTGGTAAAACTGCCGTACTCCACCGCTTTCAGCAAAGCCAAATATTTTTGCAGGTTCATATTCATGAACAAACGCACCTTTCGCCGTTAACCAATTTCTACTATTAAATTTCTACTATTATATATTATTATATATTATTTTCAGGCCACAGAGCGCAGCAGACAAAGCGCCAGCCACTGCCCCAACAAAATAGCGCCTATGCAAAGCCCCAGCGTCAGCGCAGCATAGGCCGCCGCCAGCAGCCAGTAATGCGCCTGAGCCAAATCCACCAGCTCCAACGCCAGCAAGGAAAGGGTGGAGAAGCCGCCGCAAAAACCGGCCCGCAGCAGCAAGCCCAGCTGTGGGTCCAGCCAGCTATGCCAATCCAGGCAGCCGGTGAAAAAGCCCATCAACAGCGCGGCCACCACATTAATGCTCAGCGTCATCAACGGCAAATGACCGCCCACCGGCAACAGGCTCAGCAGATAGCGCAGCATTGCCCCCAGCGCGCCGCCCAGCCCAACCAGCAAACACTCTTTCATGGCAACTCTTAATCCTCCATAATATCCACGGTTTCACCTTTAAGCGCCTTGTTCATATTCCGCACGGCACACATTTTGCCACACATCGTGCAGGCCTCGTCGCAATCCGGCTGAGAGGTTTCCCGATAACGGCGAGGCTTTTCCGGGTCAATAGCCAAACGGAACTGTTCCTCCCAGTCCAGCTGGTGCCGGGCCCGCGCCATAGCGTCGTCCCAGGCCCGTGCGCCAGGAATCCCCTTAGCCAAATCCGCCGCATGGGCAGCAATCCGAGCCGCCACAATGCCCTCCCGCACATCATCCACATCCGGCAGGCGCAGGTGCTCCGCCGGCGTAACATAGCAAAGAAAAGCCGCGCCGGAGGCCGCCGCCAGCGCACCGCCAATCGCCGCCGTAATATGGTCGTAGCCAGGAGCCACATCCGTCACCAGCGGCCCCAGCACGTAAAAAGGCGCGTCGTGGCACAGGGTTTGCTCCAGCTGCATATTGGCGGCAATCTGGTCCAGCTGCATATGCCCCGGCCCCTCAATCATCACCTGCACATCCTGCGCCCAGGCCCGCTTGGTCAACTCGCCCAGCGTAATCAGCTCTTCAATCTGGGCAGCGTCGCCAGCGTCCGCCAGGCAGCCCGGCCGGCAAGCGTCGCCCAGGCTCAAGGTCACGTCATATTCCCGGCAAATAGCCAAAATCTCATCAAAATACTCAAAAAATGGGTTCTCCTGCCCGGTTGCTTTCATCCAAGCAAACATCAGGCTGCCGCCGCGGGAAACGATATTCAACAGCCGCGGGTTGCGCTGAAAACGCTCCGCCGTTTGCCGGTTCATCCCGCAGTGAATAGTCATAAAATCCACGCCGTCCTCCGCGTGCATACGGAACACCGCCAGCCATTCCTGCGCGGTAATCTCCGCCAGCGGCTTGTTATAGTAAACCAGCGCGTCGTAAATTGGCACGGTGCCCAACATCGCCGGGCATTCCGCCGCCAGCCGCCGCCGAAAGCTGCGGGTGTCGCCAAAGGTGCTCAAATCCATAATCGCCTCCGCGCCCATCTGCACGGCGCTCTGCACCTTGGCCAGCTCCACCTCCAAATCCAGGCAATCGCGGGATGTGCCCAGGTTCACATTAATTTTAGTTTTCAGCCTCCGGCCCACGGCGTAAGGTTTTAGGCATTTGTGCCCCTTGTTGGCCGGCAAGACCGCCCGGCCCTCCGCCAACTGCGCCCGCAGCTCCTCCGGCGCAATGCCCTCGTGTTCCGCCGCCAAGCGCATTTGCTCCGTAATCAGCCCCTGCCGGGCCGCGTCCATTTGTGTTGTATATTCTGCCATTGCAATTCCTCCCAATTTGTATTACATATTAATCTGACCGCCAGTCTGCGGCTCATCTTCAGGTTTATCCTCAGGCTTAATTTCCGGCAAATCGTCAACCTCCGGCAGCTCGTCCCAATTACTCATTGATATGTCTATATCCTCAACCCCGCTCAGCGTCAACTTAAATTGCAAAACCGCGCCGTTTTCGCTTCGCCACTCCAAACGGCTCTGCCCCTCCGGCAATGTTAGACCGATGTTAAAAGTATGTGGCATATTTATACCTGTCTTGTAAGTAGTTCCCGCCACAGGATATTCGGCGCCATCCTCGCCAACGCGGTATAACATTATATCTCCATCGCAGCTTTCCAGCTTCAGTTCAAATCCCAATCCGGTTTCCGCCGCCGTATTAATGTATAGCAGCGACAAAACATCATCAACGTGCGCTTCCGCCGTCACAATATAGCTGTCCGGCTGGCTGCCGTCGCTGATAAATTCATTATAGTAATTGCCGGCTTCACCATGGGCAAATTTATCGCTCTGCTCAGCGCAGCCCGCCAAAAGCAAGCACATAACCGCCAACAACAATACTGATTTTCTCATACCATCACCCCTATATTATCCTAAGCATAAAGAGCTGCAAGAGTGGTGCAGATGTGAGGAGTCAGCTTGTGAGAGGAGGCAGGCGTACTAATAGTACGCCGACGACTTGAACAAGCCGACGACAAAACAGATGCGCTGCTATTGCAGCTCTTTCGGCAAACGCAGCTTCAATCCGGCCAATATCGTGTCCGGCTTAAAAGTAAACACACTCCTCATCTCCCCCGCCATACAAAAACCGCACTGGTCGCAAACGCCAGCTTGCTTGCCAGGGCATTCCGGCAGCCGGGCGCCGTCCGCCAGAATAAAATTGCTCACCCAGCAGTCCTTGGGAAATTGGTTATGCCGCATAAGCTTCAAGCCGGAAATGCTGTTCATAATCGGATAATCCCGCCGCTTATAATCAATGATTTGGTCAATCAGCTGTTGGCGCACCTCCCAGGCCAACGCCATATGCTCCGTGCCAGGATAGGGCGTGTGGAAATTCAGGGAAATCTGCCGAATATACGGGCTGGCCTTGGCATATTCAATGGTTTCCGCCACAGCCGGATAATTCAAAGCGTTGATTGCCATATTAACACTAAGGTTAGGGTGGCCGCAACCGGCCAGGTTTTCCTCCAGCCGGGCGAAAGCGCCCTCGCCACGAATTTTGTCATGCCAATGGCCCACGCCATCCAGGCTGACCCAAACGGAATCTGCCCGCAGCCCGGCAAAAGGCCGTTGAGCGTTAGTGGTCACGGTGGCGGAGTAAAAGCCCAGCTGACGGCTCAAATCCAGCAGGTCGTTCAAATCGCGGCCTTGCTCGTCCCGCCAAAGGGTGGGCTCGCCGCCCTCAAAATCCACAAAACGCGCGCCCAAACGGTGGGAATATTCCAGCTCCTCTTTAATTTGCTGCCAGCTTTTGCTGATACCGCCAGCGTGAGTGCCCTCAGCACAATGCGCACAACGTAAATTACAAATATTGGAAACAAAAAGCACCGTCTGCAAAGGCCGCTTTTGGCCTAAAATGCGGGCCCTAAAAAACCACCAGGGCAGATAAAATAATTGCTTTAGCATAACCCAAGCCCCCTAAGCCCGCGAAATATAAGCCGCCAGCAAGCAGCACAACGCAAAGGCCACCGACAAATTGCGGGCCAGATACCAACGCACCATAAACCAATCCAGCTTGCGCTCGCAAATGCCCTGCCAGTTGCCCATCGGGCCAAACCACCACAGCCGCGGGAAACTTGAGCGGGGGTTGCGCAGCCACACCTTAACCGAGGCGTAGCAAGCGGCCGCCAGCGGCATTGAAAGCAGCGGCAACAGCCAAGCAGAGGAGATAACCTGAAAAATCGTCAACACCTCAATAATCGCAAACGGGCCAAAGGTCAGCACAAAGCAGGCCCAACGTTTAGCGTCTGCCGTGGGCAACAAATCAGCCAAGGTTTTCTTATCCGCATAACGGTCCGGAGCCACATCCAACAGAGAGTGAACATAGCCGATATTAGCCACCAGCAGCCCCATAGCAATCGCCAGCGGCCAAATCATAAAGCTGAGCGTGCCGCAAGCCGCCAAATATACGCCAAACATCAGCAACGGCCCAAACACAATGCCAATAACCACATCACCCAAACCGTGATAACTCAAACGCAGCGGCGGCGCGGAGTAAAACAAACCCAGCAGCAGGCCCGCGCCCACCAGCCATAAAATACCCCAACCGCGGCAAATCAGCACCGGCAGGCCGCACAAACAGGCCGCCGCACCAAAGAAAAAGCAAGCCGCCAAAAGTTGGCCCACATTGGCCTGCCCGCTGGTCAGATACGGCGTTTTGCCGGTGCGCACCTTTTGGCCAGTCGCCGCCAAACGATCCCGAAAGCCGCTTTGCAGCTTGCGATAGTCAAAATAATCGTCAAAAAGGTTCAAGCTCAGATGAGCCAGCTCCGCGCCCAGCACCGCCAGCAAACCCAAAAGCAGGTTAAAGCTCGCCGGCTGCTCGCTGGCCGCCAGCGCCAAAGCCAACAGAGCCGGCAAAAGACTTTGCGGCAAGGCAACCGGCCGCGCATTATTAAACCAAAATCTTAGTTTGTCCCAAATTTTTTCCACGATATTAACTCCTTTCCAAAATCAAAAATTTATCCTCTCAGATTTTCTAAAGCGGTGGGGTCGTTTGAAATAACCATTCCCACCGTGGAACATTTTTCCAAATCGGCACAATCGCCGCAAGTCGTCACTTCCTTTTTCAGCGCACACTGGCGAATAGCGCAAAGGTTATCACAGTACACCGTTTTAATCCCATCAACCCGACATCCCTCACAGTTGATATGTTCAGGCAGAATGGGCGCATTATTTAATTCCGCCCACAATTTTGCCGTTTTCTCACGCAAAGCTTGGTCGTCATTAAGCGTTGCCAGATAAGCATCGCATCTTTCACAATCCAGCCCGCAAAAGGCAATCATATCTCTCATAGTTAGATACCTCCTAAACAAAAGTAA
Source organism: Peptococcaceae bacterium (assembly GCA_022797295.1). GTDB lineage: Bacteria > Bacillota > Dehalobacteriia > UBA4068 > UBA4997 > Avidehalobacter. Next base: position 9,721 of record JAAWKH010000020.1, read on the forward strand.
AATGTCAAAAAAATAAAATTTAAAAGCGGACTTCACATTTACTCCGCTATTGTTTATTATATATGTAGAAAAGCGCGCCGTCAACCAAAACGCTTACAAAAAAATTTATTTTTTTAGATTTTGTTGTGGCATTTTAGTCCGTTGTCGGGTATTATTAGCAGAAAGGAGGATACTCAATGCTTTTTGCAGCTGCCGGAAGCGCCACTGGCGAGGAATCGGATTTTGATAAATTGCTGAAACGCAACGCAGAAATGGTTTATAAGCTGGCCTTTGCCCGCTGCGGCAACGAGGCTGATGCTGACGACATCTTTCAACAGGTTTTTTTGCGTTATCTCACCCGCAAACCCAACTTCGCCAGTGACGAGCACGAAAAAGCCTGGTTTATTCGCGCCACCATCAACCGCAGCAAAAGCCTATGGGATTCTGCCTTTCGCCGACACACGCAGCCCTTGGAGGAAGCGCCCCTGGCGGACCCAACCAACCCCTTTGAGGCTCACGAAAGCCGGGCTGATTTGGCTGCCGCCCTGGCCCAGCTGCCGGCCGATTATCGCACGTTGATTCATCTTTTTTACTATGAGGATTTATCAACCGCCCAAATCGCCCAGCTGCTGAAACGCCGGGAAGGCACCGTGCGCCAACAACTAACACGGGCCCGCCGTCAATTACAGGAAATTATGAAAGGAGACGCCGAATACTTTGACCTTTAAGGAAGATTACCGTGCCATTTTTGACCAGCTACAGCCCAGCGAACAGCTGCTAGCTGCCACTGCGGCCCTAAACAGCCGCCCAAACCCAACGCGGAGCCGGCGCTTTCGGCTGCCCGCCGCGGCCGTCAGCCTTTGCACCATCTGCCTGCTGCTCACCGGCGTTGTTGTCGGTAGCCTACAGCTAGGCCAACCTTCGGAAAATCAGCAGACAACCCTGCGCACCGCGCAGCAACCGCAGTTGGCCAACAGTCGCAGCATTGACGCACCGAACGAGCCAACCCAGGAAACCGCTATGCGCTCCCTGCCGGAGCCGCAAATCGCTGAACACAGTGCAAACCAGCAAGGCTTGGCCGCATATCAAAGCCCAGGCAAAGCCAGTCGCACCAACTGCTATCCGCAAAGTGATACAGCAACCGGCAAAATGGCTTACTTGCCAGCTCCGCCAGCCAGTCTTTGGCTAACCAGCCCCAGCCTGCCGGTTTACTTTTACCAAACGGTCCTGTGGCTGTCCCACTGGACGCAATTCAAATAAGTGTGAGCATTGCCTCGGTTGGTATTTTGTGTGGTAGGTCAATTTGAGGCAAAACAGAAAACGCAAACCCTCCCGGAATTTTCCGAGAGGGTTTGCTTATTTTTATTTTACAGCACTTTAAGAAAGAAACATTTTATTTTTAGCGCAGTTGCAATTCCTGCCCCTGATATTTAATGCTGGCAATATCCTCCAGATTTAGCAGTTGATTAAAACTGAAGATAATCTGATGATGGTTAAGCTCCGCATTGCCGCCGCCCCCGCTGGTTTGCAGCACTGAACCGTCCTGCAAAGTCACCTCAAAGCGATCAAGATCTGCTAGTAAATCGCTTATTTTAATCTCAACCGGAGATTCGCTGTAAGGAATCATTTTTTCCGTGCCGTCATCTGCAATCTCCACCGAACCGCCCTGCGGCTCAACATAACCCGCCGGCGGCATGTAGCCCTCAGGATTGTCCACGTCCACATCCACAATAATCGTGAAAGGCGAAATCTCCAAGGAGCTCACATGCGCGGTTGCCTCGCCCAGCTTAATATCCACATTCTGCGGCAAAACATCGCTGGTCGGCGTGTAATCCAACACAAAACCCAGCTTCCATTCACCCGGCAACGGTTGGGTGTAATCCATATCCTCAGTGATATAGCCTTTCAAGCCGCCCAAATTCAGGTCAATCCGCTGCCCTTTCAGGGAAACGTTCGTTTGCAGGCACAACATCATACGCAAATGATTGTCGGCCGGGTCGTCGTCCGGCAGCTCCTCAAAGTAATAACCCGCGCCGGTGCTTTCAGAGAGGGACACATGAGCCAGTTCCCAAATATAGCTATCATAGTTCAGCACGGTGCCCTCCGGGGCCACAAAATCCAGCAGCACGTAAACGCTTTGCTTGTCGCCAACCACCTGTTCCACCCTCAATGTTCCGTTTTCATTACTGTCCTGCATATTAATTTCCTGGCCGGATTGCTGCGGCAGTTGACCGCTTTCCGCATTGAAGAAGCCCAAAAAGTCTTTATTCAGGGCAAATTCGGCCACCGCCAAGGAGCTCATCGCCAGCAGCATCACCGCCGCCAAGCCAAAAACCCACAATTTGCGGCGCGGCACGCCACTGCGCCGGCTTCTGGCCGTGCTCTGGCGGCTTGGCCCATTCTGTCCGTTCTGCATATGCTGCATTGTTTGGTTCAAAATTCGCTGCTGCTCAACTGCGGAAATCTCCTGCGGTTCCAGCAAATCAGTATTAAAATTGTTTGGCATAATATATCCCTCCATCAAATGTTGAATAGCAATTTCCTCTTGTAAAATCTCCTCCGCCCCCAAATCGTAATCAGCGGGGTTGTTCATATCGCTCACTTTATTCACTTCGCTCACAGCTCGACACCTCTTTCCATTAAGGTTTTTTTCAAACGCCGCCGGCCTTGATAAAGACGGTTTTCCACCGCTTTAGTTTCCAGGCCCAAACGGGCGGCTATGTTTTTCACCTGCTCGCCAAAATAGTAACGCAAGATGAAAATATCCCGGTCTGGCTGGGGCATAGCGTCAACGCATTGCTGCACCAACTGTTTTTGGTCTTTGTCCGCCAACTGTTCGGCTGGGTCGGCCCCGGGAGCGCCGGCCTTATCCTCCGGCGGCAGCTCCTGCCAAACCGTGCGGCTTAAACGCCGGCCACGGTCCAGGGCCACATGACGGGCAATGCCGCACAAGTAGCTTTTCAGGCTGCGCCCAGCCTCAAATCTTCCCTCCTGGCCCACCGCTTGGTAAAGCCGCCAAAAAACCTCCGATGTACACTCTTCCACATCCTGCTGGCATTCATTGCCCAGCACCCTGCGCACAACCGCCTGCACCAAGCCGCCATATTGCTTAATGGCCTCGGCCAGGCCTTGCTCCGGCTGTTGCTGAATCAGCCCCAACAGGCCTTGTTCATAATCTGTTTCCTGCATAGCTGCCTCCTCGCAGTTTGTCTCAGCCCAGCCCTGATCGGCCGACCAAAGCAAGCTCAGATTTTTACTAACTTCCTGCATAGTTGCCTCCCGGTGGTGTGCGAAGCCTACCACAAATCTTAAATCTTTTTAGAAGATTTACGCGCGTTTTAATCTTCACCTATTAATTCGTATGAAAATGCAAAATCACTTATGAAATTGGGAAAAAAATGAAGGAGCTATGCAAACATAGCCCCCTCAATCAGTTTCTTCTATTAAAATACTTTACTTGATATACAGCAACGGGTCAGTGGTGGAACCATTAACAATAACCTCAAAATGCAGATGACTGCCAGTGCTTTTGCCAGTGCTGCCCTCCAAGCCAATCTGCTGACCAATTTCCACCTCGTCGCCCTCGCTTACCAAAATGCTCTGCATATGCGCATATCTGGTCTGCAAACCGTCGCCGTGGCTGATAACCACTTCATTGCCGTAAGTGCCGTGATAACCGGCGGAAACCACCGTGCCCGCTTTGGCCGCCCAAACCGGGTCGCCCGAATCGCCGTCAATATCCAAACCAGAATGATTGTCCCTACTGCGCGGCCCGTAGTAGGAGCTGATGCGCGTGGCCGTGGTGGGCCAAATCATGCCCGCCTCCGTGGCCTGGGTTAAGGAACGGGAAGCAGTTTGCACCACAGCGCCCTCCAACACAATCTCCTCCACCGGTTTAACCAGTGTGTTGGAGCTAATCTCCTGTCGGGCAATCTCCTCGCCGTTAGCCTGCGCCAACTGAATTGTCACCTCACGGCTGCCGTTCACACCAGCCTGCTTAACTTTGGTTTGGCCGTAACGCAAGGTGCCGTCCACCTCGTAACTGGTGTCAAAAGGAACTTCCTCCACCTTGGTTTTTTCCAAAACCACCAGCACCGTCACCGGGGCTTCCCCCGTCAGGCTGGTGTCTTTCATAGCCAGCTTTGCCTCATCCAAATTGCTCAGCTCGGCCACCAAAACCTCCTGCGGCTGCACCTTAATTTCCTGCTTAAACTTAACATCCAACACCTGCATGGTGTCATCCTCTGGCAAGTAAGTAAGCTTCAAATTCTCCAGAGCTTCCTTGGCCGTTTGCTCGTCGGCAGTGAAAACCAGCGGCTGCCCGTCCACCAAAATTGCCGCACCGTTAGTTTTCAGCGTGGTAGTCAACGCCAAGGCATTCAACGCCTTGCTACGGTTCAACACCTCCGAGCCCTCTCTGGCCTCCGGCACAACCGTCACCTGCTCAGCAAAAAACACTTCGTTGCCAATCTCCTTGGTCTGCGCCGCCAGATAAGCCGCCACAGCGGCATTGGCCTGCTCCTCGTTTTTCATCGCTGCCACTTGCTGGCCGTTCACCAAAATGGCCGCCGGGTTACCAGCCAGCGCAAAGGAAAGAGCCACCGCCAAAAGCACCACAGCCGCCAAAGCAGCGCCGCCGGCAATCAACAGCTTGGGCCGTTGTGATAGCGTTTGCTTTAACGCTTGCAAATCTGCTGCGGAAACTTTGGCCGGTTCCTGCGCATTTTCCTCTGTCATTTCCACTTCTGCCGGGGCAGCCTCGGCAGAAGCCAACATTTCTGATTCATTATTCAAGACATGTTCGTTTGACATAAAGCCTCCCTTACATTTCACAGCTCAGCCGGAACAGACGGGCAAAAAACCAAAACTTTCACCAAAATTGTTCCAAACGCTTACAAATTTCCGGCCTGGCCGCTTTTTTTGGCCTGATTATTCGCTTTACTGCGAGTGAATCATCTCAAGCTAGCCTTATTATAGCATATTTTAAGCAAAAAATCAAGCCCGCCTGAACTGGCCTTTGGGGACAAGCTGTCAACAAATTCCGGCTTACAAATCCTCCGCCAGCTTTTCCAGCTTTTGCAAACGATGATAAAGCCCCGCCTTGGAGATTGGTTTGGCAAAAAGGCGGGCCAGTTCCAGCAGGGAAAGCTCCGGGTTTTCAAGGCGCAAAGCGGCCGTTTCCCGCAGGCTGGGGGAAAGCCCCGCCAATCCCTGCGGGCTGTCCGCCAGGCGGCGAATGGCCTGCACCTGCCGCTGCGCCGCGTCAATAGTCTTGTCCGTGTTGGCAGTGTCACAGTTGATAACCCGGTTTACATTGTTGCTGGTGTCCTTAATAATTTTCACATTTTCCAGCTGCAACAGAGCTCCGTGCGCACCAATAACATTTAAAAAATCGCTAATTTGTGCGCTATCCTTACAGTAGGTTAAAAAGCGGCCCTTGCGCTCAGCCAGCTTAAAGGTCAGCGCATATTCCGCCGCCAAGGCCAACAAAAAATGCGCCTGGGTCATATCCTGGCAGACAATCTCCAAATGATAGCTGCGTTTAGGGTCGCTGACAAAACCGTTGCCCAAAAAAGCGCCGCGCAGATAAGCCCGCCGGCAGCACTCCGCCGGCAAAGCCTCGGCCACGCTCAGGCCGCCCGGCTTAAAGCTTTGGCTCAGACTCCAGGGGTTGCCGTCCGGGATGCCGCCCATCCGCAGCAGAATACGTTGCACACCCTCCTGCGGCGGAATTCGCAGCGTGTAAATGCGGCTTTTCTTGAAATGCTGGCTATCGCGCATCAAAATTTCCGCCCGCAGCTGCCAAAGTTCCTTAACCAGCTTAAAGTAGCGTCGGGCAATGGCCGCGTTGCCGCTGGCCGCCAAAATCCCGGCCTGGCCGCCGGCCGCCAAGCTGATGTTGCCGCTCATACGCAAAAAGGCCAAAAACTCCGCCTCCCGGCAGCAACGCTTGCTGGTGTTGATACGCAGCAGCTGCTCCTTAACCTCCGCTGTAAATGACATCCTTCCTCACCTCAAAGCTGCAATTCCGCTTTCAACATCGCCGCCAGCTTAGCCTGGTTATGCTGCCAAACATTCTGGCTGTCCACAAAATCGCCCTCCAGCAGAGCCACGCCAAAGGCCGCCAGCTTGGCTTGGTCGCATTGCAACGGCGCAGAGCCCCCTTTGGCCAGCTCCGCCAGCAGCGGCGCGCCATACTCGCCCACGTTGGCAATCACCTTATCCAGCAAATGCCCGCAGCTATTCTGAGCCGCCCGCTGATAATAATGCTCCAGCACTCCAACAGAGCAGCTTAAATCCACCGCCGGCATCTCGCCCGGTTCCGTGGCCATATTCGCAATATAGTAAACCTTAGCCGGGCTTTGCTTAATAGCCGCCGCCACTCCCGGCACCAGCAGATTGGCAACCAAGCTGGAATACATACTACCCGGCCCGATGAAAATATAATCCGCCTCGGCAATGGCCTGCAACACGTCGGGGCAAGCCTGCGGCTTTTCCCGCCCATCTCTGGGCAGCAGAAAAACCTCCTTAATCTGCCGCTCATCCGCGGCAATCTGGCTTTCGCCCTGCAAGCAGGTGCCATCCTCCAGCAGCGCGCCCAAAGCCACATCAGCCGTGGTGGAGGGCAAAACCCGCCCCCGAATAGCCAGCAGAGCGGAAAGGCGTTCGGTGGCCGCGGCAAAATCAAGCTCCTCAGCCTGCATAATCGCCGCCAGCAAAATATTACCCACGTTATGTCCGCTTAAAGTGCTGTCATCCGGGAAGCGATAGCACAGCAGGCGTTCCATATCCGGCTCGCTGCAACTGAGCGCCACCAGGCAACTACGCACGTCGCCCGGCGGCAACATACCAAAATCCGCCCGCAACTTGCCGCTGCTGCCGCCGTTATCGGTCATCGCCACCACGGCAGTAGGCGCGCAACCCAGTCCTTTCAACACCCGCAGCAGATTGGAAAGCCCCGTGCCGCCGCCAATCGCCACAATCCGCAGTTCATCTGCGGCCCTATGTTCAGTCAAAATCCAAAACCCCACTCTCTGTTTAGTCTTTCAGCTTAACACTTATCACTTATTCCAATTAATTTACTTATTCAAATCTCGGTGCCCCACCCGCACGCTGATACCATCCGGCAGCCCGGCCGCCAAAAGCCGGCGGCCCAGCTCCTCCGCAATAGCCACGGAACGGTGCCGCCCGCCGGTGCAACCAATACCAATAGCCAGATATTGCTTGCCCTCCGCCAGATAAAGCGGCAGCAACTCCTGCAAAAGCGCAGTGTACTTCTGCAAAAAGCTCTGCGTCACCGGCCGCTCCAGCACAAAATCCCGCACCGGCGCATCCTGACCGCAAAGCGGCTTTAGCTCCGGCAGATAAAAAGGGTTAGGCAAAAAGCGCACATCCATCACCAAATCAACGTCAATCGGCAAGCCATACTTAAAGCCAAAGGAAAGCACCCGAACCTGCAAACGCTCCCCGGTTTGGCCCTGGGTCAGCAGCGCCGCCGCGTGCTCCTTAAAATCCTGCACCCTCAAGCCGCTGCTATCAATAATCACATCCGCCTGCCCGCGGATACCCGCCAACCGCTGCCGTTCCTCCTGAATGCCTTCCAGCAGGCCGCGCTTGTAGGCCAGCGGATGCCGCCGCCGGGTTTCCTTAAAACGCCGTACCAAAATATCATCAGAGGCCTCAAGAAATATTATTTCGTATTTAAGGCCTTTATTCTTCAATTCCTGCAAAACACGGGTTACATCCTGAAAAAATTTGCCGCCGCGCACATCGGCCACCAACGCCACCTTGTCATAATCCGATTGCACCTGCAAAATCAGCTCCACAAACTTGCTGAACAGGTTAGGCGGCAGATTATCCACACAATAGTAGCCCATATCCTCCAAAACCTGCACAAAGTTGGTTTTTCCAGCGCCGCTCATTCCCGTAACTATCTTCAAATCCATGTTCATTCGCTCCGTTTATGCAAATATTCGTAAAGGCTGGCCGCCGCCCGCCGGTTCATCGTGTCCACCAGGGCCAACTCATCCTCGCTGGCCGCCATAATCTGCTCCAAGGAGCCAAAAGCGCGCAGCAAAGCCGCCCGCCGGGCCGGCCCAATGCCCGGCACATCATCCAGGGCGCTGGCCTTTTGGCCCTTTTCCCGCAGTCTACGTTGATAGGTTATGCCAAAACGGTGGGCTTCGTCACGCACCCGCTGCAAAAGCTGCAAGCCATGGCTGCTTTTGGGCAGAATAATCGGCTCGGGATCATGCGGCCGATACAACCATTCATCGCTTTCGGCCAGGCCAAACACCGGAATAGTATCCAACAAACCCAGCGTTTCCAAAATATCCACCGCCACCGCCAGCTGGCCCTTGCCGCCGTCAATCAGCAGCAAATCCGGCCATTCCGCCATCGGCGCTTCCTCCAGCCGCAGCTCGCCGTTTTTGAGCTGCTCCCGCTGGCTGAGGCCCCAGCCCATCCGCCGGGCCACCGCCTCCCGCATAGCCATATAATCATCGCCGTTGGTTTGCCCCTTAATGCGCATATGCCGGTAAAGCGCCTTGGCCGGCTGACCGCCCAAAAAAGTGACCAATGCCGACACCGTATAGGTGCCCTGCCAATGGCTGTTATCAAAACATTCAATGCGCCATGGCGGTTTCGGCAGCTGCAAAACGCGCTGCAACTCGTCCAAAGCCTCGCCGCCGGCCGCCTTTTTGTAGGCCTGCTCCTCCAGCTCCCGGTTCAGCACAATTTCCGCATTATGCCGCACCAACTCCAACAGCCGCTTCTTTTCGCCAATTTTGGGAGCCAGCAAATTCACTCGGCCGCCCCGCTTTTGGTTCAGCCAGTCGTTCACCGTCTGCATATCCTCCAACGGCTCGCTTAAACAAATTTCCGGCGGAATAAAATCCACCCCACTGTAATATTGGCAAATAAACGCCGTCAGCACTCGCTCCGGCGTGGTTTCGCCTCGGTTATCCAAAAAGAAGTGCTCCCGGCCCACCACTTTGCCCTCGCGCACAAAAAAAACCTGCACCGCCGCCAAACTTTCAGCCTCCGCCATTGCCACCGCCAGCATATCCCGATTATCGCTGCCCGCGTCCATATACTGCTTGCTCTGCACCAGCTTAATTGCGGCAATCCGGTCGCGCAGCTGGGCGGCCTCCTCAAAACGCAGCTCCTCAGAGGCTTTGTGCATTTGTTCCTGCAAATCCGCCAGCATACGGCTGCTTTTGCCCTCCAAAAACTGCACCACCTGCCGGCACATCTCCCGGTAGGCCGCCTTATCCACCTTGCCTGTGCATGGAGCCAGGCAACGGCCAATATGATAGTTCAAACAAGGGCGTTTCTGTTGCCGAAAACTGCGGTTGGTGCAACGGCGCAACGGGAAAATCTCCCGCAGCAGCTTCTCGGTAATGTGCATTGCGCCCGCGCTGACGTAAGGGCCAAAATAGCGGCTACTATCATTTTTAACGGAGCGCACCTCAATCAGCCGCGGGTATTCCTCGCCCAGCGTCACCGCCAGATAGGGATAGTGCTTATCATCCCGCAGCATAATGTTATATTTGGGAGCGTACTCCTTAATCAGATTGCTTTCCAGCACCAAGGCTTCCATCGCAGAGGAAACCACAATCCATTCCAGTTCCTCCACCACCCGCATTTGGGCGGCAGTTTTGGGAGCCAGGCGGCTTTCGTCCTGAAAGTAAGAACGTACTCGCTGCTTGAGGGATTTCGCCTTGCCCACGTAAACCACCTGACCGTCGGCATCACGCATAATGTACACGCCAGGACTAGCTGGAAGTTCTGCTAATTTTTCTTTTAATTTTGGGTTTGCCATAAATTATTTTTACCTAAATTTGTTTTACTAAAATATAGAGAAAAATCTATAAGATTTTTTTTCATAATATAAACACCCGGGCTGGCCGGAAGTTCTGCTATTTTTTCTTTTAATTTTGGGTTTGCCATATTATCTCACTATTTATAAAATTACTTAAAAATATAATTCAAACAATACCCTGTTCTAACTGGTGAATTTTTTCATTTATATATTGAAGCATTTGGCTTTCATAATTATTTATAACAATCATATTATCTGGCACCATATATTTTTTTCCCCAATCATATTCATAGGTAATCAAAATCATAAAAACACAATGGCGTTTCAAAGAGGCATTATAAAGTAAATTAACCGCCTGCCCAAAGGTCTCGTCCTTTTTTTGAATTTTTATTGCCGCAGGCGCTGACAAATAATGTTTTTTGGTCAAAGCATCAATGCCTTTATTTCGCTGCACAATATCACAATCAAATTGTTGTAAAATATTTAACTCCATATTTGATTTTGTTTTATAAACATCCTCTCCCAAAGCCAGCAATTTTGATTGTGTTTTATATGGCTTCACCAATCTTTGACGACACAATTCAACCGCTTCAGGATTAACATCCACACCAATATATTTCCTATTCTGCAACTTGGCGGCCACCAATGCCGTACCACTGCCGCAAAAAGGGTCTAAAATAACATCATTTTCATCTGTGCTTATCTTTATAATGCGTTCCAATAACTCAACAGGCTTTTGAGTCGGATAACCGGTTCTTTCCTTAGCCTTGGGATTTAAAAATGGAATTTCCCAAACATCAGCCAGAGGAACCCCCTTTTTTTCACTGGCTGCCATAATCTCTCCATCAGAGTTTCTCTTATATACAGTTTTACCTTGCGCACCTCGCTCCCGCATCTGTAATATTTGGTCTATATTGGTTGTAGAAGAATAATCGCCATATAATCTATTAAACTTATATTCGTCGGTTTTTGAATAGAAAAAGATTGTTTGATGAGCCGGAAGCAAACCTTGTTTGGAATTAGACCATCTTTTATAATACCAAATTATTTCACTCCTAAAATTTTTTTCTCCCCAAATATCATCTAAAAGCATGCGCAGATAATGAGAGGCTGAAGTATCACAATGCAAGAAAATACTACCGCTGCTTTTTAGTACACGCTTAATCTCCAAAAGCCTTTTTTCCATATACTCAATATATTGCACGCGAGAGGGCCAAACATCTGAAAATTCATACCTTATTCCATTAGCAGAGCTAAGAGAATGTTTTCGCTGTGTATAAAATGGCGGGTCTAAATATACCATATCAATAGTTTCGGCAGGAATTTGTTTTAATATATTCAAGCAGTCATCATTAAAAATCTTATTCATATCAACCTCGGTCATTAGCAATTTGATATAACATTGACAACAAATCCACCCCAGCGAAATCCTTAACATATGCCCAAGCAGCATCTCCGTAATAATAAAAGCCGCCAATACCAGCATAAATTGTTTGTAAAGTTTCCTGAATCCTTCTGGCCTGTTTCCTTTGTGGATAGTAAAACATTAATCTAACAGGCGTGTAACCAGCCTGTTTTACAGCCTGAACCCTTGTATGCTCCTTGGTAATATGATCGCCGTCAGTAGTGGCATCTCGCCATTTAATTTCATGCGCAAGCTTCCCAACCAGACAATCTATCTCAAAGGTTTTAGGACGGCTTCCCAGCATATTGGGAATTCTAATTTTGCTCGAATCAGGAAACCTACATTTTATACAAGTAAAAACTGCGTCCTCTAAAAATGCACCCGCATATTTATATAGGAAACGTCCCTTATTCTGATAAATATCAATAAGCTTTCCCTCTTTATCAGAAACACCTAAAACCCTATATATTAAATAATGTGCATTATCATCATTTTCCATTTCTGCAATCCGCAAATCAACCTGCTTTTGTAAATTAAAAGCATATCCATCCGCAATTTCTTTGATTAAATTATATAATTCCATAGATTTTCCTCTATATTTTGCCGCTATTGCAGCTTTGCCGCCAAAAACTGCCCCGTATAGCTCTCCGGCACCTGCACAATTTCCTCCGGCGTGCCAACGGCCACAATCTGCCCGCCTCGGCCACCGCCCTCCGGCCCCAAATCAATAATATGATCGGCGCATTTTATCACGTCCAGATTATGCTCAATCACCAGCACCGTGTTGCCGGCCTCCACCAGCCGATTAAGCACCTCCAGCAGCTTTTTAATATCCGCAATATGCAGGCCGGTGGTAGGCTCGTCCAGGATATAGAAGCTTTGGCCTTGGCTGCGGCGGGAAAGCTCCGCCGCCAGTTTAATGCGCTGAGCCTCGCCGCCGGAAAGAGTGGTGCCGCTCTGGCCCAGCTGGATATAGCCCAGGCCAACGTCCTGCAAAACCTGCAACTTGTGAGCCACCCGCGGCACATTGGTGAAAAACTCCGCCGCCTCGTCCACCGTCATAGCCAGCACATCGGCAATGCTTTTGCCCTTATATTTAATATCCAAAGTTTCCCGGTTGTAACGCTGCCCCTTGCAGACTTCACAGGGCACGTAAACATCCGGTAAAAAGTGCATTTCAATCTTGATAATACCATCGCCCTTGCAGGCCTCGCAACGGCCGCCGCTGACGTTAAAGCTGAAACGGCCCGGCTTGTAGCCGCGCATTTTAGCCTCCGGCAGTTGAGCGTAAAGGTCGCGGATCAGGCTGAACAGCCCCGTGTAAGTTGCCGGGTTGGAGCGCGGAGTGCGTCCAATCGGGCTTTGGTCAATGTCAATCACCTTTTCCAGATGTTCCAGGCCGGTAATCTGGCGGAATTTGCCCGGTTTGGTGTGGGCTCGGTTCAGCCGGTTGGCCAGGGTTTTGTAAAGTATTTCATTGATGAGGGTACTTTTGCCACTGCCAGAAACTCCAGTGATACAAATAAATTTGCCCAGCGGCAGCTCCACATCAATATTTTTCAGATTATTCTCCGCACAGCCGAAAAGCTTCAGCAGATTACCACTGCCCGGACGGCGCAGCTGTGGCACGTCTATGCGCTGTTTGCCGCTCAGATATTGGCCGGTGATAGATTTAGTGCAACGCATAACCTGTTGCGGCGTGCCGCTGGCCACCACCTGTCCGCCGTTACGCCCCGCGCCCGGCCCAATATCCACCAGATAATCGGCAGATAACATCGTTTCATCATCATGCTCCACCACAATCACGGTGTTTCCCAAATCGCGCAGCCGCTTCAAGGTGGCAATCAGCTGGCAGTTGTCCCGCTGGTGCAAGCCAATGCTGGGCTCGTCCAAAATATAGAGCACACCCACCAGCGAAGAGCCAATCTGCGTGGCCAGACGAATACGCTGCGCCTCGCCGCCGGAAAGGGTGGAAGCGGCGCGGGAAAGGGTCAAATAATCCAATCCCACGTTCACCAAAAATTCCAAGCGGGCCCGGATTTCTTTCAGCACCATATGAACAATGCTCTCCTCGCGCTCGGAAAGCTGCAAACCAGCAAAAAACTGCTTGGCCTCAAAAATCGTCAAATCGCTCAGCTGGTGAATGTTCATTTCCTGCGGCTCGCCCTGCTCGTCCAGATAAGTCAGCGTCACCGCCAAAACCTCCGGCTTCAAACGCGCCCCATGGCAATCCGGGCAAGGGCTCTCCACCATATACTTTTCAATTTCCTCCCGAATAAAATCGGAATCCGTTTCCTGATAACGCCGCTCCAGGTTGGTAATCATACCCTCCCACGGCGCATTGACAAATTTCTCCCGGTGGTTGTAATCAATATACTTAAACGACAAACGCTCCTTGCCAGTGCCATACAAAATCAGCTGCATTTGCTCCTGCGTCAATTCGCGCAACGGAGCGTCCAGAGAAAAGCCATACTGCTTGGCCAACGCCTCAATAAAGCGGAACCACCAGCCGGAAAAATTTTCGCTCCAATGGGCCAGCGCGCCTTCCCGCAAGCTCAACTCGTCGCTGACCACCAGCAGCCCGGCGTCCACCTTCATCCGAAAGCCCAAGCCGGAACAGCTAGGGCAAGCGCCATAAGGATTGTTAAATGAGAACATGCGCGGGGTAAGCTCGTCCAGGCTAATGCCGCAATCCGGGCAGGCCAGGTTTTTGTTGAATTTCAGCTCCTGTTGCTGACTGATTTCCTGCCCCTCGTCATCGGTGCTGCGTGTTTCCACCAGCACCAAAAGCTGACCACCGGCCAGCTCCATCGCCGTTTCAATGGATTCCGCCAGCCGCTTCTCCACATCAGGCCGCACCGCCAGGCGATCCACCACCACCTCCACCGAGTGCTTCTGCTGCTTATTCAGCGGAATTTCTTCGTCCAAAGTGCGGATTTCGCCATCCACCCGCACCCTCAAATAACCGTCGCTTTTGACGTCCGCAAACAAACGCTGAAATTCGCCCTTGCGGCCGCTAACCATTGGAGCCAGCAGCTGCAAGCGCGTCCCCTCCGGCAGGGCCAGCAGCGTATCCACAATTTGGTCCACCGTCTGCTGACTGATTGGCTTGCCGCACTTTGGGCAGTGCGGCTTGCCCACGCGGGCAAAAAGTAGGCGCAGGTAATCGTGAATTTCCGTCACCGTGCCCACGGTGGAACGTGGGTTGCGGTTGGTGGTTTTCTGGTCAATCGCAATGGCCGGGGAAAGCCCCTCAATCACATCCACCGCCGGCTTCTCCATCTGCCCCAAAAACAGGCGCGCATAGGAGGAAAGGCTCTCCATATAACGCCGCTGGCCCTCGGCGTAAATAGTATCAAAGGCCAGCGAGCTTTTGCCGCTGCCGGAAAGGCCGGTTATCACCACCAGCTTGTTACGCGGCAACTTAACGTCAATATTCTGCAAATTGTGCTGTCGGGCCCCTTTTACGTAAATATATTCTTGCTTTGCCATATTTTGTATACTCCTCTATTTTTGCATTATCACATTTTTTGCTATTTTGTTATTTTATTATTATACCATTTTTCTTCCCCGAACACAAGTACGCAATATTATTTTTCCAGCAAAACAAAACCCCACGGAATGTAATTCCACCGGGGTTTTTATATATTCCATTTCATCTGCGAGCAATTTCCCGTCCCGCTGCGTCCACAATCAACATCTTAGCATACCAACCTGATTCATAAGGCGAAATAACCATTACCGGCCCTTTAGGAATATCAATCGAATTTAGCAAAGTGTAGGAGTCCTCTTCGCCAGCATAAATCGCCGATTGTCTGCGCCAAAATTCCATCCGCCGAAATTCCTCATCCACGCTCATTATCAATATTTGTCGAAAGCGCTCCCCGTTGCTTAATTTAGTATGAATCTGCTCATATGCAATTTGCGGCGTAACTTTCATCGCCCCTCTATAGCAATGCCACAAGCGATAAACCTCCTTGTATTGCAAAAATTCCAGATAACCAAACTCTGGCTCATCATTCCAGGAATGCGCCAAACAATAGCCCGCAAAAACTTTATCATCCACCTTTTGAATGCCCACAATCTGCACATCCTCCGGCTTCGGCGCGTTATCCTGCCGCCTCAGCTCGTGGCAAACCAGTTTAGTGCAAAGCTCCGGCGTAATATCCGCTTCAGTATAACGCCTTTCTACATTAAAATAGAGCAGCAATGCCAAAATCAACAAAAGCGGCAGCAAAGCGCAAGCCCAATTTTTTATCTGTGTTTTCATAAAATAGCCCCAACACCATTTCCTAACCGTCACATTTTGTACTATTATATTGTAACATAAAACACCACCCTAAAACAAGCGCACAATATTATTTTCTATGCTTTTAACATAGCAACGGCCGGATGTTAATATGCGTTGCTTGCGGCAACGGGCAGTTTGGGTCTATAATAATGATAACAAATGAAAGAAAGGAGGTTACACTTAATGCTCAACGAAAATATTAAAGCACTTAGAAAATCCAAAGGACTTTCCCAGCAGGAGCTTGCCGTCAAGCTGAACGTGGTGCGGCAAACAGTTTCCAAATGGGAGCAAGGCTTGTCAGTTCCTGATTCTGATATGTTAATCTGCTTATCGGAAGCGCTTGAGACACCCACAAGCGCCTTGCTTGGCGAAAACATTATTGTACCAGAAGTGGACGACTTAAAGGCGATTTCCGCAAAGCTGGAGGTGATAAATTTGCAACTCGCCCAGAAAAAAACCACCAGGCAAAAGCTTCTGCATTGGTTTCTTATCGTATTGTGCATAGCCACAGCAGCAGTTTTGGCAATCCTATTGGCAATAGAAAGCCCTTATTTGGGGTGGGATTACAGCAACCCTGAAACCGCCGTTCTCGGAGTGGCATTTCACTCATTTGAATGGCTGTTTATCAGAATCGCGCCGCTAATTCTTATTGGTGCAGGCATTGGCATTTTCTTGACCCAGAAAAAAGAATAATACTACAATAGTTTCATGTCCTGATTGACAATTAAGCCGCGCCATGCTACAAAAGAAGAACCCCGATACCCATCGGGGTTCTTCTTTTACGCTTATGTTTGTTCCAACGCCACCACCCGCAAAACCTCGCCCTGCACCTGAAAGCGCACATTGAAGCCGGCAAAGCTCAGCCCGTAAGTACGCACCTCCTGCCGGCCAGCGTGATAAGCCGGGCGTGGGTCCTCGGCCAGCACCGCCAGCAAAGCCGGCCTTTTGTCAGGCGGCAGTTGGGCTAGCAGCTCCGGCGCAATCTGCACCTGCAAACGGCGGGCCTGCTCCGGCGGCACGGCAAAACCGCCCTGCGCCTGCGGCCGCGCGTCGGCGTAAGGCACGTAAGGCTTAATATCCAGCAGCGGCGTGCCGTTCAAAACGTCGGCCCCGGCCACCAGCAAAACCGGGCCGTCCTCCTCCTGGGCAATCTCCAGCAAGCGCACAGCAGAAAGGCCAATCGGGTTGGGGCGGTTGGGGCTGCGGCTGGCAAACACGCCCACCCGCTGATTGCCGCCCAAACGCGGCGGCCGCACCGTTGGCTGCCACTCCCGCTCTCCTGCCTCACCGCTGGCAAATCCCTCGGAAAACAGCCAAAGCAGCCAAACGTGGGAAAAGCCAGTCAGCCCGCGGAAAGCCTCCGCCCGCCGAAACTCCGGCAGCAGCACCACGCGGGAGATAACCTCCTCCACCAGGCCGCTTTGCCGGGGCACGCCGAACTTGCCGCCGTAATCGTTGTAAATGTGGCCGATAATCTGCAATTTCAATTCATTTTCCATTATCTACAAACTTTCCATAACTTTATACAGCAGCGACAGCAAATCATCTTCCACCAGCTCGTCATGATATTTCTCCACCAGGCCTTTTATATATTCATTATAGGCCTTATAGGTTTCCTCCTTATGATGTTCTTCCTCCGGAAAATCCGCCATAAAATTATCACGCAAGGCAATTTCTGCATTTATAACCTGACTGTTAAAAGCAAGATAGTCCAGATAATCCTCCTCTGTCATATGAGTGCGTTCCAGATAATCCTGCGTCCAATCCCAAATGCTCTGCCCATTTTCAGCCTTCTGGCTGCTGTCCGGCAAACCGGCATAATATTCCTCCGCCCATTGCCTGCTGTCTGCCCAGGAAAGCGCCAGTCCCTGCCCTTCCGCCTCCAACAGTTCCGCGCGCATAACTGCCAGCACCGGCAACACATCTTCCGGCGCAATCTCCAAAGGCTTGCCCGCCTCGTCAACTTCTGCAAGTCTGACAATCAGGCAATCCAGATCCGCCTGACGGATTCGCTCACCCTGCATAAATTTAGTATCATCACCTGCCCGCAACGCATTCCCATCTGCAGCGCAAGCGGCAAACGTCGCCAGCATTAAAATTGCCAGCAGCGCCGTCCAAATCCTCTGCCAAATTTTCATTATATCAGCTCCCATTATCTAAGCTTCCACTATTTCAGATTGTAGAAAGCGTCCAGCCCAGGTTAAACCGCCGCTTCCTGCAATTCGTCCTCAATGCGCAGCAGCTGGTTGTATTTCGCCACGCGGTCGGTGCGGGAGGGTGCGCCGGTTTTAATCTGCCCGGCGTTCATCGCCACGGCAATGTCAGAATGGTGGTGTCATCGTTATCACCGCTAGCGCTGGCAAATCCCTCGGAAAACAGCCAAAGCAGCCAAACGTGGGAAAAACCAGCCAGCCCGCGGAAAGCCTCCGCCCGCCGAAACTCCGGCAGCAGCACCACGCGGGAGATAACCTCCTCCACCAGGCCGCTTTGCCGGGGCACACCGAACTTGCCGCCGTAATCGTTGTAAATGCGGCCGATAATCTGCAGAGAAATCTTATTGTCCATAACCAATCGTCACTTCACCCGTCAAATTTTCCGCCAAAAACTGGATCTGTTCCGCGCTCAACAGCTGCGGCTGATACTGCGCCACCAACTCCTCAAAATGCTCGCTCCAGGCTTTTGTCCGCGCCAAATCATCCGCCAGCACCGCCTGCGGCAAATCGGCCTCAAATTGGGCCTGCAAAGCCTGGCCGGCCTCCTGAATTTGCCGGGAACAAGCGTTGTTGGTCAAAAGCTCCTCCTCCGTCCAGCCCATATTCTGCCGATATTCCTGCCAAAAATCCCACATCTGCTGCGCCTGCTCCCGCTCCAGGCTTTCCGGCCCGCCGATTGCCAGCTGCACCTCGTGGTAACGGTCTTCCGCCTTAACTCTGGCAGCGGCAAAATCCGGCAGCAAATCCAACCGCTCGGCCTCCAGGTAAATCACCCGTATCCGCAAAAGAGCGTCCAAAACACCGGCCTCCGTAATCGCGTCCGCGGACGCGCCCGGCGTGGCAATCGCAACCTGCCGCGCGTAATCCACATCAGCCTGCGTAATCGGCTGGCCGGCGTTTTTGGCGGCAAAAACCTCCAGACCAGAAACCGCCGGCGGGTTGTCATACAAAGCCGCCATTTCCTCATCCAGCAGTTGGTCGCGATATTTTTCTACCAAATCTTTCAAATGCTCGGCCGCCGCTGCGTCGGCAATGAGCGTGTCCGCCTGCTCATAAACCGACAAACCGGCCACAAAATTTTCAATCACCGCCGACTTCGCCATCATAACCTGCTGCGCCTTAGCGGCTTCCTCCAGATATTCCTCTTTTTCCAAACCCATATACTGCATGTAATCCTGCAAAGCCTGCCAGGCCTCCTGCGCTCCATGCACGTTCTGTGAATCTGACGACGCATACAGCTCCAAAAACTGATTGTAGTTTTCCTGCGCCTGCTGCCGCGCCTCCTCCAGGGAGGGCGCTATCCCCAGGCTTTCCGCCTCCAGCAAAACAGCCCGCTCCTCCAGCAAAGCGGTCAGCGCCTCGGCCTGCGTAACCGTTTCATCTTTAAAGCGCATACTTTGCCAAACCCAATCCAGCTCAGCCTGCGTAATCTTCTCCCCGGCCTCCGCGGGGCCGGCCGCCTGCTCATCATTCGCGCAGGCGGCAAGCGCCGCCAGCAGCATAAATACCGCCAGCAGCGCCGCCAATCTTCTATACCAAATCTGCATTATTTACACCTGCGTTACTTCAGATTGTAAAAAGCGTCCAAACCGGGATAAATGGCCGCTTCCTGCAACTCGTCCTCAATGCGCAGCAGCTGGTTGTATTTCGCCACGCGGTCGGTGCGGGAGGGTGCGCCGGTTTTAATCTGCCCGGCGTTCATCGCCACGGCAATATCGGCAATGGTGGTGTCCTCGGTTTCGCCGGAGCGGTGGGAAACCACCGCGGTGTAGCCGGCCCGTTTGGCCATCTCAATCGCGTCCAGGGTTTCGGTCAGGGTGCCAATCTGGTTCACCTTAATCAAAATGGCGTTGCCGGCCTTTTGCTCAATGCCGCGCTGCAAACGCTCGGTGTTGGTTACAAACAGGTCGTCGCCCACCAGCTGCACCTTGGCCCCCAGCCGTTCGGTCAGCTGCTGCCAGCCGTCCCAATCGTCTTCGGCCAGGCCGTCCTCAATGGAGATAATCGGATATTTGCCCAGCAAATCCTCGTAGTAGTCAATCATCTGGGCGGAAGTCATCACTTTGCCCTCGCCGGCCAAGTTGTATTGACCGTCCTCGTACATCTCACTAGCCGCCACGTCCAAAGCCAGGCGCACATCCACGCCGGGCTTGTAGCCGGCCTTTTCAATAGCCTCCACAATCACCTGCAAGGCCTCCTCGTTGGAGCCCAAGTTGGGGGCAAAGCCGCCCTCGTCGCCCACTGCGGTAACATAGCCGCGGTCTTTCAGCACTGCTTTCAGGTTATGGAAAATTTCCGCCCCCATGCGCAGAGCCTCCTTAAAGCTGGGCGCACCCACCGGCATCACCATAAATTCCTGAATATCCACGTTGTTGTCCGCGTGCTGGCCGCCGTTCAAAATGTTCATCATCGGAACCGGCAGGGTTTTGGCGTTCACGCCGCCCAAGTAACGATACAGCGGCACGCCAAGGCTGGCCGCCGCAGCTTTAGCTGCTGCCAGAGAAACGCCCAAAATAGCGTTTGCGCCCAACCGGCCCTTGTTGGCGGTGCCGTCCAGCTCAATCAGCAGCTGGTCCAGCGCAGCCTGGTCAAAAGCCGGGAACCCCTCCAGCTTAGGCGCAATAACCTCCAGCACATTGTTCACCGCCTGGCTGGTGCCTTTGCCCAAGTAACGCTTTTTGTCGCCGTCGCGCAGCTCCACCGCCTCATGCACACCGGTAGACGCGCCGGAGGGTACGGCCGCCCGGCCAATGCTGCCGTCCTCCAGCAGCACCTCCACCTCCACAGTCGGGTTGGCCCGGCTATCCAAAATCTCGCGTGCGTTTACGTCTAAAATAAAGCTCATGGTAAAACTCTCCCTTAAATTTTTCTATTTTATAAGCAAGGAGCGGCCGGTCATCTCCGCCGGCTGTTCCAATTTTAACAATTCCAACAAGGTGGGGGCCAAATCACAAAGTGCGCCGTCCGCCGCCAAACCGATTTCCCCAGCCTTCGCCAAAGTGCCGGCCGCCGCCAAAATCAGCGGCACCGGGGAAGTGGTGTGCGCCGTCACCGGGTTGCCCGCCTCGTCCAGCAGCCGCTCCACATTGCCGTGGTCGGCCGTCACCAGCAGGCTGCCGCCAGCAGAGCGCACCGCCTGCACAATCTGCCCCAGGCAAGCGTCCACGGTTTCCACCGCCTTAACCGCCGCTGGAATAATTCCCGTGTGGCCCACCATATCCGGGTTGGCCAGGTTCAAAATAATCAAATCATATTCGCCGCCGCCAATGGCCGCCACCACCTGCCGGCAAACCTCCGGCGCGCTCATCTCCGGCTGCAAATCGTAAGTGGTCACTTCAGGCGAGGGAATCAAAATGCGCTCCTCGCCGGGGTTTGGCTCCTCCAGGCCGCCGTTGAAGAAGAACGTCACATGGGCGTACTTTTCGGTTTCCGCAATGCGCAGCTGCTTCAGTCCCGCCGCCGCGGCCACCTCGCCCAGCGTGTTCTGGGGCGGCCGGCGCAAAAAGGCCACCGGCAGATTAAACGTCGCGTCATATTCGGTCATACAGCAGTAATGCAGCTGCGGAAATTCCGGCCGGGCAAACTCAGCAAAATCAGCCTCGGTGAGGGCTCGCGTAATCTCCCGCGCCCGGTCGGCCCGGAAGTTGAAGAAAATCACCGCGTCGCCGTCCAACAAGCGGCAATCCTCAGCCGCTGGCAGATACGGCTCCACAAATTCATCCGTCACCCCAGCGTCATAGCTGGCTTGCAGAGCTGCCGGCAAATCCGCCGCCCGCGGCGCGTCGGTTTCACCCAACACCAGCGCGCGCCAGGCTCGCTCCACCCGATCCCAACGTTTATCTCGGTCCATCGCCCAAAAACGGCCGCAAACCACCCCCGGCTTACCATAGCCGGTTTGGGCAAAATGAGCCAGCAGCTTTTGCAGATAACCCAAACCGCTGGTGGGCGGCACATCGCGCCCATCCAAAAAGCAATGCACATAAGTTTCCGGCACTCCCTGCTCCTTAGCCAACTGCAACAGAGCCAGCAAATGCTCAAAATGGCTATGCACGCCGCCGTCGGAAAGCAAGCCCAGCAAGTGCAAGCGGCCTCCCTTGGCCTTAGCCGCCTGACAGGCAGCCAACAGCTGCGGATTTTGAGCAAAATCCCCGTCGGCTATGGCCTTATCAATGGCCGTCAAATCCTGGTAAACCACTCGGCCTGCGCCAATATTCAAATGCCCCACTTCGGAATTGCCCATTAACCCCGCCGGCAGGCCCACCGCCAAACCACTAGCCGCCAGCTCGGTATGCGGGCAGCCCTGCCAGAGCGCGTCAAAATTCGGCAGCTTAGCCAGAGAAAGCGCATCGCCAGGCAAGCCGGTTTTCAGGCCCCAGCCATCCAAAATGCAAAGCATAACAGGTTTCTTCATATTTAAATATACCTCTTAATATAATACAGCTAAATTTATTTCGGCGGTTCCTTGCAACCGGCCAGCACAATCTTGCCAAAAGCGTCCGGGTCAAGGGACGCGCCACCCACCAAAGCGCCGTCCACATTAGGGCAATCCAGCAGCTCGCCAATGTTTTCCGGGGTCACGCCGCCGCCATAGAGGATGGAAATGTAATCGGCCACATCCCCGGCCCGCTCCCGCAAAACCTGACGGATATAGCCGCAGGCCTGCTCCGCGTCGGCCGCCGTGGCCGATTGCCCGGTGCCGATTGCCCAAACCGGCTCATAGGCCACCACAATCGTTTCCTGATTATCCCAAAAGGCCAGGCTCTCGTAAAGCTGCGCCTCCAACCATTGCAGCAGCAAACCGCCGCGGCGCACGCTGATACTTTCGCCAACGCAGACAATCGGGGTAATGCCGGCTTTCACAGCGGCTGCGCACTTGCGGGAAACCATCTCGCTGCTTTCCTGCAACAGCACCCGGCGTTCAGAATGGCCACAGATTACATATTTAGTTTGAAACTCCTGTAACATCTCAGCCGAAATTTCACCGGTAAAAGCGCCCCGCTCCTGCCAAAAAATATCCTGCGCGCCCAGCTTCACCTTGGAGTTTAGCCGGCGCAAAGCGGCATAAAGCGGATGCAGCACCGTAAAAGGGGCGCACACCGCCACCTCAACCAGCTCCTGCTGCGCGGCTCGCTCCGCCGCCTGCGGATAAAAGGTGTTCAGCCAACCCACGGCCTCCACCACCGTTTTATTCATCTTCCAGTTTGCCACCAGCATGGTTCTGCGCGTATTCATCAATCCTCGGCCTCCAGCAACACATCAACACCAGGCAAACGCCGCCCCTCCAGATATTCCAGAGTGGAGCCGCCGCCGGTGGAAACGTGCGTAATCATATAGCTAACGCCCACCTGGTCAATCGCCGCCAATGAGTCGCCGCCGCCCACAATGGTGCTACCCTGAGATTTGGCGCAAGCCACCGCAATGGCTTCCGTGCCCTTGGCAAAGTTGGGCATCTCAAACACGCCCATGGGGCCGTTCCAGATAACCGTGGCCGCGCTGCGAATAATGGCGGAATAGGTGTTAATCGTCTTTTCGCCCATATCCAGAGCCATCCAGCCCTCCGGCACATCGTCAATGCCCACGTTGCGGCTGCGAGCATTGTTATCAAAGCTGTCGGCCACCACCAAATCCTCCGGCAGCATAATTTTCTTTTCTACATCATTCTGCAAAAGCTCCCGCACCAGCTCCACATAATCGTCAGAAAGCTTGGAAGCGCCCATCTTGTGGCCCATCGCGTAAAGAAAGGTGTTGGCCATCGCGCCGCCAATCAGCAGGCGGTCAACCTTAGGCAACAGGTTACGGATAACGCCAATTTTATCGCTAACCTTGGAACCGCCCATAATCGCCACACAGGGACGATACGGAGCCGCCAAAATTTTGCTCATCATCACTAAATCCTTTTCCAGCAACAGGCCCGAAACCGCCGGCAAAAACTCCGCAATAGCGGAAATGGAAGCATGGGCCCGGTGTACGGTGCCAAAAGCATCGTTCACGTAAATTTCGCCCAATTTAGCCAGCTTGGCGGCAAAGCCCTTGTCGTTGGCCTCCTCCTCACGATAAAAACGCAGATTTTCCAGCAGCAGAACCTCGCCCGGCTGCACGGCTGCGGCCATTTCCTCCGCCTTGGGGCCAATGCAATCGTCGCAGAAATCCACCTTGGTATCCAACAGACGTTGCAGCTGCGGCACCAGGTTGGCCAAGGAATATTTCAGGTTGCGCTCGCCCTTAGGCCGGCCCAAGTGGCTCATCAACACCACATGCGCGCCGCGCTTCAGCAGATAATTGAGCGTGGGCAAAGTGCTGTTCACCCGTGTTAAATCGGTGGGGTTGCCGGCGTCGTCCCGCGGCACATTGAAATCAACCCGCACCAGCACCCGTTTGCCACGCACGTCAATATCCCGAATTGTTTTCTTATGATATGTAGCAATAGACATGATTTTCATCCTCCCTTATAGCAACAAAAGTACCGGCTATACACCTGTTATAACCGATACTTTTGCCCAAAGCTTAATTTTTAGTCGGCAAAGCCCTTGCCGGCAATATATTTAACCAAATCAACAACGCGGTTGCTGTAACCCCACTCATTGTCATACCAGGCAATAACTTTCACCATGTTGTCCTCAATTACCATTGTGGATGGTGCGTCCACCGTGGAGGAATTTTGGCAACCATTGAAGTCAATGGAAACCAAAGGCTCGTCGGTGTAGCCCAAAATGCCTTTCAACGGGCCCTCAGCAGCCGCCTTCAAAGCAGCGTTAACATCGTCCACAGTAACCGTTTGGCCCAGCTCCGCCACCAAATCAACCAGGGATACATTGGGGGTGGGAACGCGCACCGCAAAGCCGTTCAGCTTGCCTTTCAGCTGCGGCAACACCAAGGCCACGGCTTTGGCCGCACCGGTGGTGGTGGGAATCATCGAGCAGGCAGCCGCCCGCGCCCGGCGGAAATCCTTATGGTCACGGTCCAGAATCCGCTGGTCGTTAGTGTAGGAATGAATGGTTGTCATCAAGCCGCGTTTAACGCCAAATTTTTCATCCAGAACCTTAGCCACAGGCGCCAGGCAGTTGGTAGTACAGCTAGCGTTAGAAATAATATTATGCGCTTTCGGGTCATATTTATCCTCGTTTACGCCCATCACAATGGTGATGTCCTCATTTTTGCCGGGAGCCGTCAAAACCACCTTTTTAGCGCCAGCCGTGAGATGAGCACAGGCCTTTTTGGCGTCGTTGAACACACCCGTGGCCTCCACAACCACTTCCACGCCCAATTTGCCCCAAGGCAAAGCCGCCGGATCTTTCTCTCCGCAGATTAGCACCTTCTGGCCATCCACCAGCATATAATCATCTTCCGCGCTAACCTCCTTGTCCCAAGTGCCGTGCGTTGAATCATATTTCAGCAAATGAGCATTGATTTTGGCGTCAGCCATATCGTTGACGGCCACAATCTCCACGCCAGGCTGCCCCCATGCTGCCCGAAACACCAACCTACCAATTCTACCGAAACCGTTAATTGCAATTTTTACCACAAAAAGCGCCCCTTTCCATTTTTGGATTTTTTTTAATATATTATCAGTACAAACAGCCCCAGCCAAAGCCCAGGCCGCCTCCTTGTAAAAGGCAAAAATATATAGCGCTGCTGCTGACAAAAAGCAAGGCAACTTTTGTTGTATTCTATATTCAATTCTTCTTATAAATATTTTAACACAAGTCAGTCATATTTTCAAACTATTTTTAAATTTTTTCCAGTTATTTTAAGCAAAAGAAAAAAAGCCGCCCTGGCTAAGGACGGCTCAAACTACAAAAAATCCGGCAAACTACGCGCTTTGCTCTTGTCGTAACTGTTTAACCGCTTTCAGCGTTAAACCAGAATATTCAGCAATCGCTTCATCTGAAAGCAAGCCTGTGCCCCCTTCCCCCTATTGTCGGACAGAAAAATAAGTGATAAAATGGAAAGGAAAGGGGAACTAAATAATGGAAACTAAAAAACAAAAAGGTATGGCTCCGCCCAGATACGATGAAGCC
>JAAWKH010000021.1 GCA_022797295.1 Peptococcaceae bacterium
CGCTCAGGCTAGGCAATCGCTAACAATTACTACTTTCTCATTACCTGTTGGTGCCATATCCTATCCCATTCGGGCTGCGCCCTCAGGGATTAGTTCACACTAAGCTCTGCCGTCGCCTTTCGCTACGCTCAGGCTAGGCAATCGCTAAGTGTTCACTAACAGCACTGCCAATCATATTCCACCTCTGAAAAATCGCACTTCTGCAAAGCCTCGCGGGAGATTAAAAAGGTGCAGTTGCCGGAATCACCGAACATAATGCCGGTTTCATCATCAATATCCAGCTGTAGCAGCAGCACGTCGCATTCTCCGTCGTCATAGTATTCCGGCGAATGCTGCACAAAAACCGGATAACCGCCCACCCGGCAACCATCGGCATAACAAACCTCATAAAGCGCGTCCCACTGCTCATTGCTCACCTTTTCAAAAAAGCGCTGGGTAAAAGCTTCGCACTCCGTGGTTATTGGCTTTTCGTCAGGGCTAAAAATCATCGCGCCAGCCTTATAAAACGGCTGATACCCCTGATAATCCGCCTCAAACGGATTTTCCGTCAGCAGCCCGGCCTCATCGCGCTGATATTCAGCCAAATAGCGCACCTCGCACTTTTCCTCCAAACCGTAAAGCTCATCGTCACCGACAAAAAACTGCAACAATCCAGTGTGAGGAAAATCCGGCAGAGGCGGCATATCATCCAAATTCAGCTGCGCCAAAAACATCATCGGCCGCCCCTCGGAATCCCTAGGATAATCCGCCGCGTCCGCCAAATAAGGGCAACCGCCCAGCTTGCTCTCCCAAGGCTTAGTGGACCGCAGCTCAAAACTGATTTCCACGCTAGGCCGCAGGGTGGATTCCAAAAACTCGCGCTGCTCCGCCAAAATCTCCGGCAAATCCATTAAAAATCACTCCTCTTAACCATTTCACACAGCTCGTTTTACACTCGAATTTTATTTACGAAATATTTTCGACACCTGCCAGCCAATTCCTGCTTAATCGGCCTCCAATAAACGACTATCATCAAGCGCACTTTCAAAATAGGCCTGTCCATTCCGATACGAAATACGGCAGGAGCCATGCAAATCCGTGCGCCAAATTGGCACGCCACGCCGCTGCCAATATTTAACCACTGCCGCGCCCGGATGGCCAAAGCTGTTATCCCGCCCCACCGAAATAAAAACCGCCTGTGGAGCAAATCCGGCGTACCAACTTTCGTCATAGCTGTAGCGGCTGCCGTGGTGCGGCAACTGCAAAACCTCAATCTCGCTGCAATCCAACCCGGCCACTGCCATATGCAGCTGCTCGCCCACCAAATCGCCGCAGGTGAGCACATCAAAATCCTGGTAGCTAATCCGCAGCACCAGTGAGCCGTTATTCACCTGCTCCGGGTTAAACTCCGCCCCAGAGAGCGGCCCCAGCACCTCTATCCGAAAATTATCAGAAAACTGAAAAACCTCGCCAGCCGCCACCGCCAGCACCGGCACGCCCCTGGCCTCCGCCAAGGCCAACAGCTGCTCCTGCCTTTCGCTGGCCAGATAACCGCGGAAAACAGCCAAATAATCCACCCGCATTTCATCCAACACCGCAAAAAGGCCGCCAATATGATCCGTGTCTGGATGGGTGTTAAAAACCACATCCAAGCGGCCAATGCCCTGCGCTTTCAAATACGGAATAACCACTCGCTCCGCCATACCAGTAATATCAGTGGGCCGGCCACCGCCGTCAATCAGCACATTGTAGCCGTCTGCGGAAACCAGCAGCGCATCACCCTGCCCCACGTCAAGCAGCGTCAGCTGAAATCCCTCGCGTCTGGCCGCCCAGCCCGGCAACAACAACACCAGCAAAGCAGAAAGCAGTAAAAGCAACGCTGCCAGCTTATATTTTTTCATCTGCCCAAGCTGCATTTTTCACCCTCGCTAAACAATATAACGCCGCCGCCAGCAGCAAATAATATAACAACAACGCCGGCCAACCCGGACGCAGCGCGTAAACAAAAGCGTGCGGCAAATTTGCCAGCAGCTCCGCTCCACGATACATCCATTCCGCCAGCAGACCGGCTCCGGCCAGCGGTATGTAGGCCAAGCCCAGCCAAGCCAACGGCATAGCCAGCAATATCAGCAGCAGAACCAGGCCCGCGCCGCACAACAAAAACGGCGAAGCCAGCAAACCAACCAAAGATACTGTGTTAAAAAAGTAGACCAGCAACGGCATAATCATAAACTGAGCCGCCAAGCTAACGCTGAGCAATGGGCTAGGCGCCAGCACCTGCCACCAAGGCGCTGTAAACAAAATGCCCGCCGTAGCCAGAAAAGACAGTAAAAAACCAGGCTCTCGCAACCACCCCGGCTGCCAAAGCAACAACAGAAAAACGGCCAAAATTAAAGCGCAGCCGCTGTGCCCACCGCGCTCGCCAGCCAAAGCCAGCAAGGCGGCCAGCGTCATCACCGCAGCCCGCAGAACGGAGGGAGTTGGCCCAACCACCAGGCAAAAAAACACAACCAACGCCACCAAAACCAAAAACCGCAGCCAGCCCGGCAATGGCAGCAGCCGGCCCAAACCACGCAGCAGCCAAGCGGCTAGCAGCGTCACATATCCAACGTGTAGGCCGGAAACTGCAAACAAGTGCATTATACCACTTTGAGCCAAAACACTGCTTTGGCCGTTGGTTAGCATACCGGTTTCCCCAAAGCCAATGCCTTTCAGCAAAGCCTGCTGCAAAGGCGGCAACGGCTCCATCGCCGCAAAAACCCTTTGGCGCACCGCCAACCCCAAATTAGGCAGTGAATATGGCGCAGCCAACCGGCTAAAACTCAGGCCTTGAGGAACCGGCCGCACGGCAGCCGCCACGGACTGGCTGCGCAGATAATCACGCTCGCTCAAGCTAAAATTATGCGTGCGGCTTTGGTCAAGCACCAAGCCGCTTACCTGCAAGCAATCGCCGGCCTTAGGCCGCAAGGGAGCCGTCACAATCAGCAAACGTCCTCGCCAACCGTTTTGATCCTCACCCTGCATAACAAAGCTGTAACCATTGCGCGGCGCGTCTGCCAGCGCGTCAAAGGCATTTTCCTCCCGCTCCAAAACCTGCACCACGCGGCCGCGAAAAAACACCGCCTCGTCCGGCGGCACCGCAAAGCTGGTCAGGCGCAGCTCTGCCAAGCCGCTCCAGGCCAGGCCCAACAACAAAAAAGCGGGCAAAAGACAAACCGGACGATTAGCCAGCAAGGCTGCCGTGGCCGCCAAACCAACCAACACCAACGCAGCTGGCAGGCCCACCGCCGGCAAGGCCCAAACGCCAAGCTCACGCAAGGCAACGCCCAATCCAAAAGCCAACATCGCCGCCCAGACAAAATAAACCTGGCAGGCCGCCCGCAATTCCGCCCAAAGCCCACCAGGTTTAAACCGCTTAAACTTCAATTTTATCTTTAAGCTGTTCATATATCTTTTCGCCAATTCCTTTAACGCCCAACAGCTCCTCCTTATAGGCAAAGCCCTGATGCTCCACCCGATAATCAATGATGGCCTGCGCTCGGCTAGGCCCAATGCTCGGCAACAGACACAGCTCGTCCAAAGTGGCCGTGTTGATGTTCAAAAGATGGCCCGCCGCCGCGTCCACTTCCGCATATTGCCAATTATTGACCAACCAAGAGGGCTCCTCGGAGATTAATGCACCGGCCGCCGCTACATAATATTCATCCCCGTGCTGCGGTTGACGCGCCAAATCCAGCTGAGTGATGTCGCTTTCCGGCAAAGGCTGGGCAAATTCCAAAAAATCGCGCAGAGTAACCTCCGATTGCAAACGATAATAGCCCCGATTGCGCACGTTGCCACTGATAGCCACCACAATTTCACCCTCTGGCAGTTGTTCGGCAAAACCGCTGGCCGCCACAATGCCCAGCGCAGGCTCAGCTGCCGGCAGCAAACCAGCTTGCCAAGCCGCATACTGAGCAATCGTGCCGTAAAGCAGCAGCAACAGCAAAGGCAAGCCCAGCAAAAAGCGCTGGTCTAGCTTTTTCAGCTGAAACTTAGGCATTTTCCTCAAATCCCCTGCACCAGCTTACTGTTTAACAGGCGTTAGCTCGCCGGTTTCCTGGTCCTGCCTGTAAATGGTTCGGCCATTGCCGCTCATCACAAACACACCGACAAAATCATTGGTGTTGGTTACCTCATCAATGCTGTAAACCGTAAATTTACGGAACACCTTACCATCTATCACCACATTGCCGCCCTGAGAATAAGTATGATATTCCTCCATAGACTCGCCTGGCAAACCAAGATCGGATGGCTTCATTTGCTCAACATAATCCATCGCGCTGCCGGTATTCATCATTGGCTCCTCCGGGAAAGCCGCCTGTGGGCAACTAATTTCCACCGTACAAGCGCCCTTTTCCTCCTGCCAAGTCAAACGCACCTGGAAAAGCCGCCCCTCCACGCTGGCCTCGCGCGCCAAGAGCAAGGTACCGTCCGCCAATTTAGGCGCAGCAGGTTCCGCATCATCAGCTTCTTTTTCAGCATCATCGGCCTCAGCTTCGTCGGCCGCCTCCGCCGGTGCAGCAAAAACTGGCAGTTCTTCCACCTCATTATAATTTTCATCAACAATAATAAAGCCCTGTTCATCCGCCCACAAGGCCGTCACATATTGTTCCAAGGCCGCCGGCGTCACTCCCTCATAACCATAAAGCAGCATAGCGTCAATATCCACCGGTTGCGGTTCGGCATTTTCCGCTTCATCGGCAGTTTCTTCATCCTTATCTTTTTTATCCTCTTTCGGCTCCTCACCCTCGGCCGCCTCCGGCTCCTGCAAGGTAAATGTCACCAGCTTGCCGCCCTCTTCCAGGTAGCTGTCCAGCACAATAGTGCTTTCCTCAGCAATCGCATAGGCCTCAGGCGGGGTCAGTTCCTTATCGCCGCCCAACACAAATTTAGCCGCCAGAGCGCCGCCAGCCACCAACAGCAACAAAACGGGAATTAACAGCTTCAAATTCAGCTTTTTCTTGCCCTCTTCATTTTCACCCTTGCCAGATTTAGCCGACTTGTTAGCTTTTTTGCTTTTTTTGGCTTCCTGCTTTTTTGTTTTAGCCTCTTGCTTAGCCTTTTGCTTTTGGGCTTTAATCGCCGCTTTTTCTTTCTTTTTTTTAGCCTTTTCCTCGTTTTTTTCCGCTTTTTTTCTAATTTGTTCTTCCTTTTTACGTGCTTTAGCCTCTTGTTTGGCCGAATTATCCTTTTTAGCTTTCTTTTTCATTTTCTCTCCCACCTCTTGTGCTTTTTCTTCTGTTTATCTGCCCAAGCTTCGGCAAAAATATTAGCCGGTTGCCGCGGCACCTCGCCATAACGTCCATTATGCACATCACCGGTAATTCGCCCATCAGTCAGGGTAATCACTCTTCGGCGCATAATATTCACATACTGACTAGCGTGAGTTGCCATCACAATGGTAACTCCACGGCTGTTTAGCTCATTAAGCAGATACATAATATCCCAAATGTTGTCGTCATCCAAATTGGCCGTCAGCTCATCTAAAAGCAGTATCTTAGGACTGTTCACCAAAGCGCGGGCCAGCTCAACCAGGCGCACCTCGCCCAGCGAAAGATCCGCTGGAAAACAATGCTCCACGCCCTGCATACCAACCAAGCCAAGCGCCTTGCCAACCGCCTTATCCCATTTGGCCCGCCGCCCAATGGAGCGGGCCGCCTGAGCCATAAACAAATTTTCATAGATGGTGCGTTTGCGCAGCAGCTGTGGCTCCTGCCAAACATAGCCAAAGCAACGTCGCAAACGAAAATGCCAGGGACCAAAATAATGCCCCATGTTCACATTATCCAAATAGGCCGCTCCCTCGTCCGGCTGCAAATCACCGCCCAACATCCGCAACACCGTGGTTTTGCCAGCGCCGCTGCTGCCGGTTAAAAACACAAACTCGCCCTGCTCAACCGTCAGGTTAATATCCTGCACAGCCACCAGCTTTTGCTTTTCCACCTTGTAAAATTTGCTTGCACCTTCCAGACGCAAATCGGGCATAAACTGGCCACTCCTTATTTTTCAATATAAAAATTGCGCTGCCACTGGACACTTCCTGCTAAAAATGCTATAATGATATTATACTACATCTGAAACCTAAAGTCACCATTAAAATAGGGAAAAAGGATAAAAAATATGCAACAATCAGCACGCAAAACCATCTATATTTGCCTGGCATTGGTTTCACTGGCTGTTTTTTGTATTGGCTTGGTGGAGCTGGCCGTCTGCCGTGTGGCAGACCCCATTCTTTATCGCCAAATCACGGAGCCCGTCAAGCAGTTGACGGTGGAAACCAGCCGCAACGTCAAGCATTTGGTAATCACTGGACGTGATAATCTGGTGGAAATGCACCAGAACTTTTTTGAAGAAGTCAGTCTGGCCGCAGAAAATCTTTCCAGGCAGGTGTCCCAAATAGCCGAGGCCGTGGAGGAAGCCCAACTTCCCCCAGACGACACTGAACTGCCGCCCGTGCCGCTGGCCGGCGACCCTAACATCACCAGCCTAATCGAGCAGGATGGAGTTTATTATCTTACCGGCAGCAGCTTGCAGGTGGTTTACTTCAACCAAAAGGATGAGCCCTGGGCCAGCCAGCTTTATGGCACGGATCCAATCGCCGGTTACGCCTGCGGCCCCACCGCCTTGGCTATGGTGGTATCTACTTTTCGAGATGAGCAGGTTAACCCAGCCCAAATGAGCAAATTCTGTGCAGATAGTGGCTATTGGGCCAAACGCCAGGGTTCCTATCTTTCCATCGTGCCCGGCGTAGCAGACGCTTACAGCCTAACCTGCTCGCCAGTTTCTCTGCGCGATTTAAGCAAGGAAAATTTAATGGCGCACCTGGCCAACGGCGAAATGGCAATCGCCCTGATGAGCAAAGGCCACTTCACCAGCAGCGGCCATTTCATTGTGTTGCGCGGCGTCACTCTGGACGGCCAAATTCTGGTGGCCGACCCTGCCAGTTTGGAGCGCACGCTCACCCCCTGGGATTTGGATCTCATTTTGGATGAGCTTTCCCCCAGCCGCTCCAGCGGCGCGCCGCTTTGGCTGTTAAGCCCTAAAAAGGAGCTCTAAAACTGGCGTTTAATTAAAATCGTCAATATGCTCCGCATATAGTCAAACATTTAAATTCCTCCAAGTGGACAATATATAGTAAAGGCGACATTTTCCAAACGAAATGCCGCCTTTATTATTTTTTAAGCAAACGGGAACTATTTATCTTCGCCGTCTTCGGCTTCGTCCTCTTTTTCCACTTCTACGTACTCAGCGTCATTGGAGAACACAGCCGCGTCGCAAACCGGGCAAACAACCTCAATCGGTTCGTCTGCATCCAGAATATCCGAGCTGAAGCAAACGGTTTCGTGACAATTAGGGCAAGTGACTTCAACATAGTCCTCTTCCTCGTCACAGCAGCAGTCGTCGTCATCGCAGCAGCAATCATCATCACAGCAGCAATCGTCGTCGTCATCACCGAAAACTTCGTCCTCAACCTCAGCCAAGTCCTCGTCCAGCTCATCAACATAATCATAAATTTCATCCAAATCAGTGGACATTTCTGCCACCTCATCAGCCATATCAGCCAAAACCTCCAGGATGGATTTCAGCAGCTTACCCTCTTTTGAGGCCTCTTCAATTTCCATACCCTCGGCCAGGCCCTGCAAAAACACAACCTTCTCTTTCAGTTCACTCATCAGCGCAAACCTCCCTTGCCAAATTTTTTATACTTAACGGCATTTATCAGAACACCAAAACCTTCCTAATAATATGCCCGAAAAGCCTAAAGCTTAAACACGTTCAATATATTCGTTGGTCTCCGTGTTCACCCGAATAACATCGCCCTCGTTGATGAAGATCGGCACCTTAACAGTAGCGCCGGTGTCAGTCACCGCAGGCTTGGTGCCGCCGGTAGCCGTGGCGCCGGGAATGCCAGGGTCAGTCTGCACCACCGTCAATTCCACCTGCGGCGGGAAATCAACGCCCAAAATATCACCCTTGAAAAACAGGATATACAAATCCATATTCTCTTTCAGATATTTCAGCTTAGAACCAATTTGGTCTGCTGTCAGCGACATCTGCTCATAAGTTTGGTTATCCATAAACACATAATCACCATCGTTATACAGATACTGCATCTGCTTGCGTTCCAAATGGGCCTTCGGCACCTTTTCACCAGCAGCAAAGGTGCGCTCCACCACGCCGCCAGTGCGCACATTTTTCAGTTTGGTACGCACAAAAGCAGAACCCTTGCCAGGCTTAACGTGCTGAAAATCAACCACAATAAAAGCGTCGCCGTCTAAATCAATGGAAACGCCGTTTCGGAAATCATTACTGGAAATCACAATCATTACCTCCCAATTTGCGCAAGCCTTAAAATCAACTGCCCAGGCCCCAACCAAATGCAGCCGCCATCTTGCTGTTTTAATTTGATTATTATTATCTGCTATATAATTATACCATAAGAAAAAACTCTGCACAAGCTTTTTTTACAAATTGAACCAGTTGCCGATTAGCTGAAATAAGCACAAAAACCGAATCTGAAAGCTCCGGAATTTGTGCTTATGCTTGCTACAGACAAAAAACCTCGGCCTAACGAATATCCTTGATACGTGCAGCCTTGCCGGTCAGATTACGCAGATAGTACAGTTTGGCTCTGCGCACCTTGCCGCGGCGCATAACCTGGATTTTGGCCAAACGAGGAGAATGTACCGGGAAAGTTCTCTCCACACCAACACCATAGCTGACGCGACGAACAGTAAAGGTTTCGCGAATACCGCTGTTCTGGCGTTTAATCACCACGCCCTCATACTGCTGAATTCTCTCCTTGCCGCCCTCCACAACGCGCACGGAAAGGCGAACAGTGTCGCCGGGCTTAAAATCCGGAATATCATCACGCAGTTGTTCTTTTTCCAATTCTTCGATTACGTTCATTGTCTGTTCCTCCTTAAAATCCCCAGACGTTCTTATCAAGGCTCAATCGAATAACAAAGCCCCAGCAGCGGACCGTCCGTCCATTCATATTAACCTAGCCTGAATGTTGGCATAAAATACTTCATTATTCTAACACACTTTTTTGCTTTTGGCAAGTATTTTTACCAAAATTTATTCAGCATTTTCTGATTTATTCGCCAAATGCTCGTCAATCTGATTTTGCAAGCCGGCCGCAAAACGGCGGAAACGCTCCTTGTCCAGCTCGTCCACCATCTGCTTCAGCTCATCCGGCTCAAAATTATACTTCTCACCACAAAACCGGCAAACAACCTCCGCCGACTCGCCATCCTGTTGCTTGTCCTGCCACAGCTCCTTCAGCTGCTGATAGCCCAAACTCAGCAATGCGCCGCGTAAACGCTCCCGGTTGCAGGAACAGCGATATTCCAAAGGCTGCCGCTCCAGCTCCCGCCAAGGCACGCCCAACATCACCTCATCAGCCATTTCTTTCAGGCTCAATCCTTGCGCCACCATCTGACTTACCGGCACCAGATTGGCCAAATTCAGCTCCAGCTGCTTGATTACCTGCTCGTCAGCGTGCGGCAAAACCTGCAACAAAAATCCGCCCGCCGCTTCCACCGTGCCGGCTGGCGCAATGCGCACACCCAGCCCCACGGCAGCCGGCGTTTGCTCTGATTCCAAATAGTACTGAGCCACGTCGTCGCCAATTTCACCGGTCACCAAATTCACCGTGCCGGTGTAGGGCTGACCAAAGCCCATATCTTTAATCACAGTCAAAGTGCCACTGCCCACGGCCGTGCCAACATCCAGTTTGCCATCCGGCCGCCGGTCAATATCAACCTGCGGATTGGCCACAAAACCACGCACCGCGCCGTCCGGCTCTGCCACCACTGCCAGGCTGCCCAGCGGCCCGTCGCCGTTAACGCGCAAGGTCACGCTATCGCCTTCGCCTTTCAAATTCAGACCAAAAAACACGCCGGCTGTCAGCAAGCGCCCCAACGCCGCCGCCCCAACGCTCCAAGCGTCGTGCCGCCGGCGGCCCTCCTCGCATAGATTGGTGGTTTGAGCCAGCCACAGCTTCACACTGCCGTCCTCGCTCACCCCACGCAAACACAAATCTTCCATTATAAATAACACCTCTTATATTTTGGCCGGCCGAGCCTAATCCGCTTTAATCAGATTATTTTTCAGCACAACCTCGCGCGTATCTCGCGCAATCATCAATTCCTCATTAGTGGGAACCACATACACCTGCACCTTGGATTCAGGGGAAGAGATCAGCTTAAAGTCCTGCTCAGAACTATTCACTTCCAAATCCAGCTCCACGCCGATATACTGCAAACGCTGGCAAATATCCTTGCGCATTTTCGCATCATTTTCGCCCATACCAGCCGTGAACACCAGCGCGTCCACACCGCCCAACAGCAGAACATAACCGCCAATCAGCTTTACCAGCTGGTGATAGAGCATTTCCACTGCCAAGCGCGAGCGTTTGTGGCCATTGCCTAAAGCCTTGCGAATATCCCGCATATCGCTGCTAATGCCGGAAATCCCCAGCAGACCACATTCCTTATTAAAATATTCGTTCACTCGCTCCGGCGTCCAGCCCTCTTGTTCTTCCAAAAAAGCGCCGATTGAAGGGTCAATGGTGCCGCAACGCGTGCCCATCATCAAGCCCTCCAGCGGGGTAAAGCCCATAGAAGTATCTACCACCTTGCCGCCTTTAATAGCAGCCAGACTGCTGCCGTTGCCAATATGGCAGGTAATAATCCGCGTTTCCTCCGCAGGCTTGTTCAGCAAACCGATAACCTGACCGCAAACATAAGCGTGAGAGGTGCCGTGAAAACCATAACGCCGAATACTGTGCTTTTCATACATTTCATAGCTGATTGGATACATAAAAGCCTCCGGCGGCATAGTTTGATGAAAAGCGGTGTCAAAAACGCCAACATTAGGCACGTCGGGCATCACATCCAAGCAGGCCTGCACTCCAAGCAGAGCCGGCGGATTATGCAGCGGCGCCAACGGATTAAGTTTGGCCAGCTCACGCAAATTTTCCGGCGTCAACTCCACCGCCTCGCTAAACAAATCGCCGCCATGCACAATACGGTGCCCCACTGCGCTAATCTCGCTCAAATCGTGGATAACGCCTAAATCTGGATGGGTCAGCAATTTAATTACCATTGCCAACGCATCGCGAGAATTTTGCAGCGTACATTCAATAGTATCTTTCTTTTTGCGGTGTTCTATGCCCAGGCTGGTTTCCAGCTCCAAATATACGGTGTGCTCCACGCAGGAATCCGCCAGCCCAATCTTATCCGCTACACCTTTGGCAATGGCTCTTTCCGTATTGGTGTTGAAAAGCTGATATTTCAGGGATGAGCTGCCGGAATTTAGCACCAAAATTAACATAATATAACCCCATTTTACCTTATTTAACCTTAATTTTTACGTTGCTCTGTTTTTAAGCCGGCATATTCGCACCGCTGCCGCCATAAATTTTAAAATGATAAATATTTTTAGAATTTTAATTGCCCTAAGCATTTTCATCACCGCATTAAGCCAGCCAACCGAAACGCTGGCCGCCGCCCAGGAAGCTCTCGGCAGCTGGTGGCGCAATGTGGTGCCGGCCCTGCTGCCCTTTTTTATCCTAACAGAATTTTTAAGCCGCACCGGACTAATCCAAGCGCTCAGCATTTGGCTGGGCCCGGTTATGCAGCCGCTTTTCAGACTGCCAGGAGCAGCCGCCTTAGGTATCTGCCTGGGCTTTTTTGCCGGCTCGCCCACCGGCGGCGCCATTGCCGGGCAACTGCGCCAGCAAGGCCTACTCAGCCGTAACGAGGGCGAACGTCTGCTAGCTTTTTGCAACAATGCCGGCCCGCTCTACATTATGTTGACCGTCACCGCAGCGTTGGGACAACCGGAAATTGGCGTTTGGCTAGCCCTGGCGCATTATCCGCTGAACCTGCTTTGGGGGCTGCTGCTACGCTTTTGGGCTGGCAAAACTGCCACAGAAACCAATGCTTCTTACACCACTGCCAGGCAACTGCTGGCCGCCGGCTGGCAGGCTGCGCTGGGCCGAAACCGGCCGAACCAACCATTAAGCCTGCTGCTCAAGGAAAGCTCCCTTAAAGCGCTTACCAATATCGGTATGATTGGGGCCTTTATGCTAATTTTCAGCCTGTTACTGCTCAGTTTAAGCCACTTTGGAGTGCTCAAACTATTACAGTTGGCCCTGCTGCCCCTTTGTCGTCTGTTAAATTTACCGAGCAGCGTGCTGCCTGCTCTGGCAGACGGCTGCTTTGAAATGACCTTAGGCATAGACGCTCTGGCCGCCTGCTCAGCGCCTTTAAGCGCCAAACTGCTGACCGCTTCCATAATTTTAGCCTGGAGCGGCCTATCAATTCATTGCCAAATCGCCGGCGTACTAGCTGACTCTGACCTCAGCCTGCGTTATTATCTGCCCTGCCGCCTGCTGCACGTGCTGGCCGCCCCGGCGTTGCTGCTGTTCTGCCAAAACCACGGCTGGCTGAGCCTAAACAGCGGCTGGTTTGCCCAAACCGGCCCTGCAGTGCCAGACTGGCTGCTGCTGCCCGGCGCTTTGCTACTGCCCGGTTTATTCTCACTGGGCTTTCTGCTAGCAATTTCCTTTAGTTTAGCAGGCCGCCGAACGCAAGGCTAATTTAACTCTTACGGCTAATCTCAAAGCTTTCGCGGGTGGTTTTAACCGCATCCTGCACTTTGTTCAAATTGCCCTCCAAATGAGCCAGCAAACTGTTTATGTACTCCTCAGCGTCGCTGATAATTTGCTCCGATTGCTCATTGGCTTTGTCAACCATGCTTTCGCAGTAATCTTTGGCCTCGCTGATAATTTTTTCGGCCTCCTGCTGCGCCATCTGCACAATTTCCGTTTCCTGCACAATTTTTTCCGCCTGAGCGCGGGCGTCGTCCAACATTTTTTTGCCCTGAGCCTCAATGCTCTCCAAAATTTTGTCGCTCTGTTCCAAAACCTGCTTGGCCTGCTTCATTTCCTCCGGCAAAATAGCATTAATTTTGTCAATAGTTTCCAGAATGAAATCGCCCTCTGCCATAATTTTGCCAGTCAACGGCACCCGCGAGCACTTTTCAATGTAGCTTTCCAAATCCTGCAACAAAACGCCAATATCAGCATTGCCCAAGCCGTCGTTGTCATTAAAATCCATTGCCCAAACCTCCCTTAACCAGTTACCAAACCTTATTCAGCCATCAATCTATAAGCTCCCAATAGTAAACGGCAGTATCGCCGTATACCCGGTTTTTCAGCAGCTGCCAGCGTGAATCAGCCAAAAGCTCCGGTTCTTTGGCCGCCGTTTCAAGCATAACCAAAGCTCCAGCGGCCAAAAAGCCATCCGCCAACAGCAGCGGTTCAATTTTCGCAATCAATCCTTTATTATAGGGCGGATCCAGCAGCACAATATCAAATGCCGGGCGCTTTTCTGCCAACCTTGCCAGCTGTTGCTCCGCCAGCCCGCCAAGCAAAACAGCCTGCTTGTCCAGCTTGGTGCGCACTAAATTTTCCTTAATCACAATCTGCGCCGCGCGGGCTTGCTCACAAAACACCGCCTGCGCCGCCCCGCGTGACAAAGCCTCCAGCCCCAAGGCTCCGCTGCCGGCAAAGGCGTCCAACACTTTGGCCTCTGCCAAAAATGGCGTCAGCGCGCTGAAGATGGCCTCCCGCACTCTGTCGGTTGTGGGCCTGGTGTTGCGGCCAGCCGGCGCTTTAATCGGCTGCCCGTGGGCTGTTCCTGCAATAATCCGCATTTCTTTTTTTCCTTAATTATTATAATTATATCACAACACACAATAGTTTGTAAAATAGAAAAATCTGTAATTGTAAAATTTTAAAAATTTGGGTATAAACATCGGCTTTTGGCATAAACTAAAGCCAGATTATCTTTTAAGCAGATAATCTTCCTCTCCCAAACAAACAAAATTCCGCTCCTGCGTTCAACAATGCAGCGGGCGGAATTTTGCGCTTACAAGGCCTCAAACCTGCTCCAACTGTTTTTTTGCCTCATAGGCCGCTGCACGCTGACACATCTGGCAGATAATAATTGGTTTTTTACCGCTACGAATAGCCTCAAAATCCTTGTTCATCTTATTAATCTCCATCTTTTTGCCGCATAAAGCACAACGAATTTCCATAGCGAAGCCACCTTTCAGGCATAATCAAAAAACTATAAGCACAAAATAAATTTAGGCTTA
This sequence comes from Peptococcaceae bacterium, assembly GCA_022797295.1. Taxonomy (GTDB): domain Bacteria; phylum Bacillota; class Dehalobacteriia; order UBA4068; family UBA4997; genus Avidehalobacter. The sequence goes on from JAAWKH010000021.1 coordinate 14,194, forward strand.
TTTATTCAGCTTTAATTATTCTATAAAAAGCAGACTTCTTCCTGCTAAAAATGTCGGCAGGGCTGCTTTATTTACAAGATTATTTTTTGGAGGCTATTATGCAAAAAATACCAAAAACGCCCCAACCTGCGGGCAATATCAGCCCCAGCCTGCTAAAAAAGGCTAAATCGCTGGATATGGCGGCGGAAGCACATCAGCTTTTGCGCGGCCAGGCCGGCCAGGAAATTCCCGGCGTTGCCCACCGCCAAACTGATTTCAGCTGCGGCGTCATCAACACTATTGAAATTTTGGATGAGCAAGGCGCCGAAATTATGGGCCGCCCCATCGGCTCCTACATCACAATCGAGGTGCCGGAGTTAAAAAACGAGGGCCTTGGCCTGGATTCCACCGCCAGCCTGCTGCTACCGGTGAGCGCCGCCTTGGCTGAAAATATTCAAACCCTGCTGCCGCCGGAACTTTTCAACACCGAAACGGCGGCTCCCACAAGCGGCCGCAAACGCGCGCCACAATGTAGCGCTTTGGTGGTGGGGCTGGGCAATTTTCAAACCACCGCAGACGCCATCGGCCCGCAAACCATTGCCCACATTCAGCCCACGCGGCACTTTTTCCGAGCCGAATTTGCCGGAGAAATTCGCCCGGTGGCCGCTTTCACCCCCGGCGTGGTGGGCAACACCGGCATTGAAACAGCCCAACTCATCAAAGGCGTGGTGCAGCAAATTAAACCGGCCTGCTTAATCGTGGTAGACGCTTTGGCCGCCCGCAGTATCAGCAGCATAATGAGCAGTATTCAAATTTGCAACACCGGCATTCGCCCCGGCTCCGGTGTGCAAAACAAACGGCAAGCCGTCAATCAGGCTTATTTGGGCGTGCCGGTCATCGCCATTGGCATCCCCACAGTCGTTCACGGGGCCACCATCATCCGGGAAAGCGTTGAGCTATGCCTGCAACGTTTGGCCGCCAACGTTCCCGGCCTGCCAGAGGAAGCTCTGCAAACGCTGCTGGAACCGTTTGCGGATAATTTGGTGATGACGCCCAAGGAGGCCGACGTGCTGGTGCCGCTGGCCGCCCGCTTAATTGCCGCCGGCATCACTCGCGCCCTGCACCCCGGCGCTGACGAGCAAAGCTTCAGCCAATATATGCAGGGATTTTAGGCTTAAAACAAGGCCGCTGCAAATCGCCAAAAACTACCAGCAATTTTTAAGGATATTTCGCCAAAAACGGTACAATACTAGAAATGCTTTTGATAAATCAACAAAAGCAATGCGGCCGCAAGCGGTTTTGTCAGGCTTTCAGAACTTTAACAGTTTGCTAAAATCCGCTTTTGCAAGCACAGCTAATTTTGAGAGCACAGGCAGAATGCGTGGCGGCCCAATCAAGCAAGTTCTTAAACAAGGAGGTGACAACAATGGAAAACAAAGCAGTTCTGAACCAGTTCAAAACTGAGGTTGCCAATGAGTTGGGCATCAACAATTATGAACAGATTGATAAGGGCCAGCTGACTTCTCGTCAGAACGGTTACGTTGGCGGCAACATGACCCGTAAGATGGTGGCCTTTGCCGAGCAGGCAATCGCCCAGGGCCAAACTGCTGCCATCAACAGTGCAGCGCAGACAGAGCAGATCAAATAACTCTGCTTAGAATTTAATATTTTATAATTAAGGCGGCATTTCCCAAAAGAAATGCCGTCTTAACTTTTTTACTAAGATAATCTAGTTTGTTAGTCTTGTTGGTATAAAAACGCCAAAATCTGACAATCCCGGCAAATCTCAATATAAGCGTTGCCCTCAATTTTTTCCCAAATATCCTCCAACTGAATTTGAGCCAGATACATCATAGGCTTGCCGCATTCCGGGCAGGTTTTAATTTCAGGCCCCTGCCACCAAAAGGCCACGCCGCCGATGGAGGAACCTCTGTACCAATCCGCAGCATAGCGCGGCGCAACCGGACCCGGCCCCAAAATATATGTATTGGACACCATTTCTGCAAACTCCTCAGCTGAAATATTACTTCCGTCATTATAGCTTTTAAAAGGTAAAGTTGGCTGTCGCCGTCCAGTTGATAGCGGCAAAAAAGATTATCAATAACATAAATCAGGCAATTTGGGCAGCATTTGGCCCGCACAACCCCATCAAGGCCCAAAAAGGCCAGCCTTGGGTCGTGCCCGTCAATCTCAAGCAGGTTAACCAAAGGCGTGCCGCAATGCTCACAAATTTCGCCCTCCCCGGCCGGCACAGCAATTTTCACTGGGCTTTCAGCTTTTTCCGCCGCCGTGCCTTTCACCAATGGATAGCACTCGGCAAAATTGGTGGGCGTCCAACGGCCCTGGCTATCAAATGACCAGCCGCCATAGGTGGCAAAAACCGCAGGCGTGGTGCTAAGCTGCCTGGACCAACTGCGCGGCTGCTGCTGCAATTCCCAAAAAGCCTGATGCACGGCAGGGCCGCCGGCCTCCGCCAGGCACAGCAGCAATTTGCAGCCGTCCCAGGGCTTCAAATCATCCTGGCGCAGGCGGTTCAGCATTTCCTCCACCACCTGCGGCGGCGCGTCCTTGTAGATAGTTTGATAATAGGTCAAACCATGCTCCCAGGCCAGCTCCGCCAGGCGGCTGGTGTTGATATTCCGATAATCTATCAGCATTTCACATAGATAACGAATTTCATCATTATCTTGATTCTCAAGCTGTTGAATATTAGCGCAGACATAATCAATTTTAGCCGCCAGCTCCGCCTCCGACATTTGCAAAATCTCCTGCCGGTCATTTTCCTCCCGGCAGTCTGCACAAAAATCACCATAGTAAGCAACTCTGGCGCCACACTGCTTGCATAACTTCTCTTCCTTGCACACAACCAACCCTCCCGGTTTTTTAGCTAATTATAGCATATAAACCGCGCCAGCACAAGCTATTTAGCCAACAGCAGCCGGGCCCCCACCGCCAGCAGCACAATGCCCGCCGCCTGCCAAAGGGAAAAGGCGGTTTTTTCCAGGCCAAACAAACCAAGCCAGTCAATCAGTGCAGCCGTGGTCACCTGACCCACAATGATGGCGGTGGTGGCCGGGGCCGCGCCCAGCCGGGAAATGGAAACCATCACGCCGTATATAATCACCACGTTAATCAAACCGCTAGTATAACCATACCACGGCACTTCAGAAAGCTTGCTGAAATCGCCGTCGCCAATCCGCACCACAAAAAGCAGCAGCATAATAATAGCCAGCCCAATCAGGTGCATTAAAAAGTTGCTCTCCAGCGTGCCGATAGATTTACTGACCTGCCCGTTAATACTGCCCTGCACCGCCATCAGCAGCCCGGCCAGGCAAGGCAAACCCAGCAGCAACCAATTTGTATTCATAAAAAAAACACCTACCTATATTTTTTATATAGATAGGTGTTTGCTTTTTTTGGCAAAAATATGCACAGCTTTTAGTTTTTACCTCAGCTGGGAATTCGCAGCACCATGCCCACGCTCAAATCACTGGCCAAAGCCTGGTTAGCGGCACGCAGACTTTCCAGCGGCACATTATGCTGCAAAGCAATACTCATCGGGTCGTCGCCCGGCTTCACCACATAATATTTCAGCCGAAAAGCGCCGTTGCCGGCATTGGTGGGCGCGGCCGGCGTAATCTTGGATGGCTCCCGCAAACCAACCCGCAAACGTACGCCATTGGCGTTTACCACATTTAGCGTATTCGCAACGCTCACCGGTTGCTCTGCAACAGGCTCGGCGGCCGCCATTGTTTCCAGGGCTGCTTCATTCGCCTCGGCTGCCGCCGCTGCCGCCGCCTCGGCCAGCTCATTAGCCGCTTCTGTCGGCAAAATCTCCCTTTCCGCCGCCTCGGTTAACATCATTTCCGGCTCGCTTTCAGTCTCAGCCATTGCCATTGTTGGGGCTGCTTCAACTGACTGCGCGGCCTCAACAGCCGCCGCCTCATTTTCTACCGAAACCTCTGCCGGCATTGCCGCCTCCACTGGTTGGGCAGCCGCAGTCTCAGTAGTGGCATCCACCGTGGCCGCCGTCAACTGTGCCATCTCCTTTTCTCCCTCTGAAATCAAAATCACCTCCTGCACTGCCTCACTCTTCGCCACACCAACCGGTCTGACCGACAACTCATCACTTGCCACTGCATTAATCAATTCCTCTCCTTTAGCCTGCAAGCGGGAAATTGCCGCATTGGTCAGCAAAGTGCGCATTTTACTGCGCTCCGCATCGTCAAAGCTTGGCAACACGCCCTCAGCGGCCACCGTTTTAGCCGCCGGAGCTTTGGCAGCCTCCTGCCCAGGCAAATCTGCCACTGTTTCCTTTGCTTCTGCGGAACCCAAAGCAGCAACTTCCACCGCCGCCTCGTCCGGCTGAGCAGACCAAACCGGCAAGTGATATTTGCTTTCCAAACGCTCCTGAACCTCCTGGGTCTCCGCTGCCTCAGACTGGCTGGCCGCAGCAGTTTGTTCCTGATAAATATAGGGCAAACGATAATCTTGGCGGCCTAAACGTCTATGCCGACGGTCATCATCATCACAATCATCATCATCATCGTCACAATCAGGCTTATGGTCGTGGTCATCGTCATCGTCGTCGTCACAGTCATCGTCAAAGCGGTGCATTAAATCACCCACATATTCCACCACCAGCTGGCCGGAAAACTCCAGCACATACGGCGACAAAATACGCAACATTGGCTTGCTAATAACCGCATGCAGCTCATCAGCCTCATAATCCAGCGGCAGCAGCCAATCATCCGGCAGCTCCACCCGCAAAGGCAACATCACCCGGTGCTTGTAAAGCCGCTGCCCCTCAAGGCCGTGATATTCCAGGTCAATCTCATAAAAGCCGCGCAGGCAAGCGTTGCGCCGCCCCTCCTGCCGTTGCAGATTATCAATATAAACCTTGGTGCGCACTTTGTCGATATAGCTTACGCCCATTGCCGTTTGGGGCAGAAAAACTGTCTGCCCCAAGGGCAGCACCAAACGGTTCTGTTTCGTTCTATCCTGTTGAGTTCTCATAGCCATACCTCCCTTAGTCAATCAAGGTATATGCCAGCCGGCCGCAAATTATACCTGCCATTGTTTTTAAGAACAATTTACAGCAGAGCTTAGTTTGAAAAACAGCGCCGCAATTCAGTTCCGTTCCGCCGCCAACTGCCAGATTTTGCCGAAAATATCCTTGCAAACAGCGTCCAGCGCCTCAAAATCCATAGCGGCAATATAGTAGCTTTCCAGCTCATCATGCAAACGATGTTCATTATCCAATTCCAGCACGGCATTATCCAAATAATGCAGCCAGATTTGCTCCGCCGCATCCGCTTCCTCTGCCAGCTCCGCCTCGCCCTCCGGGCGCAAATTCAGCAGCACATCCTCGTAACGCGCCTCCAACTCCGGGCAGGCACAATCAACCAAGGCCACGGACAAACCAGGAATAATAACCATTTCCAGCTGTTCCGGCGCCATACAGCTGTAATACAAATCAAGATTATGCCCCTGCTGCGCGGCCAGCTCCGCCACGCCGGCCAAAACCTGATCCGCCGCGCCGTTAACCAAATAACGCCGCCGGCAAGCCAGGGAAAGCTCCTGCGCATAGCTTTGGCGTCCGTTGCGCGTGATGGCCTCTGCAAAAAACTTACGCACCCGCAAATGCTTCTGACCAAAAATTTCCTCCGCCAGGCCTCGGCAAAGCTGCGTCACCTCAGCATCGGTTACCGCCAAATCAGCCGACGGCTGCTCGCCGCGCACGGCGGCCATTTCCGCCAGCTCCTGATAAGCCCGCTCAAAGCTGGCCTCAATCTGCTGCCCCAGCTGCTTAATTTCCTCCTTATGCTCCCGCAAACGGCTCTGATTCCAGTGCTCGCCCAAATTGACAATCTCCTCCACCACGCCTGGGCAGCCAGGCTCCACCACATGAGGAGCCGTGCCATCCACCACAGCCACGGCCAGCTCCGGCACAACCACGCCGTCCAGAGATTCCGGCGCGCTGGAACACAACCAAACTTCCACGTCGTAGCCGCGTTCAATCATATTCTGGGCAATTTTATTCATCAAAGTGCTTTTACCACAGCCAGGCCCGCCCTTGAGGATGAAAACCCGCTCCATCCCCTGTAAATTTTCTGCCAAAAAACCCTTAAAACCCTGCGGGGTGTTACTACCAGGAAACATATGTAAAATTTTACCCTTTTTCATTCTGACACCACTCCTTAATTGCTTCATTTTCCTCAAAATATGCAGCAAATGGAGCCTGCGTGCCCGGCCCAATAAAAAAAGGTATAACCCGGACCGGCTCGGTGCATAATAAAGGCAAAATGGATTGGCCAGGAGGAGCAAAATGCGCAAACCCAAACACATCGCAGTGATACCAGACGGCAACCGCCGCTGGGCCGCCAGCCGAGGGCTCAGCAAAGAGGCGGGCTATCAGCACGGGCTGCGGCCTGCTTTGGAGCTGCTGCGCCAGGCCAAGGAAATCGGCATTGAGGAAATCACCTTCTACGGCTTCACCACAGACAACTGCAAACGGCCCGCCGCCCAGGTGCAGGCTTTTCGCTCCGCCTGCGTGGAAGCGGTGCAAATGGCCTGCCGGGCTGCCGAGGGTGCGGATCTGTTGGTGGTTGGCAACGCCAAATCGCCTTGCTTTCCGCCGGAGCTACGCCCCTTTTGCCAGCGGCAACCGGTGGCTGGCGGCGGCATCAGATTGAATTTTTTGGTAAATTACGGCTGGGAATGGGATCTGGCCGGCTTGCAGCAAAATGCCACGCAAAGCGCTTCCCGCCGGCAATTATATGGCGGGCTGCAATCTGCGGATATATCGCGCATTGATTTGGTGGTGCGCTGGGGCGGCCGGCGGCGGCTTTCCGGCCTGCTGCCGGTGCAGGCTGTTTATGCGGATTTTTACGTGCTGGATGAGCTTTGGCCAGATTGGCAGCCACAGCATTTACAAAACGCTTTGGCTTGGTGGAACAAACAGGATGTTACCCTGGGCGGCTAAAAACTTCAAAAAAAATATGAAATTTTTTACAAAAGGGCTTGACGAATGTATATTTTTGGGGTATAATAGTTAAGCATTTAGGAACACGCGTGTTTGTAGCTCAGTTGGATAGAGCGGTCGCCTCCTAAGCGACAGGTCGCAGGTTCGATTCCTGTCAAGCACACCATTAACTCAATTTAATGCCAAAATTTCAATGGGGTATGGCCAAGCGGTAAGGCACTGGTTTCTGGCACCAGCATTCCTAGGTTCGAATCCTAGTACCCCAGCCACCAAAGGCCTTCAAGCTTGCATTAAGCTTGAAGGCCCTTTTTATAAACTTGGGCATTAATATGTAAGTTTAAGGAGTTTACCCTTTATGGATTATCGAAGATATATGCAGCAAGCGCTGACGCTGGCCAGCCTGGCGGCCGCCCGCGGCGAGGTGCCGGTGGGCGCGTTGTTGGTTGTGCAGAACAAGGTTGTGGTCACCTCCGCCAACGCCACGGAAGCCAACGCGGATTCTCTGGCTCACGCGGAAATTTTGGTGCTGCAAAAAGCGCAGCGTCTGCTCAAACGCCGCTGGCTGGAGGACGCAACCCTTTTTGTCACAATGGAACCCTGCCCCATGTGCGCCGGAGCCATTGTGCTTTGCCGAGTTGGCCGGGTGGTTTACGGCTGCCCAGACAGCCATTGGGGAGCCTGCGGCTCCGCTTTTAATATTCCAGAAAGCAGACAGAGCAACTTCCGGCCGGAATTGATTGGCGGCATCCTGGAAGAAGAATGCCGCCAAGTGTTGCAAGATTTTTTCCGTAGCCGTCGCCAACCAGATTAAGATTGCTCAAAGATTAAGGCAACCGGTACAAACGGCCTGCCGAAAGGCCTCGTCATGCTCCACCAGCAACATAGTGGGCGCAAACTCGGCAATTAGCTGCTCAATTTGCAATCTGGAGTAAATATCAATATAATTTAGCGGTTCATCCCAAACGTAAAGGTGCGCAGGCTGGCAAAGGCTTTTTGCCAGCAGCACCTTCTTTTTTTGCCCCTCGGAATACCGCTCCATCTCCTTTTCAAATTGCTGGCGGGAAAAATCCAGCTTGCGCAAAATGGTTAAAAACAAGCTTTCATCCAGCCCCTCAGCCTGCGCAAAATCTCGCAGACGGCCCCGCAAAAATGAAGTGTCCTGCGGAATATAGGATATAATCAAACCTGAGGCCGCCCGGAGCTGGCCCTGCACCTGCAATTTAGCCGGCGCTTGCCCCAACAGCAGCCGCAACAATGTGCTTTTGCCGCAACCGTTAGGCCCGGCCAAAGCCAACCGCTCGCCCCGGTGCAGGCAAAAATCTGGCGGCTGGCAGATTACCCGTCCGTCAATAGAGGCGCAAAGCCCGCTGCATTCCAGCAATATATCCGCGTGGTGCCGCAAAGGTTGCAGCTTCAAATCCTCAGCCCGCTCCAAATTTTGCAGCAACCCGGCCTTTTGTTCAATCGCCTGCTGCTGCCGGGCCTCAATGGACTTGGCCCGCTTCATCATCTTGGCGGATTTGTGCCCAATAAAACCTCTATCCACTGGGCCATTACCATATTTACCGGCTTCCACCTTATCCGACCAATCGGAAGCGCGCCGAGCAGCCTGACGCAACCTTTTAATATCCTTATGTAGCTGCTCCTGTTGCGCCGCCTCCGCTTGATTACGCTGCTCAAACCCCGCCAGCCAGCAGGAAAAATTGCCGTTCTGCACCTCAATATTAGCCCGATTTAAGGACAAAATATGATCCACACAGCCATCCAAAAACTGTCTGTCGTGCGATACCAAAATAAAACCCTGCTGCCGCCGCAGATAATTCGCCACCAGACGGCGGGCCGGCTCATCCAGATGATTGGTTGGCTCATCCAACAGCAAAAAATGCCCCGGCTGCAAAAACATAGCCGCCAGCAAGGCTTTGGTCTGCTCGCCGTTGGATAAACTGCCAAAAGGCCGCCAAAGCGCCTCATCCGCCAGCTTCAAAATAGCCAGCTCTCGCTCCAGTTGCCAAAGCTCAGCCTCCGGGCAAACTTGCTGTAGAACATCCAATGTCAGTTGATTTTTATCCGCCGGTTCCCAAGGAAAATAAGCAAACTTAACACCACCGGCCACAGTAATATTACCACTATATTCATATTGGCCAGAGTTGGCCAGCAACTGCAAAAAGGTGGTTTTGCCCCGACCGTTGCGGCCCACAAAACCCAGCCGCCAGCTGGTGTCCACCTGAAAACTGACGTTTTCAAAAATATTATCGTAACTTCCCGGATAAGCAAAAGTCAGCTTATCCACTTTCAGCATTGACATAAAAAAACACCTCCGTAACAATTTACCGCAGGAAAGCTAAAATCCCACGGCCTGCACGGAGGCCAAAAGCAACCCAGCCGCACGCCAAAAAGCCTGGCGCGGCCGAATACAGCTTAAAAAAGTGGTTGTCAGATGCTTAACTTTCCCGCAAAAGGGCGCAGTGCTGCCTCAGCCAAAAGCTGGTGCCAAGCTGCGCTAAAATTATTTGCAGAAAAAGCTAATCATCATTTCACCTCTTTCGATATTTATTGTGTATTACTAAAACAAGTCCAAAAGTCTTTTATAATCCTGCCGACCATAGAAAAACCGCATAATCACAACAGTTTTATCAAGTTCATTTATTTTATAAATCATTATGTGATTTCCGATGTTTACCTTACGATAGCCAAAGGCCCGCAAGTGCTTATCCCGACAAAGCTCATACATCATTGGCATACTCTGTAAGCCAAGATAACATTTTTCCACCTTGTCAGCAAAGGCAGCTGCCGCACTGGGATTAGCTAAGGAAACAGCTATATACTCAAGGATACTGTCCAAATCTTGACCAGCCAGTTGCGTTTCAACAATCTTATAAGCCATATTTGGCCCGCAATCCGTTAAGAGACGCCAACGCGTCACGCGTTTTACCAGCATTTAGCTCAGCCTCAGCTGAGGCTAGTTTACCATAAACATCTTGCATAAGCATTTTTTGCTCATACGCTTTAAGGCTCATAATAACCATATCATCACAGCCATTTTTGGTAATATAAATAGGTTCCAAGGATTCGTTACACATTCTTGAAATTGCAGCGGTGTCCTGCAAATCCTGTATTGGTATAACACGCGGCATAAAAAGACCTCCCTGTTTATTCATTATTATATCATCATTATGCCGCATTGTCAATCCGCAAAAAAATTATTCAAAACCCTATTGCATTTTAGCCTACACTGTGTTAATATAAAAACAGGCCTACATTATGTTAATATAGCTATATTCAGGAAAGGAGAACCCAATGCTACAACAAATTTCGGAATCTGAACTGACCTTAATGCAAATAATCTGGCAAAACGAGGGGCACGCCTTGTATTCGCAGATTATGGAGCAGTTGGCGGCTCAGCAAAACGACTGGAAAAAAAACACAGTGCTGACCCTACTTTCGCGCCTGGTGGAAAAAGGCTACCTGCGCACCAGCAAAATCGGCCGGCGCAACGAGTACGCCGCCATGATAACACAACAGGAATATCAAGCCGCCCAAACGCAAAGCTTTGTGCACAAAATTTACGGCGGCAGCGCCAAAAATCTGATTTGCGCTTTACTACAACAGGAGGCCCTCTCCGCCGAGGAATTGCAGGAAATTGAGAGCTTTTGGCGGCAGGAGGTGAAAACTAAATGAGCTACCTTGTAAAGCTGTTACTCTCTCTTTCCCTGTCCGGCAGTCTGCTGTTGCTTTTGTTGCTGGCCCTCAAGCCCTGGTATCAAAAACGGCTCAGCCAAACCTGGCAATATTACATCTGGCTGGCCGTTGCCCTGCGTTTTATTCTGCCGCTGCCGCCGATCATAAAACTGCCGGCTCAAAATCAGCTTTTCCCCTCAACGGAGCCATCTCCTGCACTGCCAATGCCCGCAAATAACATCGCATTTAACAATAATCAGCCGGTAACGCTACCAGAAAATTTAACCGAGCTGCCAGAGCCAACCACCGCAGCCGCACAAATACTGCCGCTAGCCGGTTGGTTGTTGCTAATCTGGGCGGCGGTGGCCTTGCTGCTGCTTTGCCGACAAATCACCATTTACCAAAGCTTTGTGCAATATGTAAAGTCCGCCAGCCAACCGATAGAGGATATTGCTCTGCTAAATCAGCTGGCCGCCTGCGCGGAGGCTATGCACATCAACAGCCAAAAACCGCTGGAGCTGGCCTTTAATCCCCTGCTAAGCTCTCCGGTATGTTTGGGACTGTTTAAGCCTGTCATCATACTGCCCAGCATGGCCAAAACCCTGCCGCCAGAACAGCTGGCCTGTATATTCCAACACGAGCTAACCCACCTCCACCGGCACGATTTACTTTATAAGTGGCTGGTGCAGTTGCTAATTTGTCTGCATTGGTTCAATCCGTTTGTCTATCTGCTGAGCCGTCAGGTCAACCGTACCTGCGAGCTGGCCTGCGATGAAGCTGTGATAGCGTCGTTGCCGCCGGAGGACGCTGCCCGGCAAACTTATGGCGAAACCTTGTTGGCTTTTTGCCAACAGTCCGCCTATAAAAATTCATTGGCCGCCGTCACTCTGACCGAGGGCGCGGCCCAATTAAAAGAAAGGTTAGGTGCTATTATGAATTTTCAACCCAAAACTAAATGGCACAAAGCGGCGGCTCTGCTGCTGACAGCCGCAGTTTGCTTCAGCTTTTTCATGCTAGGCGCTTACGCCGCGCCGCTGACGCCAAAAGAAACCACGCCCTTTTTGGAACCAGGCGTTTTTCAAAAAGCTAACAATGACCAATCAGGCCAATCGAAGTACTACGTTTATACGCAAAACAGCTTTTACTGTGACGGTTATATCATTGAAATGGGCTGGAACCTCCACCCGGAAGATATTAAAAACAATGATAAAACTACCATTATTCAACTGGAAAACGACAAGGAAATGCTGGTTCTGTTTGCCAAGCAGGCCGCTCAATATATCGACCACACCGAAATCAGGCAGGCCATTGCCAAGCTGATTAACCAACTGCAACAAGACGAAAAGCAAATGAAAATCAAGCTGCCGTATATTTTGCAGGTTATTCCCGCCCCGCCGGCTCAACACGCCAAGCTGGCTGAGGAGTTTTACCAAAACGGCGATTTAAGCCCCTTTGCCGCCATTTTCCCACAGTTAGATAGCAATGCTCAGGCCGCCTACTGGCAACGTATTTACGCCAATGAGCAAATTAGCTTTTGGGCCTGCACAGTGGAATATATGCCGGCGGAACTGCTGCGAGAATATCTAGCCAAAATAGATACAGACGACAGAATTGCCTATTTCAGTATAATTTTGGATTACCTGCCACAGGAAGATTTAACACCCCTGGCAGAAAAATATTATCAAGCTGATGAAGTCGCTTTTTTCTCCATTTTAACCGGCTATATGTCCAACGAGCAACTGGCGGAGTGGCAAAAACGCGCTGTGGCCGACCAGAAAATGAGCTTTGCCTCAGTGTTGGGAGTTGAACCAGACTGGGACGATTACGGAAAAGATTGGGACGACGACTGGGACGACTGGGATGACTGGGAGGAAAACTGGGATGAATGGGAGAAAAATTGGGATGAATGGGAAGAAAAATTGCAGGAGATTGCCCCGCTTTTGCTCTGGCTAGATCAACTAGATTAGGAGGTTGACAATGATGTTATTCAAAAAGAAACCTTTTTTCGCTATGATATTGGCGTTGTGTATAATTGTTAGCTTTGGCGTTATTTTAACTAGCGCCAACAATAAAGCAAATAACGCTCAAGCCATGACAAATAATATAAATCCCCAAAACACGGCAAATAACAAACCGTCATTATCGCTAAATATAAACAGCGCCGCTGTAAACGTGCTGCCCGCAAATGAAAACAAAATTTCTGCTGAGTTTAATCCAGACGTTTATAATGTCGATATTAAAAACGATGAAAAAAACAACAGTTGGCAGGTTGCCATATCCTGCAAAACAAAAACAAACACAAACACTGAAACAATCAAGCTATATCTTCCCGATTTTGATTACAGCGATATAAATTTGTCTGTGGATAACGGCCACCTCACCTGTGATCTTATAAAATCAGGCCACATTAAAGGCGAGTTCAATATGGCCTCCGTCTTTTTAACATTGCCGGAGGGCTTTGCCGGTTCATTGAACGCAACTGCCAACAGCGGATATTTTCAGCTGATTTCCAAAGACGATTTTCAAAACAGCACAACAACTATCACCGACGCTGGTAAATGGGGTGAAATTTATCACCCGCAGAAATTCATCAAAAATAATAACACCTACACGTTTACGGCTGGAACTGGCAGCAACATTATCAATGTAACCAAAACCGGAAGCGGCGTTATGGGAATTTACACATCAGAAATCACCACCTTTAATCTGCCGGATGAATGGAATGAACTTTGGCAGGATTATTGGCAAAACGAAAATTGGGAAGATGATTGATTATTGCAAAATATTGTGCTATAATTTTATATACAAAACTTTCTGGCAATGGAGGCCACAAACGTGAGATTTACCCAAAAACACCAAAATTCAATAGTTCTGCTGATTATCGGCGCCACGCTGGCTTGCAGCATATGCCTTACGCTGTGGCTGAAATTCCCTTTCAATCTCCAGCATGCCACCTATATTTCCCTAGGCCTGGGCGCTGTTTCAGGCGCAATCCTGGGCAATTATTTCGATAAAAAACAACAAAAGGAGAACCGCCAATGATACGCAAAGCAACTGCAGCAGACGTTGACAGCATTGCCGCCGCTTACAACAGTCTATTACAACACGAGCAACAAAATGGTAGTCATTCCAACTGGCAGCCAGGCATTTATCCCACGCGCAATTCCGCCGCTGCTGCCGTGGAAAAAGGCGAAATGTTTGTGCTGGAACAGGAGGGCCAAATTCTGGCCAGCGTGGTGCTGAACAAAAACCAGGCCCCGGAATATGCCCAAATGGCCTGGCAATATCCCGCAGAGCCTGAGCAGGCTTTGGTTATTCACACCCTCTGCATTCCGCCGGAGCTTTCCGGCCGCGGCCTGGCCAGCCAGATGATTGATTACGCCAAAACCTACGCCAAGGAGCAAAACTGCCTTGTCATCAGGCTGGACACCTGGGCGCAAAATGAACCGGCCAAAAGCCTGTATCAAAAGCACGGCTTTCGGATTGTCGGCTATGCTCCAGCAATGCTGCAAGGCCTTATCCCAGAAGAGTTGGTCTTTCTGGAGCATCAACTATCACTTAGTTAAACCAAAATCCCTCGGCCAAGCCGAGGGATTTTACTTTGTTGAATTTACTCCTGCACTAACTCAAAGCTGGCCAAAGCCGCCGCCAGCTGCTCCGCCCACACATTGTCTTCCTCCGGCCAACAACTGCAAACCAACCAGCAATTCTGCTTTTCCACCACCAAGCGGGTTTGATATTGCAAAGCGTCCGCCTGCTTTTGCCAGTAACCCGGCTTTTCCGACAGCTCCGCATAGCCTTCATCTTGCAGCTGCTTTTCCGCTGCCTCCTGCGTGCAATCCTCCAGCCGCACCAGCCAAATCCGAACATCGGTCAAAACCGCCTGTTCCTGCACCGGTGCCCAGATATTCGCCGCCTGCGGCTGCCAATCACCGGCTGGCAGGTCTATGCTGTACAGGCCCGCCAAATCATCGGCAACCTGAGCCGGCGGCTCCGCCTGACAACCAGCGGCCAAAACAACCCACACAACTGCCATCACAATCAACCAAAGCTTTTTCTGCCAAATCTCATACATAATTCTCAACCTCCTTAAATCAACCACTCATTGGCTGGTAAGGATATTATAAAACAATTTTTTCAATTTTTCTTCTACAAATTTCCTATTTTTTATCTATTAAATTATTTTCCTCAGGGTGACTATTCTCCGCAACGTAACTACGCACAAACTCATCATGTAAAGCTGCTTCCGCTTGCTTGCGGGCCTGCACAGCCTCGTCAAACTGCTCAAAACTGCCCAGAAAATAACGCCGCCCCTTAAAACAAATAGTAGCCCGCCAACGCCCCCTAGCAGCTAGCCAGTCCACACCAGGCACCCCGCTGGTGTTGTTGCAGCGCACTGTTTTAGCTCGCAACATTTCCACGCAAGTGCCCTCCAGATAATGCAAACGTTCGTCAAAACCTCCAGCTCTGGCACATCCACAGCTAGTCACATGTCCGCTACGCAAATGATAAGTTTTAACAACCAGCTGTCGCCCGCAATCACAACGGCACAACCAGGCGGTGCGCCAACCAATATTTTCAGCCGTAGCAATCACCACAAGCCGTCCATAACGCTGTCCTAGCAGGTTTAATTTTTTTCTGGAATGAGCCATCCAAACTCTCCCTTTCGCTAATTTGCAAAAAAGTATACTTTATTGTAAGGCTTTTTTTAGCAAGAAAAAGCAAAAAAGAGCTTGTAATTAGTGGTACGCTATGTTATTATTATCTATATATTGTTATGAAGAAATTTACAATAAAGTATACTTTATTGTAAATTGTTTTTATTGCCACAAAAAGCAAAAATACGGCCATTTTACACGAAATATGGCCGTATTTTACTATTAATATTTTGCCTGATTATCTATTTTAAAAGAAAGGTAACCCTCACCTGCCCGCCGCCTGTCTCAGCATTGGCAAGCTGCAAAACGCCGCCGTGCTGCCGACAAATCACCGTACAAATATACAAACCCAGCCCAAAATGCTCCGCTCGTTCCGACTCGCTATAATACGGCTCCGCCGCCAATTTTAACGCCTCCTGGGAAAAGCCGGGGCCGTCGTCAGTCACCGTCAGACAAAGCCAAACCGCCCCGTCCTGCTGCCTTAAAACCAACTCCATATGCACCGTTTGGGTTGCATAACGCACCGCATTATTCAGCAAATTTTCCGCCACATTAGCCACAAGCTCCTTATCCAAAGCCAAATGCGGCATCGAGGCCAACAGCCCAGCCTGAAAATGCAGCTTTCGCCCACCGCTTCGACAAACCAGCTCAGCCAAATCGCGCAGACCTTCAACCAACTGCGTCCAATCAAGCGGCGCCCATTCCGGCGCAATATCCTCCAATCGCTGCAAATTGCTCATACTCTCCACATAACGCGTCAGCCGGTGCAACTGCCGGTGCATAACCGCCGCCGTTTCTCTGCTGGCCACTTCCTCGCTTTGCTGCAAAAGCTCTGTATAACCTTGTAAAACTGTCAACGGCGTACGTAGGTCATGCGCAAAAGCCCGGTTCAGCCGCCGACGGCTTTCCAGTTGCCGCCACATTTCCGTCAAATTGGCTGCCAGCTTGAAACGCATCAGCTCAAAACTAGCACAGAGCTGTCCCAGCTCATCCTGCCGGCCACAATCCAAAGCAAAATCCAGGTCATTTTCCGCAATCTTTTCAGCCGCCAGCTGCAACTCCGCCAACGGCGCCCGCAACTTCTGAACCCAAAAAAGCCAAGCCGCCGCAAAAATGCTCAGCGCAGCGTAAATCGGCACCGCCAACGACGGCGCCAGCCTCAGCCAACTCATCAAACGTTCATCCGCCGCGGTCAGTTGAGCTGGGTCGGTGTAAATAATCGCCCCGTCGCCCAACCGCTCCCCTTGTTCATTGGTAAGGTAATAACGCACCGCCGGCCCGCTGCTATATTTGGCCAAAATCTGTTTTTGCCCCCAATCGCAAATACCGTGAGTAACCAGGCATAGCAGCAAAGCCAAACCAGCAAACAGCAGAACATAACAAACAAAGCTGTGCCGAAGCGGCATATTCCGCCAGTGTTCTGCTATTTTGCCCATTTGTAGCCAACCCCCCAAACGGTTTCAATATACTGCCGATTATTGCCCGAGGTTGCGGCGGCGGCAATTTTGGCCCTAATCCGCCGAATATGCTCCGCCACCACACTGCTTTCCCCCTCGCTGTCCCAACCCCAAATCCGCTCGTAAATGCGTTCTTTGTCAAAAACCTGACCAGGATTTTGAGCCAAAAGCTCCACAATATCAAACTCCTTTTTGGTCAGATTAATCTCCCGCCCCTGGCAAAACAGGCATCGCTGACCAAAATCAACCGTCAAATCACCGTAAAAATTAATCTGCGTCCGCGCCCCTGCCGCGTGCCGCGCCTCCCGGCGCAAATGCGCCTGCACACGCGCTTTCAGCTCCCGCAAGGAAAACGGCTTCACAATGTAATCATCAGCGCCGGCAGCAAAGCCCTGCAACTTGTCGGTTTCCTCAATGCGGGCTGTCAGGAAAATTATTGGCCCAGCAAAATAGTCACGAATTTGCCGGCACAGCTGCAAACCGTCCTGGCCTGGCATTTGAATATCCAGCAGCAAACAATCCGGCTGTTTAGCCAACTTCCCCAACGCCTCCTCCGCATTGCCTGCCGTCAGCACCAGATAACCACAATCACGCAAAAACCCCGCCAGCATTGTCAAAATATCCGGTTCATCATCCACCACCAACAGCCGTTGCTGCTTATATTCCGCCAATTCGCTCACCTTCTATAGCTTTATAATACTATTGTATTATTTTAACCGCTAAAAATCAACTTTTTATCAACTTATCTAGCAATTTCCTGGTTCACTTTCCGCCTCATTTTGCAAGGCCGCAAAGTAGGCCCGATTATACGCCACCGCCGGACAATCCGGCTTAAACTGCGCCGCCCGCTCATTGTAAGCCGCCGCCTCAATATTGCGCCCCAACCGGTTGTAGCAAACGCAGATTTGCAGACAAGGCAAATAACCATAAGCGTCTTGCTGCACAAAACCACCGCTTGCGTCCCTCCGTTGGCAATCCAAAGCCCGCTGATACCAATATATCGCCTGCTCCCAAGCCTCCTCCTCCACAAAATGCCGGCCCAAATCACAGCAGATTTCCGCCCGCGGCAAGTCATAGGCAAAACTATGCAAAAGCGCCGCCAACGCCCGCTGCCGCTGGCCCAAGCCATATAAACAAAGGGCTGCATGCCGACAAGCGTCCAGCTTATTCTCCAACCAACCCCGCCCATCGGCCAGAAAAGCCTCAAAAACAGCCAAAGCCCGCTCATATTGCTTGTGATAATAAAGCTCCCGCCCATAGTAAAACTGTTGACGAGGTTCCAGCAGTTCCCCCTTAGCCAGCAATCCTTCAAAAATCCGCAGGTTACGGTCAGGATCGCTGGGGTGCAGCTTCCAATGCGTAACGGCACAATCTCCATAAATCACCTGCCCTTTGGGAGAAATCGCCTCATGTACCGCCCCTTGCCAACACATTGTACCATTGTTGCGGATAATCCGCTCCCGATAATAAGAAAAGGTGACGTTTCCCTGCGCGTCAAAACCAACATTATAAGGCAACATCACCACATCCACCTGCGCCCCCAGCCCGGCTTTCAAATCCTTAAACTTCTGCCGGTCGGCCGCCAACAGAACATCATCCGCATCCAACCACATACAATAGGCGCAGCTGGCCTTAGCAAAGGCTGCATTTCTGGCCGCAGCAAAATCGTCAATCCAGGTGAAATCAAAAATCCGCTCCGTATAAGCAGCAGCAATTTCTTTAGTGCCATCTTGCGAGCCCGTATCCACAATAACAATCTCATCCACCAAATCATATACCGACTCCAAGCAACGGCCCAGCACATCTTCCTCATCCCGCACAATCATACACAGGCTTATGCTGTTTGCTTCACTCAAAGCGCGCCCTCCTTTCTAAACTTATAAAATAACGCCCCCACACTGACAGCGCGGAGGCGTTTGCTTTCAATCCTCAAACAACACAGGATTACGGCGTAGTGCCAGTTGGCCCCTGAGGTATAGTCAAATTCAGTACAAAGTTTGGCGCAGTGCCAGTTATAGTGGCAGTGGCTTGCGTACCAGGCGCACCAGTTGTCACAGTACCAATGGTAAGAATTGGTGTAGGTGCATCAGCGCCAGTCGGGCCGGTTGCCCCGTCAGCGCCGGCAGGGCCAGTCGGACCGGTGGGGCCGGTTGCTCCATTCAAACCATCAACACCAGCTGGGCCAGTGGGCCCTGTTGGGCCAGGCAAACCGGCCGCGCCAGTTGCACCGGTTGCACCATCTAAGCCATCAACACCGGCCGGGCCAGTGGGCCCTGTTGGGCCAGGCAAACCAGCAGGGCCTGTCGGGCCAGTTGCTCCAGCCGCACCAGTGGGGCCAGTCGGTCCGGTGGGGCCGGTT
>JAAWKH010000022.1 GCA_022797295.1 Peptococcaceae bacterium
TGTTAGCAGCTGCTAACATCTAAAAAATGGCCGAATTGTTAGAATATACTAACAAAGTTTGGCAGTAAGGAGGCAACAAATGCCAATTACTTTGGCTGTAAAAGGGCAGGAATATCAAGTGCAGCGTATCACGGGCAAGGATGAGGTGCGTCGATATTTGGAAAATTTAGGAGTGGTAGCTGGCGGTTTGATTATGGTGGTGGCGGAAAGCTCTGCCGGATTGATTGTCAATGCTAAAGGCACTCGTTTGGCTCTTGATTTGGCAATGGCTAGGCGGATTATGATTTAGAATTTTGGGGAAGGAGTAATTTATATGAGAACATTAGCAGATGTAAGGCCCGGCGAAAGTGTGACGGTGCTGCGTTTGCAGGGCCAAGGCCCGGTGAAGCGTCGGATTATGGATATGGGTATTACCAAAGGAACGTTTATCACTGTGCGCAAGCTGGCGCCGTTGGGGGATCCGTTGGAAATTAACCTGCGCAATTATGAGTTATCTTTGCGCAAGGAAGATGCGAAAATGATTGAGGTGGAATAGTTCTGATTGCAAGTTAGTTTTTACTAACATAATTGATAAAATAGGAGGTATGAGAGAAAATGAGTGTAAAAATTGCTTTGGCTGGCAACCCTAACAGTGGCAAAACCACCATTTTCAACGCTTTAACTGGTAGTTCGCAGCATGTGGGCAACTGGCCGGGCGTGACAGTGGAAAAAAAGGATGGCCGTCTGAAAGGCAAGCCAGATGTTGTTATTCAGGATTTGCCGGGTATTTATTCACTTTCGCCGTACACATTGGAGGAGGTTGTCACTCGTAATTATCTGGTGGCTGAAAAGCCAGATACAATTATTAATATTGTTGACGCTTCCAACCTGGAGCGTAATTTATATTTGACAATGCAGCTGTTGGAGCTGGGTATTCCGGTGGTTATTGCCTTAAATATGATGGATATAGTGCGCAAGCGTGGTGATAAAATTAACGTGAGCAAGTTGCAAGATCAGTTGCGCTGTCCGGTTGTGGAAACTTCCGCCGTCGGCGGCGATGGTTTGCAGCAGCTGATCAACCAGGCTTGCGAGCTGGCCCAGCTTGGCAAGGCGAGCCAGCCGCAGATTGTTTTCAGCCAAAGGTTGGAAAAAACGTTGGCTCAGGTGGGTGATTTGTTGGAAACGGCGGGAGTGCTTAAACGGCCCGAACTGAAGCGCTGGCTGGCGGTTAAGCTTTTTGAGCGGGATGAAAAGCTGTTGGCGGAGCTGCACTTATCAGATACCGTACGGCAGCGGCTGGAAAAAATGACGGCGGAATGTGAGGCTGAGCTGGACGACGATAGCGAAAGCATTATCACCAATGAAAGATACGAATATATTAGCAGGTTGTTGCAGCAGGCGGCCAAAAAAACCTTGCCCACAGGTCAGCTGAGCTTATCCGATAAAATCGATAAAGTGGTTACTAACCGTTTGCTGGCTTTGCCGATTTTTGCGGCGGTGATGTTTGTGATTTATTATGTTTCCATAACCACCGTGGGCGGTTTGCTGACTGATTGGGCCAATGACGGCGTTTTTGGCGACGGTTGGCATTTGTTTGGCATTGGCAGCGGTGCATATGAGGCGGCGGCTGAAATTGACCCTGATGCTGATCCTGCTGAGTTTGGCGTTTGGGTGCCTGGTATACCAGTCGTGTTGGAAAATCTTTTGGCCGCCGTGAACTGTGCAGATTGGTTACAATCGCTGGTTTTAGATGGCATTGTGGCTGGCGTGGGCGCTGTGCTGGGCTTTTTGCCGCAGATGATGGTGCTATTTATCTTTTTGGCAATTTTGGAGGATTGCGGTTATATGGCACGGGTGGCGTTTATTATGGATAGAATTTTCCGCCGCTTTGGTCTTTCCGGCAAAAGCTTTATCCCGATGCTGGTGGCAACCGGCTGCGGCGTGCCCGGCGTGATGGCTACGCGCACTATTGAAAAGGAAGCCGACCGCAAAATTGCTATTGTTACCACCACTTTTATGCCGTGCGGCGCCAAGCTGCCAATCATTGCTTTGATTGCCGGCGCACTGTTTGCAGAATCCGGCTGGGTGGCTCCGATTTGTTATTTTATTGGCATTGCGGCTATTATCGTTTCTGGCATAATTTTGAAGAAAATGCGCTTTTTCGCCGGCGAGCCGGCTCCATTTGTAATGGAGCTGCCCAGCTATCATCTGCCGCAAGTTAAAAGCGTGTTGCTGACAATGTGGGATCGCTCTCAATCCTTTGTAAAAAAAGCCGGTACGATTATTTTGCTTTCCACTATTGTAATTTGGGCTTTGGGCAGCTATAATTTTTCTATGCAGCCAACGGAAACGCAGGATTCAATGCTGGCTGATATTGGCCGCACAGTGGCCCCGGTGTTTGCGCCTTTAGGTTGGGGCGATCAGTGGGAAGCGGCTGTGGGTACGGTTACTGGTTTGATTGCTAAGGAAAATGTGGTTTCCACCTTTGGTTCGCTTTACGTTGGTTTGGATGAAGTTTCGGAGGACGGCAATGAATTTTGGGCGGTGGTGGCTGCCAAATACACTCCGCTGGCCGCTTTTTCCTTTATGCTGTTTAATCTGCTATGCGCGCCTTGTTTTGCAGCTATCGGCGCAATTCGGCGCGAGATGGGCTCGCTACGCTGGACGGCTTTTGCCGTGGGCTATCAATGTGCATTGGCTTATGCTTCGGCAATGGTATTTTACCAGATTGGTATACTGTTAAATGGCGGAACTTTTGGTTTACTTTCGGCGTTTAGCTTGGCGTTGCTGGCCGTTTTCCTCTGGCTGTTGTTGCGCCCAGAACCAAAGGCCAGTCAGAACAAAATTCAGACCGTTTTTGAAAGTTAATATTACCAATTAATATAGGAGGCGATTGGATGGGAACTGTTGTGGTGGGCGTTTTGGTTTTCGGCAGCGCAGGCCTGATTTTATGGCATATGTGGCGGCGGCATAAGCAGGGCGGCGGTTGCGCCGGTTGTGGCGGCTCTTGCAGCGGTTGCTCTGGCAGCTGTCCATTGCCGCAAAAGCCTAAGTCAAGATAAATCGAATCTTCCATAATTATCCTTACTTGGAGAATTATTATATATACCCCTTTCAAACAGACCCTGGCGTTGGCTGGGGTCTGTTTGACAAACTCTGGTGTTGATGATATAATATGAAGAAATTGGAAAAGGTTAGGTTGCATTATGTTACAAAAAATTAAATTATTTGATTCGCATTGTCATTTGGATGATGCTAAACTGGCTAAAGATTTGCCGGCGGTTTTGGAGCGGGCTGCGCAAAACGGTTTGGTGGGAATGGCGACGATTGGCTGTGATTTGCGTTCGTCTTTGTTTGCATTGCACTTGGCGGAGAAGTATCCGCAGGTGGCTTGCGCAGTGGGGGTTCATCCCTCTGATTGCGGCGAGCTGAATGAGAAATCCTTTGCGGATTTGGCTGAGCTGGCGGCGGCTCCGGCGGCCCGGGCAGTGGGAGAGATTGGCCTGGATTATTACTGGGACAACGTGCCGCGGGAGGTGCAGCGCAAATGGTTTGTGGAGCAAATTCATTTGGCCAAGGATTTGCACAAGCCGATTGTAATTCACGACCGCGAGGCCCACGGCGATTTGTTTAATATTGTGCGGCAGGAAAAGGCGGGCGAGTTTGGCGGGATTATGCACTGCTTTTCCGGCAGCTGGGAACTGGCCAAGGAAGCCTTGCGTCTGAACTTTTATATTTCTATTGCCGGCCCGGTTACTTACAAAAATGCGCGTCAGTTGCCGGAGGTTGTGAAAAACTGCCCGCTGGATAGGCTGCTGATTGAAACGGACAGCCCTTATCTCACGCCGGAGCCGCGCCGCGGCAAAACCAACGAGCCGGCCAATGTTTTTTTTGTGGCGGAAAAGGTGGCGGCTTTGCGCGGAATGGCCATTGAAGAAATTGGTGAGATTACCACGGCCAATGCTCTTAAATTTTATGGCATATTAGATAAATAAATAAAAATATTACGAAATTAAAGCGCGTTTCCGATTTGTTTGTTGGAGATGTGCTTTTTTTCTGTTGAAATTTAAGTTGGGCGACTCTAAAAAACAATTTAGACGGCGAACAAAGCGGCTGAAATCCGCTTTCTGCAAGCTTTGTGGACAGGTATTTGACAAAAGAGGCGAAATGGGGTAAAATTATAGTAGCAAATGGCGATAAATTGGGGCTGATGTGGATTGTTGACTGAAAAAAGGCCGCACTTATCTCTGCTTTGTGGGGAGCAATGGTCAAAAATCTGCGGAACGCCAGCCATTTTCAGAAAACTAAGAAAAGGAGGCGCGACAGCTTGGAGAGTACAGAATTAAAGCCTGCGAGAGTAAAGCGTTCTACTAGGAAGAGGGTTCGGCCCTTGCCTTTTTTGGCTGTGTTTGTGCTGTTTATGAGTTTTGCCGTTGCTGCCTATGCTTTTACTGAAAAGGAAATTGAAATTATTGATAACGGCAAAGTGAGCGTAATTAGCACTCACGCCCTGACGGTGGGCGAGTTGCTGGAGCAGCGCGGCATTGAGCTGATTGATGCGGATGTGGTTCGGCCAGGGGTGGAGGCCAAGCTGGAAAACTGCGGACGAGTGATTATTGACCGGGCCTTTCCGGTTACGGTGACGGCGGATTTTGTTACCAATTCCTACCGCACCCAGGAAGTTACGGTGGCTGAATTTTTGCAGGCTAATGAAATTGAGCTGGGCCAATATGATTGGGTCAGCCCTGGCTTGGACACGTTGGTGGACGAGGATGTGCCGGTGATTGTTAGCCGTATAACCTATCGTCAAACGGAAACCACGCAGCCGATTGCGCCCAAAACGGTGCGCAAGGAGGATTCGAGCCTAAATTCCGGCCAAAGTAAGGTGGTGACGGCTGGCAAACCTGGCGAGCTGACCATTACCAGCCTGGTGACATACAAGGACGGCGTGCCGATTGACAAAAAAGAGGTTGGCCGAACGGTTACGGTGGCGGCTCAGGATGAGGTGTTGGCCGTGGGCACCCGGCGCGTGATTAGCCGCGGTGGCAAAACCTATGCTTACAGTGATGTGCTTTCTATGAAAGCAACCGCTTACACGCACACCGGCAACCGAACTTATACCGGCACCAATCCGCGGGCCGGCTACACGGTTGCGGTTGATCCAAAGGTGATTCCGCTGGGTACAATGCTTTACGTGGACGGTTATGGATATGCCAAGGCGGAGGATATTGGCAGTGCGATAACCGGCAAAAAGATTGACCTGTTTTTTAACAGTGAGCGCGAATGCACTGATTGGGGTGTGCGCAACGTGCGAGTTTACATTCTGGAATAATCAGGCAGGGCCGGGGTTTTGTACCACCGGCTTTTGCCCGTGGTCGCAAAAAAATGCACAGAAAAAGCAGGAAATTCCTGGTCGGGGTAGAAATAAATAAGAATAACGAAAGTATTTAAGTAGCATTACAGCTTTGGATAAGTCTATATAATGGTTGGAGGTAGACAGATTTTGGGTAGGTACATTTCTCCAATAGTAACCAGTATATTAATGGGTAGTGTACTTTGGGTTGTTGATAGTATCATCTTTGCGCTTAGTATGACCAGCGTTTCAATTAGTGGCGCGTTGTTTACGGAGGTTTCCGCCTTGCGTTTATCTCTGCGGCTGCTGATTTTTTTGGTGTGCTTGCTGGTTGGCGTTTATACTGGCTATAAGGCGTCGGCAAAAAACGTTTCGCCATTGGTTGGCTTTGAGCCAGACGAGCTTTTTACTGATGTAGATTACTTGCAGGCCTCGCAGGATAAAAGCTTTAGCGGGGATGATACTCTGCGCGGTTTAAGCTATGTGGAAAATATCAATAAAAATCCAGATATAGATGTGGAAAATCGACCAATCTATTACAGCGATCATATTAAGCGTTCTCTTTCGCATAAGGTGAAGGAGGGGCACGTCACCCAGGAGGTTAACCATGTTGACCAAAAGCGTTCGGATAACCTGATGACGGAGCGTTTCCAGACTATTCAGACTACAGAGGCTATGTTGCTTTGGCAATATTGCGGCCGTTTGGGTGGCGCTTTGAAGCTGAATGTGGACGAGCTAAGCGCAATCCGCACTCTGTGTTATTGTTATGATGTGGGGCGTTTTGTGAACGGTTCCTCCTTTGAAAATCACGCGGAATATGGAGCGGAAATTATTGCCACCGTGCCGGAGTTGGCTCCGGCGGCGCCGCTGGTTTATGCGCACCACGAAAAATGGGACGGCAGCGGCCCCTATCATATGTCTGGCCTGGATATTCCACTGGGCAGCCGGATTTTTGCGGTGGCTTGGGTTTATAACGCTTTTACTAAGCCTTATGGCGCGTGGAGGCTTTCCTCTGAGGATGCTTTGGATATGCTGCAAATGTATGCCGGCACGGCTTTGGATCCGGAGTTGGTGGCGGTGTTCGTTGGTTTGGTTGGACAGCGACGAATGATTAGCGAGGGCGTGCTGGAAAGCGCCTGAAAAATATCTTAAAGTAAAGGGGGCTAAACAAATGCCAACAGAAAGAGAATCCCTGGACATTAAAAAAGCAATGGCTTATGATTTGCTGCAAATCATCAAAAAAGATATGGATAAGCAATATTCTAAAGAGGAATTGGAAAACTTGATTGACGCTTATATCAGAGGATTGGAACAGTAATTAATCACTGATTGCTGGGACAGCGACGGATGATTAGCGAGGGCGTGCTGGAAAGCGCCTGAAAAGAGGAGTTGCAATGGCTAAAACTGCTTGGATTTTTTCATATAAACTCAAGAAAAATGTGACAGATGAACAGTTTATTGAGTTAACGCAAAAGCTGCACGATGAGGTTATTTCTAAGGCTAAAGGGTTTATTTCTTGGGAGCATTATTTGCAGGACAAAACTTGGACGGATTTTGTGCTTTGGGAAACTGAGGAGGACGCCCAAAATGCAACGACGATAGGTAAGGGTAAAGAAGTGACGGAAAATTTCTATGCTTGTATTCAAATGAATACTTGTCGGGCTTTGATTTCTCAGCTGGTTAAGAAATATTAATGTTTATATTAGATAATGTTATTAGTTAATATAAAGGCAGTGGTTTTAATAATCACTGCCTTTTTTGACGTTTTATATATTTTTATGAAAAAAAGCCTTGCCAAATGCGATTGTTCGGGTTATAATAGAATTGTCGAATTGACGAAAATGTGTTGGCAGGGCTTGTGGTATTTGACAGTACCAGCTCTCTCCGCGACCCCTTTGGTTGTTTGCTGAGATTATCTTATTAGGAGGCTGCTTTTGATGAGGAAAAAGTTTTATATAAGTCAATGGATAAAGTTGCATATGGCATAAACGTGCAATATGACTATTATATAGGCATAGCTTACGCTTTTCCTGCTGCTGCACTTCCAGGTACAGAAATTACTTTGACTGCCGAAGCATATGATGAGGATTATTTAAAAGAAAGTTACCATTTCAAGGAGTGGCAGGTTATCTCCGGCAATGTGACTATTAACGAAAACAAGTTTACTATGCCGGCGGAGAATGTGACTATTAAAGCGGTTTTTGAGGAGAACCCCACACCGCCCAAGCCTTACAGCTTTGCGGCAGATACGGATTTGAAAGCCGTTTGGGAGCGCAGAAGCTCCGGTGGCAGCGGCGGCAGGCCGACAACCAAACCGGGAACAAGCACTGAAACTAAGCCGAGCACCGGCGGCAATAAGGAAATTACTGCGGCTAATATTGGCACAGTGTTTGCTGATGTGCAGAATAATGCCTGGTACAGCGAAACTAAATTTGCGCCGAATGAGGAAATCACGCGGGAGCAACTGGCAGCCATATTGTATCGCTACGCGCAGTTTAAGGGGCAGGATGTGAGCGCGAAAGGCGATTTGAGCAGCTTTGCTGACGGTGCAAAAGCGTCCGGTTGGGCAACTGAGGCAATGCAGTGGGCTGTTGGCGCTGGTCTGCTGAATGGCAACGAGCAAGGTAAATTGGTCCCGACGGCCGGCGCAACGCGGGCCGAGGTGGCGATGATATTAATGCGTTTTATGCAAGCTTAAACGCAACAAAAGGCGGCATTTCGATTGGAAATGCCGCCTTAATTTATTTATTTTGTTTAGTTGTTGCCAGCGTTGTCGATTTCAGTATCGGTTGTGTTGGTATCATTTTCGCCGTTGTCGGTGCTATTATTTTCCACCACGTATTGGCGTTGATATTCCTGGGAAACAACGGCGTTGGCCACAGCCTCATTCAGATATTCGTTGTATTTGGCGGTGCGGGCCTCGCCAAGCTGGGCGGTGATAATCGCGTCGCGGGCGCTTTCCACGCCGCTGGTTTTGTCCAGCAGTTTAATCAGATGATAGCCAAAGCTGGTGCGCACTGGCACGGCGGAAACCTGCCCAACTTCGGTGAGGGCAAAGGCCGCCTGGGAAAACTCGTCAACGTAGGGGCTGGCATTTTGGGTGCAATATTGGCCTAAATCACCGCCGGTGGCTTTGGTGCTGTCTGGGTTGTATTGGCCGGCCAATTCCTCAAAGGTGGCTTCACCAGCATTTATTTTGCTCAACGCCTCATTGGCAGTTTGCAGCGCGGCCGCCCAGGCTGCGTCGTCGTCACCATCCGGGGTAATCAGGATATGGCCGAAGCGATAGGTGTCATAATCCGAGGGATTGGCGTTGTAAATGGCCGCCACTTCCTCGTCGGTCATTGTCAAATCCTGGTTGACGTGCTCAAAAAGTGCGTCGGCCAGCAGCTGATATTCCAAAATCCACTCCACATCGTCCTCGGTCAGCTGGTAAGTTGTCAACCATTCCTGCCAAGCGGCGTCATCGGTGAAGTAGCTTTTTTCCGTTTGCAAATTTTCCGCAATCTGCTCCGGTGCAACGGAAAGCCCGGCTTCCTTGGCCAGAGCGCGCACCACGGCAATCTCGGTGACAATGTCCACGCCTTGCTCCTCAATCAGGCTCATATATTGCGCGCCTGTTTCCGGGTCGTTAATATCAATGCCGTAGCTGGCCAGATAATCTTTGCCATAATTGATATAATAGTTCAGCACGCCCTGGGGCACGGCAACGTCGTTCACCACCATGGCCGGTTTTTCCGCTTTGCCGGTGCAGCCGGACAGCGTTAATGCCAGCATAAGAAAAAGCAGAGCACACAAAACTGCCGCAGCTTTGCGGCCGACTGCGGTCCATTTTAGATTTAAGTTAAATTTCAAAATTTCATACCTCCTATAACTATCTGAGTTTAATAATATTAATGTCCAATTTGCTTAGACTATATAATTGTACTATTTTTTGCCAATTAATGCAAGCAGTTTGTTCAAAAAGGCGGAAATTTCCTTTAGACGCGGTTCATCATCTTGCTCTTGCAGTTGCAGCTTGATAAGAAAATGCTTTTGGTTGCTGAATTTCAGCTGGCGGTTGTATTCCTGGCTGAGCTGGAGCATTGCCGGGCCGCTGAGGGGATTGTGCTCGCCAAAGTTTAGGGTTAGCAGCTGGCGAGGGGCCAGCAGCGCCAGCAGGCCCAGGGCTTGCGCCTGGTTGCGGATGTGCAAAATCTCAAACAGGTTGTAAACCGGGCGCGGCGGCTGACCAAAGCGGTCTTGCAGCTCGTTTTGCAGCAGAACTTCCTCCGTGATACTGCGGCAGGCGGAAATACGGTTGTAAACCTCAAATTTCAGGTTTGTTTCCGGGATGTAACTTTCCGGGATATAGGCGCTAATGCCCAAATCCAATTTCAGCTCCCGATTGCTTTCCGAATGAGCGGCGGTATCGGCCGCGTCTTCGCCGTTTAGCCCCTTTTCAATGGCCTCGTTCACCAGGCGGCAGTATAGGTCAAAGCCAACTGCGGCAATGTGGCCGTGCTGCTCCGGGCCAAGCAGATTGCCTGCGCCGCGGATTTCCAAATCACGCATTGCGATTTTGAAGCCGGCGCCAAGCTGGGTGAAATCACGGATGGCGGCCAATCGCTTGCGCGCGTCGTCGGCCAGCATTTTGTCCGGTCGATAAGTGAAATAAGCGAAAGCCTGGCGGGTGGAGCGGCCCACGCGGCCGCGCAGCTGGTAAAGCTGGGAAAGGCCAAAGTTCTCCGCATTCTCCACAATCAGGGTGTTGACGTTGGGGATGTCCAGCCCGGCCTCGGCGATGGTGGTGCAAAGCAGAATATCGCCCTCGCCAGCCAAAAAAGCCGTCATCACCGGGTTTAGTTGCGTTTCCGTCATCTGGCCGTGGGCCACCAAAATTCGCGCCTGGGGCGTTAGCTGTTGCAGTTGCGCTTGCTTTTCCTCAATATGCTGCACGCTGTTGAAGATGTAGTAAACTTGGCCTTGGCGGGCTAGTTCCCGCTCAATAGCGTTTTTCAGCAGGCGCGGATGATGTTCGGTGACAAACGTTTGCACTGGCAGGCGGTCCTTGGGCGGCGTGCTGATTACGCTCATATCCCGCATACCAACCAGCGACATATGCAGCGTGCGGGGGATTGGCGTGGCGGAGAGGGTTAGCACGTCGATGGAGCCGCGCATTTGCTTAATGCGCTCCTTGTGGGCAACGCCAAAACGTTGCTCCTCATCCACAATCAGCAGGCCTAAATCGGCAAATTTTACGTCCTGGGAAAGCAGGCGGTGGGTGCCGATTAAAATATCCAGCTGGCCGGCGGCGGCCTCCGCCAGGGCGGCTTTTTGCTTTTTGGCGTTTACAAAGCGGCTGAGCAGGCCGATTTTGATTGGGTAATTTTCAAAACGCTGGCTAAAAGTTTTGAAATGCTGTTCCGCCAGCAGGGTGGTGGGGGCCAACAATGCCACCTGCTTGCCGTCTTGCAGAGCCTTGAAAGCGGCCCGCATAGCCAATTCCGTTTTGCCGTAGCCCACATCGCCGCACAGCAAACGGTCCATTGGCCGGCTGCTTTCCATATCCCGCTTGATGTCGGCCATAGCTTGCAGCTGGCCGGGAGTTTCCTCAAACTCAAAGGCGTCCTCAAATTCTCGCTGCCAGCTGGTGTCGGCGGAAAAGGCAAAGCCCTGGGCTTGCTCGCGCAAGGCGTAAAGGCGCAGCAGTTCCTCCGCCATATCCTGCACGGAGGCGCGCACTTTGGCCTTGGCGCGCTCCCAGCGGTTGCTGCCCAGGCGGTCCAGCTTGGGAGCGGCGGCGTTGCTGCCGATATATTTCTGCACCAGGTGCATTTGTTCGGCGGGGATAAACAGCTTGTCGCCGGCGGCATATTCAATTTTCAGATAATCGGCCGTCACTCCATCGGCCGTTACCCTTTCGATGCCAGTAAACAGGCCGATGCCATGGTTGGTATGCACGATGTAATCGCCGGGTTTTAGCTCCACAAATGCGTTCAGGTCGGTTTCCTTGTTGCTCATTTGGCGGCGTTGGGCTTTAGCTGCTTGGCCGAGCAGCTCTTTTTCTGTGATGACCGCCAGCTTGCCGGCTGGGTACACAAAGCCGCCGCTCAAACCGCAAACGCCAACATTGGCTTGGGGATAGTCATATTCATTCATAATAGCCCGCAGACGTTCCGCCCGCAGTTTGGAGCTGGCCGCAAAAAAGAGGTGCCAGCCGGCGCTGCGCCATTTTTGCAAATCCTGCGCAAAGATGGGTAACTTGCCGGTATAGGCTGGCGGCTCTTCCGCTGTCACTTCGATGTGTTGCTGTTGGCTGATGGCGGAGGACTGCGGCAGGGTGGCAAATCCGGTGTGCGGGCGGCGGTTAAGTTCCTCGATAACCCGTTCCGCCGGCAGGTAATTGCCTAAAATGCCGCTTAGCTGCTGCTTGGTCAGCCGCCGGGCTTCTAGCAGGTCGTCAAAATAAAGCTGGCGTTCCTTTTCCGCGTCCCACAGGGCTTGCTCGCAGAGGGCCGGCTCCAGCAGCAACAGGGGCGCGTCAATCGGTAGGTAGGAGAGCAGAAATTCGCCGTCCCGCATTACGCCATATTGGCAGGGATAAAGCTCCAATGCTTGCGGGCAGGGTTCGGCAGAACGCTGAGTGTCTGGGTCAAAATAGCGAATGGTTTCAATTTCCCGGTCAAAAAAATCCAGACGCACCGGCCGGGCCCAGCCAATCGGGAAAATATCCGCAATGCCGCCGCGGCAGGCAAAGCTGCCGGGCGCGTCAATCATAGCTTCGCGCTGATAGCCCAGGCTGACCAGACGACGGGCCAGCTCCTCAATCTCCAGCTGGCTGCCGGGTCTTAACTCCAGCCGTTCCTGACAAAAGGCGTCCTTGCGCTGGAATTTGCCCAAAAGAGCCTCAGCCGGCGTGACAATTAGGCAAGGTTCGGCCTTAACCAGAGCGGTCAGAGCTTGCAGGCGGGCGGCCGTCACCTCGGCCTCCGGCTGAAAATCGGTCAGCGGGGAAATCTCCAGCGGCGGCAGCATGAAAATTCTGCCGGCGGCCTCCGGTAGCATTGCCTTTAGGTTTTGCACCGCTTTGGCTGCTTTTTCTGTGTCTGGCGTAAGGATACAAAAACTGCGCCCACTTTGCTGAAAAAGGCTGGCTGCCGCGCCGGCCCAAAGGGCTGGCGGCAGGCCGATGGCAAAAGGGGCCCGGTTGTTTCGGTAATCAAACAGGCTGGCAAGCCTGGCGTCCTGTTGGAGGACGTTTAAGAGATCCTGCTGTAACATTGCTGCTCCTTATTTATCGTTTTTGGTTGGTCTTTCCGCTTTGCCGTTAAATTCATTCATAGCGGCGGTGATACCACGCTCCACCCAGCAGAGGGCGGCGGCCGTCGCTTCCTGCACTGCCGGACGCAGCAGCTGCTTTTCCTCCTCGCTGAAGCTGCCCAGCACGTAATTGACGGTGTCGCCGTACAAAGGGTGATTGATGCCGATTTTGCAGCGGCTCAGCTGATTATCATTGCCCAACTGGGCAATAATATCCTTAATTCCGTTGTGGCCGCCGGCGGAGCCGCGCTGCCGCAGACGCAGCTGGCCGCAGGGTAAATCCATATCGTCAAAGAGGATTAAAATATCCTCGTGAGGAATTTTGTAAAAATCGACAATGGCTCGTACTGCCTGACCGCTGCGGTTCATAAAGGTTTGCGGCTTTAGCAGCAACAGCTTTTCGCCTTGGTGGCGCGCTTCTGCCAGCAGGCCGAAAAACTTGCTTTTGCCAAACTGCGCCCCCAGCTGATCGGCCAGGTAATCAATGGTGATAAACCCCAGATTGTGCCTGGTGTTTTGGTATTCCGCGCCTGGGTTGCCCAGGCCGACGATTAGTTTCATTTTGCTTCTCCTTATATATATGAAAAAATAGCTGTAAAAATATCCGTAACCTATAGTTTAACACAAATTGGCCGTCAGATAAAGGGCCAAGTAGACTTTTGAGCAAAAAAAAATTGCACTTTTTTAGAATATTAGGCCGGAGCTGGCATACAAATTATAAAGCAAAGCAAATCGTAGAGAAAAAGGGGTGTTGATGATGTTGAACCTTGAAAATAGACAGCTAAAGGAAGCGAGCGAGGCCAAAATGCAGGCGGCCTTGCAGGAAGCAAATGAGGTTAATGCAATGTATCTGCTGGATATGCCGGTTTTCAGCATAAATGAAGCGGAGGCCATTGGCGTGGTGAAGAATATTATTATTGACCCGGTGGAAAAATGCCTGTTGGCTTTGGCTGTGGATAAGCGCGGCTGGTATCATGATGTGCGGGTTATTCCGGCGGCCAAAATTCGCAGCATTGGTGAGGATGTTATCAACATTGATGAGAAACAATCGGCGCAGCGGGCGGTCAATTTGCCGCGCATTGTGGAGAATATGCACAAGCCGTTCAGTTTGGTGGGCAGCCGTATTATCAGCGACGACGGGCATTTGCTGGGCAAGGTGGAGCGGTTTTATCTGGAGCGCGAGGGCGGCCGTATCAGCCGGCTGGATATTGCCGGTGGCCCTCTGAGCGGTCTTTGGAGCGGCCACACCAGCGTGCCGGCTAGTTATATTATCACCATTGGCGCGGAAGCCGTGGTGGTGGACCGGGCCTGCCTGGAGGATTTGCAAGTGACGGCCAGCGTGTTACAGGTGAATTTTGCGGCGGCCAAGGAACGGGCGGCTGGTCTTTGGCAGCAAACGGTGGACGGAACCCAGCGTTTAAGGCGCGGCGTGTTGCAACATATTAACGAGATGCGCCAAGAGGCGCACCGTCAGCGCAAAACGGTGGAGGAGCTGCCGGAGGAGCTTGACAACCTGCGCCTGGAGTCTGTATAATATAATTATGACGGCGGCAGGTATAGCAAGCCTGCTTTTGGGGAAAACTTACAGACAAAAAGCCCTGTCAAGCGTGTTGGAGGCGCTTTGGCAGGGCGTCTGGAGGTTTTTCCTATGGAAAGAACTACAATGCGCCGTTTTTGGTTTGTGTTGTCATTGGTGTTGGTTTTTGTTTTCACCGTTTCAGCGTCCTATATTTATTTTGCCCTGTCCGACGGCGGGGCCGGAGCCGACGAGCCTTATCAGGTGGCCGCTCAGTGGGAGCCGGTGGTTAATTTGGAGGCGGAGGTGAAAACGGTATCTCCGCAGGCGCAGCTTAGCTTCAGCGAGCTT
Organism: Peptococcaceae bacterium; assembly: GCA_022797295.1. GTDB lineage: Bacteria > Bacillota > Dehalobacteriia > UBA4068 > UBA4997 > Avidehalobacter. Next base: position 14,502 of record JAAWKH010000022.1, read on the forward strand.
TACACGCTTTGCGGGCACGCGGTGGAGCAGGAGTTTTCCGCGTCGGAATGTGGGCTGGTGGGCGTTTCCTTTGATGAGCTGGCTTTGCAGGGCTGGGCGGTGGCCCAAACCGGCGAGCATAGTCTGGCCCTTAATCGCCAGCGGGACGAGCTTTGTCCGCAGGAGGCGGAGCAGCGGCTGGTGCAGCGCACAGAGCGTGGTTTGGCGGTTTTTGAGGGCACGCGGGAGCACCTGGGCCGCCTGCTGCTGGAAATGCCGGTGCAGGCCGACGAGGCGGAACTGCCGCCGGATTTTTTGACCAGCCTGGCCGAAGGCGGTTATCAGTTGGCCTCTCAGGCGGAGCTGGACGAGCTTTTGGAAACATTGGATGAGCTGCTTGTGAATTAAGGAAATTAATAGATATTTTATTTAATGGAGATGATTTGATGCTGGTTGGCATTTGCGAATATCAGCTTTTTTTGCCCAACGCTCATTCCTTAAAGGAAAAGCGGGCGGTGCTGAAAAGCTTGCAGGCGCGGCTGCACAACAAATTTCCGGCTGCCGTTTGCGAGGCGGAGCAGCAGGAGCTTTGGCAACGCAGCACCTTGGGCGTGGCGGTGCTGAGCAATCAACAGCGGCACTTGGAAAGTATGCTGGCCAGCATTACTGCCTTTGTGGAGAATTTTAGCCCGGAGCTGGAGCTGCTGGAATTTAAGCAGGAGATATTATAAGCTAGCGTTAAGCAAGCTTAAAAAAAATTTAGGAATAGGAAAGTGATGTAATTTGGCAGAGCAAAACAAACAGGCCGCATTTTCGTCCGGCAGCGCCAGCGCCGCCGGCTCAGTTGGTGCAGCAAGCACAGGTTTGGCCCAGAGCATACCGGACGTGCGTCATTGGCCGCACCCTAATTTGTCAACCTGGGGGCGGCCGCCTTTGAACATTGTGCTTTATCAGCCGGAAATCCCGGCCAACACCGGCAACATTTCCCGCACCTGCGTGGTGACGGGCGCGGCCCTGCATTTGATTGAGCCTTTGGGGTTTGATATTAGCGAGCGCGCCGTGCGCCGGGCCGGCCTGGATTACTGGCAGAAGCTACAGCTTTATACATACCGCGATTGGGCGGATTTTTTGGCGCGCAATCCTGGGGCGGAGATTTTTTTGGCCACCACCAAGGGCAGTGTGCCATACACGGAAATTCGCTATCCCCGCGGCGCTTTTCTGGTTTTTGGCCGGGAAACGGCCGGTTTGCCGGAGGAGCTGCACCAGGCTTATCCCGGCCGGCGGCTGCGGATTCCGATGCGCAGTGAATATCGCTCTCTAAACCTTTCCAACGCAGTGGCTGTGGTGCTGTTTGAGGCTTTGCGTCAGCAGGGCTTTCCTGATTTGTTGTAGGTGAGCGCGATGGCGAATGAACAGCAGGCTTTTTTAACCTTGGCTGGCCCGGCGGCGGCTGAGTTGGTGGAGAAAAAATCACGTTTTATTGGTTATGCCGCACCGGTGGTGGACGAGGCGGCAGCCCTGGCCTTTGTGCAGGAAATCAAGGCCCGTCACCGCGACGCCACGCATAATTGCTACGCCTATCAGGCCGGAGATAACGACCAGTTTCAACGCTCCAGCGACGACGGCGAGCCTTCCGGCACGGCTGGCCGGCCCATTTTGGAGGTTATTCGCGGGCGCGGCTTAAAAAACACGGCTGTGGTTGTGACGCGTTACTTTGGCGGCATTTTGCTGGGCACCGGCGGCCTGGTGCGGGCTTATGGCGCGGCGGCCAAGCTGGCCCTGGAGGCGGCCGGTCTGGTGCGTTGCGAGCCAGCCCGGCTTTACGCTCTGGCGGTGGATTACGCCAGTTGGCAGCGGGTGGAGGCCTTTTTGCAAAGCAGCGGCTGCGAGCAAAAAAAGGTGGGATTTAGCGACCGGGTTGATGTGCAGTTTGCGGCTCCTCTGGCTCTGTGCGAGGCTTTGCCCAAGCGTTTGAGCGAGCTTTTGGGTCAGCCGCCCAGCTTGTTGCTGTTGGACGAGGCGGCCTGGCTGCAAACTCCATATTAAACGGTTATAATTAAAAGCGTTTTGGACAAACTAAACCCTGAGAGGTGATGGTATGTCCAAAGTGGCGTTGACAAAGGAAAACGGCGAGGGGCAGGATGAAAGATCCCGCAAAAGCAAGATGAAGAGGCGGACGGACGGCTGGGAGGCGGCCAAAGCGGAAATTGCTAAGGAGCTGGGCTTATGGGATAAGGTGCAGGCCAGCGGTTGGGCCAGCCTGACGGCGGCTGAAAGCGGCCGGTTGGGCGGGGTGCTCTCCGGGCGTTTTCCCGGCAAGGCCCCGCAAAATGAACCAAAAAACCGTAAAAAGCTGCAAAATAGCCGGTAATCGGCTGCTTAAACAGAATAATTTGTTGGAAGAAAGCTTGGCGCTCTCTCCTGATTATGACAACTTTTGCTCAGGCAAAGGCTTATAATGGTCATAAAGGGAGGGGGCGTTGCTATTAGACTAAGCGCAATGCGCCGCCCTAATTTGGAAAGGGGCGGCGCTTGTGGTTTACACGGTCTATGCCGATGTGCTTTGGCTGGTCAATTTTCTGTTGGATTTAGCAATTCTTTGGGCCACGGCCCGCTTTGGCAGTTTTTTAACCAGTTGGCCGCGTTTGCTGTTGGCGGCGGCTTTTGGCGCATTTTACGGTGTGGGTTTGTTGTTTCCGGCTTTGGCTCCGTTTTATGCAATGCCGCTGCCGGTTTTGGTTTCCGTTTTATTGTTGTTAGTGGCTTTTGGGCGGCTGCCTTGGCGGCGTTTCGGTTGGCTGATGGCCTGTTTTTATCTGCTGAGCCTAACTATGGGCGGTTTGGTGTTGGCTTTGCAGGCTTTGCTTGGCTGGGGCTTGGGCCGGCCGGTCAGTATGCTTTGGTTGCTGCCGGCGCTGTTGCTGGCGGCGGTTGTCGGCGGGGTTGGGGTGGCCGGCTTTCGGCGGATGTTGCACCGCTACGGCTTGATGAGCAAGGTGCAAATCAGCTTTGGTGGCCAAAAGGTCAGTCTGCCTTGCTTTTTGGACACCGGCAACAATCTGCGGGAGCCGGTGGGCCAAAGGCCGGTGTTGCTGGCAGAGCTGGCGGCCCTGCGCGGGGTGCTGCCGCCGGCTCTTTGGCACGGGCTGCGGGAGCTTTACCGCACCGAGGGGGAAAACGCCCGGCCTTATCAGGTTTGGCTGGCCTGCCAAAGCTTTGGCTGGAGCCGCCGCCTGCTGTTGCTGCCGTTTAGCTCAGTGGGGGAGAGCCAGGGCTTGCTGTTGGGTTTTGTGCCGGAGGAGTTGGATTTTCAGCTGGCGGACGGCCGGAGAGTGCAAAGCCGGCAGGAGATTGTGTTGGGCATTTGCCCGCTGCCCTTGCGCGGTTTGAAAGGCTGCCGGGCCATTGTGCACCCGGAGGCTTTGCTGGATTTAGCTCTGGAAACAACAGACGCGGCAATGGAGCCAACTTTGCAGGAACAGCAGCCGGAGGAGTTGCATTTGCTGCCGGTTTCTGCCAAACAAGCTGGCGGCGCACTGGTGGAGATAGAATTGCAGTTGGATTTATATAAGGAAAGGAATTTGGCATGAAAAACTGGGGCTTGAACAAAGATAGCATTGAGCATGGTGTGAATAGCAGTGTTAATTTTGGCGGAATCAGGCGGCAGCTTTTTGACTGCAAGGGCGGGCTGAGCGCCTTGAAACAGCTTTTGGGCACTTATTGGAACCGTTTGCTGGGCTTGGACAACCCAGCCTTGGGCGAGAGCGAAGGCATTTTTTACGTGGGCAGCAGCGAAACCTTGCCGGCCCCACTTTCCGCCGAGGAGGAAGCGGAGCTGATGAGCAAGCTTTCCGCCGGCGACCTCAGCGTGCGCAGCACTTTGATTGAGCATAATCTGCGGCTGGTGGTGTATATTGCCCGCAAATTTGAAAATACCGGCATTGGCATTGAGGATTTGGCTTCCATTGGCACCATTGGCCTGATTAAGGCGGTGAACACATTTGAGCCGGAAAAGCGCATTAAACTAGCAACTTACGCCTCGCGTTGTATTGAAAATGAAATTTTGATGTGTCTGCGCCGCAACAGCAAGCTGAAAAGCGAGGTTTCCTTTGACGAGCCGCTGAATATTGATTGGGACGGCAATGAGCTGCTGCTTTCCGACGTGCTAGGCACCGACGGCGACATCGTTTGCCGGGAGCTGGAAGAGGAGGTGGATAAAAAGCTGCTGCGGATGGCTATCGACAAGCTATCCCCGCGCGAAAAAAAGATTATGGAGCTGCGTTTTGGCTTGTCTGGCGGCGAGGCCCAAACCCAAAAGGAGGTGGCGGATTTGCTGGGTATCTCACAATCTTACATATCGCGACTGGAAAAGCGCATTTTCAGCCGCCTGCGTAAGGAAATCAGCAAAATGGAGTAGGCTTGTCGCAGCAAGTGGGAAATTGGCTGAATTTGGCTGCCCGCTGCCGGCCGCTTCCGCGTATATTTGCCTTTGGCCCCGGCCATAATTTTTATAAGCCGAGGCGTTAATTCCGGCTGACGATTTGCTGGGAGGCGATTTTTTTGCGGAAAGTGGAAATATGCGGGGTGAACACGGCCAAGCTGCCGTTGCTGAACAATGAGGAGATGCGGGCCTTGTTTGTGCAGGCGCAGGCTGGGGATAAGCCGGCGCGGGATCAGTTGGTGCAGAGCAATCTGCGTTTGGTGCTGTCAATCGTGCAGCGTTTTGGCAACCGGGGCGAAAACCCAGACGACCTTTTTCAGGTTGGCTGCATTGGCTTGCTGAAAGCGATTGACAACTTTGATTTAAGTATGAACGTGCGTTTTTCAACCTATGCCGTGCCGATGATTATTGGTGAAATCCGCCGTTATCTGAGGGACAACAACGCTATCAGGGTTAGCCGTTCTGTGCGGGACGTGGCTTACAAGGCGCTTTCTGCCAGGGACGAGCTGGCGGCTCAAAAAGGGGTGGAGCCGAAAATGCAGGAGATTGCCGAGCGTTTGTCACTGCCGGCTTCGCAGGTGGTTTTTGCGCTGGACGCTATTGCCGAACCGGTTTCCCTGTTTGAGCCGATTTTCAACGATGGCGGCGACCCTATTTACGTGGTTGACCAGGTGAAAGACGAGCGAGAGAGCGAACAGCGTTGGACGGAGGAGCTTTGCATTTCCAACGCTCTGGCTTGCCTGAACGAGCGCGAGCAGAAAATTATCAATCTGCGCTTTTTTGTGGGTAAAACGCAGATGGAAGTGGCCGATGAAATCGGCATTAGTCAGGCTCAGGTGAGCCGTTTGGAAAAAAATGCGCTGCTGCATTTGCGGCGTTACGTTTGATATAGATATTAGAAAAAGCCCTGGGTTGAGCGCCCAGGGCTTTGAATTTGGCTTAAATTAAACTGAAAGGGAAAAGGTTTGCCCAACCGCCGGCTTTGCGGGCAGGGACTGTTTGGCGGCTGTTTATATTAACTCCCAAACTGTTTTGATGAAGAAAATCAGCAGCACGGTTAGTATAATCGGTTTGGCAATGCCAACGCCCTGTTTGGTGAAGCTACGTGTACCCAGATAGCTGCCGGCCATATTGAAGCAGCCGGCGGTAAGGCCCAGCGGCAACAAGGCCTCGCCGTGCCAGACAAACACTGACACCGCGGCCAGATTGGTAGTTAGGTTGATAACTTTGGTTAGCCCGTTGGCCTGACGCAGCTGCATTTGAGCCAGGCCTGTCAGTAGTAGAATTAAAAAGGTGCCGGTGCCGGGGCCGTAAAAGCCGTCATAAACGCCAATGCCGAGGGCGGCCATAGCGGCCAGCCGGAGGGTGCGGCGGTAATCGGTTGGGGCGGCGGGCTGGGCGCTTGGTTGGCGGCTGAGGCTTTGGCTGCGCAGAACATAAAGGCCGGTGAGGGGCAGAATAACCAACAGCAGCGTTTTAAGCAGGCTTTCATCCAGCAGCAGCGCCAACTTTGCGCCGCCAGCGGAACCGGCAAAGGCGCAGGCCACGCAAATTGGGGCCAAGCGCCACTCAATGAAGCCGCTTTGGGCATAGCGCCAGGTGGCCAGAGCGGTGCCCATTGAGCTGCTGATTTTGTTGGTGCCGATGGCCAGGTGCGAGGGCAGGCCGCAAAGCATATAGGCTGGCAGGGAAATTAGGCCGCCGCCGCCGGCCACTGCGTCCACAAAACCGGCCAGAAAAACCAGCGGGCAGACGATTAAAAAATGCAGCAGAGTCAACTCCATAGGGTCAATTTGCGCCTCCATTCCACCAAAAAACAGAATGTTCCTTATTATAGCAATATTGGTATTATAATATTTTTTTAGAGCAAAGTCAATTCCGGGCGGTCAACTTTAGGCATTTTTTGGCGGCCTTGTTCATAAATTTAGGCAAATACGCTTGCGGGCAGGTGGGGCTATGATGATTTTTGGTTGGCAAAAGAGGAGTAAGCGAGGGCGCAGCTTGGCGGCTGCCGGCGGCTTTTTGCTGCTGCTGGCGGCCTTGTCTGTTGGCTTGCGTCCGCCGGCTGAGGAGCCGCAACCGGCTTTGGCTCTGGCCTTGCTGGGCAAAACCATTGTAATCGACGCCGGGCACGGTGGGTTTGACCCTGGGGCCGTTGGGGTGAGCGGCCTGCTGGAAAAGGACGTTAATTTGGCTATCAGTCAGCGGGTGGCGGCTTTGTTGCGTCAGGTGGGGGCCACGGTGGTGGAAACGCGCACGGAAGATGAAGCGTTGGCGGAAACTAAACGGGCGGATATGTATCGGCGGGTGGAAATTGCCGAGGAATGCGGGGCGGAGCTGTTCATCACCATTCAGGCCAACAGCATTCCGCAGCAGCAGTATCGCGGAGCGCAGGTGTTTTACGCCGCCGGCAGCACGGAGGGGCAGGGGCTTTCGGAAAGTATTCAGCAAAGCTTGGGCCAGGTGCTGCAAAACACCACCCGGCAGGCTAAATCGATTGAGAATATTTACGTGGTGAACAAGTTGGCCGTGCCCTCAATCGTGGTGGAATGCGGCTTCCTCTCCAATGCGGAGGAGGAGGCTTTGCTGGCGGATAGCCGTTATCAGCAGCTGACGGCCTATGCTATTTTTCTGGGCATTGTTAGTTATTACAGCGAACAGCCGGTTGCGGTGAGCAGCGACGGTTAAGCGGCAGCATTTGCCTGTCTTATAAAAGAGGGTTTGCGGTTTTTTTGCCGAATATAAGCACAATATAAATTTTTTTAGGGGATTAACAAATGCAAAATTCGGCGGCGATAAAATTAGAATCAGCAAATCAGCAGGCGGCGCGTCCGCAGGTGACTAAAGGCGAGGCGGCCTTTGGCCATCGTTTGCCATCCGGCCATTTGATTTGCGACCTCTGCCCGCGCTTTTGCGAGCTGGCTCCTGGGCAGCGCGGCTGGTGCCAAACCCGTTACAATCGCCGGGGCCGTTTGTGGGCCGCCAATTACAACTGGCTGAGCATTTTGCAGTTTGGCCGGATTGAGAGCGTGCCTTTGGTGGAATATGCCAACGGGGGCGTGGTGCTTAAAGTGGGTTCCTTTGGCTGCAACTTTAAGCCGCAGGCGGAGCGGGAGCACTTTGGGGCGCAGGTGGGCAGCGGCCGCAGTTTTACGCCGCTGGATTTGGCCAACATCTGCCGCAGCCTGGTGAAGCAAGGCTGCATTGGCGCGGCCTATCTTTTTGCCGAACCGTTGATGTGGTATGAGTTTGTAATGCAATCCGCAATGCTGCTAAAGCAATGCGATATGCGCAATGTGCTGGCTACGGCCGGCTTCGTTAATCCGCGCCCGATGCAGGAGCTTTTGCCTTATCTGGACGCGGTGCGTTTTGATTTGTTTGCTTTTGATTCCGCCTTTTACCGCAACAAAATGCAGATTTCCTTTGCGGAGGTGCTGATTTCGTTGAAGCTGCTGGCCAATTCGCCGGTGCATTTGGAGGTGGCCACGCCGCTTTTGCCTGGCCAAAACGACGAGCCGGAGGATGTGGCGCGCATAGCGGCTTATCTGGCCCAAAATTACGGCCCGGATATACCGTATCATTTGCTGGCGCCGGCTGGTGGGCTTAGCCCTGAGCAAAAGGAAAAAATTATGTGCTGCGCCGACGCAGCCGGCAGTATTTTGCACCGCGTGTATTTATCTTGATAGATTATGCGCGGTTTTTGCATATTATATCAAAAAAAGGCTTGCATTTCCGGCCGCCGGGGTATATAATAGTCAATATCATCTATTAATATATCATTTGGGAGGCTTAGGGAAATGAGTACGGCTTCAATAAAAGCTGTGGTGGTGGGCGCGGCCGGATATGCCGGCGGCGAATTAATTCGCCTGCTGTTGCAGCATCCGCAGGCGGAAATTTGTTCGCTGGTGGGGCATGACAATGCCGGCCATCAGCTGGCGGAGGTTTCCCCCTGGTTTGCCGGTTTTTTGCCGGCGGAAACCGCCACAATAGAGGAATTTGATATTGCCAAGGCTGCCCAGGCAGACGTGGCCTTTTTGGCGTTGCCGGCCGGCGTTTCAGCCCAAACGGCAGACGAGCTTTTAAGCCGCGGCGTTAAAGTGATTGATTTGGGGGCGGATTTTCGCTTTAAGGACGCGGCTGTTTATCAACAATGGTACAAAACGCCCCACGCCCGGCCACAGTTGTTGCCGCAGGCCTGCTACGGCTTGCCGGAGCTTTGGCGGGAGGAAATTCGCGATTGTGCGTTGATTGGCAACCCTGGCTGTTATCCCACCAGCGTGCAGCTGGCGTTGGCGCCTCTGCTGGCCGCCGGTTTGGCAGATTTAAGCCAGCCGGTGATTGCCGATTGCAAATCCGGTATCACCGGGGCGGGCCGCAAGGCGGAGAAGCACCTGCTTTTCTGCGAGGCTAATGATAGCATTAATGCTTATGGGGTGGCCGGGCACCGCCACACGCCGGAGATTGAGCAGGGCCTCAGCCGTTTGGCAAACGAAGCGGCCAGCGTGCTTTTCACCCCGCATTTAACGCCGATGAGCCGCGGTATCCTATCCACCATTTATGTGCGCCTGCGCCAGCCGTTGACTATGTCGGAGGACAAGCTGCGCAGCTTGTGGCAGGAATTTTACGCGGACGAGTTCTTTGTGCGTCTGTTGCCGCCGGAGGTTTGGCCGCACACCAAGTGGGTTTCCGGCAGCAACTTCTGCGATATTAACTTGAAGTTGGATGAACGCACCGGCCTGCTGGTGGTCTGTTCGGCTATTGATAACATTGTGAAAGGAGCGGCCGGCCAGGCTGTGCAGAATATGAATATCATCTTTGGCTTGCCGGAGCAAATGGGCCTGCAACAGGTGCCGATGACGCCCTAAAATGCTAAAATGCTAAAAAGCAAAAATGTATAAATATACAATATCTATAAAACGGGAGTGAATTTTAGGAAAAATGACAGAGCAACAGAAAAATATGAGCGTAGCAAATGGAGTAAATATTGAGATACAAGAGGCGGCCGGCGGTGTGACGGCGGCGGCTGGTTTTGTGGCCGGCGGCCTGCACGCCGGGCTGAAAAAGTGCCAGGATAAAAAGGATTTGGCGATTATTCATTCGCTTGCTCCGGCGGTGGTGGGCGCTGTGTTCACCCAGAACAAATTTGCCGCCGCTCCGGTGAACTGGTGCCGGCAGGTGGTGGCCGGCGGCCGGGCCCAGGCGGTGGTGGTAAACAGCGGCAACGCCAACGCCTGCACCGGCGCGGAGGGCGCGGCCAATGCGGCGGAAATGGCGGCGGTTTGCGGCAAGGCTTTGCAAGCCCCGCCGGAGCAGGTGCTGGTTTGCAGCACCGGGGTTATCGGCGTTCAGCTGCCAATGCCGTTGCTGCGCGAGGGCATTGCAACCTGCGCGGCGCAGCTTTCCACCCAGGGCGGGCAAGCGGCGGCAGAGGCGATTATGACTACCGATTTGTATTGCAAGGAAACGGCGGTAAGCTATCAATATCAGGGTAAAACCGTGACGGTGGGCGGTATCGCTAAGGGTAGCGGTATGATTCATCCCAATATGGCAACAATGCTGTGCTTTATCACCACTGATTTGCAAATTGAAGCGGCCGCTTTGCAGCAGGCTGTGAAAGAGGCGGCCGACGCTAGCTTTAATATGGTGACGGTGGACGGCGACACCAGCACCAACGATAGCATGCTGGTTTTGGCAAACGGCCAGGCCGGCAATGAAACCGTGCAGGCCGGCGGCGCCGGCTATGCGGAATTTGTGCAGGTCCTGACGCTGGTGGCGGCGCGGCTGGCCCGCCTGATGGCCTATGACGGCGAGGGCGCAACCAAGCTGTTGGAATGTCAGGTTTGCGGCGCGCCCAGCTTGCAGGACGCGCGGCTGGCGGCTAAGGCTGTGGTCGGCTCCAGCCTGGTGAAAGCGGCCTTTTACGGCGAGGATGCTAACTGGGGCCGGATTGCCTGCGCGGCGGGTTATTCCGGGGCGCAGTTTGATACGGCCAAAGTGAATTTGCGTTTGCAAAGCGCGGCCGGGGAAATTGAGCTGATGCGCGCTGGCAGCGGTTTGGTTTTTGACGAGGAAGCGGCCAAGCAGATTTTGCAGGAGCGGGAAATCCTCATCAATTTGGATTTGGGCAGCGGCGAATATCAGGCCACATCCTGGGGTTGTGATTTGTCCCACGAATATGTGAATATCAACGCGGACTACCGCAGTTAAAATATATTTAATAAGGAGGAGAATGGTATGCAGGACATCTCAGCTATCGACAAAGCAAGTATTTTGGTGGAAGCCTTGCCCTATATCAAACGCTTCCACGGCAAAACGGTGGTTATTAAATACGGCGGCAACGCTATGCTCAGCGAGGAGCTAAAAGAGGGCGTGCTGAAAGACGTGGTGCTGATGCAGCTGGTTGGCATGCGCCCGGTTTTGGTGCATGGCGGCGGGCCGGACATCAACAGCGTTATGGAGCAAATGCGCATGAAGGTAGAGTTCGTCAACGGCCAACGTGTGACGGATGAAAATGTGATGGAAGTGGTGGAGATGGTGCTGACCGGTAAGGTGAACAGCAGCATTGTAAAGTACATCAACCAAAACGGCGGTTCTGCTGTGGGCCTTTCCGGCGCAGACGCCAATTTGCTGCTGGCGCACAAGCAGCGGGCGCGCATTCCCACCCCAGACGGCGGCCAGCAGATGATGGACTTGGGCCTGGTTGGCGAGGTGGAAAGCGTCAACGTGGATTTGCTGAACTCCTTGCTGGATCAGGGTTATATCCCGGTGATTTCTCCCGTGGCGGTTGACCGCAAGGGCGAAAGCTTGAATGTGAATGCCGATTTGGTGGCCGGGCGGGTGGCCGCGGCCCTGCAAGCGGAAAAATTGATGTTGCTGACCGATGTGGAGGGGCTTTATCGTGATTACAAGGATAAAAGCTCGCTGATTTCTATTTTGCCGGTGCGCCTGGTGGAGGGCTTGAAAGCGCAGGGCGTGATTGCCGGCGGTATGCTGCCCAAAATCGACTGCTGCGTGCATGCCGTTAAACAAGGCGTGGGCAGCGTGCATATTTTGGATGGCCGGGTGCTGCATTGCCTTTTGCTTGAGATATTCACTAAGGAAGGCATTGGCACCATGGTTATAAATAAGTAAGGAGTTAGTTAATTATGAATAATGCAGAAATAATCGCCAAAGGCCAAAAATACTGCCTGAATGTTTTCAACCGCCTGCCCATTGCGATGGTGCGGGGCGAGGGCAGCTACGTTTTTGACGCCGACGGCAACAAATATCTGGATTTTGTCAGCGGCATTGCCGTAAACGCGTTGGGCCATGCACATCCTTATGTGGCGGCGGCTTTGGCGGAGCAGGCGACCCAGCTGATTCATTCCTCCAATCTTTATTGGATTGAGCCGCAGGTGCGGCTGGCTGAGGTGTTGGTGGAAAATTCCGCCTTTGATAAGGTTTTCTTTGGCAACAGCGGTGCGGAGGCCAATGAGGGCGCGCTGAAGTTGGCCCGTAAATATGCTATTTATAAAGGCCGCCCGGAACGCCAGCAAGTCATCACGATGAACAGCAGTTTCCACGGCCGCACCTTGGCCACCTTGACGGCCACCGGGCAGGAAAAGATGCACCAGGGGTTTGAACCGCTGGCGGCGGGCTTCACTTACGTGCCGTTTAATGATTGGCCGGCTTTGCAAGCTGCGGTTTCCGAGCAAACCTGCGCTATTATGCTGGAGCCGGTGCAGGGCGAGGGCGGCGTTTTCCCGGCGGACCCGGAATATTTGCGCCAAATCCGCCAGCTTTGCGATGAGCGGGACATTGCGCTGATTTATGATGAGGTGCAAACCGGCTTGGGGCGCACAGGCAAGCTGTTTGCCTATCAACACGCCGGCGTGACGCCGGATATTATGACGCTGGCCAAGGCGTTGGGCGGCGGCGCGCCCATTGGGGCCTTTTTGACCACCGATAAGGTGGCGGCGGCTTTTCAGCCGGGCGACCACGGCTCCACCTTTGGCGGCAATCCGCTGGTTTGCGCGGCCGGTTTGGCGGTGTTGAAAATTATGTTGGAGCAGGATATTCCTTTCCGGGCGGCTATGCTGGGCGAGTATCTGTGCGAAAAGCTGGCCGGGCTGCAAGCGAAGTATCCTTGCATTAAGGAGGTACGCGGCCAGGGCTTGCTGCTTGGCGTGCAGCTGGACCGCCCCGGCGCTGACGTGGTGCAGGCCTGCCTGCGCCGGGGCGTGTTGCTGAACTGCACCGCCGGCACGGTGTTGCGGCTGATTCCGCCGCTGAACGTTAGCCACGCGGAGGTGGATGAATTTATAGCAGTGTTGGACGCTGCCTTACAGGAGGTGCTGCAATAATGACGGCTATGCAGTTGAAAAAGGATTATGCCGGGCGAGATTTTCTTTCCTTGTTGGATTACACCACCGAGGATTTACAATATTTTCTGGAAGTGGCCGATTATCTGAAAGCGGAGCACAAGGCCGGCCGTCCCACGCCCTATTTGCAGGGCAAAACTATGGGGCTGATTTTTGAAAAGAGTTCCACCCGCACGCGGGTTTCCTTTGAGGCGGGCATTTATTATCTGGGCGGCCAGGGGCTTTTCCTCTCCAGCAATGACCTGCAAATTGGCCGCGGCGAACCGATTAAGGACACCGCGCGGGTGCTTTCCCGCTTTCTGAACGGGCTGATGATTAGAACTTTCAGCCATGATATTGTGCTGGAGCTGGCGCAATATGCGGACATTCCGGTGATTAACGGGTTGACGGATCTGCTGCACCCCTGTCAGGTGTTGGCAGATTTGCAGACTATCCGAGAGCACAAGGGTAAACTTGCTGGTTTGAAGCTGGCTTTTATCGGCGACGGCAACAATATGGCGCACTCCTTAATGAACGGCGGCGCGCGTATGGGTATGCATGTGGCGGTGGCTTGCCCGGATGGTTACCAGCCGGACGCGGCGGTGCTGGCCCGGGCGCAGGCTGCGGCAAAGGAGAGCGGCGGCAGCGTGGCTGTGCTGGCCGACCCAATGGCGGCTGCGGCCGGTGCGGATGTGATTTACACCGATGTTTGGGCTTCTATGGGTCAGGAGGCGGAAAAGGCCGAGCGGGAGAAGATTTTTGGCGGCGTTTATCAGGTGAACGACGAGCTGATGGCGGTGGCCAATCCTGGCGCAATGGTGCTGCATTGTCTGCCGGCTCACCGGGGCGAGGAAATAACCGAGGCGGTGTTTGAAGCGCACCCGGAAATCTTCGATGAGGCGGAAAACCGGCTTTATGCGCAAATGGCGGTTATGGCGTTGCTGCTGGCCTAAAGCCGGTTTGAGGAGGTGCCAGGATGGGTCTGTTTTTGCACGCGCTGCTGTTTCCCGGCGGTGCGGAAAAGCAATGCCAACAGGCGGTTTGGCGTTGCGCGGCGGATCGGCAAACTAATTTGCGGCTGGATGATTGCAGCTGGCACACCTTTGCCAAAGGCCCGGCGGTGCTGCTCAACGATGATTGTCTGGGTTATTTCGTTTGGGAGGCTATTTCGCCGCTGCTGACTTGCCCGGTGCTGCTGCTGTACATCTATGACGACGATTTTTGGGGTTATGAGCTGGCCCAGGCGGGTAGGGTTCTGGATATGTTTGACAGCCTGCCGGATTACTTTAAGCCTGGCAGGCCGCCGGCCAGGCCCGGCAACGCCGTGGCCATTGCTCATTGCTTTAAGGTGCCCCCTGAGGCTGTGGAGCCTTATCTGCAACCTTGGGCGGAGACGCGCATGGGAGAGTTTGCCTGCCCCGGCGATGACTTTGTGATTGGTGATTGCTGGCAGCTGGCGGATTTTATGCGGGCGTTGGGTTTTGAATATGACCAGCTTTGTCCGCCGCCGGAGGCGGCTCTGCCGGAATATGGCCATCAGGCTGATAATGCTGTTAAGTGGGATCATACTGCGGCCAAAGTTGTGCCGCCACAGCTGCCTTTGCCGGCCATTGCCTATACTCAACTGCCGGTGGACACGCCAATTTTGCCGGACGCTCTGACCGACGCAGCCTACGCCCGGCAAAGGGCAAAGACTTTGCCGGCGGAGTATGCGGAGATTGCCAAGCTGATTGAGGCCGGCCAATATGCGGAGGCGTTGCCTCTGCTGACGGAGGCTATTCGGCTTAATAGCAATCTGGCGGCGCTTTATCTGCTGCGGGCCTTTTGCTGGTGTCAGCTGGAAAATTTGAAGCAGGGGCGCAACCGCCGGCCGGAGATGGACAGGGATTTAAGCTGCGCCCTGGAGCTTGAGCCGGACAATGTTTGGGCATTGCGGGCTCGCTGCCCCACCACCGGCACCAGCAAACGCTATCAGCGGCATATTGCCGACCTGACGCGTCTGCTGGAGCTGGATGAGGAAAATCAGGATATTTACCAGGTGTCCAGGGCTTATCGCTGGCATTGGGTGGGCGACGACGAGGCCGCCAAAGCGGATTTGGCGGCGGTTTTGCAGCGCGGGCGGCTGTGGACGGTGGATTTAACATATCTTTGCCGGGAGCTGCAAATGCCAGGCTTTTTAATATGAAATAAATTTGAAAAATATATTGTAAAACTTGTTGATTTGTTGTAAAATATAGACAAAAAAGTAAAATAATGTAAAAAAAAGGAGCTGTTATATAAATGAGTGAGAAGAAAGAAAAGGTTGTGCTGGCCTATTCCGGTGGTTTGGATACTTCGATTATTATTCCGTGGCTGAAAGAGCATTACGGCTATGATGTTATTGCAATGAGCGCCGACGTTGGCCAGGGCGAGGAGCTGGCTCCGCTGAAAGAAAAGGCGATTAAAACCGGCGCGGCCAAACTTTATATTGAGGATTTGCGGGATGAGTTTGTCACCGATTATATTTATCCCACAATGAAAGCCGGCGCTGTTTACGAGGGCAAATATTTGCTGGGTACTTCCTTTGCCCGCCCGCTGATTGCCCGCCGCCTGGTGGAGATTGCCCGCAAGGAGGGCGCGGTGGCCATTGCCCACGGCGCAACCGGCAAAGGCAACGACCAGGTGCGCTTTGAGGCCGCGGTGAAAGCCTTGGCCCCGGATTTGAAGATTATCGCTCCTTGGCGGGAATGGGATATTCAATCCCGTGAGCAGGAGGTGGATTATGCTGCTGCGCATGATATTCCGCTGCCGGTCACCAAGGAAAACAACTATTCAATGGACCGCAACCTGTGGCATTTGAGCCATGAGGGTATGGATTTGGAGGATCCGGCCAATGAGCCGAAAAGCTCAATGTTGCTTATCTGCACGCCGCCGGAGCAGGCCCCGGACGAGCCCACCTATCTGGAAATTGAGTTTGAGCAGGGCATTCCCACCAAGGTGGACGGCAAAACCTTTTCCCCGACTGATTTGATTATGTATCTGAATGAAAAAGGCGCGGCCAACGGCGTTGGCGTGGAGGATATGGTGGAGAACCGCTTGGTTGGTATGAAATCACGCGGCGTTTATGAAACTCCCGGCGGCACCATTTTGTACTATGCGCACCAAAAGCTGGAGGAGCTGTGTCTGGACCGGCTGACTTTGCATTACAAAGAGGGCTTGGCCCTGCGCTATGCTGAGTTGGTTTACGACGGCATTTGGTTTACGCCCCTGCGTGAGGCAATGGACGCTTTTGTCGATTCCACTCAAAAGACTGTGACCGGCAAGGTGCGTTTGAAGCTTTACAAAGGCAATATAAGTGCGGCCGGCGCCACCAGCCCCTATTCGCTTTACAGCCAGGATTTTGCCACCTTTGACGCTGACGATGTTTACGACCAGGCAGACGCTGGCGGTTTCATCAACATTTTCGCTTTGCCAATGCGGGTGCGCGCTCAACTGTTCCCGCAGGAGGCTGCCGGCCGTTTGATTGGCGGCGAGCCGCAACCGGTGGCGGTGGCTCCGGGCTACGAGGACTAATAAAGTTAGAAATATAAATTGGGTGATTAAAATGACGCCAGAAAACTTGCAAGCTGAAAAGCAGCCTTTAACTTTTCCCGTTTGGCTGACGGCGCTGAAGGAATGCCGCCGTTGTTCTCTTTGTGAAACTCGCACTCAGGCTGTGGCCGGGGAATATCGCAAGGATCCTCTGATTTTTATGCTGGGCGAGGCGCCCGGCGGCCGGGAGGATCAGGAGGGTCGGCCTTTTTGCGGCCAGGCAGGCGGTATTTTGGACGACTTCCTGCGCCTGGCGGATTTGAAGCGCGAGGAGGTTTATATCAGCAATGTGGTAAAATGCCGGCCCACTCGCCCATCCAACAAGGGCATTTATGGTAATTACGCCAATCGCAAGCCCACGCTGGATGAGATTAGAACCTGTTCGCCTTGGCTGGAGCTGGAGTTGCAGCTGTTGCGGCCCAAGCTGCTGGTGACGCTGGGCGGCGTGCCGTTGTCCTATGTGGTGGGCAAAAATGCCTCGGTGGGGCAGTATCACGGCAAGGTTTTTGTTTGGGAGAAGTATAATCTGCCGGTTTATCCGTTGTATCACCCGGCGGCTTTGATTTACGACGCTTCCAAAAAAACGGCCTATGAAAACGATGTGCAGAATTTGGGGAAGATGTGTAAAGAGCTATTCGGTTAGGCTATAGGATGTCGCTAAACGCTCATCTTTTGGCTTGTCGCTTCGTCTCAAGTCGGTCAACGTATTCTTGGTACGTCTCCCTCCTTTCGCTTGCGACGCACCCAAATCTGAGCATTTATCAACGACCTATTGGCTGTCGCTAAACGCTCATCTTTTGAATAGTCGCTTCAGGCTGTTCTCCCTGATTTTGCTACAAAATATTCATCTTAAATTAGCTTTTTAGGAGAAAAACTAATGAAAATTGCTGTTTATGCCGGAACCTTTGACCCGATAACCCTAGGACACCAGGATATTTTAACCCGTGCTGCACATTTGTTTGATAAACTGATTTTGGCTATTGCGGTGGACAATTACAAGGAAACTTTTTTCACGGCTCAGGAGCGGGTGGAGATTGCTCGCCAGGCTGTGGCTGAACTGCCTAATGTGGAGGTTAAGCAGTTTTCCGGTCTGCTGGTGGAGTTTTGCCGGCAGGAGGGCGCGGAGGTGATTATTCGCGGTTTGCGCGCGCTTTCTGATTTTGACAATGAATTTCAAATAGCCCTGATGAACAAAAACGTGGCCCCGGAGATTGACTCGCTGTTTTTGATGACAGCGCCGGAATATCAGTTTGTCAGTTCCAGTATTGTAAAAAATTTCAGCAAGCTGGGCTATCTGCCGGACAGCATTGTTGCGCCGTGTGTGGCGGAAGCTTTGGCGGCTAAATTGGCTAAACAAGAAATATAAAACTAAGCAATTTAAGGCGGTGTTTTCAAATGAAACGCCGCCTTAAATTCTGTGTGAACACTTAGCGATTGGCAAGTCCACTTTAGTGGACGCAGACAGAGCTTAGTGAGAACCATTTCAACTAGCCGCG